>JBGSTF010000225.1:0-36462 GCA_041736645.1 Oligoflexus sp. | reverse complement strand
TTTCCACCGGCATGATTCCCTGGCCAACAGAATCAAGAATGGATTTAATATCTTTAGTTTTCTCGATTACTATTTTTTCCAAATTTTCATTTATGCCTGATATTTTTTCGTTCAATATTCTTTTTTCATCGGCTTCTTGTTTTAGTTGTCTCTGAATCTTATCTGCCAATGCAAGTGAAAGAATGGACATTTGAATATCCATTCCCAAGGCGCTTCCGAAAGTTCTAAATACATCGCTCCATATCTCGTGCTCCATCCCTGAAACCCAATAGATAGAGAAGACAGAAGAAAGGCCCATGGCATAGAGAAAGTACTTTGCTTCTCTATTCTTTTTTGCTGCATAATATGTGCTAACAACAACTGTTCCAATCATGGTAAAACTACCGCTTACTCGTGCAACTTGGTAGAAAAAACGACGATAAGAATCTGAATCGCCAAAATGCGCGGAAATGGCAATACCTACGAGGCACCAAGATAGATACACGGCGATTTTATGAAGTCTTGGATTGTTTGTATTGATTTCCATATACAGTGACACAAACATCAGCATCGCAATAGAGCCAATATATGAAAAATCACTGGCTAAATAATGAAGCCTTGCGATTATGATTTCCATCAAATTAGTATTTGGTACAAATAATTCAATTGTGCGTGCTAGCACTCCTGTTAAAATAACGTTTACAATGCCCAAAGATACTAAAAAGATGATGTAGTAGAAATAATCGGCGCGCTTAAGACGCCAGTAGGTAAAGAAAGAATGGGCTATTAAACCAAGAATTACACCGAATATTAGACCTGAATATAAGAGCGATTTAAAGCTTAGAACGCCTGCGGATAGAGTAGAGTGAAGTCCGTATTGGCTCGTGCTATCGACACATTTATCTGCAATGTAAACATAGTTCAAGCCAGGTCCAAGCTCGAATTCCACAAGCGCGCTTGTGCTTTGTAGTGTTCGTGTCCAAGGAAATCCAGCTAACCATTTAAAAGACGATACATGCCCATCGATTTTACTATTTTTGACATAAACGGTCATATCAACTACATTGGGGCTTCTGTGTTCAAGATAGAGATGTTTTGTGTAATTTGAATTGTTATCAATAAGCATAAAGCCAAAGTAATAACCTTTGTGAAGGTGATCAATAGTTCCGTCAGAAGGCTGAATTTCGTAAGGCAATTTCTCAATTGCTTCGAATGAGAGAGGTCGAATAGTTTTATCATTGAATGACCTCAGTAAGTTTCTTATTGGCAAAAAATAGAACGAGTCATCAATCACCAAAGGCTTGATGTTGGATGTTGTATCATCATGTGCTGATGCTATTCCCGGATCTGAGAGTGATTGCAGTAAAAGAGACAAAATGAAGAAGATCCAGCGGAATAATTTCATTATTTTTTGCCATTCTAAAAAAAATATCAACTTCTCTGACGCCATAGTTTTCGTCTCCAAATGGCCAGAAGTTACCATCGGAATGTTTTGGAATATACAAAACAACATTTGCTGATATTCCAGTAACGATTCTAGAACCGCCATCTTCAAACACCAGCCCATCCTTTTGATCTGGTAATACAGCCAAGAAACAAAGCTTTGTCCCCGTGCAAGGAACCACCGTTGGTGATTTGGTGAAAAGTCTGAATGAAATAGGCTTCGCGATCGCAAATATGAATGACTTTTGAAGGGTCGTCGTGGATCTGGTTGTTGGATGTCCTGACATAAATGAAAAATTTAGTTCGCAAAAAGCTTAGGTTTCTGAAATTTCCTTTATAATATAGATATTTGTCCCAACTCTATGCAGGCAGGTCGAAACAGATAATTCCTGGCATAGGAATTGAAAGCTGAGGGGGGGATACCCCAACTATGGCCCAGGAGAACATGTGAGAATCCTATTAAAACTAGTTATCCTCTGCCTTTGGTCATGTGTACCAATAAGACAGCCGAACTCCGCAATCAGTGGATACGTCACCGATGGTATAAGCTTCAAATGGCCCGTGAATAGTGTCAGTGGCAAGGTTGAGATCGATGTCTGCTGGGAAAGTTCTTCGGCGGCGGAGTCTTTGGCCATGAATTGGGTGGAAAGTATTGTTAAGCGCGAATACAGTCGGGTCAATATCGAATTCAAAGGTTGGCTTCCCTGTGCGACCAATAGCTCAGGTATTCACATAGTGTCGATTGATGGTGATAGCAATAGAGTCAAAAGCTTTGGTCGGCAACTTGATGGCGTAAACGGGGGGATGGTTCTCAACCTTTACCCTAACAGCCAATATCGGAGTGTGAGCTGTGGCAAGGATGAATCGACCCTGAGAGTTTGCTTAGAAGTTGTAGCCTTGCATGAGTTTGGACATGCTATCGGCCTCAGGCATGAAGCAGATCGTCCCGATTCCACCTGCAGTGCTGATATGAGCTTTGGCGCTGGTGAACAGGGAGCTCTCGCTGTGGGACAGTATGACGATGACTCAATCATGAATTACTGTGCTACAGGCAGGCAAACTCGTCTCCCCGAGCATAGTCCTAGCCTGAGCGTTGGCGATATACAGACCATTCGCGAATACTACTTTGGCAGCACAGAGTCGCCAGTTTTTGCGTCCAGCAAGGACATCTGTGAAAAAGAAAAAAATATTTGGCAGGAAAATGTGCTTGGCAATTCTTGCTGTATGGTCATTGATACTCTGAGCGAAAATGCTCCCTTCAAATACTGTCCATTTGATATAATGTTTGACCTATCCGCGCTCGATGTTGCTCAGGTGCAGAGTCGATGGGGATTGTCGGGCGATTCTACCTGTGGTTTTCAAACTCTTTGCACCTACGCTAATGGTAGGAAAACATACTCCTTCATGGAGTCCGAAGCTGGTCTACCCCTTAGTTTTGATCGAGCGAGTTCGAAAAAAGTCCTAAAGACTGAGATAGAGCCGAATGGAGCCGCCTTGGCTTGCGAAGTTATTTTCTACAGTGGAAATGCTGCCAGCGGTCGAACCAATCAGGCAAAAGCCCAAGCTCCTTCAGCCCAGATACGGCCAGATGTGAATGGGTTCCCGCTGAATCTTTTGCCCAAATGGGAATATCGACCGTGACAAGCTCAGCAGATGAGGATTGCGACGGCAAAAATGTAGAAAATCTGATCCGCAGTATCAAATTATATACCAAACACGCCGAATTTAAAGCGTGATTGGAGCCCTTCTTTAAGCGACTGCAGTTAGCTTGGAGTCGCGAAATTTTAAGAAGAGGTCAAGAGGCAATTCCATAACAAGCCTGAATCCTCTGGAGTTGTTCCATTTTTCTGCCACATACTGGCCAATCGCATTCATAGCAATACCACGGCCAGGGATATCGCCAGCATTTAACCGACGATCCTATACGGCCAAGGCAGCTGGTGAAATCACAGATTGCCTTAAACAAAAAGTGTTTGAAGAAAGCCTGCGAACGTGACTTGAGGGAATATTCAGAACGAACTTAAAGGGCACGAAACCCAAGTGAGGTGGGGCCGTAAATTGAATGTCAAGATTGCCACCCAACTTATGCATAAGTTCCCGAACGGCACCCATGCCAGCCCCTCGGCCTGAAATTTCGGTGACTTCTTTGGCTGTGGAAAGGCCCGGTTTGAATATGAGTTGAGCAATTTCTTGGGGGGAATGCGGCTTATCGTCTATCAACCCAACTTCAACAGCTCTATGGTAAATCCTATCAATGGCAAGCCCACCGCCATCGTCAGCAATGCCTATCGTAAGGAACTCAGCGGACATGCTAGCGGAGAATGTAATCAAACTTTTGATTGGCTTGCCCCTCATTCTTCTTTCATCAGGGGATTCAATGCCGTGGTCCATTGAATTTCTGATGATATGGAGCAGCGTATTATTCAATACGACATAAGATTCGGATGTAAAGTAGATCCCGTCGAAGCCTGAATGAACGACATGGGGAACGTCTTTACCCAAGTCCTTTGCCAAGCGAACAATGGCTTGTTGGGACTCTTCGATAACTTCGATGGCTGGGGTATAGACGGAGGAAATAAGCGATGTGATCGGGATAGGTTCAGAAGCATTGATGCCAAACGCGTGATCGGCGATCTGCATGACATAATTTCTGGATAGTGCAACGTGGTCTTGAGGCCCTTCAGTCCTGTTCAAATGTTTGATGGAAACCTCGAGGTAGGCGTTAAGCAATTCCATGATTTTATGGCAATCTTCCAAAATAGTCTCACGCCAGCCCATGGTGCCGCTGTTGATCCGAGTCAGGCGATCTTCGGCATCATGAACACAGGTTGCCATTCTGTTGAGGCCGAGTGTTCTTGCTGCTCCTTTAATCGTATGAAAATGAATGAAAACTTTGTGAATCGTATGGTCTTGATCGATCCTAGCGGATGGGTCGAGAATCTCGATAGTTTCGGTGAGACAATTTTGAGTCGAGTGCTGAAAAATGAAAAACTTTCTGCTCTCAACAGCAATAAGTTCCATAATGATATGGATCGAGCTCTCATTCTTTAACACTCTCTCTTTGATTTCCTCAAGTTCAGTTACATCACGGATGGTAACCAGCACTTTTTTAACGGAGTCACCCTTGCTGTCCAGGCTTGCCACCCAATCCAGCTCAAGAGATCTCGGGCCGTTTTGGCTTTGTATTGTCAATTTTTGCGGCAAAAGACCTGAATTCAGATCAAAGCTCAAATGGGAATTGTCGATTCCCGTCGATAGGCATGTGTTTATCATGGATCTCTGATCTGCACTTATCTCACATTTGGATAAGAGCAACTGGTCAAGGGATTTGCCTGCAACGAGCTCATCGCTCAAGATTTTCTTCAGATGTTCTGAATGCTCACTGTCTATCGTTAAGGTGTGTGGATCTGAAATCGAAAAAATACCGATTTTTATATTGTCCATGATGGATTGAATCTCACGATTCTTTTCGCTCAATCGAGATTTTTGCTCTTCAATCATTAATTTTTGATCGAGGACCATTCTTTTGGCTTTTCGTTCCTTTTCAGCAAAAATCAATACGAAGAATGTAACAATGGGAATCAAGCCGATCAAGTAAGCTATATTGAGTAGTTTGAATGTCGTCGTTTCTGGAGCGAATGGAAACCCATTCAAATTGATTTCGGAGTGATAGAGTTCGAGATAGCCGAGGAGCATCACAATCAGACAACTTATGAACATGACCCATAGCGCGCTGGCTTTGTCTTTCAGAAGAAGAACGACCACGGGGATGGCGACCACCCAAGCCGATCCGATGGATTTAAAACCGCCAACGCAGAAGGGGAAGGCATTTATGACCAATGTCCAGACAACGGTCAACCCTGTCCTGATCGTGGCATCTTTCGCCCAAAATGATGCAAGCCAAAGCGCAAATCCGCAGGCAGTCGCGCCTCCAATCAAAAAGACTGCACGATGATTGCCAAGATAGCCATAAGTGAGCGTATAAATCAGAGCGACCACCCATGAAATCAAGGCAAACAAGCGAGGCAATTCTTTCGCTGGAACACTAGACTTCGCAAAATATTTCATGTGGCACTATCTCCAAGAAGGCAGCCGATCGCTCATCAATAGCATGAAACCATTATGCTATAAAAATACCACAGTTAATTCCTCCCAGGCATAGAAAATGAGCCTCTTCAAGAGGGTTTGTGGGTGGGCATTGGTTCGGGCAACTTGCCCATTGTATGAAGGAGCTTGACTCCTTGGGCTTCATAGCTGCCAAAATCCTATGTTTTTCTGATAGTCACTTTGCAATTGCTATTTAGACCCTTTACCACTGCAGCTGAAATGGTCTCCTTGACTTCAAACCAATTGAGAATGAACTCTTGATGAGACCGGAGCATCTTTACTACATCCTTCATTAGCTCTATCCTTGATTTCAATGCTCTGCTGCACCACCCTGGGCAAAGTTTTCATCTTCTACGTGGAGATCAGTTTTAGATTCATTTTGCCGTTATTGGGCCATGCAGAAATCGTACTCGAAAAGCCGACAAAGGATTTCTTATCCCATTGATTTGAATTACAATCCTTCTCTAGGGTTAGACCCTTTTTCTATGCCTTTGAGGCACCTAGAACTGTCGATTATGCGAGGTCTTCATGCTGAGAAAGATAGTTTTCCTCCTGGCTTGGCTATGTCCGTCCTATCTGAGTGCTTTTGAGTATGTCGCAGCTGCTGGGCTTGCCCAAAAAGTGACAGCTCCGGCGAAACCTTGCGGGACCATCACCACACTGCAGCTGCCTATCATCACCTGGGGTGGGGATATTGCCAGCATTCTGGCCAATGGCAATGATGCAAAGACGCAGCCAGGAAGTATCTTTGCCGACAAGGGCTTGTCGATTGCCCTCAAGAGAGAAGATAAATTCATCGAGCAGCTGCAGGCCTATCTCAGCTGCGAATCGCCCTTTCTGCGCGGCACCCTGGCCATGATCAACATGGCAGCGGAACTTACAGACAAGAGCCCCGACACCCGCTTGCGCGTGATCTATCAGCACACATGGTCCGAGGGTGGCGATGCCTTGGTCGTTAAATCACAAATCAAAAGTCCTAAGGATTTGAAAGGCAAAACCATTGCTCTCCAAGCCTACGGACCTCATGTCGACTACCTTGGAAAAATACTCAGCGATGCTGGGCTTTCCCTCAAAGACGTGACCATCAAATGGACTCGTGACCTAACAGGCACAGCGCAAAGTCCAAGCAAAGCCTTGGTCGAAAAAGATATCGATGCTGTGATGGTCATCACTCCGGACGCGCTGGCGTTGACATCCAATGGCACCGAAGGCACTGGCGCTGAGGACTCCATCAAAGGGGCCCGAATTCTGCTCTCGACCAAATCAGCGAACCGTATCATTGCTGACGTCTATGCTGTGCGGGAAGACTACTTTAAGAAAAATGAAGCGACTGTGTCCAAGCTCGTTTCTGGCCTTATGGTCGCCGAGGAGCAGCTGGCGGAGATTGTGAAGAATAAGAAGTCGAAAGGTGAAGCTTTTCAGAAGACTTTTAAGGCGAGCGCGCAGATCTTGCTCGATAGCCCTGAAGCCATTGCCGATACGGAAGGACTGTATCGTGACGCCCAGTATGTTGGCTTCGCTGGCAACCAACGTTTCTTCACCGACTCTCAGTATCCAAGACGCTTTGAGGCGCTGAACCAGGAAATACAACAAACCTTGAAATCCCTGGATCTGATCAAGAATTCATCGAAACTGGCCAAAGCTGAATGGAACTACAAGAATTTAGCCAAAGGCATCACACAATTGAACCAAGCAGAAACAGCGCGCTTCGACAGCAAAGAAGTTGCCAAAATTGTGCAGCGGAAGGACCAAAGTGGATCCTTGGATGCCGGCAGCCTATTCTCATTTCAAGTTCTTTTTGAGCCAAATCAGAATTCCTTCAATGACGAAGCCTATAAGACCGATTTCGATAAAGTGATCAATCTCGCCTCGACCTATGGCGGAGCGATTATCACCATCGAAGGACATTCTGATCCCTTGGCCTATTTGAAAGCAAAAAAAGGCGGTGATGGGGAACTCGTTCTGCAGCGTATTCGTCAATCAGCGAAGAATTTAAGCTTAACCCGAGCTAATGCCGTCCGCGATGCCGTGCTTGCCTATGCTAAGAAAAAGGGTATTCGGCTCGACCCAAGCCAGCTCGCAATGCTAGGGCATGGCATAGCCAAGCCTGCCAGCGGTATCTGTGGTGATGAACCTTGTGCCCCGAAGACTAAAGAGGAATGGCTATCCAACATGCGGGTGGAATTCCGCATCATTCAAGTCGAAGCCGAGGAAAGTGTGTTTACTCCTCTATAAAAGTTGAAAAGGATTTATCCCATGAAATATATCCAGACACTCGCCTTATGCCTCTTGGTATGGGCGTGCACCAAGCAAGCACAGTCGCCAAAGCCTGATGAAGCAAAGAAAGAAGCTCGAGAGCCTGTCAAGCCTTCCGAACCAAAGCTGGCTGCAGCCTTTTCTTGGCCGCCGAATAATCAGACGGAGCTTGAGCTTGTACCTGATAGCCAGCGGACCGATAAAAATTTCTATGTTGTTCTAGATGGTTCGGGAAGCATGAGAGAAAGAAAGTGTACCGAAAACAGTTCCAAGAGCTTGGTGGCTATCGATGCTTTGCAAAGATTTATCAAAGAGATCCCCAAAAATGCCAACTTGGGTCTTTTGATCTTTGACGACTTAGGCATCAGTGAACGCGTCCCCTTGGGCAAAGACAATCATCCTGCTTTCGTAGCAGCGCTGCAGGCTATGAAGGTTGGAGGCGGCACCCCTTTAAGAAGTGCCATTTCCAAGGGCAAAGACATTCTGGAACGCCAGGCTCTCAAGCAGTCCGGTTATGGCGAATATACGATGATCATCGTGACTGACGGTGAATCGGAGCGCGACGAAAATCCCGCCAGTATCGTCGAAACACTGGTCAAAGACACGCCAATTGAAATCCATACTCTCGGGTTCTGTATTGGCAACGAACACTCTCTCAATCAACCGAAGCGGACCTCTTATAAATCGGCTGACAGTCTTCAAGAGCTCGTCTCGGGTTTAAAAGATGTGTTGGCTGAATCACAAACTTTTCAAGTCCAAGAATTCAAATAAGGAGCGACTTTTTGAGTCGAAACCTCGTCATTTTCCTCACTGTTGTTTTACTTGGTATTGGTGCACTCTTCGCTGTTAAGTATGGCGACCGCTATTGGAAAAGCGAACAGCAAAAAGAAACATCCGATGCCAAAGATGTCAAAGGAACTCTGCATTTCGGCGTCGATAATTGGATTGGCTATTACCCACTTTGCAGTCGAAATTTCAAACAGAAAATGCGCTCGAACGGCTACCTTATCAAGTGTGTGGATGATTCAGCGAATCTTGCGCAGCGTTTCAAAGCTTTGGGATCACAGGAGCTGCAATTTGCAGTGAGTACAATCGATTCTTATCTGGCAAACGGCAGTGCAGCGAATTTTCCTGGTACAATCGTGGCTGTCATCGACGAATCGAAGGGTGGTGATGCCATCATTGCTCGAACTTCGGTCGCGAGCAGCTTGGATAAACTTAAAGGCTTGGCCAAAGCTCGGATTGCTTTTACTCCGGGGTCGCCCAGCGAATTTCTTCTCCATGCCGCGTCGGTTCACTTTGATCTGCAGAATTTGAAAGGCAATAAACCGGGCATCAGTCGGGTTGTCAGCAAGGGGGCCGAGGACGCCTACAATCAACTGCTAAAGGGTCAGGTTGATATCGCCGTCTTATGGGAGCCCTTTGTCACAAAGGCTTTAGCAAATAAAGACTTTAGCAAGATTCTTAGCACCGCAGACACAGCCCGTTTGATTGTCGATGTGCTGCTGGTCAATCGGGAATACAGCGCCAGTCATCCCGATGTTGTGACCATCGTCCTCCGCAATTACTTTCGAACTCTCAAATATTATCGAGACAATCCTGACGAATTTCGCAGCGAAATGAAGCAGGAACTGGCCCTTTCCGATGACGCTGTACTCGCCATGATGAACGGTGTGAGCTGGCAGACTTTGAACAGCAATGCTCGTAATTGGTTCGGAATTTCCCCGGAAGGTGAAACCAGCACTGAAGATGTGGTTGAATCCATCGATACGTCGCTCGACGTCCTCAAGGAAGCGAAAGTCCTGGCGCGCAACCCTCTCCCATCGGAGAACCCCTATATCATTCTCAACAAGGACTTCGTTCGAAACCTATTCCAAAGCGGCAACAATCTGAATGCTGAAAAGAACTCGTCCACTGTTGAAAGTTTCAAAGTTCTTACCGATACCCAATGGAATCAACTGCAGGAGGTTGGCACCTTGCGTATCCGACCCATCAGCTTCCAGAGTGGGACAAACGATCTCAGTCAGGAAGGAAAGAGCGAACTGGAGAAGATCAGCAGCGACTTGAAGCACTATCCTCATTTCCGCGTCATCGTCAAGGGACACACAGGCATGAACGGTGATCCTGAGGCGAATCTTGAATTGTCCCTGGCTCGCGCCCAGGCGGTACGATCTTTTCTTGCACAAACGCTCAAATTTGATGAAAATCGCATTCATGCCGTAGGTATGGGTTCCAAGAAGCCATTGCCGCGGCTTTTGGATGAAAGCGATCGCGCACTCAACTACAGGCTCCCCCGGGTGGAGCTTTATCTGGTAAGCGATGTTTACTAAAGGATGGTACTTTGAAGAACGATGCCGCTGATTTTTCAAAGGAGTCGACCCAGAAGGCCTTGCTCCGCGATACACTCCAGCATCCCATGACGCTTGGATTTGCGGCGCTAGGAATTTTGGGTGGAGCCACTCAACTGATTCTTGGAACAGGAATGGTCGGACTTCTGACCGGAATCGGCGGTCTATCCTTAGCTTCAATCAGCTGGCTGGTTAATTTTCACTTCCGTCGCAATCGCTTTACAGATCGATACATCAAGCAGCTCAAAGCCCGCTTGCAGGAACAGTCATCCAAAGCCATTCAAACCATACAAACAGAACTGCAATCGATGCAGGGCGAACCTGACTTGAAAGACTTTTGCCAACAGGGTGCCCAGCAATTTGCTATGTCGCAGGAAAAATTTGATACTCTCAAACATATCCTGAGCAATAAACTCGATCAATCGGAAATGACCTACTCTCGCTATCTGGGCACAGCAGAGCAGGTGCATATGGCTATACTCGATAATCTTTTGAAAGCAGTTTTTGCCATGCAAAGCATTCGTTCGGCTGATATTGACTATATTCAGCAACGGCTGAACGCTTTGAGCCAGTTACCAAAGCTGGATGAGGCCGACCGCAAAGAGGAATTCACTTTGCGTGAAAGGTTCACTATGCGGCAGAAACAAGCAAATTTGGTCAATGAACTCCTGACCGTCAATGAGGAGGCGATGACCAGCCTGGATAAAACGACGATGGCGATCGCCCAGCTCGATACGACGGAAAAACGAGCCAAAGTGAAGCTTGAAGATGCAATGAAAGAATTGCGTGAACTTGCAGACCGAGTGGACAGCTACAATCAGAACCAATGAGGATTTCGATGTCTGAAGCACAAAGCCCTATGCAGCTCCCGAATATTGAAACTTTGCGCCAAGAGCTGGTCGGTGAGTCGTCCAAGCAAGGCCAAGACACCGATCCGGCGCTGGAGGAAAAGGCCAATCAGCTGGTGGCAGCTCTGACCCAGTTTGATAGCAAAGACCTCGACCGCCAAGCTGGTATCAAGAGTGCCGTCGAAAACATGGGCTATCAGGCTCAGCAGGACGCAGCCAAGCAAAGCGCTATGCTACAGCAGCCGCTGATTATGGTGAAAAATCACAGTGAAGATGGCGGCGAGGTCGCTAAAGCTCTCATCGATCTGAAAATTCAAGTTGAAGACTTGGATCCAGCAAGATTCGATTTCGAGTCCGGATTCCTGTCGCGAATTGCCGGCTATCTTCCGGGAATCGGTGGCCCGCTGAAGCGCTATTTCACCCGGTATGAAAGCGCCCAAACTGTTATCGATGCGATTATTAAATCCATTGAGCTGGGGCGGGAGCAGTTGAAACGCGACAACATAACCTTAACCGAAGATCAGAAGCGGATGAGGGCTCTGACTCACAAATTGGAAAAGGCGATCCAACTCGGGATGCTGATCGATCAGAAAATCAGCTACACCTTGGAACGTGATATCACGGCTGATGATCCTAGGCGTAAATTTATCGAAGAAGAGATTCTCTTCGTCCTTCGCCAACGGATCCAGGATTTGCAGCAGCAATTGGCTGTCAATCAGCAGGGCGTCCTGGCTATGGAACTGATCATTCGCAACAACAAGGAATTGATTCGAGGGGTCAATCGAGCCCTGAATGTGACGGTTAACGCCCTGCAGACTGCAGTCACGGTTGCACTTGCTCTCAACAATCAAAAGATTGTTTTGACCAAAGTCAATGCCCTGTCGCAAACGACTGATAAGCTGATTGCCAACACAGCAGCTCGTCTGCGGACGCAAGGAGCGGAAATTCAGAAACAAGCCTCATCCACCAGCCTGAGCATTGACGGTCTCAAGTCAGCATTTTCAGATCTCAACGCAGCCATGGATGATATCTCGCGCTTTCGCAGTCAAGCACTGCCTACCATGGCAAAATCTATTTTAGAGATGGATAGCCTCAACAAAAAGGCCGAGGCGTCGATCAAAAATATGGAACGTGGAAACCAGACGAAGCCCGTTATCGATTTGAATCCTGAAGCCTGAGCACAAGGTGGAAGAGTGTGGATGATATTTTTAAAACGCTTTTTGGTGATTTGGCCACGCAAGATTTGAATCGAATCTTGCAGCAAACAAAAATTTCCAGCGAGGGATCGTCCGAAGTCTCTCGGGCTGTTCCGGCCAAACAGGATCGACTGCTAGCCTTGGAATCTCTGCAAGGTCAAGCTCAGGCTAAAAAGCAGGTGATCGAGCACCTCAAAGCCATCCGAGGCAAACAGATCCAAAGTTTTGCCGTCGTTATCACTGGACCCAGTGGAAGCGGCAAAAGCACTCTGGTCGAGATTTTGGAGGGGAGCCTCGCCCGTTCGCGGCTGCCGAGTGTCAAACATCGATTTCCTCATCTGGCTCTGAAGAGTTCAGAGGCCCTTTCTCGCTCGATTGATGAGCTGTTCTTGAATCCCAAGTATGGAACCTTGATTTTCGAAGACTGTCTTATCGAGGAACATAGGAGCATACTCAAACAGATCTTGATCCATGTCGAGCATCAAGCCAAGTTGGGAGCCTCTGCCAAATCAGTCTTGATTACCATGGATCGCAGCCAAGGTCTGGGGCCCACAGAGCGCGCTATCCTGCAAAAGTATTTCTTAAGTGAAGTTGAACTGAAGCCTCTCGACCAAGCCTCGATGTTCGACTACGCCCTGCAGCTCTTGAAAGATTTCACT
This sequence comes from Oligoflexus sp., assembly GCA_041736645.1. Taxonomy (GTDB): domain Bacteria; phylum Bdellovibrionota_B; class Oligoflexia; order Oligoflexales; family Oligoflexaceae; genus Oligoflexus. The sequence goes on along the minus strand of JBGSTF010000225.1, from coordinate 23,626 downwards.
TTGCAAGAGCCAGCCCAAAAACAGCTGAGTCTTCGTCTGGAACATGCAAAAAGACAGGAAAGCTTTGCAAACTATTTGACGATTCAGCGAATTGTAGAACAGATTATCGATCAACAGCGGGCCCGTACATCGAATCAAACCACAGGTGTCGAAGCAGCACAAACCATCATCTACAGTGACGTCACGGAAGATCCGCAGGATTTGAGTGAAAGCGAAAACCCCAAGGCTATCGATTCCCTTCAACTCAAGTTGGGCGAACTGGAAAGTCTTACGGGTTTAACACAGTTGAAACGTCACTTAAGGCGTCTCATCGCCTTCATCCGTGTGTCGCAAACACGCCAGCAGCCGATACATTCACAGTCCCTGCATATGGTTTTTGCCGGCAATCCCGGAACAGGCAAAACCACTGTCGCCCGACTTCTCGCGGGCATGTTTTGTGAGCTTAAGCTTCTCTCCAGTGGGCATTTGATAGAAACGGAACGATCGGAGCTGGTGGCCGGCTTTGTTGGGCAGACAGCTATCAAGACCAAAGAAAAATTGCAAGCGGCGCAAGGTGGAGTTCTTTTCATCGACGAAGCCTACACTCTGCATAGAGGTACTTCCGAAGATGCCTACGGACAAGAAGCCATCGACACCATTCTCAAGGGCATGGAGGATCAGCGTGGACAATTCGTACTGGTGATCGCCGGTTATACCCAAGAGATGGCTGTTTTTATGGAATCAAATCCTGGTCTGCAAAGTCGCTTTCCTTTGCACTTCGATTTTCCTGATTTTACCCCGGCTGAATTGCGCGAGATTGCTGTGTCACAGGCGCAAAAGCAAGGTTTTCGCTATGAAGGCGAGGCGCTGGATAAATTTCTGACAATTTTAGAAAAAGCTAGGGCCAAGCCGAACTTTGGCAATGCTAGAACCGTCCGAAATATCTTGGAGCAAAGCATTCGTAATCATGCGGAACGTATCGTCAATCTCGGAGATCCCTCAGGTCTCGACGAAGCGATACTGAACACTCTCTCCATTGCAGATTTAGACGAGGGGAGTATCTGATGCCATATCGGATTTTTCGTCAGGAAAATGGATTCAGCCTCAATCTTCCAGAGAATATCCGCGAAATCGCTTTGAACCTCTCTCAGTTTATTGTCATTTACGATCGGCTGAAGCTTATTGCTGAATCCAATCCAGAACGGGCGACTCTTCGCCTCGAGCTGGACGATATCCATGCCAAGCTTTTGAATCAAAGCGCAACCCTTCTCGATTCGGACAGCGTGCCAGCTGTAAGCTTAAAAAAAATCCCCTTGATCATCGGCCAAGCTCTTCGTTTTATGCTCTCTTTAGAAGGGGCTATAGGCATCTCACAGGAATGTGTCGACACCTATGGTTCCGAATGTCTGAAGCACTATCGGACCGAATTGAAGAAGGACTTTAAAAGTCGCCAAGCCCTGATGCAAAAGGTCAAAACTCTTTTGGGCCTGAGTTTTGACGAGCTTGAGCATCTTCGCCAAACAGAACAGAAGCTGCTTGAAGGGGCCAGTCGAAAGCAAAGCATCGTCAAAACAATATGCCGCATGTTTGCTATTGAGAAAGATAATCCTCAACTGCAGAAATCGACTGAAGAACTCTTTCAGTATATCTATGGCGATGTGCCTTTGCCGCCTAATGATCTCAAGATTATTGTCAGTGGCACGATGATTTTTTTCTGCCTTCCTTTTGACGAAAAGACTCGCCTCTATCAACAGCAAAAGCTGAGTTCTCTTCCTGCACAGCAGCAGGATAAAATCGCTGCCTTTATGAAGCGATTGGCTGGTTTCAAACAGCAACAATTTGCACATTTCCCAGTCTTCGGATTCATCCGCGGCGATGCTATGCATCCCGACTTTCTAGAGTCCCTCACCAACGAACTCCCTTACTCAACCGAGCTTGTGCGCCGGGAATTGGACAGTATTTTTACTGTGCTTCCTCATGACGCGGTTGATAAATATCTCTTCCACGATGTTGTGGGACATAGCTGGCAGGCCAGCATGTTGAGTTTTGAAGACTTCTACACGCGAATGGCAAGCTACCATACGGGTTTCGAACAGGAGACTCTATCGGACGGAAAGAATCTCTACGATTTTATACTCATGGCATCGGAGCAAGAAGACTTTTCTGAGCGCCTCACGGCATGGCTCCTTCAATGTTTCGAGCAGCGGCTTGCCGTTTCCATGGCACCAGTCGTTGCTGAAATCTTGGCCGATATCGCTGAATATCGCTTTATTGATCTCTATCCTCAGCTTGCTGATAAGATGCCTAGCTCCAGTCTTTTCAAATGGTCACCGACTAAACTTGATTTCCTTGTAGAGGACGTGCGCTTCTATTTCAGTCAGGCTGGAAAATCATTTCGACTCTGGTTGGAACGTCCCGAGAGAAGTCAGCTGATGGCTGATGAATTGCAACGACTTGGCCTTACGGATAGCAAGACTCAACAAATCATCGATCAAGTTCGAACGAGCTTGGAGAATCTGAGAACGTCTGTTTGGGATCATCAATACCTTTACCAAGACGAGGGTAAGGCTGGCCCGATCATCAATCTACCCTTCAAAATGGCTTTGAATTTCCTTTCCCTGCATGTCGTCATCAGCAAAGTTTATGGAGATTTGAAGGGGCTGCCGCAAGCCCGCAATGGCATTATGCATGGCTTTGTTGAGTTGATGCTGCTCTCCATTGGTCTCTATTTTGAATCTGACCCCAAATCCGCACTGTGGACCCTTGATGAATTTGCGCAAATTCACTTTGTCGAAATGATCAAAAAGCTTTTTGCTGAGGCGTGAAAGCGCTCCAAGCGGGGCTTTTGGAAGAGTGATTATCGATCAGATTCCTCGTCCGTGAGGGTTTGGAATGAATCTGGGTGATGAAGATTGAAATCTCGGGCATGACGTCTAAACTCGGGATCAAAACCTTCAGTTCTCACTTGAGACACAAAGCTAGCAAATTCTGCCGTTTTCTTCACCTGGGTCGAAAGCGCAGCGCGAGGGAGTTTGTAATCACCGACTATTTTTGCCCCACGAACGGCTTTCTCGCCTCGATCGTCGGTATAAAATTGGGACACTACCAGCAAGCGTGTTCCCAAAAAAGCGGCCTCTTCCAAATCATGAGTGACAAAGAATACTGTCATCTTAATATTTTCCCAGAGTTCGAGAAGAAAGAGCTGCATATCTTCCCGAGTCCCAGGATCGAGGGCTCCAAAAGGCTCGTCCATCAAAAGGATCTGGGGTTTCGTGATCAAGGCTTGAGCGATAGCGACCCGCTGCTGCATTCCACCAGAAAGTTCAAAGGGATATTTATGAGCATGAGCAACGAGCCTCATTCGCTCCAAATATCCCATGGCCTCCTCCTTCACAGCTTTTTTCTCTCTGAGCCATCGGGTCCAGGGCATCATAAGACGACGCCCTATGACCACATTATCGAGAACGGAAAGATGAGGAAATAAGCTATACTTTTGGTAGACAATGCCTCGATCGGGAGTGGCTGCACCAATTGGTTTGCCATTGACCAGAGATGTGCCATGCGAAGGCCTTTCCTGGCCCAGTATCAGCCGGAGCAGAGTTGATTTGCCACAGCCACTGGGCCCGACAACTGTACAGAATTCACCAAAGCGCACCGCCAAATCAATATTTTCCAGGACGAGTTTGCTGTCATACGATTTATAAACATCGAGGAAATAGATCTGGCTCTTGGGCTCCATCTCATCTTTTTTCATAAGCGCCCTCCGTCGACTTTCATTGGGTTTTACTCCCCGCATACCAAGGGAATAGCCAAGTGTTGAGTCGCCTTAAGGCCAGATCCATGCTGAATCCTAGAAAGGTGATCCACAGGGCATAGGGAATGATTATATCCATCGATAGATACCGACGAACCAGGAATATTCGGTAGCCCAAGCCAGCTTCTGCTGCAATAGCTTCCGATGCGATAAGAAATAGCCATGCGGCCCCTAAGGAGAGCCGCATGGTTTCCAGGAGTCTTGGCAAAACCTGAGGCATGACGATTCGATAGAGATAGGACATCCCCTTGGCACCAAGTGTGAGAGATTTTACTTTCTGCTCTGCTGGCAATTGACTCACTTCTCCATAAATATCGCGGATCATCAAGGGGCAGGTGCCGATGAAAATCAGAATAATTTTTGCCAGTTCATCGACGCCAAAGACGATGAAGAGGATGGGAAGCAGGGCTAAGGGCGGAACGATCGCAAGAAACGTGACAAAAGGCAGGAACGTGGCCCGCCAACCTCCAAAAACGCCAAGAAACAGGCCGACGGTCAGTCCCGTCAGGGCTGCCGCACCCACACCCGCAGCAAGTCGAATCAGACTTTGCGAGGTATCTGTCCAAAGAAGGCGCACTCCAGTCCGGCTATCCACTTCAAAGGCCAGTTCTTGGCTTGCCGTCAGCATTTGAGTCAGTGTCGGGAGAAGTTTGTCATCGGGATTCTCCTTGTGCCTCAGATCGGACGCAATGCAGTACAGAGTCAGCAGAAGGGCGAAAGGAACTAACCCCATCAAAATTTGTGTTAGTCGGCTTGGTCGGGCATTCACTCCCCATAGCTGCGACCACAGGGAATCTTTAGATCCCCGCCGTGGAAGCGATGAATTGTCGCTCGATTTTGAAGATGCCGGGGTCGGGCTGGGTTCCAAGCGGCTCACCAATTCCTCCGATCTACAATTTTTGATTGGCCGCCAAAGACATCCAAGTAAGATCAAATCTCAACTTCACCTTATTCTTGTTGCCTAGGGCCGATCCATCCGGCAAAGCAATTCCCAAGTCATCTTTGGTTTTAGCGCCTTTCCCAAATAGGCCATGATCGAAGGAAAAACCTCGCACGAAGTCCATGGTCTTTTTGAGATCGGGGCCTTGAGCAAAGGCGACAGCTTCCGCTGGTTTAAAAAACATGGCGGTGGTTTTGAGTTGATTGCTAAAATCTTCGACTGTCCCGCCAGCCGTCTTAGCCATAGTAGCAATGGCGGCATCACGCTCCGGACCCTGGCCAGACATCTTTGCCATCACTTCATACCAGGCACCTGTCAGAGCTCGCTTCAAGGAATCGGGAGCGGCTGTTTTCACGACCATCAAATCGATGATTTCGCCGGGAATCTTTGAAGAATCAAACAGCAGGTGGGCATTCTTATCAGCTTTGAGTTGAGCCAAAATCGGATTCCACGTCACCACCACCGAATCCTTATCGGCAGCAAATACCCCTCCGATATCCGCATCGCTGGTATTGACGACCTTCACATCTCTTTCAGAAAGACCTACCGAGTTCAGACCGCGAGCGAGCAAATAGTGCGAGACAGAGAGTTCGACTAATTTGACTTTGCGAGTCTTGATGTCTTTAAGATTCTGAATCCCTTTGCCAACGATGCCGTCATTGCCATTGGAAAAATCACCTATAATCAAGGCGGTTGAATCCACTCCACCAGCCGCTGGAATGGTTAAAGCATCCATGTTAGTCATGGTGCAGGCATCAAACTTTCCAGAGGTGTAGAGATTGATCGACTCAACATAGTCATTGATGAGAGTCAATTTAATTTTCACTTTGTACTTATCGGCCCACTTCTTCAAAATGCCTGAACTGTCGGCAAAAGCCCACGGCTCCCAACCCGTATAGTGAGACCAGCACACATTGAATTCGGGTGTTTGGGCTTGAACCCGAGACGGCAAAGCATGTAGGCAGGCGATGAGAACACTAGCAGTCCAAAGCCGTGTCATAAAGAATCTACGTAGGTTCATCGGAGCAACCCCTCTTGGTTTGCAAAAGCTGTTCAGAGCTATCAAGCGGCGCCTTCTACCAAGCGCGTAGATGATTATGAATCACATTCCGTTATGAATCAATCGTTTACGAGGAAGGAGCGGCTTCTCCTTAGTCTTTGAGCTTAGCGCCTTGGTAAACGTCAAAAAAAGCCAATAACCCGGCTATTTGCCGACTCTTACGGATTTGTATATTCACGTAAATTGAGACGATGCCGAGCATTACTCTGAAGATCAATAGCTTCGAGGATGAGGAATTGTCATGAACAAATATTGGATCCATGTCTCTTTAGGGTCGGCATTGAGCCTGATACTGATCAGCTGTAAAACCGGGAGCTCACGTCCTAAGTCCCTTGTCGATGCTGTGTCGGCGCCAGAGGAAATCATGCCCGGATTGTATTCGGTGGAGTGTGGTGATGGTTCAACAGGCTATTATTCTGAAAGTGATTTAGCGGAAAATGGCGGCGAAGCTGTTTGTCGTGCGGATCGTTTGATCTATACCATCCAGGGCACTTATGTCGCTTCAGAAAGTCTTAACAATAAAGGCAATTGCTTTATCCCGGCGAATACTACAGTCCGCTTGGCTCGGCCAATGTCAGGACCGACCCCTATGAACGATGCTGAATGCGATAAATGGGGCTATCAATGGGCTGGACTGCAAGCTTGTCGGAATTTTCATGTTGAATTTTTGAGCGCTGAAACCGTGAAAGTCAAGCAAGATGGCCCAAGCGGCACGGAATCTTGCCGTCTCACTGCAGGCAAAATTTTCGGTCCCATGGCTACCACGGATGAAATTAAAATGCTTAAAGATCCAAGTCAGCGCGCCAAAGTTAAGGCTCGATTTATCTACACGGATCGTCAATTGAGCTATCCTCGACTGGCGAGTTACCCATCCTATCCTGGCCAATGAGTCGGCGAACGTCCATGCTTTCACCGGAAGCTTGGCTGTAGTTCTTGAGGGCCAAGCAGAGCTGTTCGTCTCGGTGCAAGAGATAGGCAGCTGAGGCAAGCAGAAGCTGGGCGGGAAAATTGTTGTCCCGCCCCCTCAATGACCAACTGGCTATATCGTAAGCTTGTTCCACATCACCTCGATCGAGCGCGGTATAGCCTAATCTCAGGCAGCTCTGCCATTGTTCAGGAAAAACCCGACACGATAAGACCTGCAGTCTTTTTAGTTGGTTTGGGTTTCCAGGAGCATGGAGGCTCATCGAAGCTGCAAAAGTAACGGCAAAGAGCAGAGCGGCGACCCATCGCAGGGCCAAAGGTAAGCGAAGTTCCGCTGCCTTTGGTCTTTTGTCTATTTTGAGCCACAATGAAATATTTAGGGCCACAGCTAAAACCGTCGCATATTGGGGGAATGGGATCTCCAGCGGAAAAGCAAACAGAGCATCCACTAACAAAAAGACTGAAAGCAGCAAACCCCACTTATGGTCCAGGGACAGATTGGTCAATTCCTGGCGCCGAAGGACAATTGCATAGAAAAAGGTACCAAGGAGCACTCCTAAGCATATGAGTGCAGCTATTCCGTTTTCGATGGCCAACTCAAGGTAGGCGTTGTGTGGGGAACGTGGGACCAGAAAAGCATTAGCCTCTGGGTCAGGAGCCACTTTATGTCTGTAAGGCATATAACCAAATTCATAGTTGCCTGGTCCGACACCTAAAGGGTGATCAAGCAGCATGAACCAGCTGTTTTTAAGACGAATAAGTCGTGTCGAAGCCGTTTGACTTTTGGAATCTATAACCCGATCAGCAACTCGATCTAGGGGCTCAAGACTAGGCTTGGCGGTATTGTCTTGATTGTTTGGGTTGGGAATCACTGCCATCTCATGAGCAGAAAAACGGGAAAGAAGATCATTCGGAAGCTTTAACAATCCGTAGCCAAGTGGGATGGCAATGAGCAGGGACAAGCTGATCAGCAGCAAACTCTGTTTGCGCTTGTTGATCAAAGGCAGACTACAAAAAACGACCAAGGCAAAGGATAGATAGGCTGTCCGACTGATCGTCGTGATCAGACCAGTGAGGCCAATCGTCAACAGCAAGCAATCATAAAGCATCGATCGATCGACTATATTTTTGCTCGCAAGACTGATCCAGATTGCTGAGAGAGATAATCCGTAGAATTCAGCTGTCATATTTTGAAAGCCAAAGAGGGAGGCAGGGAAATCGTTGAACCAAAGGCCGGCGATGGGTTGATATCCACATTCCTGAACAAAGTGATAGAGCAAAAGCACAGCCAAAGACCCGCGAATCCAGGGGAGCATGGACTGTAGGAGGCCGGGCTTGTCATTGTTTGCTAAGAGCTCGCCTAGTATTGCGGAGCTGGCAAGGAAGAAACCTAGCCATTCTAGGCTGGCAAGTCCGAAGGGGCCAGGCGAGTTGATAGCTATGGAAAGAATGTAAGCGGCACCTAGCCCTAAAGAAGCTCGGAAAAAACGCAGGGGCACGGCTGGTAGACGTTTCAGCCTCAAACTGATGAAGCAATAGAATGCCAGCAGAACGCAATATTTCGCTTGGGTATAGCCATCGCCAACGCCTGGATAGACTGCAACGGCCAACAGCAACCAAAAAAGCCCGTAAATTCTGAAGGTCGGGAACCGAAGGGAGAGCATCTGCTTCAATCGCCTATGCAGAAAATTTCCTCTATCATAGCACGAGTCAAAGCAATCAAAATTCAAAGTTCCAATCAAGGGGGGCTTGGTCGCTCGGCTGGCTCCCTAGACTGTCTCATGTCTGTTCAATTCGTTCCGACTTACTCCCGTAGTTTCACTTACCCGAATGAATTAGTGTGCGTACTGCAAATATTTTCGCCGGCACGGCTGGACTTTACGTGCTGTCAATTCAATTGCGCACCATTAATTAAATCCAGCTTGGGTCAAGACCGATACGTTCCTTGATTTTTGACTAAGTCATTCACATTTAGTGGGTAGATACAGAGGAACGAATCATGCTGAATAGCAATCAATGTGTGGTATTAGCTCTTCTCGTCGCAAGCTTTCTTACCGGCTGTAAGACTTCGAGTCTCCAGAACTCTTCGATCAGTTCTATAGATGAAAATCGCAAAAAAGATGATCGATATGTCCTCGAGGCTTTGAATCGAACGAACCAACCTGAGTTTCAAAGAATGGTCATCTTTGGCGATAGCCTAAGTGACGAAACGAACCTCAAGCGCATCACATTGGGTTTAGTCCCCAATACCACTTATTTTCAAGGGCGTTTTTCCAATGGTCCTGTATGGGTTGAGTATTTGGAAAAAAGCTTTAATTTGCCAGTTTTAAATTTAGCTACGGGAGCAGCGACGCAAACTTTTGAAGCTAGGCAGTTAGTGATTCCAAATGTTTTTCCCGGACTCAAAGGCGTGCCACTTCCTGCTTCGTTTCCAAGGGCCGTGACCAACAGCGTTGCCGATCATCTTAGGTCTAAAGACTTTAATCCTAACGGGACGCTCTACGTAATATGGAGCGGAATCAATGATCTATTTGCAGGAGTGAGCGATACCAATCACATTGTAACAACGCTCCGCTCGGATATCGAAAAGGTCATTCTAGCTGGTGGCAAGAAATTTTTGATCCCAATGATGTTTTCAGTCGACGGTCTGCCACGAAATCTCGCGGGCGGATCTATTAAACGTCCGAGCGATGAAACTCTTATTCCGCTTATTATTGCTTTCAATTCGCAATTGGCGTTAGAAATTAGCGATTTAAAAAAGCGATACCCAGAGATAAAGATTACCCAGGCGCAAACGAATGACTTGCTAGACCTTATCAAGCGGAGCCCGGAGCTATTGGCACTGAGCAATATTCAAGATGCATGCTACGTGGGGGATTTTATACCCGGGACTGGAGGCGCGGATAAAGTCTGTGGCGATAGTCTTAGTTATGCATTTTGGGACAAAGTTCACCCCTCTACCAAACTTCACTGTGCGTTGGCGGTAAACTTTATTGATGCCTTGCAGCAGGATCAACAGCTCAGGGGGGTGAAAGTTGATCTATCCGAATCGTTGGCTCGCTGTCGGTCGATTACCGGTCATTTTGATTGATAGGTAAATCAAGCGAGACGCGCGTTCATAGACTCGTGTCCGCTGGACCGGTAAAAGACCAAGCAGTCGCTCAGACGGGCAAGCATACTCTGCTGGAGAATTATGCTGCCAGCCTAAACTCTGTCACCAACCCCTTCAATACTTCCAAAGATAGAACTCTGTTCCCTTAGAAATCGCAGCTGAGTTGAATACTTTCAGAGCGATTGCAGTTATGGGTGCCAACGGCGCGATGGGTGCATTCGAAGAGGCTTTGCTCTTGACCCTTGCAGGTAAGGTCGTCTAACCAAAAATTCCCAGATCCCGTCGCGCTGGAATGAGATTGATAGGTTCCTCCTAACATGCGACAGGCGACTTCCCCATCAAGCCGATCAAAATCATCGTCACAAACGTCTCGCCATTCTTCATTATATTGCACTTCTAAAACGTTGGTCGATGACAGCCTCACGTTGCTGGCGCTCACAGGACGCTGGATCAATTCTATATCATCCCATTCACGAGTATCGGGACGGGGCGCTGCCTCATACTGTTGAAATTTAATGAAAAATGGTGAACTCAAGCCAAAGTTCGGATCATAATTGCGACGAATGTCCTCGAGCTTCTGATCTAAATCGATGTTCCAAGTTTTGCCCTCAGGGGTGTTTAAACTGAATGCATTGACGATCGTATACCAAATATTGCCATCTTTACTGATCGAGACCCCATCGCCCGTACTATGGCCTTCGAACCTCTCAGGAAGCAAAGTTTCGTTGTCATTGATATCGATCTGAAAGAATTTTAGATTGAGTCGACTTAAGCCTGCCAGTGGGAGGGTCAGAACCGCTTCATTGATGCCTCCATCATTGGACTCCATGCGCCATCGACCTTGATTGACTTGATTCACATTTTGAGGCCGTGAGCTGTAGAAACTCCACACCGATCCCAAGGCCGGTGTTATAGAGAAGTCCTCTCGGAATGGTAGCATGCCGCGCTGTTTGAGTTCTCGTAGCAGACGCAGGACTGTGTCTTGACGCAGAGAATTCAATTCAAGTTCCCGAAATATCACGCCATCCATTTGGATCAGCGCAATCAGAGCTGGTAAGTCTTGAGTCTGCAGATCCAGACGACCAAGCTTCGCGTCAAGAGCTACAGTAAGATCCGAGGAAACTGTCAATGTTCCGAGCATAAACTGCAGATCATTTTCCAACTGAGTCAGTCGCCGCTGTTCTTGTAACAAACTCTCTTTTAGATGAGCCAAGCGAGTTTCCAAACTGAGGAGTTCCTGGCTCTGTAGGGTGAAGGTCGTGTTCCAATCATCGTATTCCTGTTGCAATCGTACCCGCAAAGCTTCCAGGTCAGGTGTTGAACCACTGGTCGTGATCCGGTCTTGTACAGCTTTTAAAGCACCCTGTTTATCAGCCAAGCGGATTTCAGTTTGTTGCTTCTGGTCGGCGGCACCGTCACGTTCAATGGTTGCTACACTGATTTTTTGATTCTGCTGGGTGATAACTGTATTGATTTTGCCTAGGGCCGACCGCTTTTCTATCACTTTGGGATGAGAATTGCGCAGTCTCTCCAATTCTTGAGCCGATTGCAGCACCAGCTCAGCTTTTTCTCGACTCAAACCCAAAAGAACTTGCTGAGAGACTTGCTCTACTGAGGCGCTCTGCGTGACCGGGCAGAGTTGCTTTCTAGCTTCCTTTCCCGCGGGACAAAGTCCGACAAAAAGTCGGGTGCTGTCTCCCCAGATAAGCTCATTTGGTCCCTGGTCCGAACCAGGTGTGGCGAGCTCGTGCAGAGTAGAGTTTGAATTCTTTACGCCGCAGGCAGAAAGCAGAAGCAAGGCCAATAGGCTCAGTGGCTTCACTTGCATAAAATTCCTCCAAGAGGGTGCGTGAAAATGGGAAGCTATGTTCTAATTTAAGATGGCAAGAAGTTCAATATTGCGGCGGGCTTGAGCGCAAAGGAGTGTTCAGCTTAGAGTTCGCTATTATGAACACTTTATTTTGGAATTGGGCATTCCAGAGCTCAATCGCAGAAATTCTACTTGATTCTATTGGAAAATAAATATTTAGCTGCCCTGTTGGCTGGCTCGAGAGCAATATCACAAGGTGATTTTTGATGAGAGCAGTCGTTGCCGACTCTCAGGTGGATGTCGTGAACGTGGTTCTTTTCGGCCTGGGTCATCATCGTAGGACTGAGCAGTATGCGTATCGTGCTCAGAGGGGTGGTGTGATTGCAAGCTTTAGCGACCAAGTGCTTGAGCTTCTCAACTTCGTTGAGAGCCCTCATGGCAAACACCATAAGTGACCAGCGTCAGCCTCCCTTGCGAGTACTCCCCACCAGTTGGATCCAGGTTGTGTGATCTCAAGATACTCGTCGAAGGGCTGATGCGCTCGATCGCTTGTCGCAGAAAGCAGTTCAGCACAGCGAGCATGAACAGCTCCTTGCAACTCATGCGGCGCTGACAGTCGATTATTCGCAGATCTCGGCTTTTGCTTGAAGGCTTTGAATAGATTTCAACCAGCTGTCGCGTTTGTCAGTCGCAGCAGGTAGATTCTGCAATTTGCTAGCAAAAGCGCCAAGCTTGGTACAGAAATCGGCCTTCTTTTCGGCATTTTGCATGGTCGAAAGAAGGTCGAGTGCTTCCAAGGCAAGCCGTAAATCAATGGTGCCATCCAATTTGCTGGCTTCCATCTCGCTATATATTGGCAAGAGAATATCTTGGGCATCACTGATTTGTTTGCTCAGTGATGGCTTGCCGGTATTTTTTACTGCGACTTCGATGCTAACATCAGAACTTGAATCATCAGGAAAATCATTGCTACTGCGCGGTACAAAGCCGTCATCGGTACGATCGTTTTGCTTGGTTTGCCGGCGATCGATTTCAACTTTATTAGATTTCTTACCGCAGGCTTGAATGAAAATGATGGACCCAAGGGTTAAAATCAAACAGGCAGATTTAACAGACATCATGTTTGCACCAGCAAAATGTTTTCTTGGAGGAAGGCTGGGTCAGAACCACTGACCCAGCGAGTCTTTTACTTTTTTATGAAGGGCAGTTTTTCAAATTCATTGCCGCGATTATCGGGTCGATTTCCTGTGACTGCAGGACATGTTTTGTCCGCGACGTCTTCAGTGGTGCACTCGAGACCAAAGAAGAGCTGCTTATCCATGATTTTAAGATTGGTATAAAGAGGCGCAACGTTAAAGTCATCAGTCAGTAGGTCAAAAGTCGCGATGCCGTTAGCGTCAGGCTTGCCGAGCTCATACTTGAAACTCACAGCGATCCCTTTTACGGTATCTTGAAGGTATTGCTTGTAGTCACCGGTTTCCGTGGCATGAGCGGCAAGATAGGCGTCGACATCGGCTTGGGTGATGAGAGTTTTGCAGTCAGCGTCCTTGTAGCCAATGATCAAGCTTTTGCCTTTAGTGTCGGATTCGAAGGTTAACGTGGTCAGTTGTGAAAGCAATGGAGCTGTCGGATCTTTTATCTGATCACACAGAGTCCAGCTGCCAACTAAATTGTTTGTCATGGCTGGTTGACTCGAAGACTTTTTTACTTCAGGTGTGACCGACACATCGGAGCCATCGGACCCGGCGGTTTCTCCGATGATTTTTCCGTCGCCGTCACAGATCTCGATTTTCAGGCTTTCTGCGTCTTTTTGCAGGGCATAGACGACGTCTTGATTCTTGTCATCAAGGCAGTTTTTGTAAAGAGGCTTTTGTTTGTCGCTTGCAGCAAAATAGACCAAGGTAACAGTGTACATGCCCTTGGGAACTTTGAGGTCGATTTTGGAGTCAGTGCTATCCTTGGAGCTAAAAAAAGCTTCGTCTACAACAGTCGATTTGTCCGCAGTTTTTTTGAATATGATGCGTCCAGATTCCCAGGATTTCATATCACCGGTCGTCTTAAAGTTTCCAACTGTGATAGTGGAAATTCGACTTGAACTATTTTGGTCGAGGCTTTTTGCACCGTAACATGAAGTCAAGACTGCTGCCGAGACGAGGGGAGCTAAGATTTTCAACATAGAGTGCATTGAGTTCTCCTTTCCAGAGGAATTCAGATAGATTGACATTTGCAACTCTTACGCCAAAGCTCAACGCGGCAAAGTTGGCTAAACAATTCGGATGCATACCCAAGGGGTGGTGTTGCCGTGGCTGTCACGAAACTTGACATTGAAATCGAGCTAAGCCGCTGCAATGTAATATTCATTTCACCAGGGCAGGCTTGGGTTTCAAGCTGCACAAAATGCTGACAGGAGCGGCGGCATCTCTCTAAAAAAACGCAATAAAGTCAAAGGCATATAGCCCTGTTGAGAGGCTTGTCGGAAGAACACGGAATGTTCACTGGTCTTTTGTTATAATGTTAGGATTCGAGACACTGGGAAAAGTGCTCTTCCTGGACAACAGCACGCGAGTCGATCTAAAGTCGGTCGCCCTTTCTCTCCACACTCAAGGAATTGGTATGACCGAAACTTCTAACGCCCGGCTCCCTCTGCCCCCTTTTGCGAGGGGTTTTTTCCCGCTTAGCCTCTATCGCTTTTACACCGACCTCTTAGGCACCATCCAGCAGCACTACCAAAATTATGGGCCTGTGTTTCGTTTTCGAGCTCTTTCGGTTTCAACCGTTCTGCTTGGCGCAGAAGCCAATCAATGGGCGCTCGTCGCTCAGCAGAAGTCCTTGTCCTCCGCCAAAGCATGGAGTCCCTTGATTGGCCAATTGTTCCGAGGCGGGCTGTTGCTGCGTGACGGGGCCGATCATCGCCAGCATCGTAAACTTTTGATGCCTGCCTTCCGTCAAGAGGCTCTGCAGTATTATTTAAGCAGTTGCGATGCCTTGATCGATCAGCATATCCAGAGCTGGCCGCAAAACTGTGCCGATATTTACCCCAAGGTTAAAGAACTGACCCTGGAAATCGCCATACGCTCATTTTTTGGAGTTAGCCATCCGAAAGAAATCCAGATCTACAACACACTTTTCACGCAGGTGGTGGCCGGATCTATCGCTTACAATCGCTTGCCCCTCATTGGGCGCACCTATCAGCAGGCGGTCGTCGCCAGACATCAATTAGTTGCGATGATGGTGCCACTGGTGGCCCAGCGGCGGAAGGAAGCAAGCCAAGACATGGTTGGCCAGCTGTGCCAGAGTCGAGATGAAGAGGGGCAAGTCCTTAGCGATCAAGAGATCATAGACCAGATGATCTTTATCCTCATGGCCGCTCACGATACCACAGCCTCGACCCTTTCCAGTCTCTTTTATGAATTGGCAGTCCACCCAGAATGGCAATCGAAGTTACGGCAGGAAGCAGATGGGCTGGCCTCCGTCGCCTTAGCTAAAAGGCCCGATGAAATGCTCAACGCCCAGATGGTCATTCGGGAAACTCTGCGCCGCAATACGCCCCTTAAGGTGGTGCCTCGGGTGCTCCTGGAAGATACCGAATTCCAAGGTTTTCGCTTGGAAAAGTCCCAGATGGTTTCAGTCTTTCCCGCCTTCACTCATTTTATGCCCGATTATTGGGCTAATCCTGAACAGTTCGATCCCCTGCGATTTTCACCCGAACGAAGTGAACACAAAAAGCACAGCTTTGCCTATGCCCCCTTTGGAGGAGGATTTCACACATGCTTGGGTCAATTCTTTGCAGAGAAATTTCTCGCTGTGATACTCGGCAAAATCACTAGCCAGTGCTCCTGGGAGATTCCTGCGGTGCAAACGCGAAGGTTCCAACAGGTACCGATCCATGTTCCCAAAGGTCCACTACCGGTTCATTTATCTCGCGTATGAGAGGAGGTTCGCAGCATCGGTATATCATGCAGAAAAAAAATCTCCGATGCTGTGCTACTATTTATTGCTATCTAAAGCTGTTCGAAAGATCAGACGCCGTGTCTCTCTTGTTGAAGGTAAAAGTCTTCGAACCAACTGGCATAAAAACATCAGATTTTATTGCAGGTTTCAAGGGGTCAACAGCCACATTCTTTTTATTAATTGAAGTCACGGTATAGGTCTTGCCGGCTTCGACTTTAACCTTTATCGCTGTTTCACCAGGGGTATTGAAAAAAAGTTTGGGTCCTAGCAATAAGTTTTTATTTTCCGGGGCAACTGCAAACTCTGCGAAACCTGGTGACTGGCTTGAACAAGAACTCACTTTGCCTTCGCAGAAAACAATTTTGTTGGCGCCGAGGGATGAGGCTATCAAGACGATGTTTCCATCACCGAGGTCCGTGTCGATGCGCAGCTTTAAACCAGGATCAGCAATCGTACAGTCCTTTGGCTCAGTCGCTCCACCCGTAAGACCATGATTGGCAAAAGCTTTATTGATAAGGCACTGATTGGGCGAAGGAGTCGCAGGGTTGTTGTCGTTGTCATCCAATCTCAACACGGCTTGATAAGAATCCACATAACGGTCGGTCGTCAGCAGATGCTTATAAAATAGGTTGGAAGTGAATTTGGTTGCTTCATCAACCCCTTTTACAGAAGCCATATACTGTCTGAGATCCCAGAAAGCTCCTGAGATAATCTGACCCGCTAAATGAATTTCAGCAAAATCTGCTGTTGGTGGGTTTTGGATATTGTTGGTTGCATCTCTCAAATAGCGAGTTGCGTCATTCAGAAAGAAGCCCAAACCGAGTCCTGATACACCGCCGGCTAAGTTTGCATTGATATCGCCAATGCCTTCAGAGAAAGCTTGGTCGGTGATTTTTCCGCCAAATGTAGGGTTTGTCAAAATGCCCATCTGATCATCCATGGCATGTCCCCATTCATGGTACATGACGTCCTTTATGAGGGCAGTATTGCCGCAAGACAGGTTCCCTTCAGTTCCAGCTTGAAAGAAATTCAAAGTGCCGGGAATATAGTAAGCATTGCAGAAGCGAAAGCCTTCGACATTTGGATCAGGATTGCCAATGCCGTTGACTCGAGTTGTGATGCCTGTTCCCAGCAGTGGGAGCTGCTGTGGGGTCAGGAACTGACCAACCCAACGATCCACCTCAATGAGGGCCATATAACCATTCAGTGCTGCTTGGTCGGCTTGCGTGAAGGTTACAGTTGTTTTTCCGGCGGCAGCAAAGGTGACTGGAAAAGTATAAGTGGCAGTCGTGTTTTGAGTCGGGCTTCGGTTGATCACTCGACCTTTTGCACTAGCAAGCGTGATGGTTGCCGTTGCAGCTGGTGCATCGACAATTCCCTTATCATCAGCCACCACTCCAGCGGCAATTTGAGCATAGGAGAAAGGAGTCGGGTACTGGTCTTTAAGAACGTAGCTGACCTTATAGGTTTCCATCGCCAGTTCTTGCTTCACGTGGCTGCGATTGCTGGCAACTTCTAAAAAGCTTTGATCGCGATTGGATACGGTGAGCCCATACAAAGTTTCACTTGCCGGATTCTTGAGCAAATACTCAGTTGCATAGTGGAAATCGTAGAGTCCATCGGCGGTTAATTTAGGAACGATAGTTGGGTTACTTTTAACGATTTCAATGCCCTCAATTCCAACCCGCTGCATCAACTCTTCTTGATTCAATTCTGCTGCTTGCGGCTCATCCAAGCTGATTTTGCCAAAACTATTGTTCAAAACTTCTCTGAGGTACCAGCTGCCGTTGATGGATGTAAAAATTAACTGTACGAAGGCATTCTTGACGGTCGTGCCGCGATACTGCCGGTTGAATGTTAGGTAGATTGTATCAGGAAAAGGTTGGTAAAAAGTATTTTCAATGTCGGCTAAATCTTGAGTGTTAACCCCAAGATTTTGAGCGTTTTGATTGATGAAGTTTTGACTCCACTTGAGAATCTCTTCTTTCGATGCAATCGCCTCTTGACGGCTGGTGTCGAAACTGACCCAGGACCAGGTGCTGGCCGCAGGATCAACCATAAGATCAACAACCTTGGAATCAAGGTTAAAACGCGCACCTTCCCGCATCGGAGCACCGAGGAGGGAATTGGATGAAAGTTCAAGCATCGCTTGAAACTCAGTGCTTCCAACGTTGCCGTGGGTCATGACTTTTGCGTTGGACTGACTTTTGGAGCAGGATGTAATTACCAAGTGAGCCACCAACCAGCAAAATAACAAGCTCTTCCGCATAGTGCCCTCGTCAGTTCGATTTCATTGCATCGATTCGTACAATGAAGATTAAGTTGCTGCCCTAGTCGCTCGGCCTCCACACATCTCTGATGGGGTGACCTGCCGTTCCGCTCAGATCAAGGACTGGTTTCCGTGATAGCCCATTGGCAGCTGCTATCGTTGCTCTTGCCATCCCAGGGCGCGACGAGAATGTTGCAGTCGTCCACAACGATGCCGTCGCTTGCAGGCTTGGCAAGGCTCACTTGGGATTTTTTGGCGATGAATTTTAAGACTGTGCCTTGGTAAATTTCTACTGTAAGAATACCGTTACTCGTCACCGGAAGACCGGAGATATTAAAGATCGAGGTACTACCTTGGGGAGAAAACTCTTGGGTGATCGTTTGGCCACCAAGGGTTATTTTTGCGGAAAGTGTCGCGGCAAGGGGTGTGAGCTTGTCGTTGGCGAGCATCAGTCCAGACGGTTTAGTGACCTTATTCGCTGATTGGTTAGCCGCCTCCGACGCAGCCGCGGGAGCACGCCCTATTTGGTTACGATAGTTATTCGGCTTGTATTGGGTACAGGCAAGACCCAAAGATAGAGTCATCAAGCATGATACCAAACGCCCAAAGCCTAAACGCATGGAACTCTCCTCCAAAACCACCAGGAACGTGGAAAACATTGCGCAAGAACCCGTGGGTCTAATATCGGCAAATACTCAAAAAACTTGAGGATTACCTCAGGAGGAATTGGGACTCATAAAAAATCAGAGACTTAGATCAAACCAAGGGTCGGTCATTGAGAGAAAAGGATTATCTCAAAGAGAGGTTTTTGCCAGTCCTAGGAGACTGCTCTTGTTGAGGATGCAGCACTCCGGGGGAGGGTGATGGTAAACCGACTGCCCAAACCGGGTTCGCTGGTGATATCAACGTCGGCTCCATGGCTCATGACGGACGCGAGGAAACCGGCGAGACCTACGCCGCGGCCTGCGATCATGGAACTGCTTTGGGTCTCTGGTTTAAACTTCTGCATCGCCAGAATCAATTCCACCAGCGACATGGCCTTAAGGCTTTTCAGCGAGCTTTGGCTCTGGCTTGCTAGACGCTGCTCCCAGAGCAATCGATCCAACCCTTCGCCATCGTCCTGACAGACGATTTGCAGCATGGAAGATGACTCTATAAAGTCGATTTGAATCGTGCCTTTTAACGGTTTGCCGCGGGCGATCCGGTCATCTTCGATGCCATGGATCACGGCATTGCGGAGCAAATGAATCAATTCGAGGATGACCAATTCTTCGGCTTGGGAGCGAATGCGCACCTGGTTTTCTCGCACAATGAAGGCAATTTCTTTGTTCAAACTTTTTGCCACCGACTGGCAATCCTGCACGAGGGGCTGGAGGGAAGGTCCCACGGGACGCGAAGAGACCTCTTGAATCCATTCCTCAAGGCCGTCGGTTCGTTTGCTGCGGGAGATCTCCATAAGTTGATGGAGTTGGACTGCCGTCACCTGGTACTGGCTTGGACTCTTCCCCCAGGAGGTGTGCAGGACATTTTCATGGCGCTGCAAAAAGTCGATGAACTGTTTTTCCAATCGAGTGATATCCTGCTCATCGAGCTGGGACTTTTCCTCTAATGCATGAATGGCTTCGGCAATCTCATGGAGGTGAAAAACCAAGCAATTTCCCTTCAATGTATGCAGCAGGAAAGCTCGATCCAGGGGATTGTGAAGACTCGGATATCTCTGGATAGCCTCGCATGAGTAGATGATAAATTGGCGAAAAGCATCCAGGTTTTGTAGGATCGCCAGCAGAGTTCGATTGCGTTTTGCTTCCCGGGTCTTTTTGCGCAAGCGACTGCCATCGGTAATGGTAAACAGCACATACTGCAAGCAACCTCGCTCATCCCGAACTTCAGCGCCTTCGAGTTGAAGATAGCGCCGACCCACACGAATGGTCTGGGGTAATTGAGCGAGGCATACTGGGATCGGTAGCTGATCCGAAAACACCTGCTGAAGACCGATTCGCCATAGTTGAAGCTTTGAAGCCTTAAAACCCAAGACTTCACCTAAATCCTGGCCCGGCTTGATGGTCTGTCCAAGCAATTCCGAACAGGATCGTGAAAAGCCGGCCTCGATACAGCCCTCTGCATTGACCATGAGAAAGCCACTGGCGACGCTGTCGAGAAGCGTGCGAATGGTTGCTGTGCGTTCAGCGACTGTGGCTTCGACTCGAGTCAAATGATTCTGCAACTGACTGTTGAGTTCCCGGATCGTCCGATCGGCTTTGGCCCGGATATCGTTGACGCGATCGCCGAGTGCGAAGGACATCAGTATGCCTTCCAAAACGGCCTCAGGAAGATTTCCCCATTGAACCATCATAATGCTTTCGAACAGTCCCTGTTGGGTAAGATAGAGGGCGATATTCGCTGCTAAGATGGCAATCCACGCCATGCTATAGGAATAGGCGGGGCGATAGCCACGAAAGATTGCTAGGACACTGGCCACGACCATAGAGATGGAACCGACGGCTAGAAATGCAGACATCAGGCGGGCCATAGGGTTGTAGCCGATAATAAAGGTTAATGGCAGCAGAACCAAGGCGACGATTTGAAGAAGGCGAAACCAAAGAAACAGGCGAGGCATGAAGTCGCGCATATTGAGGAAATTGATGGTAACCCACAATCCCGTGCAGTAAGTTAAGGTAGAAACCATCAAAAAGCCCTTATTTTGGGCCCAAACTGCGAGATTGCTGGGCAGAAAGAAGGGCCAAAAGCCCTGCAGTCCCATTTGCGTTGCAATCATGCTGAGTAGAAAAAGGGTATAGGCGAGGTAGGTTCGACTTTGAAAGGAAATCGTCAGGAAGCAGTTATAGAAAAACAAGCAGATGAGCATGCCCATGAGGAGGCCGAGCACCATAGCATCCATCCAGCGATGCTGGGAAAAAGCATCCTCTTGCCACAGATAGAGAGCGATGGTGGTAAAGCCTTCTGTGCTTACTTTTATGTAGTATTGATTCAAACCAGGCTGGAGATAGAGGGTAAAGACCGGGGTTCGATGAACGATGCTTTGAGCCGCATGCGGCGTCCAGTCGCCTAAGGTCAGACTTTGGTATTGGCCTAGAGAATTTTTTTGAAAAAGGGTCACTTGGTCGAGCATCACATAGCGGCTTTCCAGGAGCAGGGAACGTGCGTCAGAGTTGGGATTGTTGATAGTGAGCCGAATCCAGATCGCACCCCGGGTCACACCATAGCTCATAAGTTCCCGATTGGACGATTGAAAGAGCTGATCCGCTTGGCCATTGAGGATTTCTTCGTCCTGCATGGGGACATCACCTTTTTGCCAAACTTCAACTCTTTGTCCCAGTGGCAAGGCACCTTGCTCGGTCATCTCCTGCCAATCAATCGGCTGCCTTTGTTGCCGCGCACTCTCATGCTGGCTCAGAGCCAGAGGGCTGAGCGTGAGGGTGATGGCAATAAGGACGGTACGTAGCATGGCTTGTCCGAACGAAGGATTTCTCTCTTGATTCTATCGGTTAGCTAGAACCAAGGTTGAGCAGAGGCGTGCGATTCAGAAGCCTTCGGCGGCTAATTTTTCTGCAGAACAGTTTGCAAGCAAATAAGCTTTGTCGCTCTATGAAGCTTGTATTGGTTTTTGCATGTTCTTTAAAAGCATTGCGATTGTTTGTTGTAACAATCTGCAATAAAGAATAGAAATCAAAGTTTTGAGGACTACGCCTTTGGCTCTTGGCAAGAACTGTAAAGTATGGTGAAATCCAGATACATTTTCATTGAGTGACGCAACTTGAGGTTGGCATGACAAAAGGCCGCTTGGAAGCATTTAGCGACGGGGTTTTGGCTATTATCATCACGATCATGGTCTTGGAACTCAAGGTGCCTCATGGGCGCGAGCTCGAAGATTTACGCCCCTTGCTACCTGTTTTTGTGAGCTATGTGCTGAGTTTTGTGTTCGTTGGGATTTACTGGAACAATCATCATCATTTGATGCAGATCGTGCATAAAGTGAACGGGCCCATCCTCTGGGCCAACACCCACCTCTTGTTCTGGCTATCGCTCATCCCTTTCGCAAGCGCTTGGATGGGCGAGAATGAATTCAGTGAACTTCCTGTGGCCCTGTATGGTTTTGTGCTGTTGATGGCAGGACTTGGTTATTATATTTTAGCCCTGCTGCTGGTCGCCCATCACGGCAAAGATTCTAAAGTGGCTCAAGCTCTCGGCAGGGATTTCAAAGGCAAGATCTCACTTATCATCTATGCGGCTGCCATTCCTTTTGCCTTTATAAACTCTTGGATTGCTTATGGAGGATTTGTGGCTGTTGCTATCATGTGGCTGGTGCCGGATCGTCGGATCGAGCGAGTTCTTGATTGAGAGAGGGCCATAAGGCGAGGCAACCCTCCTCGCCGCGAGGCTTTGACTTTGACTCTAGAGTTTCACACCAATCACAGGCTTGACGATGATGGGCTTTACAATCACAACTTTAGCAATATCTTTGCAGCGATTGCCGCCGTCCAATGCTTTACACTCCGTTCCACCCCAATCGCCAGTGCACCAGCCTTCGCCATCGTAGGTACCGGTTTTGCCTTTGTTGGGTCCGCTGGTGACTTCACACTTTCCACCAACTGCTCCATTGCCGCCGTTGTTGATCCGGTGCAGTTGCGAAGCATCATCTTGCAGATCTCCACAAGCTTGAAACGTGAGAGCCAGCAGAGGGGCCAGGAAAATTTTTAGGGATGTCTTCATAGTTTTCTCCAGTTATTCGTCTATCCATCACTCAGACCGAAAACGAAGCCACTGAAGATTTTATCCAAAGCTGCTGAAGAAACTTTCCCTTGGTCCGTCATTGCCTATTTAACATATTGATAGTGTTAATAAATAAGGCCAGAGGGGTTGGGCCTCCCCTGCGTCCTAGTTGCCGGTTTGAATCCGCCAGAGACGACTGTAGAGTCCTTGGTGAGCGAGCAGCTCTTCGTGCCGCCCCGTCTCGGCAATTTGTCCTTCCGATAGGACTAAGATTCGATCGGCACTGCGCACCGTGGAGAGTCGATGAGCAATGACGATCAGCGTCCTGTTATGGGCGAGGCGTTGCAAGGCGCGTTGAATTTCTTCTTCGGTCTCGTTATCGACTGCGGAAGTGGCTTCGTCAAAGATAAGAATGGGTGGATTGCCGAGCAAACCGCGCGCAATTGTCAATCGTTGCCTCTGCCCACCGGACAATCTTTGGCCTCGCTCGCCGATCAGGGTATCAAGTCCCTGTGGTAAGTCATTGACGAAAGATTGAGCAGCCGCAACTTCGAGAGCTTCGTCAAGCTCTGCGTCGGTGGTTTCGGGTTTGCCCATTTTCAGATTCTGTCGAATGCTGGTATCCAGTAGAAAAATATCCTGCCCGACATAACCAATGTTTCGGCGGAGCTGCTTTTGGGAAATCTTTGCCAGTGGCAGCCCATCGATGGCCACTTCTCCAGATGTGGGATCGTAAAAGCGCAGGAGAAGTTTGATAAGGGTGCTTTTGCCGGCTCCTGTTGGGCCGACGATACCGATAAATTCCCCAGGTTTGATAGCTAGGTTAAAATCTCGCAACAAAGGCTTGCCTTCGGCATAAGAAAAATTTACCGATCGAAAGGACAAGGCTCCCGAGCTTTTTGGCAAGGGCAGAGCTTGTTCGGGGTCGCTGACACCGATGGGCGCTGTGATGAGATCGAGAGCTCGCCGTCCGGAAGCCATGGAGCGTTCGTAGAGGTCGAGTAATTCGCCAAAGGCCGTAAAGGGCCAAAGCAGG
>JBGSTF010000222.1:0-44136 GCA_041736645.1 Oligoflexus sp. | reverse complement strand
CAACAGCCCCTAATACTTTGGCTCTTTATCTTCTTTTTTTAATAAACAACTTTCAAACAGCAAGCGCCCGACGTAAAAAAGAGGAAATCGTACAAGGGGGATGTCCTATGTTTTCACTCCAATCATTAAAACTCATTGGGGCTTTATGGGTGGGAATGTTTTCGGCCCATTCGTTCGCCGAAACTGCTTATGGAGTCAAAGGCTCGATCATTAACACGACTTACAACACCTATTTCAAAAATGGGCAATGGGAAGCGACTATGGGCCCTCTCACACCTTTTGAAGGGGGCTTAGCGTGTGATCAGGTTGCCACTAAGGAAGGACAATCTGGAAAGTATCGACGTGGCGACTATGCAATTTGGTTTATAGCGCCGAGCGATGCCCTCGGTGCCCTTGGGATCAGAATGTGTTCCAACAATGCCAATGGCGGGGAACCAACCTGCTATGAAAACCACCGTTTATGCGGTCGCAAGGTTCGCGTCACCTGTCGGGCCGATAGTCCCTGGTGTGCGAGAGCTGGGGAACCATCTCTCCTGGCCCAACTCAATCAGGGTACGACTCTTAAGAATAATTACATTCCGTCTTATTACCAAGAGCTCACCAGCCAGTATGTTGGATCCCGGCCATCCGTTCCTCGCTCGATCGTGCTCTATATTACGGACTTTTGTCCGATGAATCATAGCGAAAACAAGCAAAGCGGGCACTGCCAAGGTCCCCAAGTCGATGTCGCAACTTCAGCCTTTCTGCTGTTTGCCAAGCAAAATAGTCAAGGCTACATCGATGGTGGCTTGCTCTATGATGCAAGTCTGCTGCCTGAATATGATGCCTCAGCTGCCGGTCCCGAGTGGTAGTCAGCTCCTAAGACAAAGCCTGGAGCTTTTTCCAGGTATGGCCCACATTCTGCCACTGATCCTGTATATAATTCATTGAAAATACATGATTTTATCAAGGCATGCTGCTTACTCTTTCGATGTGCAGAAGCCCCTTGAAAAGGAAAAGACTATGAAAGCTGTCGCTGGAATCCTCCTGATGACCTTAAGTTTAGCCTGCGGACGTCACTCACAAAACAGTGTGGTGAAAAGTATTGCTACGAGCGCTAACGATCAGCTGGTCACTGACGTCATTGCAAGACAGAATGCCGATCAAGAGCTAAAGCTCAGCGAAGTGCTGGCCAAAAAAGAATACTATGGTCTGAGCGACAAGGAAGTGAAGATCATTCAAGAGGGGTTAACAACTGAAGAGCTGCAAGGCTATGTATTGAGCTTTATTGACCCCAATCAACTGCAAGGCAAGGCTGCCCCTCAATGGGCCTTGATTCCAAACGTTTCCGATGATGCAAGTGAACTTAAAGAAATTGAAACAGTCGATCAGCTGGGCCAATCAAAACTCATCGATGGCTCTGACAATCCCGAGCTTTTAACCTATCCTCTGATCACCATTGCTCCCTCAGAAAAAATCGAAGGCGCGATCAAGATGCAGCTCGCCGAAGCCAAAGCCGCTGATGGTGGACTTATGATCAACACTCTGCAATTTAGCGACGTCCATGAACCGTGGATCAAAGGCGCTGCAGAGATATATGCCGTCGTAAGCTTCTTCGGCAAGGATGGCAAAGGCCAGACTGCTTTGATTGAGATGCCTTCAGTTGACAATAATAATCAATTGTACGATCTTCGGCAAATTGTTCACTTGTGGCCGGACAACAAGTACCAAATTGCCAATATCACCTTTTTTGAGCACGATTCTGAATACAACTATTCGGCGCTTACCAAAATTTTTATCACCGCCGCTGCAAGCATCGTCACCTCAGTGGTCGACCCCACTCAAACGACAAGCATCGCAGTGGCTGGAATCGTTGCTGAGCTAGCTAGCAAAATCGTTGATGCGTTGCCATCAGGCGCCTTAACCGATGATGACGACTATGTTGATACGATCAACACCATTGAAAAGGCGGCTCCAGGCTCCCGCACTGGTGTCAGTGGCAATGCCAAGGCTCAGATGTCGTACTATAGCGTGAAAATAAATGATGAATGAAGGGTGACCAGAGCCTGCCGTTTTTGCGGCAGGCCATCCCCGGAATCAAGAGATTCGGGAAGCCAAAGCCCCTGGACAAGGCGCCCCCTCAGATAAGGCACGAGGCTGGTCGATCGGTTATCCTTCGTTGGCCACAACACCTGCTCGGTAGGTTTCATAAATATAGACCGGGATTTTTAAGCTCCCGAGGTATTCCTGAAGCAAAGGTTCCACTTTGCCCCAATCAAGACCGCCGACCCCGGTCGCCAGGGCTGGAATCGCTAGGCTTTTGTATCCCTGCTCTTCGATTTCATGACGTAAGGCCTTCAGACAATGAGTCACATTAGGCAAGTTAGCCTGGCCGACGCCACCTCCGGTATGACTGATTGTGCCCTCTTGCGTGAAGAGACAGATAATGTGCGTGTTATCAACACCACTCCAACTCCAGAGTGTTCCCGGCTTGGGATGTTGGGTCTGGCAATAGTGCCGAAAGTCCTTATACATCGCCGGCCACTTTTCACGCAAAGCCAGCGCGAGCCCATGTTTGAAGTCATCGTTAGGTGCAACCCCGTGAGCAATGACTTGGGCATTGCTCAAGAGGATATCGCCTGCAACAGTCTTCATCATAAATTACTTCCCTAAAAATTGTGCCCGGCTTCCGCCGCAGCGAAGTTTGAAATCAACTCCCCTACCACTGAAGCAAGTATATCACTTCCATACCAAGTGTCTCGCGTTGCCTGAGTGCTGTCAGTTGGACTTGGACTGAGCTTTATCCATGGGCCTGAGTAGATCTTGACTCGCCACATCAGAGTGATAAGCTTTTGGGTCATTGTAGGGCAGCTCTTGTATTCTACCAGAGAGCTCCATGAGGGCTATCTGATCGATCTTATCCTGCCACTGCTTGGCCGAAACTGCGTTCCGGCCTTTCCCTTCTCGCCTGGGAGAGCTAAGATAGCTTCCTCTTTTGCCTTACTTGGGAGCTTATGCATGGGGGAAGAAACAGCTGTTCGCTTCAATGCCTTGGTCCGCGTCGACAAGGTCTCACTTAAAGGGCCGGGCGTTCTCATTCTCACCGGTCCATCCAGCTGTGGAAAAGGGCAGGTTGCTCATGCTATCTGTCAGCTTCTCTCCGTGGATTCCAAAAATCACCTATCAATGGGCGAAATTCTTCGCAAATCAGTGGCATTGGCCAAAGCCCATCTTTTGCCGAAGGCGATCCACGAATTTTTGTCCCGGCATTTTCTGGAATCCATGTCTGAGCAATCTGAAGAATCGCTCTTGAAGAAGGTCGCCCTGCATCTGCCGATGCTCACCAAATACTTCCAAAAGCCCATCAACCTCTCGGATGTCACAGCCTTTCATTGGCTCGAATACTGCACTTTCAATGGTCTTCTGATTCCCAACCCTTGGACCGAAATTCTCATCGAGCACTACATCGATCATCTGATCAAGTCCGATCCCCAAGGAACCTTCATTCTGGATGGCTATCCAAGGACCGTGGAAGCCGCCAAGCATCTGATCGACTATTTGCATCGCATCGATCTTCCCGTGCTTAAAGTCATCCATATGAGCATCAGTCGTGAGGAGATGCTGCGACGTGCCTTCAATCGCGGACGAGCTGACGATGAAGTCGCGTCGCTGATGAGCCGCTTCGAATTCTATGTCGAAAAAGTCCATCCATCGGTGGATTTTCTGAAAGAAGTCTTGGGGAGTGACAGCATTGCGCTGGTGGATGCCCATCAACCCGTCTATTCAAAGAATGAAAGAGGGGAATCCACCCTGGATATCCGCAAAAGCATCCTGCGCATCTGTGTCAGCAGCCTGCGTGCTTTAGGGGTTCCTCGGGTGGTTATTGCAGATTTGGTGGAAAATTACGAAGTCTATTGACCGAATTTGCCATCGCAATGGGTTATTCAGCTCGCGATGAATAACCCTTTGAGAGACTCAATTCTTGAAAGAACTCTTCGGTTCCAATCGTGATCTGGCTTACTAACAGAATTTAGCGACGAGAATTTAGAAAGCTAAAAGTCTTCTGACTCAAGTCGAGAACACCTGCTTGATCATCTGCCGTTAAGTACAAAAAGGGTTTGCCATAGGCCATGGAAGCTTCGCTGCTGATCCATTGGTTTCCCCTTTGTTGGCTTTCCGCCACGAACCCAGTTTCTGCATCACGGGAAGGATTGTCCGCATGATCCATTCCAAACTGATGCCCAACTTCATGCAATAAAACATGAAGGGCTGTAGCATTAGGAATGTATTCCTGGTTGAGAGATGCGGCACCGCTTCGCTGAAAATCCTGCATGAGCTTTTGAAAGCTAAGATCGGAACCTGCAATCAGCTTGGAATCCGTCACGACTTTCATAAAAGAGACGAGCTCTGTAAAATTCGCGGTATCTGCTTTGCCAAGCAATCCTCGATACTGATCGAGAATGGCAATCCGCACGGCCTCATCAAGGCCTTTTTGAGCCAGCAGATCAGCTTCCAACGATCTCCAACCCACATAGGGACTGAGTCGAACAGAGGCGGCCGAACGATTGCTCACACTCTCCCACTTGCTGGAGGTTCTGTAGCTATAGCCAATGGCAGCGGGAGCACCCCAACCATAAGTGGTCGATCCTGATCCACAGCGAACACTGAATCCTGACTTCTCACAGTTCACCGTGGCCTTGCTAAAGTCTTCGCCAGAATCGCGGTTGGGCGAAGCTTTGCCTTCGGTCTCGATCAGCACGACCGAGGCATAGCTGGTATCAGCAGGATCACAGATATCCTTGGTTTCGAACTGAAATCGGTTCCAGGAGGCTTGGCTTCCCAGACCGCTGGCGTTTAGCCAAGCAGCATAGGATAGTTTTGCTTCCAGCATCAGTGCGGAACCTTGAAACGTTTCCGATCCTTGCAAGCACACACGCAGCTGGCTAAAATTTGTTTTGAAGCCAAGATCGAGATAATCCACAAGGGCAGGAATGGTCCCCCAGGACCGTTCAACCGGGGCGTGAGCCCATTGAGTTTCGGAGGTTTGGGGTGATGGCCCGCAAGCAGCCAGAGCGAGACAAAGAGAGAGGTACTTTTTCATTCACAACTCCACAGCAGGTTACGGCGCAAAACCCAAGAGCAGCATGGGCCCCAAAGAGATATACCACTCTTTAAGATCAGTCAAGTGTACCAGATTTGCGACGGATTTTTTGGTTGCTCCATCCACACCCAAATCCTTGACCAATGCTGCAAGCGCAGCCAAGCCTGTCTGCATCCAGTTCACATAGTTTGCACCATCGACAGAGAGTTGATCGTGCATGGGGAGAAAACCTCAATCGAATACTGCATGTCAGATGCTTCTTTCAAAAAGTTCGGGGCCACTCTTACGTTTTTCGCAATCCTTCCGATCATCCTTACAATGCATTGTCCCAAGATTGGTATAAAGGTCTCCCGCTATGAAATTGAAGACTCTAAGTGCCAAATTACTTCTTATGTCATCCGCCTTTCTCTTGATGATTGTTGCATCTTGCTTTGTCTTGTTTGCAAGAGCCAATTCAGGGCAGGCCCAAGAGGTTCGCCAGAGCTGGCAACGGTTGAGCCAAGGAATGGAGCACAGTATCGGTTCCCAATTCTTCGAACGATACGGCGATGTTCAAGCCTTTGCCAAAAATTCTGCGCTGCACATGAGAAATGTTAGCGAAGCTACCAAAGCTCTCAATGACTACGTAAATCTTTATCAAGTCTACGATCTTATTTTGTTTGTTGACTTAAATGGTCGCGTCATCGCATCAAATACAGTGGATTACACCGGAAAGTCGATCAACTATTTGGCTCTTCTCAGTCAGAACTACTCCGAGGCCGATTGGTTCTTAAACGCTTCAGCTGAAAAGTTTACCGAAGACAGCACCAAAGGCCTGACGGGAAGTTACTTTGAGGACGCCATGGTCGACCCAATTTCCAGCCTCGCCTACGATACGGCTAGGCTGGGAATAAGCTTTTCTACACCCGTGCGTGACGCTCAAGGGAAGGCGATGGGAGTGTTAACAACCAGAGTCAGTCTACGCTGGATTGAATATGAATTCAGGTATCTCTACGAGAGCCTTGCATCGGAAGGACTCGGCAATGCCGAATTGATGCTTTTGAATAAAAAGGGCGAGACAATAATTGGACTCGCTCCGGTGGCCCCAGATAAACCTGCTGAATTTACCCGTGATTTTCAATCCGTCCTGCTCAAAGAAAATCTCATCAGCGCAAACTACCCTCCAGCAGTTGCCGGAAGTCAAGGCAAAAGAGGACTGATAACGGCCAAACATCCCAGCCGTAGCATCGAGCAGTTGGTTTCATTCGCATCCCTTAAGGATGGAAAATTCGTCGACAGCATAGGCTGGACTTTTCTCGTTCGGGTGGAAGAAAAGGTCCTGCTTGGATCGATTCTATCAAGCAGGAATATGTTCTTTGGAATAAATGCTTTGGTGCTTACTCTTTGCCTTTTGGGTACAGCAATCTTTGCCCTGAGGCTCAGTCGTCGATTGGCGCGGATGAGCAGCTCTATCGCTCGCGCCGGGAACGAGGTTGAGGATGAGTCGAAGCAACTGGCCACTTCCAGCCATGAACTTTCCAGCGGCGCCGTGCAAGTCGCCTCCTCGCTTGAAGAGACGGTCTCTTCGCTTGAGGAACTCACGAGCATGGTTAAAGTAAATTCTGACAATGCGGTTCTAGCTGCAGGACTATCAGAGAATAGCAGCAAAATAGCTCAAGAAGGCGAAATCGAAGTGAAATCATTGATTGGAGCTATCGGTGATATCAATCAAAGCAGCAAAAAGATTGAGGCGATTACTGTCGTGATTGATGACATAGCTTTCCAAACCAACCTCTTGGCCCTCAATGCAGCTGTTGAGGCAGCACGAGCGGGTGATCAGGGGAGAGGGTTTGCCGTGGTTGCCGAGGCCGTGAGAAGTTTGGCCCATCGCAGCGCAGCTGCAACCAAAGAGATCAGCAATCTGATCGGGGAAAACGTAAGTCGAATTGAGCGGGGCACACGCATCGCCGATCGCAGTGGGCAAGCCTTGCAGGATATTCTCCTTTCGGCTCGAAAAGTCGCGGAATTGAACCACGAAATAGCCAGTGCCAGTCAGGAACAGGCAAATGGACTGTCGCAAATTTCGAAAGCCATGAATGAAATTGACCAAGCCACCCAGCGAAATGCATCAGCAGCCGAAACAGTTACTGCATCGTCCCAGCAAATGAATATTCAGTCCGAGGAGCTCGGGTTGTTAGTCAACGACCTAGCAATTTTAGTTCACGGTCATATGGCTGCCATCGAATCCGAACAGCTCGATCGAATGCCGTCAAATAATGGGCCAAAAGCACTGGGCAAATCCAGCAAAGCCTTTCAAGGTAACACCCTGAAAGCCCAGGCTCGAAAATCCCCGAACGATGGACATCGCTCAACAGTGATATCATTGGCTCAGAGAAATGATAGAGACCTCACGAAACGAGCCGACGCCCCCAGCAATAAAGGTAAGACTCCAGTTGGTTTCTAGCAATGGTCCAGTTTTAAAGGTGTAGGCATTTCCAATGATAGCGATAGGTTTGTAAACTTTCAAAGGTGTCAAGTTTAGATCTTAATCCAGGCGAAAGAGCCAAAATTTGAAAAAAGAAGTCTCACAGCTAAGAATCAAAATGTTGGCTTGTTTGTGCCGATGAAGTTAAAATGATTCATCCTTCTGATTTTTAAGTTAAAGATGCATTTGTTTGACTGCAAATAGGGTCGTTCGATAAGCTAAGGCTCTAGGATTTTGTGCCTGACATTGAACGAGGCTGGGAGGGTTTCCAGCCAAACGACAATGATACGCTTTATAGGGAACTATCAGATGAAATTTTACGGACTGTTCTTAGCTGGTGTTGTGCTTTCTTTGTCTTCGGCTTTTGCCGGCGAATGCGAAATTTCTTTCACTCGCGAAGCTTGTCCCGGAAAAGGAAAGCTACGCAAAATGCAATGGAGAAGCATCCTGCAAAGAAAAAAAGAAAACGGGCAGCGATGCAGCTTGCGCCAAGGAAGCCGCCAAAGCATGCCAAAACAGTCGTCTTGATATCACTAAATCCAAAGTTATCACGGCTACTTATGATGGAAAGCCGGTCGAAGCTGGTAAAGATTTCTGCAAAACCAAAGTGGAAGGCGTTTTTGATCCTTCTGCGGAATTCAATCGCTGCAAGTAAGGATCGAACCCATGCGGTCTCCGATTAAAGCATTCGTTCGAGCCTTGAATAGGCTTTCCTTGGCATTGCGCTTGACAATAATCGTCGGCGCCTTGCTGTGTTCCATGCTCGTAAGCCAAGCATACGGAATTCTATCCGTAAAAACTTTGGCCAATAAGGTCAAAGATTCCAGCAGTGCTTCGGGCATGGGCTTTTTAGCAGAGGCTGTTAAGAACAATGTTGAAATCGGTCAGGCCGCATGGGCTGCTAGTGCATCCTATAGCCAAGGAACAGCCCTTAAAGAAGGGCCCATAGGCGATATAACCGCGGCGCTCGATAATTTGGAGCGCAATGTTACTAAGTACGGCCTCGAGACCAAAGCAAAAGAAAAGGCCGCGCCACTGATTCAGACCCTTCAAGATTCCATCAAGGGGGCAAGGGTTGCCGCCGCAAGTCTTGCCGACCAGCTCCGCAGTGGAAAAAGCCAAGACCAGGACATTATCAAGGACTGCGCAGCATTCGCGGATTCACTGTTAATTCATTCCGACACATTATCTGAACTTCAGGGATTAGAGAAAAAGTTAGGGTCTGATACGGAAGCCGCAGCAACCGAGATCAGCGAGCGAAACATACTCATAGGTTCTATACTATTCTTGGTATCGCTTGTGAGTGGATTCTTGTCGATTTCGATGGCACGAAGCACTTCAAACCAGATCAGGCAAATCAGCCACGACCTAGCTAATCAATCGACCTTGGTTGTCGGTCAATCCATCACATTAAACAAGACCGCTAGCAATCTCTCATCAAACGTCAACTCGTGTTCAGCTTCACTTGTACAAACTTCCGCTTCCCTGGAAGAAGTCAAGAGCATGGTACTGAGCAATCAAAAGAATTGTGAAACATCAATGAGAGTCTCCCAAGAGAACCAAGCCAAGGTACAGGAAGGGGTTCGATCGGTTGCAGAGCTCATCGAAGCATTGCAAGACTTAGAGAAATCTATTGACGAAAACGAAGTGGGAGTTCAAAAAAGCTACCAAGAGATCGGCAAAATTACCGAACTTATTCGAGAAATCGACGAAAAGACCTCCATCATAAATGACATTGTATTTCAAACCAAACTTCTATCGTTCAACGCCTCCGTCGAAGCCGCACGAGCTGGCGAGCACGGCAGGGGTTTTGCGGTCGTGGCTGAAGAAGTTGGAAATCTGGCAACAATGAGCGGAGCAGCGGCCAAAGCGATTTCAGAACTTCTGACTCATAGCACTCAGCACGTTCGATCACTCATCCTATCATCACAAGAGCAAGTCGAACACTTGAGTGCGCAGACCCAAAAAAGTGTACAGATATGCGTGGCGGCCGCTAAAGTGAATGCGAAAATATTCTCTGAAGTAACAGATCGAGTCTTCCAACTCAATGGAATGGTCGGCCATGTAGAAAATTCGAGTCGCGAGCAATCACTAGGCATCGAACAGATTTCCGAAGCCATTCGAAGCTTAGAGATATCCACACTGAGCAATGCTGATGATGCTGAAAAAACCAAAGGGGTTGGTCAATCTATGAACAGAGCCGCCCAATCTCTGTCAAAGTCCATTACGAATTTGAGAATGATCGTGTCAGGGAGCGCTGCTCTGAAGAAATCGATGAGCGGAACTCCACCAGCATCGCTGGAGCGAGAGCCCGCAACGGAGCCTAAATCCGCAGCCGATGAGACAATCAAGCCAAACTTCGACGACAGCTCAGCAGCTTAGGATTGCAGCTCGGCCTTAATTTCACCCACTTCATAGCCTAGGTCCGAATCCCCGGACCACAATCATATCGAATAATCCTAGCAATCTGGGTTAAGTGGCAAGTCTTCTTGTGCTGTTCCATATTTAAAGCAAAATCCCAGAAGACCTGAGCTTTTACCGAGTTTTGTTGCATTTTAAACAATTGGCATTTGCACAATTTACTATATTCAGCTACAAACTCAGCTCGGCAGGTCTTAGGAGACTTTGCTGGCGATCCCATGCGCACCTTTTCAAATCAACTTCAAGTACCCACATATACAGTCTGTCTTAACCCAAACTTCAGGGAATTTTATGAACTTGACTCTTCGCAAAATCTCACTTCGTGTTGCCATCCTTGTATGCAGCGGCTTCATAGCTATGAGCAGCTTGAGCTCAGTTTCGATCGCTGCAGCTAAGGCCGATGTCAAACCTTCCGGATTTGAATTGTCTCGAGAGGCGTTGGCAGCCAAATATCCTCAAATAGAAGAAGGCAGCCTTCAGCCAGAGAACAAAAAAATTCTTTGCCCCTTTCACCGCATGCTGGAACGCGCAGGAATCTATGACGCCGATAAAAAAGAGCAATCGGCATTAACCGTGAGCATTCTCAAGATCACCAGTTTTGCCAGAGAGTTTGGCTGCATTATCGCCGGCTGCGGTGGCGTTGCAACAGCGGCCTCGGCAGGCCAACTCACCCAAGGCACAACAACACCAGGCAGTGTAAATGTTGAGTCACTGCATACGGCTCTCGGCATCGCTCATGAATGTGGCCTGACCTTTGCCAAGGGCGGCACGGAAGTGAGCGATACTGTCCGCGCAAGCACGTTGGCAGCACTCGCGGAGCGCACCAATAGTGAAGGACATCTGAGCTATTCTGATCTCGAAGCAGTGAAACTTAATATTTGTGCTGCTCAGGGTGTTCAAAACACTTCGGCAGGTACGATTGAGATCGGCCTGATTTATACATTTCTCGGCGGCAATAAGCGCGGCTTTATCGACTATGCAGACGTCGAGCGTCTTTTCCACGCAGAACTTCCCAAAACCATAGGTCGCCCCTTCATTCCAAGCAAATAATGGAACGTCGATCATAGATCAGAAAAGCCCAAAGAGGGCTTTTCTGAGCCCTGGCAGCCTGCTTTCAATGACATCTTACGGAGCGCCCCACCAAGCAACGGTCGCCTACCAGGAAAATGACTGATTCAAGAGTCCATCGTCCAGAAGATCCCGAACGATTTTGCCCCACTTCCGCAGTTCTTTATCTTCCAAGAAGCCATCCCACATAGAGCCCGGATTGAACCATCCGTAGGGCTGCTGCTCGTCGGAAAAACTCCAAGCGGCCCAGGAAATGGAATTCTTGTTCATCCAATCCACGTAGCGCTGAAAGCTTTCATAGTTGATTGAGCCATCACTCTTCTCCGGTGATTGCGCCGCCCACTCGGTAACAATGATGGGGACCTTGCTGGCTATCTCGTAGTTTTTTTCATTAAAGATATGCAGCGATGCATAAAAGTGAAAGGCGTAGGCGATGTTACTGCGAGGAATGGGATCCGTCGTGGGCACATTGATTTCCTGTGACCAAGTCATCGTTGGCACGATCACGAATGCTTCTGGATCGATGGCGCGAATCTCGTCAATTCGTTTTATTGAATAGTCTTTGATAGAAGCCCAGGAAACCTTTTCGCTATAGGATGATTTTCCTGTTGGTTCATTGAAAACTTCATAAATCACTTGGCCGGTATTTCCATAGCGGCGAGCAACATCAGCAAAGAAACGTGCAGCCATACTTTCAAGGCCGGCTTGAGCTGGATTGGAGACCGCATGAAAGTCTGCGATCACATAGAGCCCCTTGCTGAGACTGTAATCGACCAGTGCATAGAATTTCTTCATATGCGCTTCATAGCTCGCAGACAAACCCCCGCGACCCCAGTGAAGAGGAATCCTCACTAGGTTAGCACGACTATCTTTCAAGTAGTCTATGCTAGCGTTGGTATAGTTAAACTCTAGAATATCCATCAAGCCGCCACCTCGGAGCAGCACAGGGGTACCATTCTCCGCCACGATTTGATTGCCCTCGACATGGAGCCGCCCATGACGCACAAACTCAGCAAACTCCACAGGTGCTGCGACGAGATGATTTCCAAGTGCCCACAAGCCGCAGAGCACAAGAGCGACGAACCTACGCCTGATTTCCCGCATATAACCCTCCTTGAATACACGCAATCCGTTGAACTGACGACTGCTGGGTATAGTCTGGCAGGCAGTAGCCAGGAAACAAGCCGGATCCGCCATCGGTCTTTTTCTTGTACCCTATGGTTCCGCGCTGCAATCGAGTGGGTTGATGCCTTGGTTTGGGCCAAGCAAAAACCAGAGCTGTTCGGCGCAATTGACTGACCACGCCCGGTAGCACAGAGCTCGATTTCGTGCTATGGATAGCTCGCAAGCGACCCAGACGGCCCGACCGGGCTTCAGCTGAGTCATTAAGCCAAAGGAGCCGAAGTCTTGTCTATCATCCCTTTCAGTCCCGCAATTCATGTTGCCATACGCCCCAGTCAGGGTAAAGGGTTGGGAGTCTTTGCCACGAGGCGTTTTCGAGCGGGAGAACTGATCGAGTCAGCACCAGCCCTTTTAGTTCCCAAGGACCAAGTTGATGCCCTCGCTGGTACTTTTCTGGGTCATTATATGTTTACAACCGACAACAAAAAGCATCTCGTCATCGGCCTTGGTATCACCTCCCTATTCAATCATGATGTCGATGCCAATGCCGATTTTTTTGCCAGCATCGACCGCGTGGCTGTCAAAGCAAAACGAGCTATCCCTATGGGCACCGAAGTGACAATCAATTATGCTTGGCCTGCTGAAGAGTGGGCTCGCATCGGAGTGAAATTTCCTTAGATTTTTTGTGATTCCATAGATGAGGCAGCCATGGCAGCGAGCCCTTGCAAGTTATCAGCTGCTCAACTAGAAAAAGCCAAGCGCCATCAAACGAATGAATGCCAGGGGATGAAAAGTGGTTAAAAAGGCCAAAAAGAGCGCGAAAAGAGCTCCAACAAAACTCAGTGTGAAACTTGAGCCGGTCAAGAAGAAGGAGCCACTCGACACAGTAAAAAGTGTACTCACGGCTCTAAAAAGCTTGGCCAAACAGGAGACTCTCGATGAAATGGCCAAGGTCGGTCTTCCATTGGATAAGGCTTGGGGTGTATCCATGGGCGATATTCAGAAGCTCGCCAAACAGGTGGGACGCAATCATTCGATCGCCGCCTCTTTATGGGAAAGCGGAGTGTATGAGGCACGCTTGCTGAGTGCTTTTGTGGAGGAGCCAGATCGAGTCACTCCAGCTCAGATGAATCAATGGTGTCGAGATTTTGATTGTTGGGCTTTGGTCGATACCCTGTGCATGAAACTCTTCGATCAGACTCCCCACGCTTTCGCTGCCGTTGAACGATGGGCCGATGCGACTCCTGAATTCGAAAAGCGTGCGGCCTTTGCTCTCTTGGCTGCATTGGCTCTCCATGACAAAGAAATCACTGATGACAGATTCCTTCATCTCCTTCCCCTCATTCAAAAGGGAGCGTCTGACCCGCGCAATTATGTAAAAAAAGCCGTGAGTTGGTCCCTAAGGGCGATTGGTAGCCGAAAGAGCAGCTATGTTCGTAAAGCAGCCCTCAGCCTTGCGAAAAATCTTGCTGAATCTGAGGATTTGGAGTCCCGCTGGGTTGGAAAAGATGCGCTTCGAGAGCTGCAAAAGAAGTCACGTTGAGAATCCTAGAATTTCCCTCTGGCAACGCTTGCCGGGGGGGGTGCCTTTTGACTTTAGCCCCGCCATGGTCTTGAATCGGTCGCTCTTGCCGAAATTTCCCTTCGGTAATAATTTGCACCTACCTCTGCAAGTCATAGTATTTATGAGTCTATTTGGATCTTTGCGGTTTTAGCTAAGGACAATAAAGCTTGCCACCGACAGTAAGTTAAGCGACGGAACCGAAGAGCAAAGGAAAATCTATGGCCGACCATAAGGTCCAAGCTCCGTTCTCGATAACACTTGATGACGTCCAATCTAGCAAGTCCGCTCTCGCGGCGTTGGAACTCAAAATTGCCGAACAGACTGGCCTTGCCGAATATATGTCTCAGAAAATAGCCAACTCTCAGGGCCAAGTCGAGCGCCTTGAAAAAGACGTTGAAGATTTGCGTCGCTTGAAGCTTCAGGCTGAAATAGACTTACATGCGCACGAAGAGCTGAATACCCAAAAGCGCCGAGAGCAGCAGACACTGCAGCTTGAATTGCAGAAGCAGGAAACAACACTCAAGCACCAACAGGAACTTATCCGCAGCTTTACCGAAGCCATCGAAGTTGCTGAATCGCGAAGCTACCAGGCGGTTGAATCTGCTCATGCTGCAGCCGATGAAAAGGTAAAGTCGATTCAAAATGACGTCGCTTTGGAGCGAGATCGCCTCAACATTGAGCTAGAAGCACACAGGACGCACACCCAAGAGGAAATCCAGCGCCACACTGAGGAAATGATCCAGGCACGAAAAAAGCAACTTCGAGCGCTCGAAATCGAGATGCAGGACTCCAAAAGAAGAGGGGACGACGCTCTCGCCAAATTGCAGCAAGAAGGTCGTATCAAGAACGAAGCTCTCATTAAGGCCACGGAAGCAACTGCCCTGGAAGTTCATCGCGAATCCGAAACTGCCGCCCGACGTCTATTGGCTGAAGCCAATCAAAAAGCTGCTGATGTGATTCGGACAGCCCAGCATGAGGCTGAAGAAATTCGGCGTCGGACCCACAATGCCGAAGTGAGCTTTTTGAAAGAAAAGAATAGCGGATTGGCCGAACTCAAACTGATGGTCAATAACGCCAAAGAAGAAGCTCAGAGCATCATTTCAACTGCCATGAAAGAAGCCAGTGAAATTCAATACAAGGTCGAACTCGAGAATGAAGCGAGAATTACCAGCGCCAATACCAAAATAAGTCAACAGCGCAAAACGGCTGAAAAAGAAACACTGGAGTCCATCGAAAAGGCTAAGGCTGAATTTGTCAAACAGCAAAAGCAGCAAGAGACTCTGCTCGCTCGAAAAGTTAAGGAAGCGGAAGAGTATCTAGCCCAGGAACGAAAACGCCTCGAAGATGAGGCTCGGCAGATTTTAAATAGCGCCCGTGAACGAGCGCAGGCGATTGTCGAAACAGCCAACAATGAAAAGACCTACAAATTTGAAGAACTCAAAGCACTTGAAAGCTCGATGTTTCAATCTGCACGTCAATCAGCTTCAGTGATCACTCATGATGCAGAAAAGATCGCCGTTAATATCGTCGAAGAGGCGCGAAATCGAGTAAAAACAATAGAAAAAACTGTGGAGTCGATCCTATCAAAAGCTTCCGAAGAGGCGAACAAGATACGCGCTTCAGCTGATGCCTATTCTGAGCGGATCAAGCGAGATCTACCGGACCCTGCCCACTGGGAGGCGGCATTAGCGAAGATAAGCCAACAAGAACAGGAACGGCTCCAGGCTTTGATCGAACCGACTGTGAAGAACTATTTGAAGGCCATTGATATGGCGATATCCGATATTTTTCTCGAGCTTCCCACAAAGTTTCAAAGCAATAAGGTCATTCAAGATTTTGCTCAGGCAATAGCCAGCATTCAGCACCGTAAGAATCTGGTCAATTTCAATGATCTCATTCCCCGACTGAGTGCAGTCCAGGCACCAACTTCGCATCCGCCTATAAAGAAATCAAGCTAGATTGGATCAGTCGCATAGTTTTTCTGAAAGCGACTGCGAAACTCTTCATGCTGGCTCAATACTTTGTTAAATGACTCTCGACTCAGCACATAGAGATCACTGTAAGAAACTGAAAAGGCATTGGCACTGCGAGGATTTGAGGTTAACAGAGCGGTTTCTCCAAAAAACTGGCCTTCGGTAAGACTGGCCAGCAATTTGTCTTCTTTGCTGACAATATTGACCACTCCCTTCAGAATAAAATACATGCCATCACCCTCATCGCCGCAACTGAAGATTTTTTCCCCAGGCACAATGACGACAGGCTTCAGCTCTAAGACAATGTCCTGAATGATCTCCGGTTCTGCGCCTTTGAGTATGGGGACTTTTTCAATGAGCGGATAATTCAGAAACATCGCCACTTCGCCACGCAGAGAACGCGGAAGATTTTGCATGACCTTACTATCAAAACCATAATTGTTTTCGAAGAGGTAGCGGTAGTATGAGCGTACTTTGCTGCGGAGCTCATCGGGTACTTGGTTGTACCGCATAAAGCCTTCTACTGTGTCCAAAATCTCATCCTGCTGGATACGAGCCGCATCGATCCGGGTCAATAGACTGGCGACATTGGACAAGACAAAGCCAAAGAACCCAACACCAAGAGTCATCGTGCAGGCGGCATAAGCCATTTGCGGAACAGTTTTAGCTGCAATATCTCCATAACCTACTGTAGCCAGAGTTGTGATAGCCCAATAGGCCGCCTGGCTGTATTCCACAAATTTGTCGGGATCAAGTCCAGCCGTCCCGCCTCCCAAAGCCATCCATCCACAGGCAATGACATGAACCAGGATCGGCATAATAAAAGCCAAAGGAATGAGTCGTGAAATCACCGGATGAAAGATCTCCAGTCGATCGGCCATGGTTCGAATATGGAACAACTGCTTGAGAATAAGTAATTTCAGGATAAACAGGTATCCGGCTTCAATAGAAAACAGCTTGAAAAATGAGACCAGGGGCAGGCCGATTGAAAGATAGCCAAGGACCGAAAGAACAATAGCACTGCGAGAACGACGAATCCCCTTATCCTGATGCGAACGAAATGTGAGGACTCGCTTTTGAATCAAGGCAAAAGCATAGACCATCACCACCCCATCTATCGCCCAATCAAACATGGTGATCGACTGAAACAAAACCATTCTCAGAGGTAGCCAAATACCGAGGACTATGGCCAATAGCAGCGCCAGAGCCATATTTGAGGTCTTTAATTGCACCGAACCATTCATGCGTCAGTTCCCTTGTATGAAACAACTCGTGCAATCTATCTTACCGTTTATCTCGGAATCATTCCAAGGCATGGCTCTTCCTTCTTTCCCACCCAAACTCTACTCGACACAATAAAGCCATATCGACATATATTGAGTCGACCCCAGGAAAATGGGCCGCCTCAATTGCCGAGAAAAGCCATCCATCACGGTCATTTAGGGACGAACAAGAACGCCTATCAAGTTTAACAGCTCGATTCCCGATCCTTTCCCAATTCGAGCAGGCCCGGAGAGCTGCTCTAAGGATCATTTTCCTGGCCCGATTCGTCCCATCCAACAACTCTTAGAGGTTATGATATGGCAGAGAAAAAAATTGTTAGCGTTGATGTCGATCTGCTGAAGGATCGCGTATCGAGCAAAGCTCGTTCTGTGCTGGAAAGCGCCAAAGATCGAGTCCAAGAGGTCGGACAAAAGCTTAATGACAAAGCCATTGAGGTCAAAGATCAAGCTGTCCTTGGCACGCTCGACAAAGGTATTGCCATGCTGCAAAAAGCTAAAAAAAGCCTCAAGTAAGATCTGATCCCGAAAAAAGCAGCTCGACTGCACGAGAGCAAACTTTGACCGCAAGCAGCTATGCATATAACGATGAGTTGGAATGATTTTCGCTATTGAGGAGATATGGCGGTTCTGCCCGGGCTCGAACCAGGACTAACGGTTTCGAAGACCGTGGTGCTATCCATTACACTACAGAACCAGAGGAAGCAGCACCGAAAGCACCAAGTGGACAATTCCAAAGAACTTTTGGTCTATCGTGCAGTGGATGCAAGATAGCGAAACTTGCTTTCTGGGTCAATCGCTTTCAAGCAAAGTCTTTGCCACGCAAAATAGACCCACCAAAGAAAAGGCACAGGGTCGAGCCCTGTGCCTCTTGAATATTTGACTAGAGAAGATTCGCCGTCTGGTTCACAGACTTAGGAATCAATCCCGATCAAAACTTTGTCCACGCGAATCCCTCGGGCTCCGCCTTTTGCTTTCGATGGCTTCAGAGACTTTGACTCGACGTCCATCGAGCTCCTGCCCATCAAACTTGGTGATGGCTAGAGCCGCCTCTTCAGCATCGGCAAAGGTCACAAACCCAAAACCCTTGGATCGACCCGTCTCGTAGTCGGTGATTATCTTCAGCTCCTCGATTGTCCCTACCCCTTCAAAAATGCTACGCAGGATCTCTTCAGTCGTCTGAAAATTCAAGCCACCAACAAATAACTTTTTACTCATACCAAGCAAACCTTAACAAAAGGGTCTTATAAAGCAAAAGCTGTTTTGCAACAAACTTTCACTGGAAAACCAACGCGAATTTTCCCGGCACCGGGGCCGCGAATAGGGTTTAGAATCTGGTTTTGTAGAGGGGAGTTGGAAATGGAATACTGCTGCAATTGCTTTCGGAGCCTCGTCGATTCATGTCATCCTTCAGAGCCCAGACTTAAGCCGTGACCTTTAACTATTCTAACATGAGTCTTGCAAAGAACAATCAAGAAAAGCTGGAGCTTGTCGCTAGAGTAAAGACCTAGGTTTCTTTCTGTTTGGTAAGAAGATACGATCTTACCAAAGATTCATTGAAGTTCTCTGTCGCAACTGTCGAAGGCCATTCGGGTGATAAGATTAGTTTGGAGACCCATTTTGGATCAAGTGCGCTTCCCCATCGTCAAACTTTTGACAGGACTCATGATCCTCTGGCTAGCCTCCCGGGCCGAGGCTTACGAAGG
The DNA here is from genome assembly GCA_041736645.1 of Oligoflexus sp. Classification (GTDB taxonomy): domain Bacteria; phylum Bdellovibrionota_B; class Oligoflexia; order Oligoflexales; family Oligoflexaceae; genus Oligoflexus. Next base: position 25,458 of record JBGSTF010000222.1, on the reverse strand, counting down.
AGCCCCTCTTGTCGTGTGGGATGGCTCTAACACCCAGATTGATATCAAGACAAAACAGCTTGAATCACTCGGCAGTGAGCCTGTTTTACCACACTTTGATGGTCCTGGCGCCAGTAACCGCATCGGCGCCCTTAGCCTGAGAGCTCCTCTCAAGTGGTTCCGACTCACGCTTGAAAATCGCACGAGCGACCGCGTGTCCCTCGACCTCGTTTCCATTGACCCAGCAACCCACAACCTAGTTATCATACAGACCCCCACCCAAGGGTCCACCGACACTGCAAAGGAATGGATCAGTCGGCGCGATACACCCGCCTATGCCCAGGACCGTCTTACTCGCATCAACTTAGCCATCGCTCCTGGCCTGCACGTTTACTATCTGGGAACCAGCTCGTACCTGAACTTACAAAATTTTCAGCTGGTCTATCCCGAAGTCCTCAAAGCCTCAAACGATAGATTTCTGCTAGTCTCGGGCCTCTTGCTCGGAGGCATTCTGATTATGACCCTGACAGCCCTCATCGTCTATGTGGGTTCAGGCCATCAGAGCCTGCTTTTCTATGCGGTCTACGCCCTCACCCTCTTGCCTTTACTGCTTATAGTCAGCGGCCTTCTGGGAGTCTTTTGCCCCTCGAATATAGCTGACTGGTGGGAGCGCCATCTCTCTCTTGCTATTCATCTTTCGACGCTCGGACTCATGGAATTTTCCCTCTCCGTGCTGAACCTCAAAAAGCTTTACACCAAAATATATACAGTCCTGCGCGTACAGTCAGGTCTCGCCTTCCTGCTCGCCTTGATCTCATCGGCCTTAACCAGCGATCATATCCTCTTTGGAGTCACTCAAGTCACCAGCTTTGTTGCCATCGCTTCCCTTCTTAGCTATGGTCTAAGGCGCTCCAAACAGGACTTGCGATCCACTTGGTTCTATCTTGCTGGTCTCGGTTGCTTTCTCTTGGGAGCTACGGTCGCTCTCCTCGGCTCCTTTGATATTGATATCCCCTACGCAGATCCAGCTCTTAGCCTGACCACAGGTGCCCTGCTTCAGTTTGGCTTTCTGCCTTTCTCTCTTCGCGGCAAGCTCTTGGCTTTTGCCTCCGAAAAGAGTAGGCAGGAGATTCAGGTTCGGGAACTGCATTCCTTGATTCATATCCTGACTCATGATCTCTCGGGCCCGCTGTTTGTCATTCAGTCCATGGCTGAACTCCAGGAAAGCAAGTCCCACCAGGATGCAAAGGTCAAGCTGTCGTTCGAAAAGATTAAGCTCGCGGCACTGTCGGCTCAAGCCATGCTCAAAACGGTCAAGGAATTGGAAGCTATTGAAGCTGGCAAGTTGGATTTGATTCTGCGTCCGGTACCAATACTAGCGATTTTGCAGTCAACCGTTGATAACTTGAAGCCTAGAGCCGAGGCCAAGAATCTGAAACTTGCAATTCAATCCCAGTTGAGTGACGAGGATTGCAAGAAAGTAAGTGTGTTTGCCGAGCGTACAGTTCTGGAACACACTGTTTTCCACAATCTGCTTTCCAATGCCATTAAGTTTTCCAAGAGTGAAGATACCATTACCATTTCCATCGAAATCTTGGATGATGATCGCATTGTGGTGCGTGTCAAAGACCAAGGCATTGGCATCCCCAAGACTCTCATCATGAATCTCTTTTCTCATAACGCCAAAACAAGTCGCAAAGGCACGGCCGGCGAAAAAGGCACAGGATTGGGCCTGCCCTTGGCTCGTCGCTATGTTCGAAAATTTGGCGGCGATATCGAGGTTCAGTCGCAAGCTCTGGAAGAATTTCCAGCCGATCATTGGACCCAGTTTACCGTCATTCTCAAGAAAGCCGGCTAAACCCTAACGGCGAATCATATTCTTCAGCATTTTATGTTCCTTGGCCAAGGCTTCCATGGTCTTGTTAGAGTCTTGCACTTCGTTTTCTATGGAAATGCCGTTGGAGATATTTTTTAGGTAACCCTGGACCTCTTCGGGCTTCACTTGCGAACCACTTTTGTTGAGATAAACGATATTCTCAGCATGATTGAAACGAGATTCATAGTTGGATGACAATTCTTTCAAGAGTTTGATCAGGTGAGTGCACTCCTGCAGCAGACGATCGCTGATCCCTTCCCATCGACCATACACCATGGCCTGCTCGGTATAGTGGATCAATTCTTGATTCCGTAGTGGCTTTTCAATCAAGTAGTGACAGCCAGCATTGAGGGCTTTGATCGCTAATTCTTTATCGGCAACACCGGTGAACATGATCGCTGGAATTTTGATTTTCTGATCATTCAATTTACCCATGAGTTCCAGGCCATTCATCTCCGGCATTCGAAAATCCGTGATGATGACATCCACTCGACGGCTGCCCATCAGCGCTTTAATCGCTTCCAAGGGGTTTTCAAAAGAGATGACTTCAAATCCCTGATCCATAAGGACTTCGCTGCAGACCTCGAGAATTTCTCTATCGTCATCGACTATAACGACCAAGCCTTTTTCCATAAATTCCGTCCAGAATGAAGGTATTGGGCAAAAGACTGAGTCCAAAGACTCGTCGAGCTCCCCGGAAATTCGCGCGGATATACCAGGATCAGCCATGATTATAAGGGAAGCATGCCCCCACGGGCAAGCTGCAAGATGGAGAATCTGCCAGACAATTCTTTGGTTTTTCGTAAGATTCCGTTGGAATCTCTTTTCCACTTAAGTGGGATGCCTGGGCCTGGATAAAACTTTTTTATTGAGAATCCCCAGCGTTCGATTCTCGGGCTTGAACCAACGGGCGGCTTGGTTGACTGCTTCGACCTCTAGTCTCTGAGCAATATCCTGTTCTTTCCATAGGAGTTGCCAGTCACCCAGCACTTCATATTCGGCCAGTTGCATGGTCAAAGATCTAGGATCCTGCATAAGCTCAGCCCAGGCTTGAGAGTTTTCTGCCTGAAAACGCCTAAGATCCTGAGCGGTGACTTTAACCAGCGACGGTTGCTCTAAAAGTTCCGCTAGACGCAGCCCCAGGCGCTGGGGATCTTGGCCAGCTGCAGGTCGAGCCCATATCACGATAAAACCCGACTCCACCGACTGCTGAACAAAACCAAAAACCTCTGAAGCAAGACGCTTTTTTATCATCTCACGCTGAAAAAGCCCCTTAGCACCATGGCTCAGGCTATGAATCAAGGCCTGGGTCGGAACAAACTCGGAAGCTGAACCTGGCACTGTATGATAGAGCAGCCCAACGTAGACCGTGTCACCCGCATGACGAAGAATAACCTGTCGCTCGCTTCTTTGTGCTGACATGACATTCAAAGCTTCATCCGAGCTTTCGGAGGTTGGTGGCAGTTTAGTGAAGTAGCTGTCGACCAAAGCTTTTGCTTCATGCAAACTAAAATTACCGCCAATAGCTAAAATCGCCCGATTGGGACCATATCGTCTTTGATAAAATCGCCTCAGGTCTTCCGATTTGGTGGCGGCAAGTCCAAGCCTTACTCCCAGTGTCTCCCGACCATAAGCGTGGTCGGGATAAGCTACCGGAAGCATTTCCTTAAGCAAAGCTTGGAAACTTGAATTGTCACTCTGTTCCCACTCATTCTTTACCACCGAGATCTCGCTGGCAAGATCTTCGTCGGTCCAGCTTGCCCCTTGCATGCGATCTGCTTCCAAAGCCAGAGCAAATTCAAGATTTTCGGGACTTGCCACTAGAGTTTCATAGAAACTGGTGCGATCTGAATTGGTGTTGGCATTAAAACGCGCGCCTCTTTTTTCAAGTTCCTGCCAAATGCGAGGGTACTGCTTCGTACCCTTGAACAGCATATGTTCCAAGAGATGAGCCATACCGTATTCACCCGCTCGCTCATGTTTGGAACCGGTCTTGTATACGATATTGACAGTCAATTCTGGCTTTGAATGATCTGGAAAAAGCAAAACTTTCAGGCCGTTAGGCAAGGTATAGGCAGTGATGTCTGAGGCCTTAATTGCTGCCGACCTCGTTTTGGCTGAAAGCTCGTCAGCTAGAGAGGTTTGAAGAGGCCCCACTAAAACACACAGTAAACATAATATATTTAGATACTTATGATACACTTCAACACCCGCTTCGAGATTTCATCATCCGCATAACTCTCTACATAAAGCAGGTCTCGTGCCAGCGATGGCCCCATCAGCTGCCGATTTTTTTTGCAGAGATATGATACAATAGGCTGGAATATCAGTAAAAAGGACTCGATATGCTGAGTGGAATACTATCCGTTTTGGAGACTGAACAGCTCTTTGTCACACTCGTTCATTGGTTCTTCAGTCAACAGAATTCCGCAGCGCTTACTCCGGCAGAATCCCCCTTACTCCCGCACACAGAACTTTGGTATCCGCCAGCCTTAGCCGATCAGACTCTCTTAAAGCAATTGATCCCAAGCGAATTGTATCGCGAGGCAATGCAGAGCGGAGTGACGGGAATTCACGCCCTGAGCTTTGCCCTTCGGCTGCGCGTCACCCACCTGCAATTGATGTTTCATGCCGCCTCCCTCGCTCCCGTTGAATTTGGCTTTGGCACCGTGAGCCTCGATCAGGAGCTTAAGTTGCATTTGATCGAGATGTGGCAAGATCTCTTTCAAAGCGAGAGCTGGCCGCTCTTTGGTTTTTCCGCTGTCGGAGTTCACATGGGCCTTCGGCCCAAAGGCATCTGTCGAGCCTTCGATGCTCATTCTCTGATGCACTGCAACAAAGCTGCTCAACCCTTGTTTTGCGAGCATCATCAGCAGGAGGCCTTTTGGGTATCCACTCGGCTTTGTTCTAAACAAGCGATTATGTTTGAGTACTATGCCTTGCCAGAAAATTTTCGTCTGTACGATGAACAGGAATTGAATCGTATGAGCCAAGATTTTTGGATCAAGATGCAACGATATCGAGCGACTCAGACTCTCACTTTGCAAGCTGCACTGCAGCAATTTGAATTGGAAAATGAAGGGGACTTGCGGCACTGCGGACTGCCTGAATTGCGTCGTCGTTTTTTAAGACTGACTCTCGAGCACCATCCGGATCGCGGTGGCGATCCGTCCAGTTTTATCCGTCTACAGTCCCATTATCGGCAATTGAAAAGCTTTTTAGATGGAGATGGCGCTTTAAAGGTCTCTAAGTAGAGCTGGCGTACCTGCAAAACGCATGCGAGCCTGAATCTCTTCGAAATTGCTGGCCAGCCCCATGGCCACCTCGGCTGGCGCGAAAGGATCGACACCTTCGGGCAAAAAGGCATCCAATGGGGCCTCATCAGGCCGTTCCGTTGACGACTTATTCCTGCGGGCAGGTCTCGGCATTTCGCGTGCCATAGCCTGCTGAATCGAGTTGCGTACAAAGTCTGAAACCGAAATGAGATGTTGGGCAGCATAGCGTTCCAACTGCGCCAGGAGCTGGGCATCGAGAACGACTGTCAACGAAGAAGGGTCGCGCGGCCCTACGCTGTTTGGCATCCTTTTCTCCTCATGGAATCGGCTGATTTAAAAGCCATATTAACACAGGCCTCAGCCGAGGTCCATGGCCCCGTGGAGATCTCTTGTCCTTCGCCTTCGCATCGGTTAGGAATGAGGCTTCGCTTTTTCATCGGGGTTTTTATGGACGATCTCTTCGAAGCAATCCGGGAAAGTGCTAGCAAAGAAACCTGGTCGCGCGGGGTGGAACTTGCTCGCCAGGATTCGGTCACCGGCGATCGAAGCACCGATGAAGAAATCGTCCTCCGTGTTCTCGATCGCAGAAGCGGAGTCAGCGCCGTTGTCACACTTTTGCCTCAGGACCTCGATTGGAATCGCGACTGTTCCTGTAAAGGCGACCCTTGTCATCATGTGGCAGCGGCGGTTATTGCCCTGAAGAGGGCCCAAGAGCAGGGTCAAGAACTTCCCAAGTCGAAGACTGCGTCGGGCACCATTCTCCACGCCCTCACCCGCGATCAAGGCGCTCTTCACTTTGAACGAGTGATCCAATGCGACGGTCAGCGCCAGCTGCTCACCGTGCCACTGACGAGTATTTCAACCGGTCGTGTGCTATCTGTCCCTGTAACACCGACCAAAATAGATCTCGGAATAGAATCGGCCTTGCAAGGGGATCGGCGCGGTCGATTGAACGCCAGCACCTGGAACCGGATTTTCCCCTACCTGAGCGAAGCTGAGCTTACACTGGATGGTCAAGCCTGCAAAGCCAGTCGTGAACCCTTAGGTCTGATCATTCTCATTCACGACCAAGGTTTGGGCATTCACGTCCAAGGCAAGCGCGATCCACGCATTACAGAAACTTTCAGCAACGGGGTCGTCCTAGCCGGCGACTGTCTCCATCCGCAGGCTGTACTTCAGCTCGATCCCGAAGAGCGGCAGATGCTCGCCAACGGATATAACGTGGCGCTGAGAGATTTGGAAAAATTTTCCAGCGAAGTTCTACCCAAACTAGAGCTTAGATTTCAGGTCGAAAAGAAAGCCAGCAATCTCCCAAAATTTGTCGAAGCGGAAGCTCGGCTCGAACTTAACTTGGAATCGCGAGGCCATGAACTCTGGCTGCAACCTGGTATTGTTTACGGAGATCCACCCATCGCTCACATCCGCGATGGGGTTTTCCGTGCGACCGGTCAGGAGGTTCCCATCCGTGATACCGATAGCGAACGTCGTCTGAAAGATGAACTCTGGCGCCAGTGGGGCATGGAACTCTATCAAGGTAAATTCTATGGAACCAATGAAGCCCTGCGGCTTGTGGAACAGCTGAAAGATTGGAAAGGTACGATCAGTGGCGATGGTTTCAGGCAGTTTCGTAGCCATGGCAAGTTGAAAGGTCTATTGCATTGGGAGAATGATCGACTGCACTTAGATTTTGCTTTGGATGCAAGGTCAGGCCAAGGAAGTACAAGCCGCGTGGATGCTCTCGCTGCCTTGCAAGCTTGGGAACGCGGCGCGAGTCTTGTGCCGCTCTTGGATGGGGGCTTTGCCCATTTGCCTCAGGATTGGTTGAAATCTTGCGGCCAGAAAATTCTCGACTTACTTTTGGCTCAACAGCAAAAAGAAAGCCTACCCAAAGCAGCTCTGCCACAAGTGATTCAATTGTTTGACGAGCAAAAATTAGCAACGCCGCCCGAGTTGGAGGCGTTTCGCAGACTTCGCCACTTTGATTTTGCCACAGCAGTCCCCGCTCTTCCGCCTCTGTTTAAAGCAGAATTGCGAAGCTATCAGAAACAAGGTGTGGCTTGGCTCATGCACCTTCAGAGCCTCGGCCTTGGCGCTCTGCTTGCTGATGATATGGGTCTTGGCAAAACGGTGCAGGCCATTGCCGCGCTCGCTCCTGCAGGGAATCTCATCATTGCTCCCACCAGTGTCTTGCCAAACTGGAAGCGCGAGTTAGAACGCTTTCGACCCAACTTAAGAGTCTGTATGTACCATGGCTCGCAAAGACAATGGGATCCAGAAGCTCAGGTCATTTTAAGCAGCTATGGGCTCCTTCGTAGCGAAGAGGAGACCTTCGTCAAACGCAGCTGGACATGCATTGTATTAGACGAAGCACAGACCATTAAAAATCCTGAGAGCAAGGTGGCTCAAGTTGCACAAAAAATTCCTGGCACTTTTCGTCTGGCTCTATCAGGGACACCGGTAGAAAACCGACTGGATGATCTATGGAGTCTCTTTGCCTTCCTCAATCCAGGTTTATTGGGAGCTCGAAAAGAATTCCGCGAACGCTTCAGTCGACCGATAGAAGAAGGTCAGCAAGTTGTCGCTGAAAGACTGAGGCATATGATCCGCCCCTTCATATTGCGACGTCTCAAACGTGAAGTTGCCCCTGAACTGCCGCCACGAATTGAAAAGGTCCTCTATGCAGAGCTTTGGCCTGAAGAGAGGCAGCTCTATACAGCGATCCAAGCCACGACCCAGCAGGATATCGTCGATCGTCTGGCTGAGGGTGGCTCGGTGATTGAAGCGCTAGAAGCTTTGCTACGAATGAGGCAAGCGTGCTGTCACCCAGCTCTCCTACCCCATCAATCAGCGACTCATTCGTCCAAACTCACGGTCTTGATGGAGAGTTTGGAAGTCGCTCTGGCTGAAGGTCATAAGGCATTGGTCTTCTCGCAATGGACATCGCTGCTCGATCTTTTGGAACCGATTTTACAAACAGCGGGTCTGTCTTACCTTCGCCTGGATGGGACCACGAGCAATCGCCAAGCAATCGTCGACAGCTTTCAGGCCGTCGATGGTCCACCCGTCCTCATCATGTCCCTCAAAGCCGGTGGAGTGGGTTTGAATCTTACTCAGGCGGACCATGTTTTCATTTTGGATCCTTGGTGGAATCCAGCCGCTCAGGATCAAGCCGCCGATCGTGCCCATCGCATCGGTCAGGATCGAACTGTGATGATCCATCCCATCGTCGCTCTGGACAGCGTGGAAGAAAAAATCCTCGAACTGCAGGCCATCAAGCGCAACCTAGCCGCTGCTGCGATTGGCGATGGGGCTGTGATTCCGTCGTTGACCCGGGAAGACCTCCTGCATCTGTTGAGTTAATTGGCTGAATGTCTTGATTCCAGGGTTTCTACCAAGCCTCTTTTTGAAGCTCAAAGTTCAAGAATATCAGGCTTTCTTCCGATCTAACCAAGGAAAAGGCCAGCTTTGGCCCTTGGCAGGAGAGGAACATCCCTTGGCAACTGACTCTAAAGCCCTCAGCGTTTTGGTACTTTCTGCCAACAAAGTGCATGCGGAAACTATTCTCAAGGCTCTCAAAAAGTTAGAGATGTCCAAAGTTCAGCTCATGGATAACGGCATTGAAGCTCTACAAAAAATGACTGATCAGAGCTTCGGCTTTCTCATTTGCGATCAAAGTATCCGCTTTATTCCAGGATGGCTCCTGATCAAAGAAATTAAAACCTCAGATAAAATTCCCAACATTCCCGTAATACTTTTTGGCAAAGATGAACAGCCCGAGAGCGATGATAATCTCAAGCGCTACGGCTTGGTAAAGTACCTCCATTTCCCCGTGAATCCTGCAGATCTCGAGTTCACTATTCATTCCACGCTGTCGCTGTTCAATACCTCCGGGACAGTGGAAAGCAAGTACACCAAAGCCAAAGACTCATTGATCCACAATAAGGCTGCAGAGGCCATTGAACTCTATTCCGAACTTCGCAGTTTGACCAAAAACAGCTCCCGAAGCTCCATGGGCTTGGCCCAAGCCTTCTTGCAAGACAACCAGCTGGCTCAAGCTGACAAGATCATGGATGAGCTTGCCAAAAGCGATGAAGATTCTCCTGCTCGCTCGCTCTTGCAGGCCAAGGTCCTTCTCCAAAAACAACAAAACGACCCTGGATTTGCTCTTATAAAAAAAGTTGTGACGCAGGTTCCTAACGGCTTTTACTACACCAAAGGCATCAAGCTTTTGATGGAATTCCAGCAGTTCTCCTTGGCTGTGCCGCTCTGCCAACAAGCAATTGCCGCTGAAATAAACCGACCAGAATTCCTGCTATGCCTAGCTAAGGATCGATACAATGCACAGGATATTGAGGGCACCTTGGATTTCGTGCAGCAGCATGAAGACGCCTTCGGCATGACCAATGAGCTCTATAACTTACGCGGCGTCTGTTATAAGAAACATGGTGATTACGATAAAGCTATTGAATCCTACGAGCAAGCTCTGCGATTGAATCCGACAGATGCAAGGGTTTATTTCAATCTGGCCATGTGCACCATCCATATGAAGCGCAATGAAGAGGCAAGCAAGTATCTTGAGCTTTGTCTGAAATATTCTCCAGGTTTTCCCAAGGCCCAGGAAAAACTCGATGAACTCCGCAAAAGGACCCATGCAGCATGAGCGAGTTTGGTTCAGCCTTTGATGAAGATGTCATCTCTGATCTCCTTGGCGGAGGCTCGTCCCAGTATGAACTGAGAGTGGTGGCCATTGTTGATCGTCAAGCACTCGATCTTGTCAGGCAATTTCAGCAAGACTATCCGGACATTCAGGTGACGGCTGCCCACTATGACGACGACGTTAAAATGTTTCTCGAGGACGCTGATATTGTTCTCGTCGAATGTCGACTTTTGGAAGGTTTTAAAGATCTCAAGCTCATCAATTCCATTCGGCAAATCAGACCCCTGATCCCCATTATAGCAATCAGTAGCAACAGCGATGCCGAATTCATGGTTGCCGCCTATGAAAACGGAGTATCAGATTATGTGATGAATAGCATAGGACCAGAACTCCTATTGGCCAAAATGCGCACGATCCATAGGATATCCGAATCGACTCGCCACTTGGAAGCAAAAAACCAAGAAGTCGTCGACACCATGCAATCGTTGAGACACTCTAAAGAGAAACTCAAGACTGCAATCAGCTCGCAGATCAATGCCGAAACGCAGAAGGAATTCGCTCAAGAATTGGCCGTCATCCTTAAGCAGAACAAAGAGATCCTCGACAACCTTCGTGAAGCTTTTTTCATCATTAAGAAGGATCTTCACATCGATCCGACCACCTCTGCATCCTGTAAAGTGCTGTTTGGTCGTGATATCGCTCGCCGATCGATTGGAAAAGCCCTCGGTCTCAGGGATGGCCGTGAGGACTTTCTTCGCCTCAATCTAGAGCAACTCTTCGAAGACTTCATGCCCGCCGAAGTAACTCTGCGGATGATGCCACGCCAAGTGCTCACGGCAAAGGGGCGAACTTTGGATTTGGCCTACACAGTGATTCGAGACAAGCAAGGCAAGCCGGATCGAGTCATCGTGGTTGCTGACGATGTCACGGAAGCCGTGGCTCAGCAGCATCAATTTCAAAAGCAGATGGACCTAGTCAATTGCTTGTTTTCCATACTCCAAAACATTGATTCATTCCAAGAATTTTTAGCTGACTTTAAAAGTGAAATAGGCCATCTGCAGAGTTCTCATCATCGCGAGACGGTGATGAGGATCCTCCACACCATCAAGGGCAATTCTGGAGTCTATAGTCTGGACTTTCTGCAAAAGCGCATTCACGTCATGGAAACCATGGTGGCTCAGCGCAAAGCTAGCGATTCAGCCTTCTTCGCCTTCATCAAAAAAGTGGCTTTGGACCTGGAAGGACAGATGAGTCAATTCCTCGCCAAGCATCAGAAAATCCTGGGGATCGCCTACTATGAGACCAGGAAGGATATCTACTCCATGACTGGTGAACGCTTGCAGCAGCTCCTGCAATTGGCCAGAGACGTCGACCAAGGCACGCGTAAGGTACTTATCAAAGAATTGGAGAGTCTGCGCTGCCGACCACTCGGCGTGCTCACAGCCCCACTGCATAATATCGTCGCCCGCGTGACTAAAAAGTTGAATAAGGACATAGCTTTTTCTATTAAAGGTGAAGACTGGAGGACCGACCTCGACACCCTGTCGCCTTTATTTCGCAGCCTCGTCCACCTGGTTAACAATGCCTGTGATCATGGCATTGAGAGCCCCGACGATCGCCTTTCTGCTGGCAAGCCAAGTCAAGGCAAGCTGGAGCTGAGTCTGAGTCCCGATGATGGTCATGGGCTCCTCATCTGTATTGAGGATGACGGCGAAGGCATCAATGCGGAACGTATTATGGAAGTAGCAAGGCGCAAAAATCTTTTGAAGGATTATGAATTGAAACGCCTCAAGCAGGATCAAATCTATGCCCTCATCTTTCGAGATGGGTTCTCGACTTCCAAAGAGGTCTCCCAAACCTCAGGCCGCGGCGTAGGTATGTCGGCAGTCAAAGCTGAAGTTGATAAACTTGACGGAACCATATCCATCGAAACTAAACCCGGCCAAGGCACAAAATTTCTGCTTCGAATTCCTGGAATATTCCTCCAGGATGAGCAAGGTGTAGCAGCCTGATCTTCATGATCGATTGCCGATCAAAATGCTAGGGTAGAATGCGACTGGCATTGCTGGGAACCTCCACAGCTTCAATAAACTTTTTGTCCTTGCCAAAATTCAGCGCGACGCGAGTTCCATCGGGCATGATCCAAACTTCAGGGACCTTTTGCTCGGCTGTGAAAAAGCGATCTTTCATACTGTTCAAATCATCAGGAATCTCTGCAGGAAAATAGCTTTTTAGGCGAGCCGGCTGACCCGATGTTCCATTCTTCATTTGACGAGTATCATAGCCCCAGGTCAGTCTTTGCCGATCCAATTGAAGAAGGTTATCGGACAAAATCATAGCTCCTCCGGCGGCGGCGGCGACCCAAACTCCGGCCTCCACCTGATCGCGAGGTAAGAGGCGGAGCAAAGCTGGGTCTCCGTCACATAGAGTCACTTGGCAAAAAGGCTGGCGACCCGCGATGCTTCGGGCTTGGTTCGCTATAAAAGTTGGCCCGGGCTTTGGCCAACCAAAAAGAAATGGTGCGAAAGCGATATCGCCTCCCACTCGCCACCCATCCACATAGGAAAAAGTCGCCAAGGGCGGCGCGCCCACTGCGTAGAGTTCAACTTCCTCCCCGGCAGCGTCGCGAATCAATCGCATGGCTTCATGATAAGCCTGCATGCCGGTGATGGCCTTCGATCGCTTGCCCTCCAAAGTTCCAGCAAACAGAAAGTCGAGTTTGAGAGTTTGCACGCCAGCCCCTATGATTCGCCTAACCGTGTTTTGCAAATGCTCCGCTACAGCGGGCTGAGTTACATCCAATACTTTGAAACTCGTTCCTATTGGATTGCGATAGATGGCGCCTTGCACAAACCAGCTCGGGTGCTGTCGGGCGATTTCACTATCAGGATGAGCCAGCAACGGTGCTAACCACAAGCCAAAGCGGTAGGATTTACTTCTCAGGTTTTTGGCCAGGGCTTCAATCCCATTTGGAAACTTGGAGTTTGGAATCCAGTCCCCCCATGCCTTTTCCCAACCGTCGTCCAAAGTCATTGTTATACGACCTTTGGGCAAACCAAGGCGCGGTTCCCAGAGCTGCTCGAGCAGTTGTGCATTGGCTAAAAAATCACTTTCGCTGACTTTGTCCCAAAGGTCATACCATGAATTCCAGCCGACAAGGCTCTTCGAGGCCTTTCGATTTCGACGAGAATCCAAGGTCTTTGCATAGCGATCCATATGCTGCTGCAAATTCGGTCCCAGGGCTAAAAACCAAGTTTCCGCAACGCTCTGGCCCGCCTTGAGATTCAGTTGCTCGCCGGCTCCGCTGATGAGCTGGACGGAATACTGATCGGCGGCGACTTTGGCAAATTGAAGGTACGACTTTAGAGTATCCGCGGTGCTGACTCCGGCCAAAAAACTGGCCTGATCACTTCCTAGAAAGCTATACCACCAGGATATTTCTTGACCTCGACGGTAAACTTCCTCCTCGCCATTCAATGCTAAGGCGGTCTGCAATTCCGCTTCAAGAGGAGCCTTCTTCAGTGAAATAACGCCAGTCTGAGACCAGGATTGGAAACCGTTTGAAAGCCAGCCTTTGGCCTGTGGAATCTGCACGAGGCCCTGTAATCCTAGGGCCTGAAAATTCAAATCACGGTGCGCTTCAAATCGGAGTCGCCATCGATCCCCGCTGTGATCGATGGAAAAGTCTCCATAATCCCCGATACGGCAAAGATAGGAAGTCCGGCTGCTTCGGCAATCAAGGTCGGAACTTGGAGCCAACCATTGGCCAGAAATCTTGATCGTCGGTGATAGGCTAAGACTGGCTGAGACGGCTGAACTCTGCATGCGCAAAAATTTGCCTTCAAATACAAAGGCCCCGCTGGGGGTCGGCGCTATGTCCGCTGCTTTTGCTGGAACCATTCGAGACCCCAAACCTAACAGCAGGAGTAAAGTCCAAACCCTTGACAGGCACGGAAAGATCAGGGGCATGACATTCATGGAGACCTCATATGCAATCAGTTGCGGCGACACGGAGGATCGCCGGGGCTGCTTACCTTCAAGTCCCCCTCCTAGGAACCACTCTTAGTATTGTAGCTCAAGACAGGGACGTCTCCTGAGTTCTCATCATGAACGATCCTCGAGCTCGGCAACGCTTGCAAAAGAGACAAGAGACGCCCCAAAGCTCAAGGTTGAGCGAAGCTTTATGGTCTGAATACGCGCAAACCCTTGTCTACCAGGGACCGTTAATATTTCCTCATCTCATCTTCTCCGTTTCTTTACAAATGCCATTGTCAATGTCCCACAATTTTCCTAACGTCAGAACATAAAAATCTGCTCTCAAAAATCACAACGTATGGGGAAGAGTCTAACTATGGCGTTAGCACCTTGGGCATTGCTTTGGTCTTTTTTTGGGTTGACTTCGAGTTTGGGAGCGCAGCAATTGCAGCTCAATCAGATTCAGGTTAAGGGCACTCACAACAGCTATCATCAGCAAGGATTGATCGCATGGGATGCAAGTCACAAATACTCTCACTTGCCGCTGAAGGACCAACTGGAGACGAGGGGAATTCGAGCCTTTGAATTGGACGTTCACCAGCCGGCCTTAGGTTCGGACCTCGTCGTCTATCACATCGCTGTCATCGATTCAAAGACCAGCTGTTCAAAATTCAAAGATTGCCTGGGACAACTCAAAGCCTGGTCCGATAGAAATCCCGGACATATGAGCATTTTTGTCTGGATTGAAGTGAAAGATGCCACGGGTGGGCCTAAATTCAAGAATTTCGATCGCATCGACCAAGAGATTCGGGCCGTTCTGGGTGATCGCCTGATCACCCCTGATAGCGTTCAAAAAGATTCTGAAACCCTTCAGGCCGCTGTACAGCTCAACGGCTGGCCGGCGGTCGAAGAATCTCGTGGCAAGTTTATGTTTATGCTTGATCAGGACGACAGAACCCCGACGGTCTATCTGATAGAGGGCAGCCTCTTGGGTCGGGCTATGTTTGTTCGTGCCACTCCCGAGCATATCGATAGCCCTTGGGCCGTTGTCGCCAAAACTTCAGCAGGCAGCTTTCAAAAGGAAGCTATGGGTAAAAATTTCATACTCTCGGATAACGTTTGTGGTGCCGGAGACAAGGCTGAAGATTGTCGATCCAAGCTGCAAGAGGCCAGGAATGCTGGAATTCAGCTGCTCATGGACGATCTTGAAGGAAATGACGCTAAGCATAGCTTGGATGGCTATTTTGTAGATTTGCTTGAACCATTTGCAGTGAACTGCAATCCTTACAACGCGCCAATCGGTTGTGAGAGTGGAAATTTGCAGTAAGACTCGTAAAATCATGAGGGGCCGCAATCTCTCCTGCCAAGAGACAAACATCAGTCCGCTCGAGCAGGAAGTGAATATTTTGCCTTCCTGGCTTCTTACTTTGACTAGCAAAATATCGTAGCATAGAGGAGCTACTACAAAGGAAAAAGTCGTTGCCAAGAACTTGTTCATCTTTTGGATTTTTTTTCTTGTCTTCATGAGCTTTTCAGCTAAAGCAGCGGAGCTCCGAGCTTCTGCGCCTTTTGACATCAGTAAACTGAGCAATTCAGCGAATATCAATGCTCACGCCCGGGTGCTGCTCGATGGCGATGATCGTACCTGGCAACAGCTTGATCCGCTGATTGAAGCGCAAAGGCGAGAAGTCTCCGAACTGCTTCAGGGAGGTTACCGGGATGGTTACTACTGGGTTCGTTTGAATATCTCCAATGAATCGATCGTTCCCAAGTCGGCACGTCTTATCATCGCGAATCGGCTGACATCGCATCTGGAATATTTCATTCCCCTCGCCGACCCTAACCCTTCGTTCACTCTCAAACGTCTGCAGCTGAATGTACCTACCCTGGAGTTGACCTTGGGGCCTGGGCAAAACTTGCGTCTGCTTCTGAAACTGAAATTCGGCCTTCAGGATACAGTGAATTTTCTCATGGAACCTTTGCCCGCTGCTGCCAATGATAGCAAAACTCGCGCGATCAATATTCAGGAAGTCGTCTTTGGCATGATCCTCTCTATGATTTTGTTCAACATTTGCCTCTTTCTTATCACCCATCAGATAATTTTTCTGCTGCACGCTTTGGCCTCGTCTGCAGTATTTTGTGTCGTTATTCTTATGAGCGGCGTGGCCTATGATTATTTTGCTGTCGATCATTGGAACCGCTTACTACCGGTGGCAGGCTGCCTTGCTGTTGCTGGAAACAGCGCTTTTGGTCAGATCTTTCTCAATACTCGCAAAAATAGTCCTTTTGTCCATCGTTACTTTACCATAGGCGTGGTCGTCGGCGTAATCGGCGCTTTGATTCTACTTTTGGGTGGTACTAGGAAAATCATCTATATCACCGACCTCAACCTAGTGGCAATGGTAGGCATGTGCATTGCCACCGGCTTTATGTTTCCACCGAGTCGCTTTAGGGCTATGCGTTTCTATTTGATTGGCTGGCTAGGCCTAGCGGTCTGCAGCTTGATCTGGTTGGCGACGGAATATGCTCTTGTTCAAAGGTCGATGATTACACAAAACGCCATGACAGTAGGCCTTGCCTTTGAATTAATCGTAGTCTCCCTGGGCCTTGCAGATCAGATTAACAATCTCAAGAACTCCTTGACAGAATATAATAAGAACCTCGAGCAAACAGTGGATGAAAAGACCCGCGACATCAGATCGATCATGGACAATATTCCAATAGGCGTCTTCATGATATCGCGCGAAAATCGCATACATAAGGACCATTCGCAACACCTTAAGGATATTCTTCCCGATAATGATTTCGAGAAAAGGTATGCCACTGATATCTTTTTTGAACGCTTTGAGCTTAGTTCCAATGAAAAAAGCCAAGCTGTTAGCACCATCATAGCTTCACTTGGTGAGGATTTAGTCAATTTTGATTTCAATGTCCACACGCTGCCCTTGGAACTGTTCGATTCGGACAATCGAATCTGGGATGTAACGTGGAATGCAATTCCAGGTAGAGATGGTTATGTTGAAAAAATCCTAGTAACCATGCGCGAAATCACAGCAATTCGGCAGCTTGTGGAAAGCAATAAAGCTCAGCAAGTCGAGCTGGAGTTGATAGGCGAGATTCTTGCGGTGCCATCCCCACGTTTTTTGCAATTTGTACGTTCGACTCGACAGCTCCTTGAGGAAAATGCTGAGCTTCTTTCACAGTTGCGTGAGGATAACCTTGGCGATGTCCTGAAAAACCTATTTATCAACGCTCATACCGTCAAGGGTGTCGCCCGTAGTCTATATTTCAAAAAGATGACTCAAATGCTACATGAAATGGAGCAGAGCTATGTGGAAGTACAAAAAAATCCAAGGCAGCCCTGGGATGTTTTGCGCATGAAAGCCGAGCTGGCTGCGGTGCAGAAGCAGTTAGACCAGTATGAAACCATAGCGCGCGTGAAGCTCGATCGCAAGACTGAGCAGAGCCGATCTATTGAATTTTCCATTGAAGAGGCGGAGCTGGCCTACTCAATATTGGGACGTATCATCATTCACGAAAAGAGCCTGACCGCTGATTCTAGGTTTGGACTGGAGCAAATCCAGACCATTCTTCGTCAGCAAGTATTCTGCAGCGCCCGAGAATTTTTTGAAGAGTTTAGCAGCTTTTTGCCGACGCTTGCCCGCGATCTGCACAAGGAAGAGCCTATACTCGAGCTTAAAGTGGATGGGTTCTATTTGAAAGACAAGGCTCAGGACATTTTGCGCAATATTTTCATCCATCTGCTGCGCAATAGCATGGATCATGGCATTGAATCAGGGGACGAGCGCCTGCGCCGACAAAAGGCAACCAAAGGTCGCATCACCATCATCATGGAATGTCGTGACGATAATGTTCTAGTGACCCTTGAAGATGATGGCCGAGGCTTAAACCTGGGGCGGATTGCTAAACTTGCTCTGGAAAAGAATATGCTGTCCACAGCAGAGCGCCAGGATCCTCGGCTTGTAGCAGAAATGATTTTCGATGCCGGACTATCCACCGCCCTGCAGGTGACCGAGATATCAGGTCGCGGCGTAGGCATGAATGCCGTTAGGAGTCTGGCTCAAAATCAAGGCGGCGACGTTTTGCTGCAGCTTGGGCACGAAAATCCTGGGGAATCGGGATACTGGCGCTTTCAGTTTCATGTTCTGCTCCCGGTTCGCTTCTTTGAGGTATATGAACGCTCGGATCAACAGAGCGTTGCCTAGCCACATCGGAAATCGTAGGTCACTTTCCTTCCTTGCCAATTTTCGCAGGGGCGCGCCAAACTCCCCGGATGTTAAAAGTGAGTTGAACCATTGTAGAATCCCTATCCCAAACCTAAGAGGCAAAGGGGTTCGTATGAGAATCTGGTTTCAGATTTTGAGCACAGTGGCTGTCCTTATTCAAGGTTCCACATCCATGGCAGGGATTCTTATCAAGAATATTCGACTGCTTGAAAGCGCCGGGATTTCAGAGCCGACTCATCTCCTTGTGGAAGGAGCCACGATATCCAAAAGAGGATTGCTCATCCCGGATGAAGGACACATTATCTATGACGCAAGCGGACTTTATGCTTTGCCGGGATTGATCGATAGTCATACTCACTTGTCAAGCGTCCCAGGTGCCGTATTTCGTAAGGATGCGCCTCAGGATGTCGAGCGACAACAGAGGATTCAACTAGCATCGTATCTAGCAGCCGGAGTCACCACCGTCCTTGACACAGCGATACCCTTGCCGACTCTGCAAGAGTTGAAGGCTTATCAAGAAAAAACCGGATTTGGTCCCCGCATCCTCGCCTTGGGACCTGTCCTCATGCCGCCGGGAGGCTATCTGGGTACCGAGAACTTTCGAAAGGGGGATTATGCGGCGCTGCCGGCGCCTATCACTTCAGAAAAGGAAATCCACGACAGCATTATAAAATCCAAAGAGCTTAAGACCGTCGGCATTAAACTTGCCATGGAAAATGGCCTTGGGCCCATCCCTAACTATAAAATATTTTCTGCCAAACAGCGGTCTCTCATTGCCGAAATTGCCAAGAACAACGACGTGAAAGTCTTTGTCCACAGCATGTCTGAAGCTGAACACCGCTTGGCGCTCGAACTAAAACCTTACGCTTTAGTCCATGCAGGATTTAATGAAGCTTCACCATCCACAGAATTTCTACAAAAACTTGCTGATAGCGGTTCGTATGTAATAACCACCAGCAACATATACGATGCCATGGACCTGATGTGGGATCCAGAGCGCATCGAGCGGGACGGATTAAGCTTTATTGTTCCCCCTGAACAGCTTCAGACTCTTAAAAATCCAGCATCCCTTGCCTATGTTAAAGAGGAGGCTTTACGAGAGAGCCTTCCTTGGTGGTTGCCCTTCCGTTTGTTTCGCCCTCTAGTGGACTTCTTTTTCAGTCAAAACAAGGTTCAGGAATTTCGGACATCAACTCTGCAAGCCATTCAAAAGATGCATCAGAAAGGTATTAAACTTGTGGTGGGGTCGGATTCTGGCAACTGGCCCATTTTTACCTCGTTTTTTCACGGGTACGGAACGATCCGAGAGCTGGATCTCCTGCTCGATGCAGGCTTGCCACCGGCGGAAGTCCTGGCAATGGCAAGCACGCGCCCAACCGCAATGCTCGGCCTTGAGCATGAAATCGGAACGCTGGAGCCTGGCAAAAAGGCAGATCTGATTTTACTTGCCGAAAATCCTCTTCAATCCAGACGTGCTCTGCATAGTATGAGAGCAGTTATGAAGGATGGCAGCATGCATACGCCTAAGGAATGGATGCAACTTGCTCAACAGATGAATCTGCATTAGCCTTTCAGAATGCTCGGTGCGGAAAGCTGCCTTTTGCAGAAGCGCTTCATACAAAGCTTTGCTAACTTCTGCAATGTTTAAAGGAACCCCATACATTTGATGTTTGCGTCTTCAAAAAATAGCTGGCTGGCAACAGCTTCAAGTATTTTGAACAATTCAATCGTAGCGCATGAAGGTAACGAATGCTCCATCCGCATAGTCTTTGGTCACTATAAAATAACCCGAATTCTGACCGGCTATTGAGCACATATCGACTTCACCTAGATTTCTACAAACCTCTTTAGAGATATTTTGGGTGGCTTTTTCCAGACTGCAGGTCGACTTGAACTTTTGATTCAAAGCGCCCACCGTATTGTTAATGAGTTGAACTGCATTCAGCCGAGCGTCCTTACCAAAATTCAAGCCCTTAGTGCTGGCGAAGAAGGAACGGTGATCGGAACTGGCATAGGGCGACTGCGCTTCTTGATTGTTATTGAGATTGAGAAGATCAGAATAGCAAGCTGGGGACTGAGCAACTTTAGTGCTCACTACGCGAGAGCTTAAAGAACCTAGCGAGTTCTTTTGCGCTCTATTTTTCAAGTAAATAACAGCTGCACCGTCCACTCCATCCTTCAACACCACAAACCGTCCGATATCGCTAGGGAGTACGCAGACCTTTCCTTGGCCATTGAGTTGATCACAGACAAGACTGTCTTTGAAGGCAACGAAGACTTCATTGCGACATGTGGCATCAGTTTGCGCATAGGCTTCTACCATCAAGGTCAGCGTTTGAGCCGCAGCTTCTTTTGGATCGGAGACTTCGTAAAAAATATCGGCAAAGACACTATGAGAGTCACTGTTATAGTAGGATTTCTTCAGCAGACTGCCCAAACATGAGCTCGCTTTGGGCAAGACCATCAAGGGAAACTTGGGCTGAATCTCATCGCGAATACAGCTTCCAACAGCATCATAGAGCTTTTCGGAGTAGCTGCTCTTGAGAGAACCGTCAAAAATTGGAGCTATTTTCGCCAGATCTTCTTTCGACGCAAAACCTTTCAGAGAGCAGCGATAGTTTCGCAGGTCCTGAGGTCTGGTTTGACTGTCGTTACGCGCTTCAAACTGAATATCGAGGGAACAGTCCAAGCGATTGCACTGCAGGGACGGAAAGTGAAAGTTGAGGTCCCCAGCACACCAGGAGTCGGCACAGATGTCATCGATCGAGCGCAGAACTTCTGCTGTTTCGGCTTTGCTTAAGAAGGCCGCTGTTTCAGCCGCTCCGGCTGCACTGGAAAGAGCAGAAAAAGTCCAAAAAATAAGGGCTATTATAGTATTTCTTTGAGTCATAAAACCATTCTTCTATTCTGTAGGGTTACTACCTAAAGCGGCTATCTTAGTTGACATCCAAATATATTCAAGAGGCTTCTTTATGTTTTTTTTAAGATATGCGCCATTATAGACAGATATGGACTTTGTTTAAGTCCCGTGGGATCTAAAGGTGACGCAAGTTAGGAGATCGCCTTGGAAAACAACAAAAATACCCAAATGCAGCTCCCGGAGAAAAAACAGCAGCAACTCGCTCTCATGAAACGTCTGGCCTGGATTCTGGATAGTTCGATCGCAATTCCTGGTACCAAATTTCGCATTGGTCTGGATGCCGTCATCGGTCTGATACCCTGGGTGGGAGATATAGTCGGTGCAATTCTTTCGTTTGGGATACTGGTACTGGCCGTACTGTTCGGAGCCTCGGGCTGGACCGTTCTTCGCATGAGCTTGAACGTCGGAGTCGAGCTCCTCGTTGGCCTGATCCCATTTGTCGGCGATGTGTTCGATGCCGTTTGGAAGGCCAATGAAAGAAATATAAAGCTGCTCGAGCGGGGCATCATCAAACCTCATGCTGGTCGCAGGGATTTGCTGTTCCTGGTGACCCTCAGCCTGGGATTTGTCGCTAGTCTTGGGCTCTTTGTTTATACCACAATGCAGGTCGCCATGTGGCTCTATAAGCTTGTGCTGTGATGGGTCAAGCGCCTTTCTCGGCAAAGCCAGAGTTCAGTGATAGACTGAACCCCAAGGTTCCGACCACTCGCGTTGGATTGGGATCCTTTGCTTCGACACTCGCATCCTGAGAAAGGTCGACATTGGTCACTCCGGAAAACACCATCTCATAGTAAATTCCATCGCTCGCCTTATTGAAGCGCCTTAGGTATTGAAATCAGTGCTCATCGCTATATCACCGCCGCCCACGCGGGCAAACAGATCAGCCATGGGACCGTGCTGAGAAAGGCTCGCCGATGGATCAAAAATCACCACACTATCGTCCACCCATCGCTTGCGCATGTTTGATGACAAACAAAAAATTCAAAGGTAATGCAGCAGGCAAAGATTGTGCTTGCTTTGCCAGATTCCCTCAACTAGGCAGGAATTTCTTCTCTCTTTTTCCGTGTCAATGTCGAAGAGACCTCCGCAGTGGAGAAATCGGATTTCATGCAGAAGATAAGCCGACAGCCTTGGTTGAACGCAATGGCAAAAACCCGCCAAAAAAGGGATGAAAATAGCCTATTGTCTCGCGCTTTCTTCCGGCTCTTGAGCATAGCCTACCTGCTTCTAAACATGAATGCGCTCCATGCGGCTGCACAGAATGGAGTTTTGGATCTAGGATCTTCAAGCTGGACAGATTCCATATCACTGGAAGGAGAATGGATCTTCTATCCGAATATATTTGTGAATGAGGCTGATCTCGCCAGCGATCGACTGCGCCCTGATTTGGGCATAAGGACGCATATTCCAGGCAATCTCTCCCAGTCAGTCGCTGGATCTGTCGAGTCAACGAATGATCATGCATGGGGCTCTTTGGTCCTAGAGATTCAAAATTTAAAGCCCCCTATGGAGAACCTTGGACTGCATCTTCGAGGCGACACAGCATTCCGCGTTTTTGTCCAAGACCTCGATCGCCGTTCCCCCCTGCGCCTGCTGCTGCAGGTGGGTGTTCCTGCTGCAAAACAGAGCGATTCCACGCCACAGATTGCCTCACCTTTAGGCATATGGAATATGGAGGGCAGCGGACACTATCTTCTGATTGTTCATCTGAGTGGATTTCACTATACCGATACTAATCTCTGGGTATCACCCCAAATAGGCCCTTACGAGCTGCTGAAACGGGAGCTCGATCGGGTCTTTTTGCTCGATAGCTTGGTAGCGGGAGGCATGTTTATCATGTCTATCTACTACTTCAGTTTGTTTTTTCATCGTCGCGAAGACAAGGCATCTCTGCTGTTGGCTACACTGAGCAGTGCTGTTTTCTTCCGACATATAAGCTGCAGCGCTAGCATTCAACAAGTCATTTTCCCTCATCCTTCTCTTTTGGTCTTTTCTATCATCCGCATATGGGAGTTTGGGTTGTTGGGAATTATGGGAGGAGCGGGAGCTTGGTTTGCTGCTGAGTCTTTCCATATAGAAAGGCTTTGCCGAGTAGCGAAAATCCAGCTCGCCATCGGAGTTGGACTTCTCCTTTTTTGTATCGTAACTCCTCCCACAATCTATCCCAAATTCATCCTTCTGTTCAATTTGGTCCTCTTCATCCAGGTTCTTACCTATCTTGCTGCAACCTTATGGGCCATGAAGCAAAGGGCCAAGGGCAGTCTCTACTTAACTCTAGGTGGGCTTACGACCGGAGCTACTGTTGTCTATGACATGAGCATTGGCCTCGGGTATCATGCATCACCTTTCTTTGTCACTCCAATTGGAATGACATTTTTAATTTTTGCCAATGGACAAATTGTTGCAAAACTCTTTGCCAAAGCCTTTCGAACGGCCCAGCATCTATCCTTGGCCTTGCAAAATGAAGTGCAACGCAAGACTCGAAGTCTTCAGTCCATGCTGGACAATATTCCTCAAGGAGTGGTCACCTTCGTTGCTGATGGTTTGGCCGAACCTGAGTACTCAAAGCACCTTGAATCCCTGCTAGGAACTTCCGATATAGCAAGGCAATCTATTGAGTCCCTGTTGCTGAATTTCAGTTATCTAACATCTGATGAAAAAGATCGCATCATGGCCACCTTTCGTGCCTGCATGGGTGAACATGTATTGAACTTTGAGTTAAATGCCAATCAATTGCCTTCAGAAATGCATTTTGATCGGGATGGGCAACATAAGTACTTTCAGGTGAGTTGGACCCCACTCTGCAATAGACAAGAGATCGTCGAAAGCATTCAGGTCACCCTCAACGACCTCACACGGTTGCGCCTTATGGAACAAGAAAGCCAGGACCAGAAGCAAGAGCTTGGCTATATCCAAGAAATTTTGAGCATCAATCCCGAGTACTTTCGAGTTTTCGTCGATTCATCCACTCATCTTCTGAGCGAGAATAAGCGCCTCATTGAGTGCAATAGCAGCGGCCTGGAAAATGTGGTTAAGATCCTCTTTATCAACATGCACACTATCAAAGGCTCGGCTCGAACCTTGGGTTTCAAGCGAATTTCCAATCAGCTCCACGAAGTCGAACAAGGCTATGTTCAGAGTCTGAAGAATTCTTGTCAAGACTGGAATCAATCCTCTCTCCTATCTCAAATTGAAATGCTGGAAGTCACGCTCAATCACTACCAACATATCTTCCACAATGTGTTAGGACACCAAAAGAGCAAGGAGTCTGAGATAGGTCTGTCGCGGGAATTTCTGGAACAGCACTGTCAAATGTTGAGCAAATTGAGTCTAAGTATCAATCAGCCTCATCTGCGGGCAAAACTCATCGGATCCCTACGTATTTTGGAAGAGGAAGTCTTTCAAGATGCTGGAGATTTTTTCCAGGATTTGCTACCCGCAGCACAGAGGATCGCTCGAGATTTAGGCAAAGACCCTCCTCTAGTCCTCGTCGACGCCGAGGACTTTATCCTCAGCCACGACGCTACGATTGCCCTGGGCAAAGCAGTCATTCATATCCTTCGCAATGCCTTGGATCATGGCATCGAATTTGCGCAGGAAAGAATGGAAAAAGCTAAAGCTCCGTTCGGTTGCATCAAATTTCATCTGGAAGAGAGGGACAACCGACTCTGCATAAAGGTTGAGGATGATGGACGAGGTTTGGCTATGGGAGCACTCAAATCAAAAGCTACCCAGCACGGTCTGGACGCCTCTGCCAGTACTCAAACGATTGCCGAACTCGTGTTCAAGGCTGGACTCAGCACAGCAAAAAATATTACCGACGTCTCGGGTCGAGGAATGGGCATGGACGCCATGCGAAAGTTTATACGGGATGTTGGGGGAGATGTTCAAATCTTGCTCGGCGCGAGTGAAGGACCAGCTGAATTCATGCCCTTCCAAATCCTCATCTTCTTGCCAAGCCAATTCTACCGAAGGAAGGACATCGATCCAAGTGAGGGAACAATCGTTGATTTGTTCGGCAAAGACGCGTGACAACCAGAAGCGCGACGGGGATTAGTTCTCTGCTTCTATCCCTTCAAAACTAGCTCGCCGCTTGAAGAACTTTTTCTGATTCCAGTAGCTTGTGAGTCAGAGTTTTCATTTCCTCCATCCACTGATCCAACTGCATTTTTTCTCGCTGGTAGTCGTCATTTTCAATGTGTTTCTTCAGAAGCACCTCCATTTTTTGCAAAGAAAGATGGGCTTTAAAACACAATCGAGACATGCCATGGATAGAGTGTCTGAGGCTATTGATATGCAGAGCCCTGACGGCAACGCGAATGATTTGGTCTCTATGAAAAGGCTTTTCTACAAATTCCAAAACTCCAAGATCAATGAAGTCTTTAAGCTGATCGCGCGCTGAAAATCCAGAGACAACGATGATGGGAATCGTTCTATTAAACTTACGGATGTTTCTGACTAGAACGACCCCATCCATTTCAGGCATAAGATAGTCCGTTAATATAAAATCAACCGGGGTAGCCTGCAAG
>JBGSTF010000122.1:0-58905 GCA_041736645.1 Oligoflexus sp. | reverse complement strand
GTATTGGGAGGCTTCTGGTCCTGGTGGCAGACTTTGAAAAGCAGCGACTCCCAGCTGCAGAAATTTAAGCTTAGGACAGCTGACCGCGAGGTGGGACTGATACTGCCCCCTATCGTTCCCTTCGATGACTTCGCCGTCATGATCAAGTCCCTCTCTGAGGCCGATAGGCCCATGCCTTTTTCCAGTCGAGTCTGCATAGCAAATGCCCCACTAGCAATCTTTAAGAGCGCCAAGTCTAGCATAAGGGAGGCCGAAGCCGAAGACAGGCAGATATGCGCGGTTAGGGCTCTGGGAGGGCATTCCCGCAGCCCATCCAGCAGACTTTCAAAGAGTTGAGCCACGGATACCGAGTAAGAAGAACTGGTTGTTCAACTTCCATTGGGCCGCATCGTAGGACTCGAACGACATTTGATTGATCTTCTTGGTTTCTTTATCTTCCACGACCGTCGCTTGCCGATAGACTTCATAATAAGGGGTTCCCGTCACTTTGCGAGTGCCAGCCCCCAGGAAGAATTGCAGTCCAGGGCTGAACATGTAATTGACTTGAGCGGTCAACTCATTGATTTTTAGCTCCGATTGCTCCAACCGAATGAGGGGACAGGCAGCATCATCGGCCTTGCAGGTGATACCAAAGTCAGCGACATTTTTGGCCTTCAGTGTGCTGAAACCTTTGCCTTGATGATAGGCGAGCGAAAAACTAAAGAGAGCTTCGGGAAAGAGGTGTAATTCACCGACGGGTCCTCGGTAATCAAAATAGGTCCGGTTATCATCACTCTTCGTCCAATTTTTTAGGCCGGTATAGAAGCCAACTTTTTGATAGCCAACCGTCACTCCAACAAATCCTATGCGAATCAATTGAAGTCCAGCTTTCACTCGCGTGGCGCTGAACGATTCTTGATTGCGCCATTCGCCTTGATCAGCAGAAATATCACCATATACGGCGGCGTTCACGCCATTGATAAACAATGATTTACTGTTGGCCAACAGGGGTGAACTCAAAGCCAGCGCACCCATAGTCAGCAACACTTTCTTACCTAAGCTCAGCATCACTCTTCTCCCTTCTCAAGATTCCATTCGGCAGCTGCACTTTAAATTGCAAGGATCGATCCTCGGCTGCACCTCACCCCGCTCCGTTATCTATCAGGATTCGTTAGATTATCTTAATGGTCAAGACCGCTCCCGAGTCGCCGCCTTGGCTGACGTGATCGCCCCGTGGACAGTGTCATGAGCAACGACATAATTACTTGGAAGATGGAGGCTTAGGCAAGGATGGATTGGCGAGATCGCAGCTAAGGGTTCGCTACGACCATTTTTTTGGCTCGGACTTCAACGCAACCCGGTTAGACGCTTGAAGCGGTCACCCCAGCTGGCCTTGTTATCGGCTTGAGGAGCAGGGGGACCTGAGTCATTGCTCGAAGATTCCTCCCCATCGCTTCGTCCACCACGACCACGTCCGCCACGGCGACGACGTCGGCGGTAGTTCCGATTGGTGGCATTAGCCGCATCGTTCAAACGAGGAAAATCGCCCCATTCGAAGGTATAGACTTCATCGGCTAGCGAGATCAAATCTCGATGCACTGTATTGGCATGTCCACACCAGAGGGAAACGGTCACACCATGTTCTTTCGCAGCTTCTACAGCCGGCACAAAATCGCTGTCGCCTGCCACTAGGATTGCATGCTGAATATGTCCCGCAGCGGCATGACGAACAAGGTCGACAGACAAGAGCACATCAACCCGCTTTTGTTCGTAATACTCCCGCTGTCCTTCCCACCTTTTCTGCAATTTTCCTAAACGAACCGCCCAGCGACCTAAACTCAAGAGTTGATCGACAAAGGTGGTGTGAACCTCCATGCGTTTCAACTCATCTTCCGTTGGTTCTGGGGAGATATAGGGAGCACAGTCGTAGTAGTAGCAACGCAGAAGGTCCAGGGGAAAGGACGCGCGAAGTGGATTCAAAAAATAGTCAGCCATATCAGCATACTCAGGATCAATTTTGTGCATTTTGAACTGAGTGCGTATGTAGGCCCCATCGATAAAGATAGCGGCTCGCAAAAGAACCTCCTTGGTGGAGTGGGCAATCTATGTCACAAAAACAAGCTTTCGCTCGATGAGACGCCCAGCAGTCATACACGAAAGAAGGCCGAGCTTCAAACCCCGGCCCACCGTGCTGTTATATTGTATCATGATTTCCCGTATTCCAGGTGGCAAGCACCCGTAATGAGTTAGAAATCCATCAGGGCAAGGTTTCCTGCCATTCCAAAATAAATTTTTCAGCCCCTGAGCGAATTGCATCCAAGCGGTTGCTCTGGATCCGTTCCACCACATCCACCAGATAGTGAGCAGCCACAATGCGCGGAATAAATACGTAGGAAGCGCCCTGGGCATACATATGTCTTGCGGCTTCGATCGTTTCCGCCGTCACGATATGCATGGCTTGAGGCGCAAGATCCTGCAAAATCCGCAAAAGCTTCAGATTGCTGGTTCCTTTGAAGAGGTGATCAGGAACTGTCGAGATGATGATCGCTGCTTTATCCAAACGTAGGTGCCTCAGAGTTTCGCTATGCGCGACATCACCGTACACGGCTTGCACTCCTCGCTCTTGCAGTTTGGTCAGAGTCTCGGGATTATAGTCCACGACCAAAAGATCATCTAAATAACTTTTGGTATGACGACGCGTCAGCTCTTCCAAAAACGAGCTGGCTTCTCGATAAAATCCCAGCAGTACCACCCTCGGAACTTTGTGATCACTTTCATTGCCAGCGTTCGCCGAGACGACCGGTTCACGCCCTTTGAGTTTGGCTAACCAGGGACTTATGAGCTGATAGATAGAATCGGCTTTTGGCATCATAAGAGATGACAGCATAAAACTAGCTACGAGAGCCAAAACACAGGCTGAAAGAAAATCTTTGGATACATGACCTAAACTCACTCCGAGAGTCGCCAAGACTAAGGAAAACTCCGACAGCTGACCGAGGTTAATCGCAGGAACCAGACTGCCGCGATGTCCGTAACCCAACCAAAGGAGAACAGGTGATACCGTCAAGAGACGACTCACAACCACAAACAAGGTCAGCCAACCAGCGAGGATGAGCACCGAGGGATTGGGACTTGGTATCTGCATGCCGAGAGCAACGAAAAACAAAGTGATAAAAAAATCCCGCAAGCTGGTAATCTTAGCGGCAATATCTGTGTGATAGGGAAAGGAAGCAATGCTAATTCCGGCTACCAATGCACCCATTTCTCTGGACAAGTGCATCACCCCTGCCAGCCCACTGATGCCAAAGCACCAACCCATGGCTGTCACCAACACGAGTTCAGGCTGCTTAGCAATCCGCTGAAAGATTCGCGGCAGAACAAAGCGTGCCAGAAGCCAGCTGAAGGTGATGAGAAAAACGGCCTTGGCCAGGGACAAAAAAATCGTCTCGACCGCCAGCTGATCCAAATTCGGCTGCAGAGCCAGAAAGCTGATCGCCCAAAGATCCTGGATAACAAGGATGCCAAGGGTGATGCGGGAAGTCATCTGATCGAGTTCCATACGATCACTTAATATTTTCACCACCACCAAGGTCGACGACAAGGATCCGGCAATCGCCAGATAGGTCAGGGTATAGTCATGTCCATTATTCCTATAGCCAAGCAAATAAAAGCTCACGAGAGCGAGAAGTACACAGCCAAGGAATTGGGAAATGCCATTGATCAGGACAGCTCGACCTGCACGCATGAGTTTACGTAAATCGATTTCCAAGCCCAGGATGAACATAAGAAGGACCAGACCGATTTCAGAGAGAGTCGCTATGCTTTCAGGATTACCGACCAACGCAAAACCTAGACTGGGGCCGAGTAAGATGCCTGCAGCAAGATAGGCAAGAACGAGTGGGAACCGCAGCAAATACGCTGGAAGTCCAAGAGCCGTTGCCCCCAGAATCGACAGTGCAACATCTTTGAGCAGGGAATGATTTTCCATAGTGTCTAAGGCCTTCTCTTCAAAGCTTCATAGGCAGCGATACGTGTTTGCAAATTTTCCTGAATATCATAGTAAAAAAGCGAGTAGTCCCCGAGATGGTAATTCCCACCCAGGGTCCATTCCATGTATTCATCCACATTGTCAATTCTGACAATTCCGTTATCACAGACTGCAGAAAATTTTACTCCTGATCGCTTCTTAAAAAGCGCACCATGGTGCTGATCAGGACTTGTCAAGACACCATCTGTCTTCCAGGATACAGGATTCACACAAACAAAGCTGCCGCTAACTCGATGGAATCCTCCGTCTTGATACCACACAGCACGGCTCAAAAAATCCTCCGAACTGGTATTTTTTTCAAAGCTGGAGTAGGCAATCAAGCAATGCAGATCGTCTGGCTCTTGGCAGACATGAATTTCAGGATGAGTCTCGCGCAGTTTTGCGGGAGACACGGGAATCCCGATCATATAAGCCGCGATCAGCCTCTCCTGCAGAGGCGTACCAAGGATTCTATCGCGCAAAAGGCGGACACCATGTTCCGAACCCTGACTGTGACCGGCAAGGATGAAAGGCCGGCCTTGATTTTCCACGGCGATAAACTGATCGAAAGCACGCAGAACATCGGTGTAGGCCAATTCTCGAGCTTTGTAACCATCTTCACCAACCCAATAGGAGGCGAGGGTTGCCTGCCTATAATGAGGCGCAAAGACACTGCAGCAGCTGGTGAAAGCCGAAGCCTGGAACTCTCGAGTCCACAGGAATCTCTCCGACGCTTCTTCGGTACCAAGGGTTTCATTCCAGTCCAGGGGACTGCGCAAGCTGGTCGGGTGCAACCAAAACACCTGCGGCCCTGAGTCTTCAAGACTCTGGCTGTCTTTTTGAGGATGCATGGCCCAATTTCGCAGATCCTTATAATCAGGTGCTGCTGGGCACTTCTGAGGGTCGAACGGCAGAATCGGAGTCATAATAAAGAACGCCAGACTGTAGCGAAAAATATAGATTGAGACCGACAGGGTAACAAGGAGGCCGAGGACGATTGGTTTGCGCCATTTCAATAACTGCCCCTTACATTTCGGTTCAGCCTCTTATTCTACGCGAAGTTCTTTGAAAAACAAAAGCGTCCCTTACCGACCCTACTCGCCCATGACTTCAAGGGGCAACAGGTGCCACCGGGGCGACTTGTTTGCGAAGCAAACAGGAATCCATGCACAAAGGATCAGAAAACATACACTTTGGGGGTCACTTGTTTCTTTCGGTTCTCACCCAAGCAGCAGGCGCCTTTTTGAGCATGAGACCGAGCTTCCAAACTGCATAGAACGGCACTAACACAAACAGCTTCAGATAGCTCTTGGGCAATTTCATGAGAATAAAAGGCATAAAGATATAGATAGCAAAGTTCAGACACTGAACCAAGGCAAGACCGAGAAACAAGGACGACAGACCGTCCCAAGGCGAAGCAAGTTCTACAGCATGGAAACCGATTGCAGATGCCAGAGTTAGAAGGAGCCGAGCGGTGTATCCGGCGAGAGCTGGCATGTAAAGGTCCGTGAGCAAAATGAATCGCCTCGACTTCGATCCTGTTCCACGCCAAATCTCACGACTAAAGGTCTGACGCAATTGTTTGCGTCCATGTTCCCATCGCAATCTTTGAGCGGCAATAGCAGCAGGATTCCGATCGATCATTTCCCCATACACGCGAACTTCGGGAACAAAGACCACCTTTTCTTGTGACTGACGCAGACGCCAGCTGAATTCTAGATCCTCCGCCAAGCCATAAGCTTGCCAAGGACAGCGCTCAAGCCCCTTCCAGGAAAATGCCATCCCGTTGCCGCGCAGAGCGGAGCCCAAGCCGAGAGCATCCTGCCCCAGCAGCCAAACGCCATTGAAATGAGCGAAAGCATAGCTCATCATCTGGGTCCGCCAGCTATCATCTGGGTTGGCCACAGTATAGTAGGCTTGCAACCAATCATGACCACCTTGCAGGCGTCGATCGAAAGCCAACAGCAGCCCTGGATCAACTACGCTATCGGCATCGATCACAACCACCGCATCCGGATGCTTGGCTCTCTTGCGCAAAGTTTCCAAGGCATATTCTAAGGCAAAGCCTTTACTCTTCTTGCTTTGATCGAAGCGTTCGAGGACCTGTGCACCAGCTTTAACAGCCACCTCGGCCGTTGCATCCTGACAATTATCAGCGATGACCAGAATTTCCAAGAGATGCTTAGGATAATCGAGCTTTTGCAAACTGACGATAGTTCGGGCTAGGCTCGTCTCTTCGTTGTGAGCTGGCACTAAAATTACGAATGAGGTATCAGGTTCTGCCGAAGCCCCTCGCAGCGTCTGCGGACGACGCACGGCTCTATCCCAAATCTGAAATATCAGCCAACTGAACGGCAGCGTTATCAGCTGACAGACAAGCTGTAAAACAAACAATAGAATGGCAAGCATGGGGCATCCTCAGTAAACAAGCTCGAGCAGATGCATGCTCAAAGGTTGGGTGGTCAATGATAGATCTGATGCTATTTTAAGTTTACGATTGTTCCCAACGATCTTGCCATCATTGGTCGGGGAAAAATACCAAAAGTGGCGCAAACTCTTAGCCGTAGGCCAAGGTTTAAGATTGAGCCGGATGTCTTGCTTTTTGTCGACACTTTTGTTGAGCACAATAATCGTTACACGCCGGTCCTGACTGGACCGGGCAGCGAATACGGACAGATCATCCTGGCTATTGACGCTATTATCAATCCATTCATCACCGAATCCCAAACCTTTGCCATCGTAATTGCGAAAAAGTAAAAAAGCATAGCGATGGGTCCCATCCTCTTTCGGATAGTCCCAGTAAGAAGCGCTATCCAATCCTGTTCGAGCAAATATACCGAGTATCTCTGCCTGAGCGACCGCTCCGGAAACATCATGCTCCGATCGAAAATTATACTCACCGATCGATACTTTGAGGCCCGGTTTCATACGTTTGGCCATGTCCTGCAAGCGCGGAATAAAGTAGATCTTGTCATCAATCCAGCTTTGATCTTTGTATGACCTATCCCACAGCGACCTTGTCGACTGCAGGAGGGCCTGCCGCTTTTTCGGAAACCGATCATCACCTGACGGCCAGCGATCCATTTCCGGGTAGTAATGAACATCCAGCTGATCCAGGAGTGAAATGTTCAGACTTGCCTCTTTCTTCTTGACCTGTTCGAGGAACCACTCGAGAAAGGGCCTATCTCCATGCGCCTTGCGATCGGTCTGGCGTTTACCATCGCTGTGTGGACCTTCAATATCCCATGCGGAATACTGCATCTCCATCCATCCCCATGCCGCCGGACCGATAATTACCGCCTCTGGATCCGCTTTGCGAACAGCCTCAGCAAAAGCCAAATAGCGTTCAAGATAGTTGTCGTAGCGCATGGGTTCAGGCACCACATCACGGTGGGTGCTATTCCAAAGCATGGGCTCGTTATCCATAATGTAGAGGTGCGGAAAAGGACCAAACTGAGTCTTCAGTAACTTCACCCAGGAAGCGACAAATTCCGGACTGTTCGGCACGCTCGTCAACTTCGGATCAGCCTTGAGCTTTTGCCCATCACTTCGAATCCCATTGCCGGCGTCAGCATCATAACGCTGCTGGGCCGGAAAAAGCGCCTTTGGATAACTATAAGAAGTGCCATCTTTGGCAATCCAAGGCAGCATCGGTAAGGTGATCAATGAAGCTGCATTATACTTGAGGTTTTCAGCCATGAAGCTATTGATGACTTTAGGCTTTTCACCCGAATAATTATGAAAAAACCAGTCATTGCCAGCATTCCAAGCGTTAACCTGGTAGTTGAATCGACTGCTGGTGTTGCCACCCCAACGATAGCTGGAGGGTTTTAGATTCCAAAGGCCTTGTGCTTCGCGGTTCTCACGCAGCCAAGTGCCAAAGCCATAGATCAGGGGATTGATTTTTCTGGGCTGTTTGGCCACTGTAAAGTTCACGCTTTCGGCTGCATGACTTACGCCTAGGGCCGTCCAGAGCAGGATGATGATGGGCACTCGCAATCCAAACATAGCGGACTCCTTGCAGATGAGCCAGCCACCATCATACCCTTTCTCGAGCCAAATCGTATCACCTTGCCTGGATCAAAAGTCGGCCCAAGGAAAAGGCACTGATCAAAGCCCAGGCCCCTTCCAGGATTATGAATCCAAATTGGCGATTGACAACGGCAGTTATGGTCAAACCCAAAGCTCCAAAAAGATTCAAGGTCTGGTAAATCTGGGGCGTGCTTTTATCCGGAGCTAAGGTCTGCAGAGCATAAGCTAGAAGGATGAGAAAGGCTCCAACCAGCGACAGACCTTGGTCCCAACTTACATCCATGTCTGATCCTCATGCTGGGCCCAATTGGCGATTGATGCAAAGGCAAGGTCGATCGCTGCATCAACGGTAGCTGCTACGATCTGCCCATCGGCAAAGGGTTGATCATCACCAATAATCGCTAAAATCGCTCCGGACTGAACTGCAGGCTGATCTATATTTGTGTCCATGAGCTTCTGATTCCAGATCTGAGTGAGCGCAAACAGTTGCGCGCACTCCATCTCTGAAGCAAGCACACCGGCAGCCTGCAAATGCCCCATATAACGTTTGTTTTCCATCTGCAGTGGCCCTTCACCAAATTCTCTTGCATAAAGAGAATCTTTGGTATGGGTCACCCCAAGATGCAGGGCATGACTGAGTTTCATAGGGATAGCGGCTCGACGAACAGCATCCAAAAATTCCAGGGATGCAAGTACGGGTACGGTCGGATCCAGATAGTGGCGACTGGTTCCTTCATCACGGACGGCAGCGGTTGGTATCACCAAGCTCCCAACCCGCAAGCGAGAGGGCTGCAACGATCCTGCCGTCCCGACTCTTATCAATCGACGAGCCCCTAAATGCAAAAGTTCGGTGGCGATGATATCCATACTGGGGCAGCCCATGCCGGAACTCATTACTCCGATATCCAGCTTTTGACCTTGGACGATGATGGATCCTTTATAGAAATTGTGCCGCCTGGAATGAGTCATAACCTGCAGATTCTGCAATCGCTTGGCAATGCTTTCGGCTCGCCCGTCCGAGCCGGGCAGCAGGATATAGCGGCCCAGTCGACCGTTGCCCTGGATATCCTGACTGGTAATATTCATATGCATGGGCTGCCAGGGTTGATTGTCTTGCATGAAGTCTCCTCTATCCTTCCCAACCATCGTAGTGGCAATCCTTTAGCAGGTGCAACAAGGAATCAAGTCTGGGACCCCAGAAAACATTGAGCTGTTGGCAGCCACGAGCTAAAATAAGAGGCTCTAACCCCAAAAAATCCGACTGATGTCGGAGAAGGCTTCACCCCATGAGTGAACAGCTGCGTCTAGGACATGCCAATATCGATGTTATCAAGCTCGACGAGGCCGTGTCGAAGGCTGCAGAGTACGCTCGGCAAAGCCCTTGCCGCTTCGTCGTGACGCCCAACAGTGATCATATCGTGCAGTTGGAGCACAGCGAAGATTTGCGCGAGGTCTATCGACGAGCGGATCTGGTGGTGGCTGACGGCATGCCTTTGGTTTGGGCGTCTCGCGTGTTAGGCCAGCCATTGCCTGAACGCGTGACAGGGTCCGAAATGATGCCAAGGCTATGCGCTGAAGCCGCCAAGCGCGGCCTCAGAGTGTATTTACTTGGTGGCCCTCCAGGAGTTGCGGAACTTGCTAAGCTGAAGTTAGAGGAAAGCTATCCAGGCCTGCTCATCTGTGGAATGGACTGCCCTCCCATGGGATTTGAAAAGGATGCTTTGAGTGAAGCTCGCATTCTTAAAAGATTGCTCGAAGCCAAGCCCGATATCATTTTTGTAGCTTTGGGGGCTCCCAAACAAGAACTTTGGATGCTGCGCAATGCTCCCAAAGTTCCTCACGGTGTTATGCTCGGGATAGGTGCTGCCTTGGAATTCTGCGCTGGAACTGTGAAACGCGCTCCCCTTTGGATGCAGCGAATAGGTGCCGAATGGTTTTATCGGATGTGCCAGCAGCCGAAACGCCTCGTGGGACGCTATGCGCGTGATACCCAAATCTTTCTGATTGTCTTCAGGGAATGGAAAAGGAGGAAGAGATCCTGAATCCTAGATTGATAGCAATTGGCTTTTGAAAAAGGATCATCCGTGTTGCGCCGATACTCTTGAGTCCCGACGGGAGTTTCGGATTATGTTTTGAAAGCATAGGCGGCTAACTCTCAGCGCCAGAGCTTTTATCCATAATGCAGCTTTCTAATCCATGTAACCATCTAATATATATGCATAAAAAAGCGAAATGACTTGACCGGCGAGATGGTTGCCGATTATGATGATATTCGGCGACATATATGCGAAAGGTAATGGATCGTGTATCAAAGATACCTTAACCTACAAGAATTACTAAGTAAACGGAGCTATTTCTTATTCGGACCAAGAGCTACGGGGAAGAGCACTCTTATTCGTACCAGTCTTCCTGAAGCTAGGGTCTATGATCTCCTTCACTCTGATACGTATCGGCGTCTTTTGAGCCAGCCAGGAATAATAGAACAAGAAACAACCGCGGATCAGACCGTCGTTATCGATGAAATACAAAAGCTTCCAGACTTGCTCGATGAAGTTCATAGACTCATTGAGAAGAGGAAGCAACGCTTCTTGCTGACGGGAAGTAGCGCACGAAAGCTTCGTCATGGTTCTGCAAACCTTCTTGCGGGACGAGCTTTTCAGGCAGAATTATTTCCGCTCATTCGTCGAGAAATCGACCAATTTGATTTGGTCAGTTATTTGAACACCACAGGGTTACCAGAGTTTTATGGTGACAATCTTGCCCAAGATTTCCTTCAGGCGTATGTCGGCACTTATCTCCGCGAAGAAGTGCAGGCGGAATCCTTGGTGCGTAATTTGGCTGGCTTTAGCCGATTCCTGGATGTTGTAGCTCTCAGTAATGGTGAAGAGATAAGCTATTCAAGTTTGGCAAGCGATTGCGGAGTCGCGCCGAGAACTTTGGAGGGCTACTTTTCCATACTTGATGATACGCTGATTGGTTTTAGACTGCCTCCTTATCTGAAAACTGTGAAACGAAAAGCAATTACTCGAGCAAAATACTGGCTGTTTGATTGTGGAGTTGTAAATGTGTTGGCCCGCCGAGGCTATATAGAATCAGGCTCAGAAATTTTTGGTCGAGCCTTTGAACATTTTATTGCCCTTGAACTCCGAGCCTTCCTGTCTTACAAAAAGAATCCTCATCCCCTTCAATATTGGCGATCCACCTCACAGTTTGAAGTCGATTTTGTGGTAGGACAGGAATTAGCCTTGGAAGTTAAAGCCACCACGCTAGTTTCAGATAAACATTTGAAAGGGCTGCGCGCTTTGGCAGAAGAAGGTCAGATTAAGCATTTAGGAGTCATAAGTCAGGATCCGCACTATCGATTGACTCAAGATGGAATTCATATCTGGCCCTGGGCGATATTTTTGGATCAGCTCTGGGCTGGAACTATTGGACAAAGACCGACTGAGAAAAATCAAGAGTCAAACGATTAAAGATGTTTGAAGGAAGCTAAGATATCTTTGAAAGGGACCTCCGCGAGACTTGCAAAAAGCGGGTGCTTGGGACCTAAGTTGGTGCGACTGAGTTTGGGCGAGGATATTCCACAAAAGAAACGCGCCAGGGCCACTTCATCAGTCAACAGCTGAGGAAACTGCCTATGCAAGGCCCGGGCGCTTTCGAGGAGAGCGGGCTCAGCGATAAATTCGGCACGCTGCTCAGGCAATCGTGATTGCTCTGGATTCAGACAAAACGAACAGTGACCACAGGAGCCCTCTCGGCTTTCCCCAAAATGAGCACCGAGAGCAGCGACTTGGCAACTGCCTAGAGTAGCCCAATTCACGACTTGGTTCAGGCGATCAATTTCCCGCGCTTCGCGATGCATCATCTGTTGGTAGAGTGTTTGAACCAAGTCTTCTTGGGCTGCCGGTCTTTTGAGAATTCGATAAGGCTTGCGCATCTGGCTGGCTTTGACTTCAATCATGCCCAGCTCACTCATATAGTCTAAGGCTTTAATGATCCGATCACGGGTCGTTTTTAAAGTAGAGATCGCGCTCTGAATGTCGAGCGTGCTCCAGATTCTGGATTTTTTCGCACAGCCGAATAAAGCCTTGAGGAAGTCTTGGCGTTCTCCCGTGAAATGATTCCATACGGCTTCTTGGGTCCAAATCATTTTGAACTGATAGTCTGCATAAAAAGGTGTTCCGCTCTCGATAAACTGCTGAAGCTCCAGATAAGTAAAGAGAGTCCCGAGCACGAGGCTGCGGATATCCAATTGCGGACTGAGTTCATACAGGTTGAGGTCGAAACTTGTTTCGGATGAAAACACAAAGGTCACAAGCGATCGAATCGCTGTAAGACTTGGAGAGTCACCATAGATAAAATTCTCAAGGGTGTTCAAGTCTTTGGAACAGAGTAGCAGCTGACACACAGAGGGCTGGCCATCACGTCCTGCTCGACCGATCTCTTGGGAATAGTTTTCCAGACTCTTGGGCAGGTTGTAGTGATATACATAGCGGATATTGGCCTTATCAATTCCCATCCCAAAAGCGATCGTTGCAACCACAATGGCAGAACTTGAGTCGATAAACCAATCTTGAACTGCGCTTCGATCCTCCGCATCCATACCGGCATGATAAGCCTGCGCTGAAAACCCAGCCTTGACCAGCAAGGCCGCGACGAATTCTGCAGTTTTTTGGAGGGTGACATAGACAATCGTCGAACCCGGATCCTTGCTCTTCAGTGCCGCAATCAACTCAGCATCGCGTTGCTCAGCCCCTACAACCTGAGTCAGAAGACAAAGATTGGGACGATAGAACCCGGTGCAGGTGGCATGATCAGGATCTATGGCGAAGGCCTGGCAGATATCCTTTAAAACTTCAGGGGTCGCAGTTGCTGTGAGCGCCAGTATTCGTTCAGCACGACAGGCTTTGGCGAACAGCGGAAGCTTGAGATAATCCGGTCGAAAGTTATGACCCCATTCGGAAATACAGTGGGCCTCGTCAACAGCAAAGAGCGACACTCTTAGGGATTGCAGTGCCTCTCGAAACCTCTCATTGATAAAGCGTTCCGGGGCAACATAGAGTAATTTGAGTTCGCCCCGCCTTGCCCGTTGCATGACATCTCGATACTGATCGAGCGTAAGAGTGGAATCAAGTCGGGCCGCAGCAATACCGCGCGCTGTTAATGCATCAATCTGATCTTTCATCAACGCTATCAGCGGTGAAATAACCAGAGTCAGGCCCGGCAGGGTCAAAGCAGGAAGTTGGTAGCATAAGGATTTGCCAGCTCCTGTGGGAAAAATAGCAGCACAGGAATGACCCGCCACCAGCTGTTCAATCACCCGCTTCTGGCCTACTCGAAATTCCTTATAGCCAAATGCCGAGAGGAGAATCTGCTCCAAGGGAGGTGATGTCATCGAAGGACTCCATTGCAAATGTTCAGTCTCGATCCGATCACCTGGATTCGAAGAGAATTTGGAGGCGCTTACCGAAGTCGTCGCCTTCAAGGTTTGTGTACGCGACAACATAGAAGCTGTAAACAGCTTTCCGCAAAGAGATTTGTAAGCTCATCTGTGAGCAGCCTCTGTTTGACCAATCGTATGGAGCAGGTATCCTTGGGGTTCTTGGCGCAAGAGGCTCCAGGAGGAAAAACTTTTGGAGCTTGCCTTGTTTCGCCTACTCGTTGTTTTTTGCTGAGCTGTAAAAAACATTTAGCTTCTCGCTTCGTATCGCATCGCTACCATTCCAGAATTGAGTTCCTGATGGCTCACGAGTTTTAAGTCGACGTACTTCGATAGCCCCGCGAACAAGGTTGGCCCATGGCCAGCCAGCCTGGGCTGCACGACGAACTCGTACTCGTCGATCAAGCCCAGCTCCGCTAGCGCCAGTGGAAGCTTCACGCCTCCCACCAATAACTCCTTGCCTGGCTCACGCTTGAGCTTCTGTACGGCCTGCTTCAGATCGCCGCGCACGAACTCTGCGTTCCAGTCGACGCGATCGAGCGTGTTCGATACAACGTACTTCTTTGCTGAGTCGATCGTCTTACCGAAGGGTTCCATCCAATCGGCCATCCATTCGGGCTTTACACCCGACCGCCACCTCCAGGCTGCCTCCATCATTTCATAGGTGACCCGCCCAAACAGGAGGGCATCGGCCCGGGCAAGGCTCTCGGCGTGGTAACGATGCAAGGCTTCGCTCGGCTGGCCGGCTTGATGATCGCAGCAACCGTCCAGTGTGATGTTAATGCAATATCGAAGGGTTCGCACTCTTTGCTCCTGCGGTGGAAGAGTCTGCGTTTATCGAATGGGTTACGACGATATTCGCAGATCGAGTGTACAACTTCAACGCAACGGGAATACCGCGCCACAGCGACCCAGGTTCAGTTTTATAGCGACGCCAACTCGCTAAGCGCAAATAGACTGTCTGCCATATCTCGCAGCCCGGAAGAGTCGACGCTTTGCAATGCCAAACGAGATCCTGGATACTATTTAAATCCTTCTGAAATCGAATGTAGCCCCCCTTCGAAATCCATCGCCATCCAAACGATAATCTCATTCTTTGAAGGAAGGGCTCAAGGCACGAGGAGCTGAGCGCCTAAAGGAAGGAAAAAGTCTGAGAGGATTTGATACAGGAAACATTTGTTTCAACTGGTCACTTTCCATGAAAAATATTTCCGAATGAAGAAAGCTTACCGGTTGACTGCGACCGACGTATTTTTTTAATGGGGATTTTGTCTTGAAGTGAGGAGAAGTCCAGAGGCGCGTACCGGAGTCGAAGCTGCTAACAATTTCTACGCGAAGTGCTGACAGAGCAACAAATATTCTAGCAGAGCAGCGTGACGATGAAGCTTGCAATCAATTTTCGCATAAGTTTACACGCCAAAGACGATTGTTGCGCCAGCCAACAGGGCTCCACCCACAACGCAATAGAGCAATCGTTGATTTTCAGTTAGACTTGGCTTTTGGCCAGTCTTTATCTGAGTGCTTAGGATGCTGACCTCAGATATCAGGGTCGGAATGGTAAAGCTGAACATCATGAATACTAGGTCCTGGGAGTCAAGTTTAGGAAGGGCAAACTGCTTCCCAAAACCCCAAACCGTCACGAGTCCGAACAGAGCCCAGGCAGCACCTGACCCCGCAATCACTTGTAGAATCTGAAAGCGTTTCAATTAAACCTCCTTCATTAGCTCCAAACCCATGATGGACCTGCATTAGCCGCCCTTATACCAATAGCGATTAAGTTGGTCAACGGCCTAAGAGTCAATAGGGCTGCAATGTCGATTCAAGTCGTTCTCAGGACCTCACAAACTGTTCAGAGTATAGAATAAGAATGGTAAAACCCCAGGCTGTTGACCTGGGGCTAATGTAATTACTCGGCTTGTAGGGGCGGCTCTTTAAACTTGATGGGCTTACCGCCTTCAGAGCCAACAACTTCGCTACCGTGCTCTCTAGGTGTGCCCGGTGCTGGAGGGGTTCCGCCAGGAGGTGTACTTCCACCGCCTATTGCATCCCCAGAAGCTGAGCCAACCCCACCGCCGGGGTTTGCAGCCTCGGGGTATTTTTCGCGGAGGATTTCCTCGTAGCAAGCCCTATCTCCTTGAGCGCAGGCCTCTTTAATTCCGCTAATAGCGTCGTCTAGCTTTTTTATCGCTTTAGATGAAAAATTCTCACAGATAGCAATTCCACCACTACAAACTGCAATACCCAGAATACCTAATGCAGGGTTTGCAACTGCAGCCCATCCGCTGGCTGCGACACATGCGCCACCTAAACTAACACAGACAATTTTAAGATTTTCTATCATGTCCTTGTCGGCCTCAAGGCTCGCTATTTGTCTGTCGCCGCTACGGCTCTTCAATGAAGCAGCCCTGGCTTGATGATACCGTTCGGCCTCAACCGCCAATTGATAACCAGTGAGTCTGTATACTTGAGCACCTGGGGTACTTGATTTCACATCTACAAATAGGGAATCGTCATCCTTCAGCACACATGTAATACCTGAGTTTGGTTGACAGACAACCCTTGTAAATCGCTCGTGTGCCGATCTAATGTCTGAGTTGTTTATTGGCAAACCTAAGAGAGCGTTGAAAGAAGATACAAGCAACAGTGCTGAAAATAGATACCTCATTTAGATTTACCTTTCAAAGTCCGCCGTACAGAAAGGTTCACTCCGAAAGAACTAACAAGCATACCAAGAGCCAAGGTTGAAACCGGAAGAATGGTGCCGAAAACAATATCTCTGATGGTTGTTCCTGATATGTAATATTGAATCGCTATTAGCACTGCGAAGGTTCCAAAAAGTATTAGAAAAACGCGATTGGCGTCCCTATTGAAGCTCTTCAGCCATTGACTTAATTCCACTTCAAAACTCCTTCATTAGCTCCAAACCCACTATGGGCCTGCATTAGCCGTCCTTATACTTAATCCGCATAGGTCGGTCAACGGGCGGCAAGCCATCCTGGCAACGATCAATCCGAAATCAGGCCTCGCATAAGCCGTCTTGTTCCTACAGCCTGAAACCCCGACCTAGAAACGTTTTAACCTTTAGATTATCCGTTTTGAATCCCCAAATAGCCTTGCTGGCTGTTTGTTCACCGTGCTAAGAACTTGACGGATAACTTTCATCGTGGCGAAATTACGACAACGAAGGTGGGAGCATGTCTTTAGCAATAAAACTCAGCAGTTTGATAGAAGAGTGGCTAGCGGCTGGTCGGCAGCGCAACCTTCAAATGTTAGCAAACAAGAGTGGCGTATCCTACTCAACCGTCCGGCGAATCGCTCAAGGTGAAGTTGACCCAGGCCTGAGCAATACTATCTCTATAGTCTCGGCAATACTCCCAAAGGACAAAGCGCTCGCGTTAGTCAATGAGCACTTCCCCGAAACAGCCGGCCTATTGTCTAGGGAAGCCGCGCATAAAGTCGAAACTCTGGACGAAATATCAGATATCGATGACTTCAATCGTGATGACTTTTTGGTGCTTTCACTTGCAGCAACTA
Source organism: Oligoflexus sp. (assembly GCA_041736645.1). Lineage (GTDB taxonomy): Bacteria > Bdellovibrionota_B > Oligoflexia > Oligoflexales > Oligoflexaceae > Oligoflexus. Next base: position 41,893 of record JBGSTF010000122.1, on the reverse strand, counting down.
GCGCTGGTGTTACCCAATCCAAAGTCCAGACGAAGCTAGGTGAGAGAGGGCTACAAAGCCTCGACAAGCTACTTGCAGCTGGCGTTCTTCAAAAAGAAGGAAGCTCATTTAAAGCTATTAAGGATCGCTTCAATATCCTTGGTCTTAACTTGCTGCTCTCAGAGATGCACTGGATAATCGATGCCTTTGACAAAAAGCTGATCGACAGATTCGGCTCGTTCGTGTCTTTGAATACGCAGGGCCTCAATGTACAAGGAATCAAAGACGCTCATAAGGTCTTGTGTGAGGCTGAGAAGGCCTTAACTACAATCACCAATGACCCCGCTCGACAAGGCGGCAACGTTATGGCATTTGGAATAGTCTCGACTTACTTAGACGCCGAAAAAGGGGAAATCTAATGAATGCCCTAAGCCTGATATTACTTGGTCTACTTGGTTCATCGTTAGCATTTGCTGGTCAAGAATCTGGTGCTGGGCCACGCCCCCGAGCCCAAGCTCTGCTCATGTTAAGCCCTGAGAACTTCAGAGTTGCCGTACTTGAAGGCATCAATAACGGCGAAGTTGAGCTTAATGGTGAAAAATTTCAGCCGGGTTTGATCGACTTGAAAAAGCGAACCTTTGAGCTGCAATCTAAGCTCGACTTGAACAAGGCTATTACCCTCAGCGAACTGCCTGCAGAAGCTAACCAGTAGATCCCTAGGGGCTGCTTCGGCAGCCAAACTTCCAATAACATGCATGAACAGCAGTTGAAGGTAGCCCAAGAGAATTTGGGGTGATGGAGAACCCGTTTACCTTCTTCTTGTTGGGTATTGAGCAAGCCACATTCAAGCGTCATACGGCTTAGAAATGAACTCGCGTCAGCGTTGAGCGTTTGAATATTGCCTTTGTTGACTCAAAGGATTGGTCGAAAAAACGGAAAGGACAAACGGCACATATCGACTAAGCCTCAATCCAAATCCAAATTATTTTGTCTCAATGATTTTTATTTTAAGGTGAGAAACGAAGAGGAGGTCCAGAGGCGCGTACCGGAGTCGAACCGATCTACTCGCATTTGCAATGCGGTGCCTAGCCGCTTGGCTAACGCGCCTTTGAGAAAACGAAGTTACGGTAACGCATTGATTCTGTAAACAAGTTTTTTCGTTTTTTGTCCATTTACCGAGCTTAAATCCCTGGCCCAGGCAGCAAACCCGTCCAGTCTACGCAGCAAAGGCCTAACTTTGGCCATCAAGGCGGGGACACCTATGACTTTCAGCCGTTGCTCGCGTGGCCTTCATGCTCGACCAGCCTTTGACCCAGGCCCCTTCTTCAGCAAGTACATACGAAGCTATGACATGGGACGCTCTCATCCCTGCTTGCTCCACCATCCAACTCCGCTCTAAAGGAGTTGAATCCCATCCCATAGCGTCTCCGACTTATATGCTAATATTATTCGATAGAATTCGAATTTATCCAAAAGGTACCCTATGAGTTCATTGCACATCCGTGGTCTGAGCAAAGGCCATCTGCTGGCAACTCTGTTCAGCGCTGGCTTGATCATGAGCCTATTGGCGACAGGATTGATTGGGATTTTTACCGACAATACGGTGCGAACTTTGGAGTTCTCCCTACGAAGTTCACTTAAAAAATCCCCTGAATTTGACCCTCGCTTGAAGATCTATTCCTTCGACGACGCGACTGTCGGCTATCTCAATGAAACTGATCTCAATATCACGACTTGGGTGGATGTTATGGAAGCCCTCGCCGCCACCCACCCCAAGAAAATTATGATCGATAAGATTTTCGCAAGCTTGAAAGGCAGATATTCAGGAGACGAGCTCAGGGCGAGACTGAAAAAAATTGATACAGACCTCGTGATGGCAGCCTATACAACACCAAATCCACTGAGAAAACAGCAGTCGGTTCCACCTGCCTACAGAGCCTTCGAACTCACCCATTGGCTCACGCCGAGCTCCGACCCCGTATGGATTCCAATCAGGCCCAGCTATGTCTATGGTCCCGATTCACTTTTGGTAGAGAGCGGAGTTAAGCTTGGACACATCGTTTATAGAGGTCTTGGTCGCGTCGATGCTTTTCTACGCTACGATCAAATCCATGCCGTGCCCCATTGGAGTTTCTTAGCTGCAGATCAATTGCTGGTTCGCGATGATGGGTTGACGATCAATGGCCAAGACGTGGCCCTACAAAATGCACAAATTCCGGTCAATTTTTTAGATCGAGATCGCTTGGAAAATCACATCTATAGTATGACTTCACTTATTTCAAAGGTGCGCAAGGGAAGCTCGCTCAGCGAGCACATCACAGCTGATCAAGTGGTCATCATTCTACCATCCATGTACACCGGCAATGCAGATATGGTGGAAACGCCGTTAGGGACTATGCCGGGTGCCTATGTGATCGTATCGATGGTCAATAGTATCCTAACTGGGCAGTGGATTCGAAGTATCCCTGATTCTTATTATCAAATAGCAGGGTTCGCTCTCCTAGGATTGCTTTTGGTCTATCGCTTTCATTTCGTATGGAGCTGTATTGGGCTTGGTTTAGGAACTGCTTCCATAGCAGCCGCGGGACTCTTTGCTTTCGCTATGTGGTCTATACAATTGCCCTGGCTTTCCTCGGCATTGGCCTTTACTTTCTCTGGCCTGATGAACATCGGCTGGAGTGCCTTCGAACGACTGCGCAAGGCGCAGAAAATCACCCAAGCTATTGCTGGACTTGTACCGACCGAGCAGATCGATGCTTTATTGGAAGACGATCGCGGTCTGCACTTTGAACCATCTGGACATGTTGTCAGCATTATGTTTGTCGATATTGTCGGCTTTTCGATCACGGCAAAAAAACTCTCGCCCAAGGAAACCTTCGATCAACTCAAGACTCTGCTGAACGAAATTACAGCCATCGCTCATAGCTATCAAGGCACGATAGACAAGACTCTGGGCGACGGCCTGCTCTGCTTTTTTGGTTACGATATTCTGGGCCAAACGATTCCTCATCATGCGGACATGGCCGTGAAGTGTGCCATGGAAATCCAGCGGCACATCTTTCAACGAAGCTCGATCGCTTTTGAACAGGGGCTTGCGGTTTATCCCCTCCGCATTGGTATCAATACAGCTTCGGTCTATATTGGCAATATCGGCAACAGCGAACGATTTGATTTTACCATGGTGGGTGACGGAGTTAATTTTGCCGCGCGTTTGGAAACTGCCTGCGCACCTTTTAAGATTATGATAGGCCCAGCAACCAAAGCTCAACTGCTCGATTTTAGCCCACAGCACCCGTGCATGCAAAAACGCTACGTCATGGTCAAGCATACCTCCGAACTTTTGGAAGCATGGCAGGTAGACCCCTTTCACACGGCTGCGGAAGACGTCCAAAAACTGCAAAAGCTCTACTGGGCCTATGCCGGCCTTGATCAGCGGGAACAGCGCTACTCAATTCATATTGCCAAGGCTATTAAACTCGAATGCAGTTTAGGACACTTTCAATTGGTCAACTATTCATTATCCGGGCTTGGTCTGCGCGGGGATATTTTTCTCGCCCAGGGTGTGGTCTTTACCTTGGCCATAGATTCAGCCGATTTATCACTGAAACAGGATCTCAACGCTTGGGGATTGGGCTCACTTATCGTTGAAGTGTGTTGGGGAGCGCAAAGCCAAGCGGAATTTGAACATGGCGTTCGATTCGTTGGACTGAACCAGGATCAGAAGGCGCGAGTCTTCGAACTCATCCATCGACAGATGCAAGGCCATGGCCTCGTTACCCGTTCTTCTTAGGTGCCCTTGAGCAGGTCTTGAGCTCAAAATGCCCTGTCTATTTCTGCGGAAAAACTTTCACATACATAAATGATATCAGTGCATTAATGAAAGCTCTCAGCTTCCGTCTGCACACGCCGATAAATTGAGTACGAAACCCGACCGATTTCGCTTGAGGGCTGGCTATGATGCGTCGAAGTCTATTCGTCTCTCTCTCCATACTTTTGGTAATAGTTACCTTGAGCGGCTGCGTCGACCAAAAGGATACAAGACAGCTCCCCTCAAGCAAAGACGACGATGTCGAACGTCTTGCGACTCCACCCGTGCCTGTCACAGGTGCCCGTCTTGTCTGCGGCTATATCGAGACTCCAGAAGCACCAAGCAATACCGTCGTTGGCTGCAACCCTTATGAAGGATCTGACTCCAAGCTGATCGATCTGGACATAACGGGTGTCGACGTCAAGTGGAGCTATGAAAGTGAACTGAACGTTGTATTCACGCCCAATTATACTGATGCCAACAATGTTCGCTGGCAGGCACGATTTGACTTTTCCAGCGCTGATGGCAAAGACCGGCAAACTCGAGTTCTGGAATCAAAGATTACCCTCAATTTCACCAAAAAAGGCACGCTAGAAAAAGTTCAAATCCAAGACCGTCTCAAGAATACTCTTATGGAACTGGCAGAGCACCGCTTTATTAAAATAGCCTATCAGTCGATTCATATGAATGCTCCCGCACAAACTACCGAGTTGCCTGACACGGTTGACTTTGAATTCAAGATCAACGGTATTTGGGAAAAAGTCGAAGTCAAACTTGATACTCTCGATTTCATCGCCAAGACCATGCAGACCCAGCGCTTTAACCTCCAATTTAACGGCAGTGAATCGGACTGGAAGATGTATCTTCAAACAGGAATGGGCAAAGGACTCGCAGCAAAATACACCAGCACCCCTGAGATCCTAAGCTGGAATCGCAGCTCAGGAACATCCTGGATTTTCAATGCCGATTCTTCCTTCGAAAGCCAAGCACCTTATGACCTTAAGGCCGGCAAGTCACCGATTGAGCTGTACATTGATTTAGGCATTAAGCAAAGGTTCAATGGCTTTCGGATGGACGGTGGTTTAGATAACCCAGGTCGAGCTTTGCCCAATGGTTTTCCCGATAGATTCTTTTTTCTCTATTCTGATGACAACAAAACTTGGCGAAAAATTTTCGGCAGCGAATCGGCTATTGAAGGTCGAAGCAAGCTCGAATGGTCCTGGGATCAGTGAGCTATTAAAAGCTGCTGGCTGAAATCTTCTATGCAACGGCTGCATGATACCTCGCGCATCTAGCCACTCTCTTGCTCAGAGCTGGCAAACACAACACAATCCTCTCATGGAGCCTCCCTGGCTGTCCAAAAACCGCATGAAAACGAGTTGAGATGGACTGAGTGATTTCAGGAGCTTAGCAGACTGGACTGTAACTATCCAAAATCTATAGCTTTTGGACAGACATAAGCGGCTTTTAGGTGACCATAATTCATTTATGTACACTCATCGGATATAATGTATTTAAAAACTATTATAGTATATAACTTGATTTCTATACCATTTTGTCCGATAAGTACCATGTTATCCGAACGACCTTGTCAAATGAGGACCGAAAAATATGCCAAAAGACTTCGACACCCTTGCAGAACTTGAACTCGTCGAGCCATGGAGTATCAAAGATGCGCGTGCGAAATTCTCGGACCTATTAGAACGCTCGCTGCTGCAACCACAAGTCATTGCACCTCAACGCGGGCAAAACGCTGATGAACGCTTTGTTTGCGTGCCACTATCTCAGTACCAGGCCATAGCAAAGCAGCTTCTGGAACTGAAGTTGGAGATGAAAAAGCAGAAAGCCGCACAGCTCCTTGATGAGGTTCGTCTTCTTTACGCCGACTCGGACCAAGATCTAGTCATCTCGAGAGCCCCACCAAAACCAGCTCTCGATTTCGGTTATGGCAAGGTCATCAAATGACATCATCAACCATCGTGCTTGATACGTGTATTCTCTCGCAATTTTTTAAGAGAGAAGGGGCAACAAAAGAAGTAAAAGACTGGTTCAACTCAGTGCTAAGTGAGACCCTTATGATGTCACCCATTACCCGTTTTGAAATCGAGTATGGGCTGGCTAGGCTTAAAAAAGGGCGTCTTCTAATAGATAAATTTCGTAGCTTTATTTTGGAAATGGGCATTAACGAGGAACCTTTGACCGGAGAAATCGCTTCTATCTCTGCTTACCAAAAACAAGTCATGGAAGCACAAGGAAGACAATTTGCGACCGAAGACCTTTTGATTGGCGCTCTTGCTGCATTCTATGCACATCGCTCGGGTTCTATCTATATCGCTACATTCAATAGCAAAGACTTCGAACACTGGGGAATTCCCCTGATCAATCCATAAGAGTAAGGTGCATGAACTACCAGGAATGGCATTCCAAACGCAGAGAATATTCTACAGCTTTTTGTCCCAACACGAAGAGCAGCTGCTGTGAATCAGGCATCGTTGGCGAACAAAAGACGGCGCTAGCCATGGACATTCCACCCTGCAAGCAAACAACACTTTTGCCAACTCGCTTCTGTTGACTAAATTCCATTGTTTTGGAAATGGAGCAGTCATAGCCACGCTCTTTGAGAAAGTCTAAGGCAGTCTCTTTTTCACCTAAAATCCATTCATTCTTGTCGAGATTTTGCAGATCAACGACTTGAGCTTTCCAATGAATATCCGCGAAATCTAACGAGCCCAGCACGACCAAGGTCAAAAGAGCTACGAGATTTTTTTTATCAATCATGAAGGCTCGCTCTTTCCTCAAAGGTCGGCGCGTAGGACTGAGTCATACAGCTTGATCTTGGACCGCACTGAGAGGTGACGGACGACTCAAGGGTTTGATGCAAAGTTTGGTAAAAATTTGAAAAATGACTGCAAGCGGAGGCCTGTGCAAGCCAAACAATGTCGAACTGGCATCTAATAGGTCGGCGATTGTCGATCTAGGTAAACGACAACTGAAACTGCTACCAGCAAATAAAGCCACCAGACCCAGATGGTTGGACCCAAAAAGACAAGCTTCAATTTTAATCATGTCTTTTTCCTAGATACCGAACTCACTGAAAACGGTGAGTAAAATCACTCTCACTCTCTTCGCGGACCGTCCTTTAGTTTTGGTAAATGTTACTCAGGCCTTATTTGTAATAGCAAATAGCAAGTACATCAGAACGGCAAAGAGGGAGTGCTAAGATGCGAAAAGGACGGAAAATTTGTTTGGCAATTTTTTTGACTGGCTGGACAGTTATGTATGGATGCGGCGTTTCGACTGACTCAACCGACAGTGAGGTCAAGTCTATTTGCGGCAAGACCCAAGACTTTGTTGCCATCAATAGCTATTCCGGAAGTCTCAGCTGGGTACAGAATCGAGAAGAGGCCGTTGGCCGCCTCAATCAAAACTGTTCAGGCACCTATATCGGAGCCTATGGCGGATACTCTAATCTCTTCATCACAGCTGGACACTGCGGCAGTGTAGGTGCTGCAGCCAGCGTTGAGTTCAACTACGAAGCCAATGCTGACGGTCCCATCGTCACGGTCAAAGGCACATTCATCGAATCCAAAAGTTCTCCAGACTACGCGCTCATCGAACTCAACAGCAATCCCGGCGTCGCGCCCACTCCATTGGGCACAGCCGCAGGAACAAGTTTGACGATCATCCAACATCCTGAAGCGCGCCCCAAAGTAATCGCCTTTGGCAGTGCTTCGGGCACGACAACCGGCACTCGCATCTACTATTCGGCGCTGGATACCTTGGGCGGCAGCTCGGGCTCAGGCGTACTGAATGCAAATGGTCAACTGATTGGAGTTCATACTTTGGGTGGATGCTCGTCCTCCGGTGGTACCAACAGCGGCTGGACGATCTGGGGAATTCGCTCCTCTTCAAGCATTCTCTGAAGACTTCGCTATCTCTGAGCGAGCTCGGGATCCTCTGGGGTTCCGAGTTCATTCGTCTTGCGAAGTACTTGCCATATAATCCGGTCCTGCAATTTCATTTGAAGCTGAAACCTGCGACCATCAGGGTTTCGAGCGAACTTAGCTCGAAAAGCGTGGCCCGAACGCTTGATCACCCTGGCCATTTGATTTACATTCGTAAGACTAAGATCCTAAGGCGAGGTAAATGCCACGCATTGGCCCGTTCGCCGCACGCTGCCTTTGTTCAGCATTCCAGGAGCTATGATGCAAGCGAGAGACATTGGACGTTTCAAAGCCAAGGATGGAACGGATATCTGGTATCAAAGGATCGGCCAAGGTCAACAAACTTTTGTGCTCTGTGATGGAGTGGCTTGCACGGGTTACATATGGAAGTATTTCATTCCCCACTTTGCCGAACAATATCAAATCATCCATAGCCAATACCGAGGGCATGGTGAATCGGCGATTCCCGACAATCTGGAGACATTGACGGTTGAACAGTTCGCTCAGGATATCCTGGCACTCCTGGGCAAGCTTAAGCCTAAGCATCCCGTGGTTCTTGTCGGTCATAGCATGGGCGTACAAGTGGCTTTGGAATGCTATCGACAAAAGCCCGAGATTTTTCAGGGATTGATTCTCATCAATGGACCCTATGGCGAAGCTCTCAAGCATGTTCACGGCAATCCATTGTATGCGAAAGCTTTGCCGGCGTTGAAGTCGGTGTTTCAAAAATGGGATCATTATATCCAAAAACTTTGGCGCCCCATGCTCGACTCAGAAATCGCTTATCTTTATGCCGTCATTTTTGAAGTCAATCCTTGGCTAACCCATCGTAAAGATTTCCGTCTGTACTTCGAAGATCTGGGCTCCATGAAGCCGAGAGTCTACCTAGCGGCCTTGGATGGCGCCACCCGTCATACGGCAGAGGATATGCTGAACCAAATCGAAGTTCCTGTACTGGTAATTGCGGGAGATAAGGATCGCTTTACCCCCTACCCTGTCTGTCTGAAACTTTTCAAAGGCATTCCTGGTGCGGAGCTGCTCACGCTGCCAACGGGAAGTCACATAGGGCCGCTCGAACTGCCAGAATTTATTCATTTGCGCATAGAGAAATTTATGAACACGCACTTTTCGAAAAAAGAGCCAAAACCTAAAAAGAAAAGTCGTTAAGTGCTTTGACAATTTCTTTGGAAAATCCTTCCAGTTTGTCAAAGTTACCAGAGTGTCGAACTCAAGCCGATCAAGCCTGAACTTATTGAGAGTTTCAACACTCATACGGACTGATTTCTTTTGGACAAAAATCACTGCCCCCTCTAAGATGCAAAAAGACTGGGTATCGGAAAAAGTTTGGACTACAAAAGTCCTTCAATTCAGGCTTTTCGAACATCGATGGTTCTCTAACAGCAGAAGGTTGCCATGACTGATCTCATTGCGGCAAGGGCTCAGATGGCCTTGAGTCTCGGCTTTCATATCATCTTCGCAGCAGTCGGCATCGCCATGCCGTTTCTCATGTCGATAGCTCACCATCGTTATCTCAAGACCAGACGTCCTGAATTTCGCGTCCTGACCAAGGCCTGGTCGAAAACTGTCGCCATCTTTTTCGCCGTTGGTGCCGTTTCAGGCACCGCATTGTCCTTCGAACTCGGCTTGCTATGGCCTGGGTTCATGATTCATGCAGGGCCCATCATCGGCATGCCTTTTTCTTGGGAAGGCGCAGCATTTTTTCTCGAAGCCATCTTCATTGGTATTTTTCTCTATGGCTGGAAGAAGTTGCCAGAGCGGAAGCATTGGTGGAGTGGCGTGATGGTCGGGATTTCTGGAGTCTGCTCCGGATTTTTTGTTATCTGTGCCAATGGCTGGATGAACAGTCCGGCTGGATTTGACTGGAATGGTGGACACCCCATCAATATCGATCCTTGGGCCGCCATGTTCAATAAAGCAGCATTGGGTCAAGGCATCCACATGATCATCGCCTCATTCCAAGCTGTGGGTTTTGCATTCGCCGGTGTCCATGCCCTGCTCTACCTGAAGCTGCAGCATCCGGTCCACCTCGAAGCGATGAAAATAGCTTTTTTCGTCGGTGCGATTGCCGCCTTGATCCAGCCTATCAGCGGAGACTTAGCGGCCAAAAGCGTTGCCCAGCGACAACCGATCAAGCTCGCCGCAATGGAAGCACACTTTGAGACCGAAGTTGGAGCTCCGCTGATAGTAGGTGGCATTCCTTCGGTTACTGAGGAACGCACCACTTTTGCCCTTCGAATTCCCTATGCTCTCAGCTTTCTAGCATTTGGTGATTTTCATGCCGAGGTGAAAGGCTTGAAGGATTTTCCGAAAGATCAATGGCCCCCAGTTCTCATCACTCATTTTGCATTTCAAATCATGGTCGGCATCGGAACTTTGCTGGCAGCATTAGGCGCACTCGGACTCTTTTGGCTTTGGAAAAAACCAGCCCTCTTTCTCCAGCGAACCTGGCTGAGGATTCTCGTCGCCATCGCCCCCTTGGGTTTGATTGCCATTGAAGCGGGCTGGGTGGTGACCGAAGTTGGACGTCAACCATGGGTCATCTATGGCATTTTACGGACCGCTGATGCTCTAACACCAAGGCCCGGAATCATCTATACATTCGTGCTCTATCTGGCGATTTATCTAGTCCTCTCTTTTGTCGTCTACCAGCTGGTGCGCAGACAAATCGGGACTCTGCAGCAGGATTTAAGTCAAAATAACGAGCGAGGATCATAACGATGGGCCTCATAGAAATCGTCCTGTTCTTTCTCGGAGTCGCGCTCTTGTTCTATGTCCTGTTCGGTGGTGCTGACCTGGGTGCGGGTATTATGGAGCTCTTTCTGAGCAAAGACACTCGGGAGGAAGAGCGAGCTCTCATCACCCACGCAATGGCACCCGTGTGGGAAGCCAATCATGTGTGGTTGATCCTGGCTGTGGTGATACTTTTTATGGGCTTTCCCTTGGTCTATACGGAGGCGTCCACCCTCTTGCATCTGCCTCTCATGGCTGTGCTGGTTGGCATCGTGGCACGCGGTTGCGCCTTCACCTTTCGCTACTATGATACAGCACGAACCTACAGGCGAACCTATACCCGCATCTTCGCCTATTCCAGTCTATGGACAGCGTTTTTCTTAGGAGTCACGGGAGCCTCAAGTCTGGCCGGCCTGATGAATCCTGATGCCAAAACCTATGCCGAGCTTTACCTTGATCCCTGGTTAAATCCATTCAGCTTGAGCCAAGGTCTCTTTACAGTCTGCTTTTGTACAATGCTTGCAGCTATTTTTCTGGTGGGTGAAGCTGACGATATCGATATCACTAGGATCTTGCGTCGAAAGGCTAAAATTGCACTGCTGATGACGGCCCTCGCCGCTCCTCTGCCCTTTTTGAGCGCACATATGATCGGACTCTCCTTATTTAGCAAAATTATAGACAATCGCTGGAGTCTCAGTTGTTTTGCCCTAGCCTTGGTAATATCCCCGCTGCTCTGGTTTAGCTTAAATCGATCCATTTGGACGACACGGGCCCGCTTCTTGAGTGTCATCCTTGTGGGCCTGATCATACTCTCCTGGTTTTGTGCCCAGTATCCTATCGCCATCTTCTACAGCGCCGAGTCCAAGCACCTGCCTTTGAGTTTCCAAGAGGCCGCTGCACCTCACGCGACCTTGAAAGTGCTGGTCGGCGGCCTGATTATCGGTTCTTTGCTTATTTTTCCTGCCCTCGGCTACCTCTTCAGAATATTTAAATGGGAAACTTTGGATGAAGAGCGACGCTACAAACCATGAACATGACACTTGTTTTATGAGAAATTCTGCACAAGCACCAATTCCTGATGCAACTTCAGACATGCATGCATAATTTTACGGAAATTAGCCGCCCCTAATGAAACCTGATAGAATTTAAAGGTGCATGATGCTTTGCTGATCCATACCAAGGCCAGGAGCTCCGCGGGATGAAAGAAACCAATCATGATCTCATCGCCACTCATGAAATCATAAGGGTTCTCGAAACATCTTTGTACTTTTCCCGCAACATCATCGATTGCCAACCAGATATCATTATTATTACCGACCAGGCAGGTCGTATCTATCGGCTGAACCAGCACGGCATGAATTTCTTTGGTCGCTCCAAAACAGCGATTCTAGGTCATACCATTGACGAGTTGAGCCATGGTCGCGTGAAGAAAACATTCGCCGAGATCTTAGGCAAAGTTCCCTTTGAAAATGCCACGTTATCCAATGAAGACTCGGACGATGAGATCAAAATTTACTGGCAAATCGCCCGCATGGTCGACAGCCATATCAAGATTCCCCTGTTCCTCATTAAAGGCACAGACACCACTGAATTGCATCGAGCCTATAAGAAAATGGAATCGATCAATTCGGAAAAGTTGAAAATTGAAGAAGAAATCAAGAAAGCCAAGATCATCCAGGAAACCTTACTCCCCGATAGCACGCTGCCACCAGCTATCAAACTTGAATCCATCTTCGTGCCTGCGGCAGAAACCAGTGGCGATTGGTTTGGCTATCACTATGACGAACCGGACGATATCTTCAACGTCTACGTCGGTGATGTAACAGGACATGGCCTGTCATCGGCTCTGCTCACTGGGGTCGTGTACGGTGCAATCTATTCCACAGAGCAGCTGTTTCATGACCGCGAAAAACTCTTTGCCTCCTATTCCCAATCAGAAAGACTCATGCTGCTGGCCTCAGCTGCCAACAGCATGATCTTGAAAGCGGATGCTCGCCTGTCGATGACTATGTTTTTTATCTCTATCGAGATCAAGACAGGCAAGACCTGTTTTCTCAATGCCGGCCATCGCTTACCCTTCCTCTATCAAGCCAAGCAGGGTCAACTGTCGCGCATCAAAGGTGGCGGCGATATTCTAGGTTTCAGCCCGACTCCTATGTTCGATGTCTATGAACTCATGCTTGAGCCAGGTGATTCCATAGTGCTCTATACCGACGGCCTTCTAGAAAACAAAGACAAATCGGGCCAGGTGATCAAAGAAAAAGTTGTGCGTCAGATGATTATCGACCAAAAAGGTGAGATCAGCCGCCTGAAAGTGTCTTGTCAGGAACTTATGAAGACGAGTTGGGAAGGCACAGAAGTCGAAGATGATGTGGCCATGATTTTTATCTCCTACAAAGCTTAGAATCTGAGCACAAGAGGGGCCCATGCAATCAGTCGTAATTCATCAAAATCTGGAAAAATCGATTTCTGGAATGCTCTCTGAGTTCTTTACTAAGCAGGTTCCCTCGGAAAAATTGATCATCCAGGCTGTACCAAAGAAGGATCTCGCCTTTTTTGAGCACATGGTCATCATGCTCCTCACCAATGCCCAGATTCGTATGTTCCTTAAGATACATTTCCACCTGGATATTGCCAAACGTTTGGCCTCAGCTAGGCAAAACAAAAAATGGTCCGAAGTCCCTGACAAAGTCGCTCTGGACTTCATGAAAGAGCTTTGCAATGTTCTAGGTGGACGCCTCAAGCGCAAAATCGCTCATTTAAACCTAGAGCTTGGCCAGAGTATTCCCCTGGATTTGGAAGGTTTTTGCGAGATCTTCTTTGAGGATGTGAATTGGAGTAGCGATACTTTGGTTTTCAATGTTTCCAATGCTCAACTGCAAGTCCATGTGTCCGCTCAATATGAGATCACCGGTCAAGAAGCTAAACAGAAGCTGGCAACATTGACTGAAGACGGTCAATCTACGGAAGAAGATGATATCGAATTCCTCTAGTTTGGGGCGAGCTGAGCCTTAAGCCGAAAGCGACATAGATTTCTGGACATTTTTTGATCCTACCTGACGAGGCAAGCAGATATCAAAGCAAGTTCCCTGACCTTCCTCGCTGGTCAGGACCAAACGGCCCCCGTATTCTTGGACGAGCTGCACCAATCCCCAGAGTCCAATGCCACGACCTGCATCCAGACTCAGTTCCTTACCCGTCGAGAAACCGCTTTGTGCCACTCCAAAGACCAGATCTTGGAGACTCATAGCGGCTGCTGCAGCGGCACTGAGCGACAGTTGGCGCTGAGCGGCTTCCTCCCAATCCTCGCGACGAAAGCCTTGCCCATCGTCTTTGCAATGAATATGCAAGCCGCTTGCTTCGACAATAAAGCTCAACTCAATATGTCCACTCGGGGGCTTACCAATTTTTTCTCTATCGAGCTCGATCCCATGCACCACTGCGTTTCTCAAGAAATGAATCAGAGACTCAACAATCATTGCTTCCTTATCGCTAAAAGTTCGAAGGCTGCCGCAATCGGTCTTAAAATCGACTGTTTTGCCGAGTCGGCGAGCTGTCATTTTGCAGCTGGCTACCATGGGATGAATGATGGCTTCGATCGGTGGCTGCTGAATATCATGGATCCATTGCTGAAGGCGATTGGCATGTGGACCGTTGTCCATGCTCGCAACTATATTGTGCAATTCATTGGCTTGGTCGATTGACAGTTGCAGATTTTCTTTTTGCGGACCCCAGGAAACCTTTAGAAGCTTCTCATTGTTTCTGAGGAACTTCTCCATTTCTTGTTCGATCGTAACGATCTGCTCAAGATCTATGTTTTGGCTCCCTTCTACCTCATGGATCGTACGTGCAACGCGTCCAAGCCTAAACACCTGGCTATTGCCTTTGAGAGTATGCAATTGAAACTTGAGCGTTGGGAGTTCTATCGGTCCCTTTAACCTTTGAATCATCGCATAGCTTGTACCGATAAAGTGGCGGAATGCTGTCATATCCCTTAGGATTCGAATCAACAAGCGATTGCGCCTTGATTCCGCTTGGCGGCGGCGCAACTCTGTAACATCTTGTATTGTGAAAAGAACATGCTGCAACTCACCGGTCTGAGCACGCACACCACTTGCACCGAGCTGCAGAACTTTGGCCTTCTTGGTTACAACTTTAGGCAGCTGAGTGAGACAGACATCGAGCGGCATAAGTTCTGCAAACACTTGATCCATCGCCATACGAAAATGAGCGATCTCGTCTTCCTGCAGGCCGAGAAGATTGACCAATGATTCGCCCTGAATAAGCTCTTGATCGAGGAGTACATGGCAAGATTGTGAATAGCCACCCAACACAACCCCAGTTCGATCAACGATGAGGAGGCCGCTCGTCACATGATCAAGAATGAGGCGGATGGTCTGCGTGCGTTCTTCGACTATTTTTTCAACCTTGGATAGGTGCTGAGAAAGTTCAGCATTGAGCTGGCGAATCGTCATTTCCGACTTATCGCGAATAAAGTTCACTCGATCTGCCAGAGCCAGAGACATCAGCAGACCTTCAAGCACGGCTCCAGGTAAACTATTGAATTGGACGATGAGCGAAGGATGAATAATGCCCTGAAAGTGCAGCGTATTGAGAACGGTAGCCACCAGCACAAAGAGCCAAGCAAGACAGTAGAAGCGTGCCGGCTGGTAGCCACGAAAAACAGCCACCACAGTTGCTGAAATCAGCGCCAGAGAATAAAGACCCGCACCATTGGAGGATAGGGCTGCGAAGATATTAAACGGAACAAAAAAACCTAAGAGCATGTTGCTCAGCGGAATAAGCAGGAGCAGCCTACAGAATTTATGCCAGCGCGGCATGAATTCTCTCATATTCAAAAAAGAAGAGGTCACGGTAATTGCACATATTCCTGTCATATTTGCAATAAAAATGAAGCCTTCATTCATAAGCCAAGCCCCTGTCTTATGCTCAAAGCAAAAACCAGGGAGTCCCATGATACAAAACTGCATACTCATCATAAAGAACAGAAAGATCGTGTAATAGTTATAGGTTCGACTTCGCAGCGAGAGGGCGAGAAAGGCATTGTAGAACAGCATGGCGACCAGAACGCCGAGCATACCCATCAAAACAGCACTATCCAGCCAACGGTGATTATCGAAGGCCTTGGCTTTCCAAAGATAAAGAACCAGCATATTCGCACCAGCTGTTGTCGTTCTGATATAGTACGTGTTCGTGCCCGGAGCCGCGGTCAGAGAAAACGCCGGTACGCGAAAAGCAAGTTCTCGCTGATTGAAGTCAAGTTGATCGCCCTGATGTCGAGCTGAATATCGACCTGTGCTATCAGCGGCGAAAAGCGAAACGCGATCGATGACTGTCACTCGACTTTCCAGCCAGAGCGTGACGGCATCAGGACCTGGATTGTTCAATGTCAGACGCGCCCAAAATTCACCGTGACTGAAACCTATTGAGGGATAGTCGTCCTGTGAAGGACTAAAATTTGTGGATAATTTGCCGTCCAGTACATCTTCTTCACGGGCTGGCTCGCCCCGATTGCCCCAGATTTCCAGCTCACGACCGAGGGGAAGTCCACTCGTATCACTCAGACGAGTGATATCAAGCGCCATGAGCCTGGGTGCAAAAAGGAGGATAAATATGTACCAGCAGCGCAGCATAAACCAGCCCTCAATGAACAGCTCTCGCTATCAACCTATTCGGATTGTTTTTCTATACGTTGAGGGATAATGCGTATAAAGATGGAAGTGGAGTGCAGCCCAAGTCTTGGTGCAAAGCTAAATATCGGCTCAATTCGCAAGGAATTGAGTCTGAAAGCTGCCTACTCTAATGCCCTCGACGAGGTTTTACCTCACTGAAGTGGTCTGGGTAGAGAGCCCATTCCTTTCGATAGAAATCTCGGACAATCGCCCAATCTTTCTGAGCATCTCCAGTGAACTGAACCAAAGGTCCCATGCCGATGCGCTTGCCATGGTAATCAATAAAAGCAAAGGCCACGGGCAAACCTGTCTTCAGCGCGATCAGATAGAAACCACTTTTCCAGTGATTGGTCCATTTGCGGGTTCCTTCAGGAGCCAAAGCCAGGATTAATTCGGGTCGGTTTTGAATGGCTTCGATTGTGTTGGGAACGACGCGATGAGGGTTGGAACGATCGATGGGAATACCTCCGAGCTTAACCAGGAACTTGCCAACAAGGCCCACAAATAGGCTGTGCTTGCCAAACCAAATAGTTTTTTTCATAGCCTTCCAATAGCAGCCCAAGGCCAGTCCCAGAAAAAAGTCCCAGTTGGAAGTATGAGGTGCAACGATCACAATGAATTTCTTGGCCGAAGGGAGTTCCCCAACGACCTGCCAACCCATGATTCTGAGTAGGAATCCTGCAAAACGAGCGACTGATTCCACCATTTTTTCCTCTTAGCCACCTGCCTTATAGACTAGCACGCAGTTCGAGGCACAATTTGCCTCAAATGCCCTGCCTTCCTACTTGCCAGGGCTAACAGCTCTTGCTAGCTTCCTTCCCCTATGAAGGATCATCGCTAGCGCCATTTTGTGTCAAATATACATAGAGGGATCACTATGCAGCAATCGATCAAGAGCCTCAGTCTTTGCCTCGGCATCGCCTTAGGTAGCATCAGCTCCGCAGCTCTCGCGGAAGCGCCCAAGCCCACTGCCGCGGAAGCCAAAGCTTTCGTAACTCAAGTGGATAAAGACCTCCGTCGACTTCTGGTTAATCAATCCAAGGCTGACTGGGCCAAACAAACCAATATCACAACAGAAACTGAAGCTGCTGCGGCTGTGGCCAACTCCGAATACCTGAGCTACTCGACCAAGTCCATTCAGGAAGCGGCGCGTTTTCTACCCATTTTGGATCAACTCGATGCCGACACACATCGTCAAATTGATCTCCTTCGTTCCAGCGCAACACTGGTCGCTCCAACGGATCCGGCCAAGGCCGATGAACTGGCCCGCATCACGACTTCGATGGATGCTGAGTATGGCAAGGGCAAAGTCTGCGATGACAAAGGCAAGAATTGTAAGTCTCTCGGCGATCTGGAAGATATTCTAGCGCAAAGTAAGAACCCGAAAGAGCTGCTGAAAGCTTGGGCAGGCTGGCATAATACGGTCGGTCACACCATTAAGCCTCTTTATAAAAACTTCGTGAGTTTGGGCAATGAAGGGGCGCGCGGCATTGGTTTCAAAGACATGGGCGACGCCTGGCGATCCGGCTACGATATGCCTGCCGCAGAATTTGAGCAGGAAGTCGATCGGCTTTGGACTCAAGTTGAGCCGCTGTATAAAGATCTGCACTGCTATGCAAGACAGAAACTCAACAATCAATATGGTTCCACGCTGGTTCCGAAAAAAGGCCCTCTGCCCGCTCATCTGGTCGGCAACATGTGGGCTCAGGATTGGAACTATATCTACCCTCAGTTGCAGCCTTACAAAGGCCAACCTGAAGTCGATGTCACTCCAGCTCTGAAAAAACAAGGCTACACGCCCGAGCGCATGGTGAAATTGGCTGAATCGTTCTTCACCTCACTCGGTATGGAATCGCTGCCAGCCACGTTTTGGCAACGTTCAATGTTCGTCAAGCCAGAAGGCAAGGAAGTGGTTTGCCACGCCAGTGCTTGGGATCCAGAATATGCTGGCGATGTTCGCATCAAAATGTGTATCAAAGCCAACCAAGAAGACTTGACCACCATTCATCATGAGCTGGGCCACGACTATTATTTCCTGGCCTACGATGATAAGCCCATGCTGTACCAATCGGGTGCTAATGATGGTTTCCACGAAGCTATTGGCGACACCATTGCTCTTTCAATCACTCCTGAATACTTGAAAAAAGTTGGTCTTTTGGAAGCGACTGCTGACAATCAAAAGGCCATCATCAATTCGCAGATGCAAAGAGCTTTGGACAAGATCGCATTTCTGCCTTGGGGGCTTTTAGTCGACAAATGGCGCTGGGATGTCTTCTCGGGCAAAGTTGCTGAAAAGGACTGGAACAAACACTGGTGGGACCTTCGCCTTAAATATCAGGGCATCTCCGCACCCATGGCTCGTCCTGCTGATGCCTTCGATCCAGGCGCCAAGTATCACGTCCCAGGCAACACACCTTACATGCGTTACTTCCTAGCTGACATCCTCCAGTTCCAATTCCATCGCGCGCTCTGCCAAGCCTCTGGACACAAGGGCCCCTTGAACACCTGTTCCATCTATGGCAGCAAAGCGGCTGGCGACAAGCTGCAGGCGATGCTGCAGATGGGTTCTTCCAAACCTTGGCCCGAAGCATTGGCCAAAGTTACTGGCGAAAAGAAAATGGATGCATCGGCGATGATCGAATATTTCGCCCCCTTGCATACCTGGCTCAAGCAGCAGAACAAAGGCCAGAGCTGTGGATGGGAAGCTGCACCGGTCTATGCAAAAGCTAAATAAAATCTTGTCTGCATGAGATCAAGATAGGGGGCTCGGGCCCCCTGTTTTTTTTGCTCATTCAACTGCTAAAATCTTTTTCCGACATTTGCTCCTGAAACTTTGCCTGAGTGTAACCGCAAGACATCTTGGGTTCGGCTAGAATCTTGGGAGCGTCCTTCACGCAAATTTGCTGGTTGAAGTCGGTAGGCTTTTGCCGACTGGCGATTTCCAAAAGCTCCTTCGCTTCCCCATAAAGGCGACCTTCTTTCTGCCCTTTGTTTTTGCAAAGCAAGGCGGTCGCTAGCATCATCCGGGCGCAAGGATCCTCGCGATCCAGCGCTAAGCCCTCGCGATGAAACTGTATCGATGTATCGATATTTCCTCGAATACCGAAAATTAGGTTGACGATCCAAAGATCGGGTACAAGGCGATGAAAAAGGCCCATCCCGTAGCGCACCGAGCCTTGTAAACTGGAGCTAGGTCGGAATTGTAAATCGTAGCCCGAACTGAGCACCTCGGTCCAAAGTTGATGAATGAGGGGACCGTGTTTCAAAGACGCTATAATGCCATCGATAGCCGATATTTTTGCTAGGTTGGAAGCATAGAAGAATTTGCAGAGTGGATGCTCCGGCCTTTTGCCGAGACAGACCTTGGCCGCATTCATGCCATCGTCCAAGAGCTGCCGGGCTTCAGCAAAGTTCGAAGGGTCCTTATAGTATGACGAAGCCACGAAGCTTTCGGCGGCTAACAGCCAGTAGCCGTCCCACCATTCCCGTTCGACTTTCAAAATATCTTTGAGGATTTTTATCCTCTTGCTGTGTTCAACGATCGTCAGGGCCTGGGTATCGAATTTATCCTGCAGAAGCTCATATTGAGGACCACTTAACTCAGGATGCCTTTGCAATGGCTGACGATCGACAGAATAGACTTTGGTCGGCCTGTCTTGAGCGAAGAGCGAAGGCGCGATCAAAAAAAGCCAAGTCCAGAAAGTCCCGAAAAATACCGCCATTTTCCCTCCGAAAAACTGGAATCCCTGCAATCGCCCGAATACTACCATAGAGAAGTCAAGCCGGCGTAAATTTTTGCGAAAGCTATGACTGCAGTCTCGAAATCCTGGTCCATTTTCGGTGGTTTTCCTTGAGTCTCTTGCGTCCCTCATGCATGATCGGAGTCCACGGCTAAGAAAGGCGACCCCTGTGAAGCTGGCAACCCGCATCAGCACTATCGGTCCGGAAGCATGGAAGCCTTTGGAAACACCCCATTTTCCTTTCACTGACTATGCATTCCTGAAAGCCCTGGAGGATTCCGGGAGCGTGGGTCATGATTCGGGTTGGCAGCCTGTCTACCTGCAGTCATACGATGAGCAAGGCTTGGCAGGAGTGGCCTTCGGCTTCATTAAATCCCACAGCTATGGCGAATATATCTTCGACTGGGATTGGGCCCGGTTCTTCCAAAAATACCGCAGTCCCTACTATCCTAAGCTTCTGCTGGCCGTACCCTTCACTCCCGCAAGTGGTCCGAGACTGCTGATCCGACTTGATGCCGATCAAGCCAAGGTTCGCGCAGACCTGATTGCGTCAGTACTCCATTTGGTGGAAGAGTCGCAGCTGAGTTCAGCCCATGCCCTCTTCATTACACCCGATGAATGCCCATACTTTGAGCAGCAGAACTTTGCGATTCGCCACTCCCTCCAGTACCACTGGCACAACCAAGGCTATCGAGATTTTCAAGACTATCTGGACAGTTTCATCGGCAAAAGGCGCCGCGATATCGGGCGAGAAAGACAACGAGTCCAAAGCAGTGGCCTCACCATTCAGATGCTTACGGGCCAGGAGTTGAAGGCTGAACATGCTGAAGATATGGACAAGCTCTACCTCTCAACCGCTGAAAAAAAAGATGCCATCCCTTATCTCAGGCCAGGCTTCTTTGCTGATATCTTTGCCAGCATGTCCGATCGCATATTGCTCGTGTTGGCTCGAAATGGCGAAAGATTGGTCGCCGGTTCTTTGAACTTTTACAAAGGGGAGAGTCTGTTCGGACGTTACTGGGGCTGTTTCGAGCAGGTTAACGACCTACACTTTGAACTTTGCTACTACCAGACAATCGACTTTGCGATTAGGCGAGGGCTCAGTCTGTTTGAAGCCGGGGCTCAGGGTGAGCACAAAATTCAACGAGGTTTTTTGCCAAAATTGACCTTAAGCGCACACCGTATCCGCCAGGAAGCCTTTCGTTTACCCATCGAGTCTTACATACATGACGAACGTCAAGCCATCGATCGGGCACTGCAAGAGTTGAGCTTCAAGAGTCCCTTTAAGTCGCCAAGTTCCGACAGCTCATCCATGCCAAAATAAGTACTTTGTTTTGGTTATTAACAAAGTCGAAATACCCCTTTTTTCCTGCCTATAAGAGAGTTTGCCCGGATCGATTCCGGGTTATAGGAAATAAGTTTCCGTTCCTCTCAAAATCGAGTATTCCCTTGACTGAGGTGGGCCCTTAATCTTCCCAAAAAGGAACATGCGAATGAGAAAGTTTATCAGCACACTCCTGCTGCTCACGCCATTGGCCGTGAGCTGTCGGTTCCAGTCTCGCGATCAAAGTCAACTCGAACTGCAGCGGCCAAGGGCCATGCAGAATTTCGTCAAGGTGAGCCAGGGCAAGTTTCAGCTCAACTCTGAACCATTTTATTTTGTCGGCAGTAACTTCTACCGATTGGCCCTCAGCGATGCCTTCAATGGCAACGTTATCAAGGAGAATAAGGCCGGTGTCATTCAGTATCCGCAGATCGATCGCGTCATGCAAAACTATGCCGCCGACGGTTTCAAAGTGATTCGACTGTGGGGCTTTTCGTGCGAAGGTTCGAAAGGCAGCAATAGCTATCCGCCGCTCATCAACAAAGACCTGTCGCTGAATGCCGACGGCATGCAGCAGCTTGATTACACCATTGCGAGTGCTGGACAGCATGGAATTCGGATCATTCTTCCACTGGTCAATTTTGAACATGAATACTGCGGGATGGAATGGTGGGTGGATCAAACGCTCGCCAAGCAGACTGATCCTAGCCAGAAGTATCTGACTTGGTCGTGCATTGAAACTCGTTCGCATCATGCACTCAAGCTGGTCCACGACCCGCGTGATTGCCAGGCCTTGAATCGACCGGAAAATCCAGTCGAGGCTGTTGTCACCAAGGAATTCTTCTATTTCGATTCCACAGTGAAGAATGCTTTCAAAGCCCACGTTGTCAACTATCTGAGTCGGGTCAATCCCTATACAGGTCTGAGCTATAAGGACGATCCAGCGATCATGGCTGTAGAATTGACCAACGAAGCCCATACCACCGACTACTATGAATGTCTCAGCACAGCCGTTGGCAGCAAAACCTATAGCAGCTGCAGCCAGGAAGACCCAAGTCGCTATAAGGCCGGCGAACTCGTCCACACATGGCTTCGTGAAATGTCGGGTTTTTTGAAATCAGTCGATTCCAATCACCTGATCACGACAGGCGAAGAAGGCTATCGGAGCTCTCATCAGGATCCCGATTGTCTCAACAAGAACAGCTGGATCAACAACGGCATGAAAGGTGTAGACTTTGCTCGCAATGTGACCTTACCCGATGTCGACTTCATGACAACTCATCTTTACCCGGACAACTGGAACATTCCAACAACGGATTTGGATTGGTTTGATCGCTGCATCATTCGTGATCGGGCCAATCTCGCCGCGCAGCAAGGCAAACCGATCATCATAGAAGAGACCGGCTTCAGCGAACTCGGCTATGATGGCAAACCTGACGATTATCGCAGGGATCGCGCTCACTATATCTCACGCATGTATCGTTACGCGAACCAGGCTGGCTTCCAGGGGACCATGATCTGGCAAGCAGCTCCTCTCACTCTCGGCGACAAAGTTTCGGAAGATGATTCCTTTACCTTCCCCATCAAGCAAAAGATCGGCGAGCAATTTGTATATTCGCCCGAAGGCATGACGATGATCAAGCAAATTGACTGTCAAAAGAGTATGGCCCAGGGTGGCAAAGCCGAAGACTGTGTCTACATCTGCCCTCGCGGTACCAGCGTCAATGCCGATCGCCTCGGCCGTGACCCACAGGGTTTCAGCTGCTATCTGCCGGTATACAACGAATCCTCAGGTCTTGACGGATACCCGGCATGCACCGCGGATGCCAATCCCAGCGGTGGTTGGGGATGGATCAAAGATGGGGCCATCTGTGGTCGCTATACCATAGGCAGTGACCAGTACGCGCAGCAAGGTGGCTGCAGCTGTAAAATCTAACAATCAGATTCAGGAGGAAGCTTGCAAACGGGCTTCCTCCTGCTGCATAGCCCGAATTGTAAGATAGCAAACAGCAGCATTAAGCGAATGCCAGAACACATGAGTCCCCAGCGGAAAAACCGCACATAGATTCATATCCAGTGTTCGAAGCACTAAAGAGTCGATAAACAGAAAGCTCGCCTGCAAGAGAGTCAGAGATCCGGACAAGGATCGATACTGGTGCCAACCCAAAGCCACCAAAAACAAAACAATACCAAAATAACCTTGCGATCCATTCACCGGCAGATCACGGAAGATCCATTGGCAGAGCCCCGTAAAGGCGAAAAAAATGAGAAAGACCAGCAAGGTTTTCTGCAGGGAGTAGCCTAAAATGTTCTTTAACCAAAACCATAGAAACCACAAGACGAATAGGCCGATAAAACCAACATCGCAAATTTCGGCCCAAGCTGTGGCAAAGCTGTGAAAGCAGCCTGATCCAAGTCCCACCATGACGAGCAACGCTATAAGGCCACGTTGAACAAAGGGTGAGGCGGGAGGATGTATTCGGAAATGTCGGTAAGCAGCATAGGCCGCAAGCAGAAAGAATCCATTGCTAAAAAAATTGAAAGGTTCGGAAAGGATTCCGAAATCTGTACGCTCGCAGTAGTGATCCACCTGCCTCATCAGATCGAACATAGGCCTCTCTTCTCCCATTTATTCTGAAACTTCAGGGACGTAGCTTATGCCAGCTGGTGCGGCATTACCAGATGAAGAATCCCATCCGCACTCTTGCCTGAGCCATAGATCAGGAGCATAGTACGCTTCGTATCTGACTCAGCTTGGAGGACCTTGCTATGGCTCGTTTCCACCGTCCCATCGGGCGATCGATATGTTCTGGTTTTATTCTCTCCACTTGGCTCTGCTCGCTGCAGGCCTGCGCACAGACTTCCAGCGTCACACCGACGCAGATTGCTCTGCCACCTCAGGCGGCTTTCCAGCTTCAGGGAGACACTGTGACTTTGCAGTTCGATCCCCAGAAATATGGAACCAATGACATTCGATCCGTCATGGTTCGCGGCACCTTCACCTCTTGGTCAAAGTCGTCCCTGCCTCTTACAAAGGGATCTGATGGCGTTTGGCGAGTCACGCGCACGCGAGCCCAAGTCGATATTCCAGGCAACAGTGGACAGCCAGAATTTAAATTTGTCATCAATGACAGTCAATGGATCGGTGCCGAAAAAGAAGCTCCTGGCTTTCGTTTCACAGGCAATTTCGTCCTGCTCTTCGATGGCGACAGCCCAGCCGATATAGCTCTTCGTGATGAAAAGGCCAGCGTTGTCCGCGATAACTACGACAGCACCAATCAACTCGCCAATTTTAGAGAGCTGCTTGGCGGAAACCTTCGCCGAGGCATCCTCTTCCGCTCCTATCATCCCTTCATTGCCAGCCGCCCGGAGCTGAAATCAGAGGCACCCCGACTCTTGGCCGTCCAGGCTTTGACTCGAGAGTCTGGAATTAAAGCTGTTCTGAATATGGCTGACTCTCTGAGCGATGTCCAAGGACCAACCGTTCCAGATGTCTACAATGAAATCGTTCTGAACGGCAATGTTCTCATCAACGCCACCAGCTATGAAGACTCCTACTTTCAACCCGAAGGCCCTGGCTATGCAAAAACCTTGCAAAAAGCCTTTGGTTTTATAGCCTCGCACCCTGGCCCTTACCTTATCCATTGTCGATTGGGCACCGATCGCACCGGTGTGCTCAGCGCGGTGATCGAAGCCTTCATGGGTGTACCGTGGACGACGATCGCAGCGGATTTTGATAAGTCGAACGAAATGGGGATTCGTGAGTATCGTCACCCAGGGCTGTTAGCCTTTGCTTTCAGACGCATGCTCGGCCAGTCACCAACCGAGATCGAAGATCTGTCAGCGGCTACACGCAATTTTCTTTTGAAACAAGGCGTGAATAGCGAGACCTTGGATGCAGCCGCTCTGCAACTCGCGGCTAGCGCAAGCCTTGACTGAGAATGACAATATCCCGACTGTCGTCCAAAACCAAATTGGTGACGCAGTAGAGAGCGCAATCCCCGATCCGTAGCAGCCAAGAATCTATGAGTCCACCTTTGAGCATGGGCTGCGGATCGGCCTTGGGGTCAAAAGCCTTGATCAATGCAGCCCGATTCATTCCAGTTATCAAACCAACTTCCTGACAGCGGCTTTGAATTTCACTGGCGATTCGATTGACAGAATCCTGGAGCGCCAGCAGAATTTCTGCATCGCCCAGGCGAAGGCTGAGATCGGGCACATGCAGCGCATGCAAGGTCCGACCGTCATCGTAATCAAACTGCATTCTTATGCCGATTTTGAAACCTGTACCCGATACCACCGAGTGACTGGTCCAGGTCGCATAGATATGCGGATCTTCAATATAGAGAGCATGTTCGGCGATATCAGCGTCACACTCTGCGGTCAAAACCTTACGAAAGGTATGACGCAGAAAACGCTGAGTCTTTTCCACGGCGATCCGTCGATCATCCTGCACTTTTTGACTTTTGAGAGCTAAGGCGAGTCCCTGACTCATAGAGCCTCCTCAGGCAAATCATTCCTCTCTATCAGTCTTTCCCACCGTCCATGGCTTCGGCTTACAAAGCAATGATCGGGATCTCGCAGGCACAACTGAGGAAAAACAAGAAATTTTGGTCAAACTCACCGGCCCGAGCTAAGAGACTGAAATAGAGACGATATTCGCCTAGCGCAAATGCAGCACCCGGTATTAGGTCCGGTCATTCTATTCCCCATGGGCAGCCGAGAGTCATTAGATTTCCCCCATTTTCTTACACTTGATCAAACTTACCTTGGCGTAGAACAAGACTCTAACTGCAGCTGTCCACACTCCAAGCATCAGCAGGGCAGATGATCCTCAAGCTTCTTGAATTCTTCAACTCACTCTTCCGAATCTCCTGGCAGACTCTATGCAATTGGCAAAGGGCTCCCTTGCACAAGGAGAGAACTATGCTGCAGAAACTGACTCAATGGCAAAGAATGCGAATCTCCCAAACTCTCTGGCAAAAACAGACTGGACGACTTGGTTTTCGCTGGTTTCATGAGCAAGGTCTGCCAACCCCTTTTGTACTTGATGAAGTTCAAGTCCTCGTCAGTGCTGACGTCTCTTTGGAAGTCTTACAACTCAGGCTAAGTGCAGCCCAGGAAGATGGGCGACTGTTGGACGTCCAGGATCCAGAATTACTCCGTGATTCTTTTGATGCCAGTGCCCTGCATATCAAACTCATCCTGCGTGGTCAGCTGGTAGCAAGCGGACGTGTGATCCTCCTTCAAGGCGAACGACGCCGCTCTGAGATCAACCAAACTTTGGTTGAGCTGCCTGACTCGGTAATAGTCGATAGCGAGGTCGCAGAAATATCAAGGATCTGCACCCATCCCGACTATCGGCGCGGTCATCTCTTAACTCTGTTATTGGCTGAATGTGCCTGGAATGCGTTCTTGCGTGGCGCGCAGTATCTGATCGGATACTGTGTGGAATCATTGGTACCCGTGTATCTCCGATTCGCTGGCGAGCAGCTGCCCTTTTCTGGAAGACACCCGCTCTATAATGGACGCGAATCACTTGTCGTACGCATTGATTTAAACAAAGTTGTTCGCGGGGAGGATGTGCCTTGGGTTGCCTGGGCTCGATTCTTAGCTCCAAGACTCGGGGTCATAGAGCAATCCGCCCCTGAGCTGCATCGCTGGTCTTTTCTGCTAAAATCTCAAGGGGCAAGGCTCTTGCGACCTTACCTCAATGAAGCTCTGAAGCTGACTTTGCTCCGCAGCGCTTGAGCGGTAACTATTCAAAGAATCCTGGCTCATGGTATGCTAGAGGCATCCAATAAGAGCGTAAGGGAAGCCCGCTATTTTCAAGTTCATGAGGCCTTCCAACTTGATGATGATCGCTGTCGCCATTGTCTCGGCTCCCCAAGTATCCTGGGCCGCAGATGGATGGCTTAGCCGCTATAATTTCGGCGTTACGTATGAAGCCAATACCAGTTATGCCCAGATTGGGTACGAAGCCAAGACTCTCCAGCCGATGCCCGAAAACTGCGATCCTGCTGAAAATGATTCGAGCCGTATCCACTGCACAGCCTACCTTGCACCTTACGGGGACTCCTATCCGACCCCAAGCCTTTTTCTGCAGTCGCCTTTTAAAAGAACCGGCCTGTTCTACTTCGATTTTGGCTTCACGTTCAGTACGGTCACCTACAAGGGGACCTTAGTCGGTAAACCTTCGTCAGCGGTGAAGTCAGTGGGCGGAGCGAAAAATAAAACGGCACCTAGCCAGCCACTGACCAAGGCCCTTTTGGAACTCTATGGTATCAACTGGCAGTCGTTCCTCAGTCTTGGCATTACCCCTCGATACCTCCCTGATCTGATACTCTCGGCTGGTGTGGGCCTGCAAACGGTTGGAGGAAGGGTCAAAATTCTACAAAGCGATTCCTTCCGTACCGTGGTGCAGCCAGAGATCTTTGGCACTCTTGAATTGTATCTCTTGCGATGGAACGAAAGCTCCTTCTCTATGTTTGTAGGTAGGGACCAAAGTCTGCTTTCGCAAACGGGCACCCGCTTGATCGATGATCAAACCCTGGCGGACCAGCAAACTCTCACCAATTTTCGCCTGGGTTTGATGACAGCCTCGGCGGGTTTAAGAATCTTATTTCCTTTTTAAACTTCCTAATTATGCCTAGCATCTGCTGACGCAGAAAGCTCTGGAAGTGTCATACTGACACGATTTTGTCACGGGAAAGCTTGAAAAGCTCTTAACTCTTTGAAAAATCTTAACTCTGCTCAAAGAAATTGTTCCGACTCTTCCGAAAAGTGTCATACCATATGCTGTAGCCCAATGTTCATTCGCTTCGGAGGTCCAAGATGGATTTCGAACCGCACAATTTCCCTGCTCTTGTCGCATCTGTGATTCGCGCTGATCCTGCCTTGGCAGAGCCTTTGAAAGACGTTTTTGCGGCCTACGCGCGCAATGAAGCTTTTGAAGAAAGGTTAGCACTCATTGATGCAAAATTTCATCAACCCCTTCGTCTGATTCTGGACGATTTGAATGAGATCGATGACCCCACCAGTCTCGATCAAGAAATTCAAGTCTTGCAGCAAGCGATTGAAATCGCCCTTCATCAAGTGGCAGTCGAGCTGCCAGTCCAGGCATCGGGGCGCAAGAAAAAAGCCAAGCCTAGCAAGAAAGCTGCGAGCAAAGGCAAGAAGAAAAAAGCTGCCCGAACTCCAGCCAAAAAACCAGCTGGGAAGGCCAAGAAGAAGTCCAAAGTGAAGAAATCTAGCAAGCCGGTGAAAAAGGCCAGCAAGAAATCGGCAGCTAAAGCGAAGCCTAAGGCTAAAGCGAAGGCCAAGGCCAAGGCCAAGCCGGCGGCTCGTTCCAAAGCCAAACCGCAGGCGAAAAAGAAAGCTGCCGTAAAGAAAAAAGCCCCAGCCAAGAAAAAGGCCAAGGCGAAAAAGAAGAAGTGATCCCAAACCCAGGCTCTGCCTTTGACGCGCGGTCAAGGGCAAGCGTGGTCCCTTCCGGGTCAATCCTGCTAGGATTTCGTGCCTTCCTTTGCCCATTCATGATAATACTAAGTCTCAACGCACCGAATAGCATTCGGATTGGAATCGCTATTGGAAGGAGCAGCCTTGAACGAGACAGCACCAGCCCACGGCGTCACACGAGTCTTGAAATTGGCGTGGCCTGATCGAGGCATGATTGCTTGGGGCCTATTCTTTCTCATCATTGGCAGCGCCATGCTCCTATCTTATCCGCAGGCTGTCAAAGTCATTATCGACGAGGCCTTGGGTTCCGGACGCAGCTCTCAGATCGATCGGGCCGCCCTGATTATTTTGGCTGTTTTCATGGTCCAGGCCTTGGCAGGAGCGATCCGATACTATCTCTTTACGACGGCAGGGGAGCGCATTGTCGCCCGACTGCGGGGCAATCTCTATCAAGCGATTATGGAACAGGACATCGCCTTTTTTGATAGCAGAAGAACCGGCGAGTTGATGAGCCGTCTCTCGTCGGATGCCACTGTTCTGCAAAATGCTGTGAGCGTGAATATTTCCATGTCGATGCGTAATTTGGGATCAGCTATCGGCGGTCTCGTACTCCTCGTCTATACCTCGCCAGTCCTTGCCTTTGGTCTACTCGGCTGTATTCCACCCATAGCTATCGGCACTGCTTTGTTTGGCAAACGAATCCGCAAAATTTCGCGTGAAGTGCAGGATGCTCTCGCTGAAACCGGCATCGTCGCCGAAGAAACCATTTCAGGCATCCGCACGGTGAGGGCCTTCGCCAAAGAATCCACAGAAGTCGCCCGCTATCGGGAAGCCGTCGAGCGTTCCTTTGCTTTAGCGCGTAAACGCATCCTGAGTATTTCCATCATTACCGCAATAGCTGGCTTACTGGGATACACTGCGATCGTCGGAGTTCTCTGGTATGGAGGCCGCCTTGTGATCGAGGGTCGTATGACTGTCGGCGACCTCACCAGTTTTATTCTCTACGCTATGACTGTAGCGGTTTCGGTAGGGGCTTTGGGCTCCCTCTGGACTGATTTCATGTCAGCCACTGGAGCAGCGAAAAGAGTTTTTGAACTGCTCGATCGGCAACCCACCATTCCCCTGCGCGGTGGTAAAACTTTAGCGAATGTGCAGGGGCTGGTGGAATTCAAAGCCGTAAGGTTTAGCTATCCGTCTCGGTCGGATGTGACTGTCCTCACTTCTTTGGATCTCTGCATCAAGCCAGGGGAAGTTGTAGCCTTAGTGGGCCCATCCGGAAGCGGAAAATCAACCATCGCCAGCCTCATCTCACGATTTTACGATCCCGATGGAGGTCAGGTGAGTCTGGATGGGGCTAACTTAAAAGATCTGGATGGAGTCTGGTTGCGCGAGCAGATTGGTGTCGTATCGCAGGATCCAGTTCTTCTGAGTGCCACCATTGCTACCAATATTCGCTATGGAAAAGCCGATGCCACGGACGAGGAAGTCGAAGCTGCAGCTCGCGACGCCAATGCCCATGACTTCATAGCATCCTTTCCCCAAGGCTATGCAACGATTGTGGGCGAACGCGGCATTCAACTGTCTGGTGGACAGAGGCAAAGAGTGGCCATTGCTCGAGCCATGCTCAAGGATCCACGAGTTTTGATCCTGGATGAAGCCACCAGTGCCCTCGACGCCGAGAGTGAGCATTTGGTGCAGGAGGCTTTGGATCGCCTTATGAAAGCTCGAACCACGGTCGTCATTGCCCACAGACTTTCCACGGTCCGCAATGCGGATCGTGTGCTTGTTATTCAGTCGGGAAGTATAGTCCAAAGCGGAAGTCATGAAACCCTCATGGTGGATCGCGAGGGTATGTACTTCAAACTTGTCAACCGACAGTTCGTCGGTGCCTAATTCCCCTTATGGAGGATCGCAATGTCTCGTCCTTTATTGTCTGCCCAATCCTTAACTCCAGAAGCTTTGAAAGCGATTGAAGGATTTCATGGCGAACTCATCAAGACTGTTAGCCAGGCTGTCGAAAAAAATAAAGTCGTTGTGATTGGAATGGCTCAAAATCCATTTGTGAAGAAGGCGACTCGAGCTCTGGAAAAGGCCGGGGTAGAATTCACTTACCTTTCCTATGGAAGTTATTTCAGTCAATGGAAACAGCGACTGGCGATCAAGCTCTGGAGCGGATGGCCAACCTTCCCACAAGTCTTTGTCAAAGGGGTCTTGATTGGTGGAGCCAACGATACCATTCGGGCCCTTGCTGATGGAAGCCTTCAAAAGCGAATTCAGTCAAAATAGTTATTCTTTATAGACAGTTATTGGATCCAGCCCGCCTCACTCCAGGCTCAAGATCCAACTTGGAAACTCACAGATTCATCGTTGGGCCTCTCCCAGGCCCTTCGGAAAAATGCGCCACCATTTAGAAATCACTTGCAACCACCTGCAATTACATATCTTTCCACCCCTTCTTAAGTTTTAAACCAAATCACCGATAAGCTCATAACAGGATTGCAGCACACTCATCACACTAGAGGTTCCCATGATTGGACTTGCCCTAGCTCAAATCAATCGTTTGGCCCGTGCATTGATGTTTGCTGGTATGTTTGTGATGTTTTTTCCATTTGGACTTTTGGTTGGCCTTGGCTGGCTCCTACCAAAAGCCGTGCAAGTCCTGGGTCCTGTGAAAGACGTTTTGTAATTCTAGAGAAAAAGATATTCGAATCTCTGATACCAACTCCTAGAACCTCGATCCTGGCATCGAGGTTTTTTTTTGTTTTCGAATTCCCTCCCTCCGTTCCTCATCCTTCAATTTTACCCTCTTTGCCCTTATCTAAGGACCTGGATTCCCAATTGAATAATTGGGATATAGACCTTTAATCACAGGACTTTTTGATCCTTCCTTAAGTTTTTTTGGCAATTGCCGATATGACCTGTGAAGCAGTTTTTATCAAGGTATGAGATTAGAGGTATTTATGCTTGAACTTTGCCTTATTGCACTTTTTGTTGGCGTTATCATTGCTCTCGCAATATCCAAACGTCTGCGGGCTTCGGTGCTGGTGGCTGGTCTAGCAGTTCTCTTCATGCCGTTTGGAATATTGGTCGCAATTGGCTGGATTCTGCCGAGAGCCATTCAACTGGTTGTCCCTTATTTACCTTTGAGGGATGTGATCTCATAAGCTACGAAAAAAGCAAAAAGCCTAGCATCCGAGATGGATCGCTAGGCTTTTTTTATTGCTGCAGGCTTAGTTTACTTCATTAAACTGGAAAACCAACTCGGCAGAATACCCATCACAACTGTCAGCACAGCCGCCAAGCCAACCACAGCCGAACTACCAAACCAGCGTGAATCATTCACAAGCTCAGCGTCTGAACTTTTCATATACATGAACACCAGCGGGCGAAGATAGAACACAGCCGATATAATACTAGCAACCACAGCCAGGACAGTCAGGCCCAACTCACCAGCTGAGAGAGCACTCATAAACAGATAATACTTTCCAAAAAAACCGGCTGTTGGCGGAATGCCCGCCATGCTCAGAAGAAACAGGCTAAGGGCAAAGGCAAGATAAGGACGACGCTGGCCAAGTCCCGCAAGGTCCTGCAGAGTGGGTTCGTCGGTATCCCGAGGACTTATCAGAGTCAACACAGCAAAACCACCCAAATTCATCACCACATAGAACAGCGTATAGGAGACAATAGCATCGGATGCCTCTGGCTTCTGGCCGATAATCAAAGCCATGAAACCGAGCAAAACGTAGCCCGTGTGAGCAATCGTTGAATAGGCCAGCATGCGCTTAAGGCTGGTCTGACGCAAGCCAACCAATGACCCAAAGAGCAGCGTAAAGGCGATGATGGCCCATAAAATCCAGTAAAAGCCTCCTCCGGATGTCATCAGGCCAGGCAAAGCAAAGACTTCCGAACTGAATCGCAGCAAGGCGCCAATCGCCGTGGCTTTCACACCCGAGATCATGAAACCCGTCACAGGAGTTGAAGCACCGGAATAAACATCCGGAATCCACGAGTGAAAGGGAACGGCTCCGACCTTAAAAAGAAAACCGACACC
Source organism: Oligoflexus sp. (assembly GCA_041736645.1). GTDB lineage: Bacteria > Bdellovibrionota_B > Oligoflexia > Oligoflexales > Oligoflexaceae > Oligoflexus. The sequence continues at coordinate 9,145 of JBGSTF010000122.1, read as the reverse complement.
AACCATCACCAGACCTAGAACCGGCAGCATCGGCGTGTGATCGTGCCACATTCGTCCAAGAGAGGAACCGATGATATCGAATTTCAAGCTCCCGCTGCTACCGTAAAGCAGGGTCACACCATAGAGAAGGATGGCGCTAGCAGCCCCACCCAAAAGAAAATACTTCAGACCGGCTTCTGCTGCTCCCTCTGCCTGGCGACGCATACCAACCATCACATAGACGGCCAATGACATCAATTCCAAGCCGATAAAAAGCACCACCAGATCCCGGGTGCTGACCAGAATGATCATACCGGATACTGCGAAAGCGATCAGTGCATAAAGCTCGTTGTGCAGATGCTCGCGTTGATCGAAGCCAATACTCATGATCCCCGCAGCCAAACCAGAGAGGATGGCGATGGCTGAAAATACCTGGCTCAATCGATCGATGACCAGAACACCGCCTAGAATGGAAACTGGAGCATCGCTTACTGAAAAGCTCAGCGACAAGAGGGCAATGACCGACCCTGCAGCCAGAGCAGCCAAGGATGCGACTCGCCCATAGTGATGCCAGGGAGCCGCCAACAGGGCTAAGACCGAGCTGATACCCATAACGATCAGGGGAATGAGCGCCTGCCATTGCTCGGAGGATATAAATTGAATGGGAAAGAGTTGTTCAAATGTCACAAGGACTCCTTTGCAAAAGCAAGTTCACACAAGCCATTAGAAGTTCGAAACCTGAACGGGCTGCTCAGGTTTAGGTCCCTCGGGGCTGATGTGTTTCACTGTCGCCTCGATCGATTTTTTTGAGAGTTCCAAATAGCTCTGTGGTGCCACGCCGATGCCCACAACAGCGGCACTCAAGGCCACCATAACGAGAATTTCCTTGGCTCCCAAATCGGACCATGAAACTTTCAAGCCTTCCGCCCCTGCGGCTCCAAACATGGTTTTTTGATAGACATTCAGCATGTAGACGGCACCCAATACCATACCGGTTGCAGCAAGGATCGTGGGTCCGGCATGGACGCGGAAGCTGGCGACTAAAACCATAAACTCACCAACAAAACCATTGGTACCAGGGAGAGCGACCGACGAGAGAACCATCACCATGAGTGAGGTTGCCAAAAGTGGCGTTGACTTGGCCAATCCACCAAATGAGGAGAGGTCGAGGCTGTCGCTTTTTTTCTCGAGCCATCCGACCACAAGGAAAAGACCGGCGATGGCGATTCCATGATTCACCATCTGCAAAAGCGCGCCGCTCATTCCACTCGGACTCAAGGAGAAAAGGCCAAGCAAAATGTAACTCACGTGCGACAGAGACGAATAGGCAATCGCAGTTTTCAAATTCTTTTGCACGATTGCCAATACAGCTCCGTACACGATACCAAATGCGGCCAACCACATCAGTGTAGGAGCAAAGGCACGAGCGGCGTCCGGAAAGAGGGGAAGAAGAATTTTCAGAATTCCGTAGGTCCCCATCTTGGAAAGAACGGCTGCCAGATAAATCGTCACTAGAGTCGGAGCTTGGGTATAGGTTGAGGGAAGCCAAGCATGCAGAGGCACCAGAGGCGATTTCACAAAAAAAGCTGCCGCGAAACCGACGAAAACTAAACCTTGGACCGACATGAGCCCCCAAAGCCCAGCTGAAGAATCAAAGTTAAGCTGAATATTCTGCAGATCGGCAATAGAAGCACTCGCCGTTCCCGTCGATGCTTTTTGCACCCAAATCATCCAACCAATCGCGACCAGCATGAGCAGCGAACCGGCGAAGGTATAAAGAAAGAACTGCAATGTAGTCTTGAGCCGATCAGCACCACCATACATTCCAATCAAAAGGTAGGCAGGAATCAGAATGATTTCCCAGAACACATAAAAGAGGAAAATATCCTGGCTCAGGAAAGTTCCTAATGCACCTGTTTCCATCAGCAAGATCAGAGCCGTCATCCGCTTTTGAACGGAGCCCTCGGCCTGCAAGGACCAAGTTCCAAGAAAGGCCAATGGTGTTAGCAGTGCCGTAAATAGCACCAGCGGAATATTCAAACCATCCAAGGCCAATTCAAAATGAATCCCGAACTCAGGAAGCCAGGGCTGCTTAATGAGAAACTGAGCGCCCTGAACGGCGGGATCAAAGCTTTGCCAAAGTAACAGCGCAAAGACTGCGACAAGGGCACTGACAACCACCCCGATCGGCCTAGCCCAGGCAGACTTTTGCTGGGGCAGGCTCAGGATGGCAAGTGCCGCCAAAGCCGGTAGAAAGATCATCCAGGAGAGGAGCTGATTCATACATGCGTCCAGAAAAGAGAGATGAACACGACGAGCGAAAGCCCGGCCAAAAGAATCAGAGCAAATACTTGGAGATCACCAGCTTGCAGGGCCCGCAGTCTATCTCCAGACCAAGTTGAACCCAGGCCCATCCAGGTGCCAAGATTTTGCAGAAGACGTCCTTCCAAAGTTCGAGCCACTAGATCACCGATCCAGTACAGCGGCTTGACGAACAAGGCCGAATAGATTTCGTCGACAAAGTATTTTCCCTCCCAGAGGCGACCCAAAGCTTTCCAGGGAAGATTAAAGTTGGTATTAAACATGACATAGCCGAGAAAAATCCCGATAAAACTCAAACTCACCGCTAGAACCGAGACGCCAATTTCAGACAAGGCGATCTCGCTGTGGCTTACGATCAAGGCCGGGACAACTGGGTTCAACCAATCACTCAATAGATTGCCGGGCAACCCAAAGGCATGAGCCCATTCATGCGGCACTCCAAGGAAACCACCTAATGTCGCCAGGACAGCGAGAACAAGCAGCGGAAACGTCATAATCCAAGGCGATTCGTGACCATGAATACCTGCTCGGGCTTTACCCCAGAAAGTCATTTTCAAAAGTCGAATGGTATAGATCGCGGTAAGAAAAGCTGCGCCCAATCCGGCGGCAAACAAGGCCATACTTCCACGCGGGCTGGCTTCTGCAGCAAACAGAATATCGTCCTTGCTGAAAAATCCACTGAACAAGGGAAGTCCCATGATGGCAGCACTGCCCAAAAGCATTGTTACGTAGGTGATAGGCAAAGCTTTCTGCAGACCACCCATATTCCGCATGTCCTGCTCGCCATCGCAGGCATGAATCACAGATCCCGCACCTAAAAATAACAGTGCTTTGAAGAAGGCATGGGTCATGAGATGGAACACGGCCGCTTGGTAGGCGCCCAGTCCGGTGGCCAAAAACATAAATCCCAGCTGCGATACGGTCGAGTACGCTAAGACCTTTTTAATATCGTTTTGTGCCAGAGCAATCGTACCTCCGAGCAGGGCCGTGATCGCTCCTGTCCAGGCGACCACTGTCATGACCGCCGGCGTCAGTTCGAAAAGGAAATGCATTCGTGCAAATAAATAAACCCCTGCCGTGACCATGGTCGCTGCATGAATAAGGGCTGAAACAGGGGTGGGACCAGCCATTGCATCCGGCAACCATACATACAAGGGAAACTGGGCTGATTTACCGGTTGCAGCGAAAAACAGCAGAACCGCAACACCTGTCAGGAATGCCGCACTTTCAGGAGAAATCATCGTCAGCAGTTGAGCGTAGCTGAGAGTGCCAAATTTTGCGTAAAGCATACACATAGCCAGGACAAATCCAAAATCACCCACCCGGTTGACTAAGAAAGCCTTGCGGGCTGCGTCGGCATTGGCTGACTCGCTGTACCAGTAACTGATCAACAGATACGAACACAAACCCACAGCTTCCCATCCGAAAAAGGTAAACAGCAGGTTGTCGCTGAGCACGAGCAGTAACATGGCAAAGCAAAATAAATTCAGATAGGCGAAGAAGCGAACACCCGCCGGCTCATGAGACATGTAGCCGATACTGTAAATATGAATCAAGCTACCGATTCCGGTAATGATCAACGCCATGATCGCACTGAGTCGATCCAAATGAAGATTCAGGCCTACGGAGAAATCACTCATGTCCACCCATTGATAGACCTGAGCGTGGAGAGCAGCGCTGCCTGAAGCCAGCTCTCGGAATCCCTGACAAGCGACGATAAAACTGGCCACCATGGCCAACACTGCCACGAAACCAGCCACAGTGTTTTTAGTTCGACTGACACCTCGAACCAAGCATGGATAGACGATGCCATTGAAGACAAAGCCACACAGAGGCAAGAGTAGAATCCACAAGGGAAGATTGGAATTTACAGAATCACTCATGGTTCAGCCTCGTAGCGTCTTGGTACGGTCCGTCTTAATGCTACCGAAGTTCCGATAGACATTGACCAGGATTGACAAACCGACCGCCGATTCCGCAGCAGCGATCGTGATAATAAAGAAGACCTGCAGCTGACCGCTGATTTGTGCCAATTCATGGGCAAAGGTCACAAAGGAGAGGTTCACTCCATTGAGCATCAGCTCAATTCCCATCAGCATAACCAAAGTATTGCGCCGCAGGACCAAGGCCAAAAGCCCCATGCAGAAGAGCCAGGCGGAAAGTATATGCAACAGCGTTCCTGTATCCATACGAATCAGTCCACCTTTCTTTTTGCCAGCACCAGAGCGCCTGCTATCGCCACCAAAAGCAGCAGTGAAATCAGCTCGAACTGGACATAGGATTGCGAGAACAAGACACCCGACACGGCCACGACGTTGCCACCAATCTCGCGAATTTTTTCCAAGGTGTAAATATCAGGAACCGGCAGGCCTTTTTCTTGAGCCCAGTTGATGAAGGTGATGGCGAACAAACCCGTCAAGCCGAGACTAACACCCAGGCCTGCATAGGTCTTCCAGGAGTGGTAGTCGATTTCACCAGCTTCCTCCTCGTTCATATTGAGCAGCATAATCGAAAAGACAAACAGCACCATAACGGCGCCCGCGTAGATGATCACCTGCAAAGCAGCAACAAAGTGGGCCCCGATCAAGGCATAGATACCACCCAGAGCGAGCATAAGGCCGACCAGCGAAATCGCGCTGCTGATGGGACTTTTTACAAAAATCATCGTCAAACTTAGAATCGCAATGACCAAAGACAAAATAGCAATGACAGGATTAACCACGGCCTTTGATCTCCCGCTTGAGATGGTCGAGATCGTAGAAGGCTTCTTCCCGACTCAAGGTGGCCAGCTCATAATTTCTTGAAAGTTTAATGGCATCCTTCGGACAGGCTTCCTCGCACATCCCGCAAAAACAGCAGCGAAGAGCATCGATATCAAATCTCAGAGGTTTCTTTTCCTTGCGAACCCCGTATGGATTCTGATCGGCGGGCCGTTCTTCAGCGATGATGGTGATGCATTCGGCAGGGCACACCGTCTGACACAGATAACAGGATGTACAGTTTTCCACTTTGTTTTGATCGACCGAAATAAAATGCATCCCACGGAAGCGTTGAGAATAGGTTCTCTTCACTTCAGGATATTGAATCGTGGTGGATTTGCCCAAAAACAGAGTGCGATAAAACTGTTTAAGAGTGACCTTAAGTCCTATGGCCAAAGCTGGGAGATAGTATTTGTCCCAGAAGCCTTCTTTTCGCGTAACGACTTTTGTCATATCAGACCCCTACAAGAGCGATAACGATCGCGACAAAGGCTAGGTTCGCCAAAGCAATGGGGAAAAGAATCTTCCAGCCCAGATTCATCAGCTGATCGAATCGGAAACGAGGCAAAGTCCACCGAACCCATACAAAAAAGAACATCACGCAAGCGACTTTGAAAATAAAACCGAGAGCCTGGGTAACCGCCAGAAGGTTTTGAGTCCCGACGTCACCAAAGCCAAGGACCTGAGCGATACCGTGAGCCAAAAGTCCAAAGCCAGGAATCGCTCCGTAACCGCCAAAAAACAGGGTAACAAGCACCGAAGAAGCCATGATCATAGCCACATATTCAGCGAAAAAGAACATGGCGAATTTGGTGGCTCCGTACTCCACATGATAGCCAGCGACCAACTCAGCATCACCCTCAGGAAGGTCAAAGGGCAGACGGTTGGTCTCAGCAAAAATCGCAATGAGGAAAATGATAAAGGCGATGGGATTCATCAGCACACCCCAGCGCGGGATAATGCCGAACCAAGCCTGATCCTGATACTGCACGATGGCATTCAGGTCGAGCGTGCCGTAGATGAGCAGCATGGAGACCAAGGAGAGTCCCATACCAATTTCGTAACTCACCATTTGGCTGCTGCCGCGGAGAGCGCCAAAGATTGCGTATTTGTTATTCGAGGCCCAACCGGCCAGCATGATGGGATACACTTCTAAACCGGCAAAGGCTAGAACGGCAAGGATACCGACGTCCAAGCTTGCAATCTGCAGAGGGACTTGCTGACCACCGACGATCATGTAGCTGCCGAATGGAATGACAGCAAATGCAGCCATAGGGGCCACCGCCGCCAAAGCTGGAGCCAAGTGATAATAAAACTTAGAGGCCTGAGCTGGAACGAAGTTTTCTTTGAACACAAACTTAAGCACATCAGCAACCGGCTGCAAAAGTCCAAAGGGACCCACACGGTTAGGACCAACGCGGCCTTGTATCCAGGCGGAACCCCGACGTTCAAACCAAACCATGACCGGAACAGCGTTCAAGGTCACACCAAGCACAAAAACCAGCTTTAGGATGAGAGCGATCGAATCAAACAGAGTCACGGGCTACCTCACGCAAGGCCAGGATGGGAGCATTCACTTTCAAGCGCATGCCATCCAAGACTTTTTTAACCGATGCACTGCCGCCGTGAGCTTTTATCACAGCTTCAAAGCTTTGGGTCACGCCATCGCAGTTGGTATAGGTACCGGCTTTTTCCACCGTGCCGAGACCGGGTACGACGGCAGCAAACCGGGCTGCTTCGGCTCGAGACCAGACGCCCCAGGCGACTTCAGTTGCTGCTAACTTTTGTTGAGGAATGCCGGCCCGTCCCGATCGGAAGTATATGGCCAAATCGAAATCCACGTCTTTGCTCTCTTGATAGGGATGCAGACCCAACTGCTCGATACCTTTGGTATTGGGCGTCTTATCTAAGCGGCGTAGCAATTGATCAACAGGAACATCGTCATTCGATCGTTTGACTTCGTTGATGCCGTTGTAACTGCGAATCACCATCTCTGCTTTGGTGAAATTGGGCAGTATTTGCATCAAGGTCGCCGCCTCTTCACTGGTGGAATCGGTCCCAATCACCAGTAAGATTCGCTTGGCAGTATTCATTTGCTGCAGCATCCAAGGGATCAAAGTCTCCCAGTTGGTTGCCGCCAACTGTCCCCCTGAAGTGAGCAGAGGTTGAATGATACGTTCCGGATTTTGGAAGCTGTGGAACGACACGCGCCCTTCATCACAAATCCAGTGACCATTGACCGCATCGTTTTGCCGAGCGCGGTAACGGTAAATCACATTGTCTTCTTGATCAGCATAGACAGAGCAGCCCTTGGCGCACCCATCACAGATCGCAGGCTTTTCCTTCAAGAACCAAACCCGCTTTTTGAAACGGAAATCGTTGAAAGTGATGGCACCGACTGGGCAGATATCAGCGATGTTGCCTTGATATTCGTTGAAAAGACCCTCTTCCAACGCTGTTGTGAGTTCTTTTTTCCAACCCCGACTATTCATCAAAAGTTCGTTGGTCTTGGTCACATCTTCGGTGAACCTCACGCAGCGTTCACAGTGGACACAACGATTCATATTGAGGGTCAAGCGCTCCGAAAGCTTTTTCGTTACGGCTTCCTCGAAGACTCGCTTTTCCTCGTGAAATTCACTCGTGTGTGGGCCGTATTCAAAGTTGTAATCTTGCAGTGAACATTCACCAGCTTGATCACAAACCGGACAATCCAGAGGATGATTGGTCAGCAAAAATTCCATGACCCCGGCTCGGCTTTTCCGCACTTTTTCCGATTGAGTGTGCACGACCATCCCATCCGCTGCTGGCGTTGAGCAGGCCGTCATCAACTTCGGAGCCTTTTCCACCTCGACTGTACACATGCGGCAGGTTCCTGCTACTGGCAGACCTGGATGATAGCAGAAGCGCGGAATGCCCTGATCCATCCGCGCGCGTTCAGCGGCTCGCATGATGGTCTCACCCGGCTTGAACTCAATGCTGTGCCCATCAATCGTAATCTTGGGCTTGGGTGTTTCGTTCGTGCTCATCTACTGACTCCAATCAAAGCCTTGCGCTGGCGTGGTGATCGTGAGGACGGACATAATCGGCCGGCTTCGACGGACATCGTCCAAGACGCACATGCTCTTCAAATTCCGCACGGAATTTCCGAATCGTTGACAGCGCAGGGCCAGTCACAGCATCGGCAAAAGCACAGATGGTTTGTCCTGCCATATTTCCACAAATGAGCGCGATTTTATCCAAGTCTTGCTCGGTTCCGCCACCGGCTTCGATGCGGTTGAACATGCGAGCCAGCCAATGACTGCCTTCGCGACACTGGCTACACTGTCCGCAGGATTCGTGTTCGTAAAATTTCAAAAGGCGCGCAGCGGCTTCGACGATACAGGTGCTGTCGTCCATGACGATCACTCCACCCGATCCGGCCATTGTTCCCGCTTTTGCTAAACTATCGAAGTCCATGGCGACATCGATCTCTTCTGCCGTCAGCATAGGTGCCGACGCACCTCCTGGAATCACGGCCTTGACCTTACGGCCATTGGGAACGCCGCCGCAGTGCGCAATGAGATCCTTCAAATTCATATTGATCGGGAGTTCATACACACCGGGCTTTGCCACGTGACCTGATACACAAAACAGACGTGTGCCGCCGGACCTTTCGGTACCAATGGCGGCAAATTTGGCCGCTCCGTCTTTGATAATAGTTGGAACCGCACAGAAGGTTTCCACGTTATTCACACAGGAAGGCATACCGAAGGCACCCACCTGAGCTGGAAAGGGCGGCTTCAAGCGAGGTTCGCCACGCCGACCTTCAAGGCTGCTCAAAAGCGCCGTCTCTTCACCGCAAATGTAAGCTCCAGCGCCTCGATAGACAGCCAGATCAAAACTCCAGTCACGCCCCAGCACTTTCTTGCCTAGAAGACCGGCAGCGCGGGCTTCTTTGATCGCAACTTCCACTCGATCCGCTTCATGAAAAAATTCGCCGCGAATATAGATATATCCCTGATTCGATCCAATCGCATGGGCTGCGATGATCATGCCTTCGATCAGCATGTGGGGATGTTTGGTCAGCAGCAATCGGTCTTTGAAGG
>JBGSTF010000097.1:0-16971 GCA_041736645.1 Oligoflexus sp. | reverse complement strand
GGTCACCAGCTGATCATACGCAGCGCTAACCCCCAAAGGTTGGAAATTATCAGCCAGGCGAAACGAGGCGATAAACTGCCTTGTGCTTTTGCAGTTTCTCAAACCGGTTGCCATCGGCATGGCTGGGCCGGAAACAGCGATCGGCGATGCGTTGGCCACTGCTGTCAAGCGTCTTAAAGATGTGGAAGCTAAGTCTAAAATCGTCATTCTTCTGACCGATGGCTCCAATACCGCGGGTGCTGTGGAGCCTAAATCAGCAGTTGAAGCCGCGCGCACTCTGGGGATCAAAGTCTATACCATAGCCGTCGGTAGCAATGGACCTGTGCCCTATCCGGTGCAGGGTTTTTTTGGAACTGAATACCGTTCGCAGGTCTTTAAGATGGATACCGAGCTGCTCCAGTTTATGGCTGATGCGACGGGCGGTAAGGCCTTTCTTGCCAGTGACACGGAAACTTTAGAAAAAGTCTATGCGACGATTGATCGATTGGAAAAAACCAAAGTTCACTTGGACGATCCGCGCCCACGGGTGGAATTTGCTTGGGCGTTTTTGCTGGCCGCACTGAGTTGCTTGGCTCTGGAGCAAGGGCTAGCCGCCTCACGCTGGAGAGTCATTCCATGAATTTTGCTCTCAATTCTATCCTTTGGGCATTGCTTGGGCTTATCCCCTTTGCCTATGGTCTCTTGCTGATTCAACGTCGCTACGAACAACGCTTGCATCTGCTCACGCGCCGCGATTTTCAGTCTTTGCTGCTGCCCGCTTGGGCCTTGCGCCGACCTTGGTTTTCCTGGGTCTTGCAGATTTTAGCTCTGGCTTTGATCATTCTGGCCTTGGCTCGACCGCGCTACGGTTTTGAATGGAAGGATGTGAAAAAGCGAGGCGCTGACGTCATGATCGCTTTGGATGTTTCGCGCAGCATGAATGCGGCTGATATTGACCCAAGCCGATTGATTCGGGCTAAGCGAGAGATTTTGGATCTTTTGCACGTCGTCAAGGGCGATCGCATGGGTCTGGTGCTTTTTGCTGGGGTTGGCTTCATCCAGTGCCCGCTGACTCAAGATATGAAGGCTTTGGAATTATTTTTGGATCATGTCGATAGCGAATCCATTCCGGTGCAAGGCACGTCCATGGGCCAGGCCATTCGTCTCGGTGTGCAAGCTCTCAAGCAAGGATCCGAAGCCAGTAGTGTGGGCAAAGCCATTATTTTGATCAGTGACGGTGAAGATCAGGACACCGACCCTCTCGCTGCTGCGCGTTTTGGAGCCGAACAAGGAGTGACAATTCACAGCATAAGTGTGGGCGGGCAGGGGGCTCCCATTCCATTGCCGGAAGGCGGCTTTCTGAAGGATGAATCCGGTGGCCTCGTGGTGTCCAAGCCGGACGAGACCATTCTGCGCCAAATTGCTGATATCGCCGGTGGTCGCTTTCTGCGCTCAGAAACAGGCGAATTTGGATTGGAAGCGCTCTATCGCCAGTCCATTCGTCCGCCTCTCAAAGAACAGCAGCAAAGCCAGCGCGAGCAAGTCTGGAATGAAGTGCACAGCTGGTTGACTGGCCTTGCGCTCGGCCTTTTGGCTTTGGACGCCGTGCTCATGCGGTGGCGCCGACGAGGGGGCTTAACTCGGCAAAAAGACTTGGGGCAGAGGGTGAATCGGCATAATTTTACGCCACAATCTAGCCTCTGACTTAGCAGTTGCCTCCGGCTTTTTCCGCCCGTATGATCGGGCCAAATGGGTTGGAACCGGGGGAGCATCGTGGCGGTCAAGCATTCGAAAAATCAGTCGGATCTTATGCGATCTGCAGTCATATTGGGAGTCCTGCTGGTCTTGGCTTTGGGGCTTCTTTTTATCGTCCGCAGTCGGGGCAAGCAGGATACGCTGTTAGGTAAGGTTGAAGAGACGCCCGGCCAAGTTTCGGTCAAAAAGCGGCCCAGGACCGTGAGCCTGCCTGATTCCAGCAGCGTTGATTCGACCAGTGAGGCCCCCAAAACACCTATCCATCAACAAGTCTCAGCGTCTCGCGAAAGCGGCGATCTGCAGCGCGTGATGCAAATGATTGATACCGGCCAGTGGAAAGATGCCGAAGCCCTTCTGATCGAGCTCTTGCAGAAGGATCCGCGAGATGAGGGGGCGTTGGTCGAGATGGCCATGCTGCAACTGATAGATAAGCACGATAGCCGAGCGGCGCAGCCGTATTTGGAACGCGCTCTGGAAGTGAATCCTGACAATGAAGCAGCGGTTCAGGAATTACTTGGCGTTTATGAAGAGACGCGCAATTGGGAGCAGGGCTTGAGTTTCCTTCGTTCCTTAACCAACGAGCAACGGAAATCCGGATACCTCGACTATGGAATTGGTTCTGCATTGGTCAGCATGGGGCGCCCGGCAGAAGCTGTCGCGCCTCTTCAGAAGGCAGTCTACGAATACGGCTATAAAGACTATACGGCTCGGGAAGGATTAGCGGAAGCTTTGGTCGATTCGGGTCGGATCGACGAAGGTCTTCGTGAGTACCAGTCGATCATCGAGGGCCCCTATAAGCCCAATCAGATCCGAGTCGCCAAGATTCGGATCGCCTCGGCGATGATTGAGAAGAAGCAGTTTCAAGAGGCTAGGCGGATCCTTCAGCCCCTCCAGGACACTGACCCGAAAGACGAGTGGGTTGCTTCTCTGCTTCGTGACATCGACAACAAATTCTGATTCTCGTTCGGCAAGTCCTGCCGGTTTGGTAACATTCCCTTGAGATCAGATTCTTTCTTTAAAAGTAAAAACCTCCATCCCGTTTTTGGGCTGGAGGCTTGAGGGGACCAAGGACTGAGTATTCAGCCTAGGCTACTGCAAGCAGCAGCCTCGCGAAGAGAGTCGGCACTTGGGAACTTGCCCTTAACAAAATTTTATAAGCTACCAATATCTCTGAATAAGAAAGTTCTACCTGGCGGAAGTCTAGGTGCTGAAACTTGAGGGCCCTCAAGCTCTTTGAGGCGGACTCTTTTGGCGACAAGAATTTCTATGATATCATGTTTATAACCCAGCCTCTGAAACAGGATGATTGCATGGCAAATTCTAATTCTGCAGAAAAGTTGCAACCCTTTGTCCGTAAAGAGGAGTTGGATATCATCTACCTCCGTATTTTCGAGGCACTATCTTACTCCGCCTTGGCTGGAGCGGCCGCTTGTACAGGCGCCATCTTTGAACTTTCATCAAACTACATGGATAAGCCGGCTTTCGACTCCTTACGCAAGTTCTACGATCTTTATTTCGCTCAAGGCGATATTGATAAGAAAAAAGACGAAGTGAATGCAGCGGTGGATGATATTGTTGCGCAGCTCCAGGAGAAAATGGCTTCTGGTGAGGAGTTGGACAGCAGCATGGATCTTCATGAGGACGAAGAACTGAAAAAGCAGCGCCTCAGTTTGTCTGGGGTGCAAAAACAATTGGAAGGCCTCATTGTTCTGGATGCAGGGATCAAAGATCAGATCCTTCCTGCTCTAGCGTCCATGCAATTTGAAGACGCGATACGGCAAAGACTGTCCCATGTGGTACAGGCTTGGTGGAAGATGGGCGAGGTTTTACATAAAGAAGCCAATCCATCGGAATTGGAAAGTGTGGCCCGCGACTTAGCCAAAATGCTGTCATCCGTCGAGGAAACGCGTTCCTTTTATGAACTGGTCCTGAATGAAAAGCCGCCCGAGGGACAAGATCAGCGTTCCGTTTTTATTGAATTCTAAAATCCTGCGGAGATTGCCATGACTATGACTCTTGACCAACTGCTGGAGCGTTTGCGCATTTTCAGTCAGAAGACTTTGGAATGGTGCGCCGGAGAGTCTGAACAGTCGACAGCTCGGGTGATGGAAGCCATTGACCAACTGCTGCGAAATACGGCTCGCGTTTCGCAGCTATCAGCCGAGAGTTTGGTGGCCATTCAAGGTCTGCAGGCAGCCATCAGCATTCGCATGGGCGAAAAAAGTCGAGAAGGTTTGGCTCAACTGATCAAAAATCTCGAAGTGCTGGCGGCTGAACACGATGAAGTTCAAAACGTCATTCACCCTATTATTCAGGCTCTTCAGTTCCAAGATAAGTTGCGACAGAATCTGGAAAATGTTCTGCGCATGCTGCCGGTTTGGTTGGAATTCCGCAAAGGTCTGCCCTATCAGATCTCGCAGGATAAGTTGATCGAATTTGGCAATCTCTTAACCAAGAAAACGACGACTATTGCCGAGCGTGATGTGATTCGGGCGCACATCGATGGGATGATTCCTGAAGCAGATATCGCACCTGTCATGATGTTCTAATCCTCCTTGGGAGTGGGCTCTGTCTGCGCGAGTTTGTGCACCAAACCATAGCTCAGATCGAGCTCCTGCGCTATGCTGCGAAAGCTTTGACCTTCCTGTCTTCTCGCCAGAACCAGAGCTCTAATCTCGGGTGATATTTTGGTTGGAGCGCCCAATTTCACGCCTCGTTCTTTGGCGGCGACCAGTCCGGCTTTGACGCGGGTCACGATCGTCTGCCTTTCGATTTCGGCAATTTCTGCAAAAGCTGCCAGCATAGTTCGACGGAAAGGGTTTTCATGACCCAAATTCAACACCGGTTGGGTCACTGAAATAAAACCGACGCCCACTTCATCCAAGGCCAGTAGCGTGCGGATCGCTTCGGTTGCATTACGACTGAAACGGTCGAGGCGATAGACCACGATCGTGTCGATTTTCTGAGCTTCCGCGGCGCTGAGCAGGGCTTGATAGCCCGGCCTCGTACTATCGGTACCACTCAGTCCCTCATCTTGGAAGATCAGAGTTCTCTTCGGCTGTTTGCTGAGTTCCAGCCGAGCTAGCCATTCTTCGACAGCGTGTTTCTGACTTTCCAAGTCCTGCTTATCGGTGGAAACACGGTAGTATATGCCAATAGATTTCATTTTTCCCAAATTCCTCCGGTCGGCGACCTTGACAGGCTGATCTTAGCCCGGAATCACATCGCCATCAAGGTCCTCAATTCCTTCGCTCAATGACCGATGAACGATTAGATAATATGTGAAGATACAGCGAGGCTTAGATTCGATGAAGCTTTGGATATGGCTTATCATGGTCGTCTGCAGTGTTGGTGGGCGCTCGGCTCGCTTACAGGCGGCTGTCTTCAGTCTGGACATAGGCTCATTAGGACTAGTCAGTGGCCTGCTGGAAGTGGCGGAAGACCAAGCCTTTCAAACCATTCAAGTGAGCGTGGAACTGGGAGGGAGTCACGAATATCTGATCAATCTCCCAAAAACCGCGGTTTACTATGTGCGTGTGCGCAGTGCCGATCGCATCCTTTGGCAAGAGGCTATGTTTGCAATAGTTGAGCAAAGCCAGGACACGGTGATGCCTCGATTGGAATGGAATCCGATCCCTGGAGCCCAGACCTATCGCCTGTGGTTGAGCAGGCCAGGCGTTAAAGCGCGGTGGATTGATACTCCCAATCGCATGGTGAATCTCAGTCGTCTGGGAGCGCCCTGGTTGATTCGACTCCGGGCTATCGCTGGACCAGGAGCGCGCAAGAACGTGCAGGCTGTTAGCTTCCGAATGGTGGTTGCGTTGCGATCCTCTGAGCTGCCGAAGCCTCGAACAGGTGGGTCGGAAGTCGCCACGAAGTTTTTTGATCCAGCTGCCCGTGATGACGACCAGGCAGTCTATGAACCCGAGGACAAGGATCTGTTGGAGGGAGCTGACGGGCCTATGGACTTTATTTTTACCAGTCGTGCTTCGGAAACATTGAGTCCTCTGCTCAGACGCCATCAGTTGCAAGGCTGGTTTCGCTATCTCAAGGAAAGCTTCCAAATCGATAAACTCGATCGTTTCGCTGCGGCTCCCAGCCAAGGCTTGGGTACAGGCGCTGCTGGACTTTATTATCTGCAGCCCCAACTGGCCCTGTCTGGGGCGGTCGAAACTCATGCGACGCACACACTTTATGATGAAGGCGGGGCCGGAGCTCCGGCCACCGATCAAAAGCGAATACGCCTGCACGTGGCCCTCGGTTTGGATCTCCTGAATACCAATGTGAGATATGCCGACTGGTCACTCTATGTGGGGCCGGTGGTCAACCTTCTGCAATTGCCCTTGGCGAAGGATGAGCAGAAAGTCGTCGATTTTGGCCTTAAAATAGACCTTCATAGCCTCAGCACGCACAGTCACGTGAGCCTGCTCTTGCTAAAATCCAGCAGCCGCGAATGGAATCTGGATGGGGCACTGCCCTGGTCTTTGACCAGTTGGTCGATTCGTCCCTTCCTTGGTCTCTATCACTTCGATACCCGCCAGTCATCAGGTGCTGTCTCCGGTAGCTTCCGGGAAAGTGGACTGCGTCTCGGGATAGCGCGCGAATTTTAAGCCCATTGTGTTACAATAAAGGCAAAGCTTGAACGGTGGGTGAAACCTATGAGTCGGAATTCGGGAAGCGGTGAAATTGCTGATTCAGCAGCTATTCGCAAAATCATCACGGACCTCGCTCAGGATCGTGCCGAGGGAATCATCAGGCCAGTGCAGGAGCGTAAACTGGGGGTTCGATTTACCTTTGGGGATACGTTCTTTCATTCGAGACCTCCCTGTTTTTTGCTCGGAAGCATTTCCGACCATGGATTGAATCGTCTGGCACCACATGTGGATCTGATTGTTGAAGTGTTTGGAACGGATAAGCGGATCGCGTTCACCTGTTCGGTGCTACAGCATACACCAGCGGGTCTTTATGTCACTTTGCCTTTGACTCTTTCCAAGGCTGAGCGGCGGCTGTCGCAACGTTTCAAGACGACTGAAGATCGCATGCCGTTCTTTGATCCTAAAACTTGGACTATCGACGAGAATGATATAGCAGCGCCGCCGATTTTTGGTCTCTATCAGCCTTTGGCAGCCTGGACTCCAGTGGCAGACATCAGTTTCGGTGGAGTCTGCATCGAGACGCGCTTCCCGTCCTTGGTCAATTGGGTGGAAGCCAATCCAACTTGTCCCAAGGCCCATCTGATTTTTCCCATGCTGAAGCCCATTCCTATTGGTTTGGAGCTGCGTTGGACGAAGCGAATACGAGAACGCTCGCAATCCAATGAAGCGGGCTACTCGATTCAGAAGTATAAAATGGGTCTAGCCTACTTAAATCCTCCGCGTGAGTTCATGCTGGAAGTGGGGCGATTCATTAAAGAGCTCCACATGGATAATGCTGTCTAGGGGGGGAGATCGTGGGTGTTCGTTTAAAAAAACAGGCAGAAACTTGGGAAAATCGCTGGGCTATTGCCTATAGCAGCAGTCAAAGGGCGATTGGCATTGAACTTAAGGATATTCTATCCAAGCGGGACTGGAAGATTATCGAGACGACCTCGTCAGAGGAAGCTGCCTTTGCTAACATGGCCATAGGTAAAGCCAGCCTGCTGATCATAGACGATACCGAGCAGGATCCTGCTGCAATCATTCAGCGAGAGCAGCTCTTTCATCAGGTCGCCTGCATCACCCCCACTCTCATCATTTGTTCCCAGCATAATGAAACAGATTTTAAATGTATGGCCAGCATGGGCGATCCCGTGATGGTGAACAAACCTATTTCACCCAAGACCATGATAGAAGCCTTTGATCAACTCTGCGAGAAATGGTCACAGGGCTATTTGCTTGAGCTGCGTAAGGTCGCGGCGAAGATGGGCGAGGGCCAGTCTCAAACAGGCTTTCGTATGCTGACAGATATCGTGCAATCGGGGCAAAAAGTTCCCTTGGCAACAGCAGCCTTGGCGCTTTATTATCGG
The DNA here is from genome assembly GCA_041736645.1 of Oligoflexus sp. Lineage (GTDB taxonomy): Bacteria > Bdellovibrionota_B > Oligoflexia > Oligoflexales > Oligoflexaceae > Oligoflexus. Next base: position 9,233 of record JBGSTF010000097.1, on the reverse strand, counting down.
CGCTTGGATGATCTTAAAATGACGGAAAAAATCTTGGTTTCCGCCATCAAACAGGGCATTTTCGAGATGAGCACGGTATTGCCGCTGATCGATCTGTATCTATTCTCGGGTGCTCCTAAACTGGCCTTGCGCCTAATTGAAATGGCCTACGAGCGCTTTAATAAGCCTAATTTTTTGTGCATCGATGCGGTTCAGGCTCTGCTGATGCTTAATCGTATCAAAGAGTGCATCCCTTATTTGCAGCAGCTAATGGATAATGATTATTTTCCGGAAGTGGCCCGGCTGTATCTGCCGCGCCTCTACTATTCAAATGGCGAATTGGATCTGTTTGATAAATCGATCAAATATAAGCCAGAGCGCTTCGATGAGTATCAGCGCGCTTGGCATCTTTTAGCTGATGAAGATGCTGCCAAGAGGCGTTTGCAGTACGAGCAGCAGGCTCAGATTAAGAAGCAAACGGCTCGCCAGGACAAGAAGGAAGTTGAAGAACAAGCTCCCGTCAAAAGACCCAAGAAGAACAATGAAACAGTTGGTTTTGGGCCTGTCGGTAAGCCTCTATTTCGAGGGGACGACAAAGCCTCGTCGGATTGAAAAGCGCGGAAGCTGGTAGAAGCTATTGGAGCGCGCACGTACAGGAGCCTTGGTTTTATGAGCGATTTCTCGTCTTCTTCTGATGACGACTCGTCCGCCCCGCCCCAATCGAATCTGCAAATGGAACAAGCGCAGCCAGAAACCCCATTCACTTTATCGGGCCACAGTATCCGCCGAGGTGAACGCAAAAAAATTCACCTCAAGATTGGCAAGCTTTACGATAATACCGACATCAACATTCCTGTCGAAGTGATTCGAGGCAAGACGGATGGGCCGACGCTTTTTGTGTCGGCTGCAGTGCATGGCGATGAATTGAATGGAGTGGAGGTCTGCAAACGGCTGCTGGATCTTCGGCAACTGAAAGAGATTGCGGGCACTTTGATCGTTATTCCTATTGTGAATGTGTTTGGATTTAATAATCTTTCTAGATATTTACCTGATCGTCGGGATTTGAACCGGTCGTTTCCTGGATCGCCCAAAGGTTCATTGGCCTCGCGTTTGGCTCATGTTTTCATGACGGAAATTGTTTCTAAGGCGAGCCATGGTGTGGATCTTCACACCGGCGCTGTGCATCGCAATAACTTGGCCCAAATCAGAGCCGATATCGATGATCCGCAGACGCTGCGACTGGCTGAAGCGTTTGGGATACCCGTAATCATACGTTCCAATGTGCGCGATGGCTCCCTGCGTCAGGCAGTTTTGGAACGACAGATTCCCATGCTTCTGTTTGAAGGTGGAGAAGCTCTGCGCTTTGATGAGCGAGTAATTAAGGCGGCGCTGCAAGGCATCGTCTCGGTCATGCATGAGATCAATATGCTTGATCATTCCAAACGACATCCGCGTCTGGATCCTGCGGAGCACAAACCCTTTATTGCTAAAAGCAGCTACTGGATTCGCGCGACCCGTAGCGGGATCGTTCGGGTCCTGGCTCGTATTGGCAAACTGGTCCATAAGGACGAAGTGATCGGAGTCATCTCGGATCCCTATGGGGACGAGATTGAAACGGTAAAAACTCGAGTGGAGGGGATCGTCATCTGTGCTTCGATGCTCCCGGTGGTGCATGAAGGCGATGCTCTCTTTCATATAGCGACCTTTCATGAACCCGAAAAGGTAGAAGAGATCCTGGCCGATCTCGATGAGTTGGCCTTGTAAGCCCGGCCCAGCCGGTGAACCGTTCCTAGCTGGTGACAATTCCAAAAAGATTCTATAATAGGCATATTTGATAAAAGAAGAGGCGTCTATGCCGCAAGGTATCCTCATCGCAGCTTGTTTGAGTTTGGTCTTGAGTGCTTGCAAGCACCGCGAGGGTGAAAAGCTTGATGCTGTCAATCCGCGAGTTGATGTTCGAACCGACGGTTTTGGAGATGAACTGGATGTGACTGGAACGGTTGATCGCAGTGCCGACTCGGCAAGTCCCAATCTCCGCGTGCCTGTTGATTTGGATATGCCTGAGCTGCCCATGTCCCAGCTGTGGAAGCAAGGGGCCTTGAGGATGGACGTGCATAGGACGGCGACGTGTCAGAACCCCGTTGAGATGGATGGCTGCACCGAGGCCGAGACAACCTATACCTTCGTCCGTGCCACGCGTCAGCTCACACTGAGCAGCTGCGTTTGCGGTGGACAGGAGCGGACGGAAAGTCCCCTCACCCTGAAGCCTGCCGAGGCTCAGCAGCTGGATCAATTGGTCTCGGCATTGGAAATGGTCACTGGACCTGAGGGTGCTTGTGCCAAGATTGACACTTTTTCGTGGGAACTTATAATTGCCAACAACGAAGGCATTGAGCAGAGTTTTCCGGTTGCCAATGGCAGTTGTGACGGCAAGCAGTTTGGTAAGATCGAGTCTAAGTCGTTTCTGAAACTATTCGAGTATCTTAAAAAAATACGACCCTGAGTGATCGGTAGTAAAGATTCAAATGGCCGAGCCGGAGCTGCCGAGCTCGGCCTTTTTCTACTTGAGGCTGTAGAGCTAAGCCTCTGTCATTACTTGCCTTTTGGAGTCAAAGTCACTTCAACGCGACGATTTTGACCGCGGCCTTCTTCAGTCGTGTTGTCAGCAATAGGTTGGCTCAAGCCGTAGCCGACAGCCGAGATGCGAGCCCCAGCGACGCCTTTGCCGCGAAGGTAAGCAGCGACTGTGTCAGCGCGTTGCTTTGACAAAACTTGGTTGGCTTCAGCTTTGCCTTTGTTGTCGGTGTGTCCACCGATTTCGATGGCTGTGTCTTTGTATTCTTTCAAAACTTCGCCCACGCTGTCGAGGACTGGAGTGAAGTTCGGGCTCAAAGCAGATTTGCCGCTTTCGAAGGTGATGTTGCCCGGCATGTTCAGAACGATCTGATCGCCTTTACGGGTAACGCTGACGCCACTGCTCCGAAGTTTCTGGCGCAGTTTTTCTTCCTGCTTGTCCATGTAGTTACCAATACCACCACCGATCGCTGCACCGGCGACTGCTCCGGCGATGCGTGCGTTCTGGCGAGTGTTCTTGTCACCTTTCACTTGGTTGCCCAAGACCGCGCCTGCAACGGCACCGGCGACAGCACCTACGGTGGCACTGGAAACTTCCTTCTCATCGGTCATCGCATCCTGCGTCACACAAGCGCTGGTGCTGAGGGCCAGAAGAAGGGCGAGGCAGGTGAGCTGTCGTTTCATCTTTAAATTCTCCATGTAAAGTGCGTAGCCATACTTTGTCCGGGTCCTTCCTTGGGAAAGACCGCAAGGCAACTTTCTTCAAATACGAGAGCGGCGCGTAAAAAGCAAAATTTTTTTCCGGGGGCACCCTGTGACCTGAAAGTTACAACAGAACTGTAGCTTCCCGAAACAACAAACAAAAAAGACTAAACTTAAGAATTTTTAAAAGTCAAAAAAAGAGTCTGAATTCAGTTCGAACTCGGGTTATCACGCGCCCGGAGCTTGGCTCGGCTGTCTCGGCCATCGTTGTGGGATGGCGACGGTGGAGCCAGAGAGTTGAGTCAAGCTAAGCTAAGAGTCTGCCAGCCAAGTGGATCGATAACAAGTCCAGAACTTCAAATCCGAACCGTTGGTACCGATAAAAATCAGGGAATGCTTTGGGTGTCCTGTGGGGACTCACGAAGCGAGGCCAAAGCTTTCCGTGATGGGGAAAGCGATAATTGTATCGAAAGCGAAGGAGTTGCCAGCGCTATCATGACTGTTCTTTAGGGCAATGCTGACCTTGCCACCGGCCTCCTCTACCAAACGCTTCACGGCATCCATGCCCATGCCTCGGCCCGAAAAATGGGGCACCGCATGAGAGGTGGACACGCCGGATTCGAAGATCATGTTGGCAATATCTTCTGGCGACGAGCTGCTATGTAATTTGCCAATCTTGAGACCATTTTTGCGCAAGGTGTGCATGGCAAGGCCGCGCCCATCGTCCCTCATGATGATCTGCAGCTGATGCTCCGTGCAGTTGGCGTCGACCGTGATGACGCCAGCGGCAGGTTTCCCCAAATCAAGACGTTGCTTGGGACTTTCGATGCCGTGATTGAGTGCATTGCGAATGAGGTGGATGGATATCTTGCGCAGTACACTTTCAATCTGTTGGGAAATCAAAATGTCGACAGCATTGAGGTGAACTGTGGGTGCCGGCTTATTGAGGTCTTTGGCGATGCGCGAAGCGCTTATTAAGCAGTCTTCCCGAATATAGGACAGGCTGTTGTCGATGATCTTAACGATTTGATTGATCGAGCTGCGAACATTCTGCTCGAGATGTTCATCGCCGTTCAACTTTTGAATTTTTTCCAACTTTGAATTCAGGGCGCAGTGTTCGGCCAAAAATTTCTTTTCGACCTGCACATTTTTAAAGACATCCTTACGGCCCAAGGTGTTTTGGTTGATGGCGATATACTGGGCCAGCGAGCTGTTGATATCTTGCATTTCGGACTGCATCCGTTTGAGGTCGACTGGACTCAATTGCTTCAAGACGTCGGCATAGGAATGCTCGGCTTCATGAATAAGATTCGACAGCATAGGGTGCAGGCTGTCACATTATCTTACAGGGCTGCTAGGCAATTCAAGGAATTGGTAGCTTGTGGATTCTGGGGAGGAGCTTTCGAGTGACTAGGTAGGCCTCGATCCTCCTGCAGGTACTGAGTTACCTGAGATTGAGGGGGCGCGGTCTGTGTTTGACCTGTCTCTGGAATATTTGTATAATCCCAGTAAAATAACGACGGAGAAGGCGAATGTAATTTTATGTCAGGAGATCGTATCTTGGTTTCATCTTCCTCCACCCATCTCCACTTATACGAAGAGCAGCATGCATTATTTTAATCGAGATCAAGATCTGTTGATATTTCACTTGGATGATGATCCGGAAATCTTAGAGCATTTTAATTCGATTATCGAGCACCAGCTGCCGGGTGCAAAAGTTCGGGGTTTTCTGCTCGCCAGAGATTTGCTGGATGAATTGCCAAAGCTTAACCGGTCTGAACATCCCAATCTTTTTGTACTGGATATTAAGATGCCCGATCTTCGTGGGGACGAGTCCCATGAACTTATCGAGGCTTTCTATTTTCGCTGTGGATTGCGACCTCCGCCTACCTTATTTTTTACGGGGGTACGGCCTGAGCTGCTTGGAATTCAACGTGGCTCACTCGGGATTTGGCCTGACGGATGGAATGTCCTGGAAAAGCCTTGTACCAATCAAAAGGTTGTTGAAGAAATCAAAAGGATCGTTAAGGCCTAGAGCTGGGCCCTGGTTTCATCCAAAGAGTCCAAGCAAATGACTGCTCGCGATGACATCACAGCTACCCAACTAGCTTATCGAATCATCGACCCCAAAAATGAGTTGAGAAAGAGATTCATTCCTGCCCTTAATCATGATGAGGGGCAGCTTCGCCCATGACTTTGAGGGTCGAACTGCTTTTGAGATGCAATGAGCTTTTCACCTGCTTCAGCTTGATCCTTGTCGAGCTCACAATTTCGCCGCTAACTCCATGCCCTGTTTGATGGCTCGTTTGGCGTCAAGCTCAGCGGCAAAATCAGCCCCGCCTATGACTTGAAAGCGTGCATCGCTTACCTTGCCATTGGCATCAACTGGAATGAGATCTCTAACGGAATCTTGTCCCGCACAGATGACGATTGTATCCACTGCCAGGATTTTGCTCTGGCCGTCATGATTGATGTGAAGGCCTTGATCGTCTATTTTGAGATACTCAACTCCGCCCATCATTTGCACGCCTTCGCGACTCAATGTGATTTTGTGGATCCAGCCGCTGGTTTTGCCGGGGCCTGAGCCCATCGATTTGCTCGCCGGTTTTCTTTGTAACAGCCAGATTTCTCGGCGTGGTTTGCTCTTCGCCGGAATCCCGAGTCCTCCTTCTCGATCGCCCTTGGTGTCAATGCCCCAAACCTTTTGAAAGGCTTCCACTGTTTGGTCCGCCTCATGAAGCAAAAATTCGGACACATCGATGCCGATACCGCCGGCTCCAATCACTGCAACTTTCGCTCCGACAGGCTTTTTATCGCGCAAGACTTCGGCATAGGATAGAACCTTCGGATGCTGCAAACCCTCAATCTGGGGCATGCGTGGCACAACTCCTGTAGCAACGATGATACTATCAAAGCTGGCATCGAGATCCCGAGCTTCGACTTTTTTGCCAAGGACAAGTTTCACACCGGTCCGCTGAATCTGCTTTTCGAAGTAGCGGATGGTTTCGCGAAACTCTTCCTTGCCTGGAATGACAGCGGCCATTCGGAACTGTCCGCCCAGTTTCGACGAAGCTTCGAACAGGGTTACGTCGTGACCGCGTCCGGCAGCGGTTGTTGCAGCCGAAAGTCCGGCCATGCCGCCGCCAATGACGGCAACTTTCTTTTTCCGTTGAGTTGGCAAAATTTGCAGTTCGGTTTCATGGCAGGCGCGAGGATTGACTAGGCAAGAAGCTCGCTTCATGGAAAAAACATGATCCAAGCAGGCCTGGTTGCAGGCGATGCAGGTATTGATTTCATCAGCTTTGCCAGCCGCTGCTTTATTGACAAACTCAGCATCAGCAAGCAGAGGGCGAGCCATCGACACCATGTCGGCATCACCGCTTGCGAGGATTTCTTCGGCGACTTCAGGGGTATTGATTCGGTTGGATGCGCACACTGGAATGCGCAATTCTTTCCGGATCCGGGCGGTGACTTCCCGAAAAGCCGCACGTGGAACGGATGTGGCGATCGTAGGAATGCGTGCCTCGTGCCAGCCAATGCCGGTATTGAGGAGATTTGCCCCGGCTCGTTCCAAAGCTTTCGCAGTGATGACGATTTCGTCCCAAGTATTGCCGCCCTCGACCAGATCGAGCAGAGAAAGTCGAAAGACGATAAGGAAATTTGGACCCAGACTCTGACGTAAGGCTTTGATGATTTCGACCGGAAAACGCATCCGGTTTTCAATGGTTCCGCCCCATTGATCGGTCCGTTTGTTCACCCGTTTGCATAGGAACTGATTGACAAGATAACCTTCGCTGCCCATGATTTCGACGCCATCATACCCGGCTGCTTGAGCAAGTTTTGCACAACGAGCATAATCTTCGATGGTCTCGACGATCAGTTGTTCGCTCATCGCTCGGGGTTTGAAAGGATTGATGGGGGATTTGACGGCCGAGGCGGATACCTGAAAGGGGTGATAGCCATAGCGACCAGAATGGAGAATCTGCAAAGCGATGCGTCCACCTTCCCTATGAACTGCGTCGGTCACACGTCGGTGATTGAGAACATCCAGTTTGGTGTTGAGTGTGCCGCCGACCGGTGTCAGCCAACCCCGACGGTTTGGAGCAATCCCCCCGGTTATAATGAGGCCGACGCCGCCACGCGCCCGTTCGGCAAAGTAAGCCGCGAGCTTTCCATAGTTAAAGAAACGATCCTCTAGGCCAGTGTGCATGGAGCCCATGAGAACGCGGTTTCTAAGAGTGATGGGGCCGAGATCAATCGGCGAGAGCAAGTGCGGATAGCTGTGTGTCATCGGTTCGCCCCTTAGTATGCCTTTAGAATTCCAAAAGACTGCGCTGTCAGCTTATTGTCTGGAACACACGAGTATAGGGCGAAACGGGTTGGAGTCAAGAATGGTAAATGTGGAGCCGGATTTTTGTTTAATGTAGCTAGGTCGCAGCAGCCCCAAAACTCAAACGTTTTCACTCAGCTTATCCAAGGCCAGACCGCGTCCATCTTCTTCTATGCCAAGCGTTAAAAAGCCATCGGCTTGCTCAATTTTAATTCTGATTGTACGATTCAAACTTTTCTTTTTAGAGAGTCGCTCTTCGGCAGACTCCAATCCATGATCTAAGGCATTACGGAGGGTATGAACCATGCATTTCCGAATATTGCTTTTTCTTTATGCTAGCGGAGATTCCAAAATTGGGGAGATAGCAAATGTTCGTGGTTTTTTTGTTACAATGTCCGAATTCTGTGCAGCGTAAACGTTCACCAATCGAAGCGAACGCGCAAAATTGTATATTACAATCTCGCTCGAGACATTCTCCTTCTGAGCAATAGTGCCATCGGAATCGTCAATAACAGTGTAAAAGTCGAAGCCGCAGCAACTACTGGAGTCAGAGTGTAGCGGAGGTTTGGCCATATCACTGTAGGCAAAGTTTCAATCCCTGGTGCTGACAGAAATTGGGCAATGATAAACTCGTTTATCGAGATTACCATGGCAATCAAAGCTGCAGTAGCTACCCAAGGCATCAAAACAGGGATGATGACGAGCCTATAAGCTACGATGGGTCTTGCCCCTAGGCTTTGTGCTGCTTTCTTTAGGTTTTTGCTTTGGCTGCTAAGGCCTTCGCTGAGAATAAGAAAAGCCACGGGAAAAGCCATCATTGTATGGGACGTGGCAATGCTGATGCTGGTCCCCCAAAGGCCGATAAAATGCATCCATGGCAGTAGCCCCATAGCAAGAACCATGGGTGGTACCAAAAAAGGTAACATGACCATAACTTTAAAGGCTTTGCTGAGGCCAAACTCATACTCATAAACGGCCAAGCTGAGGGCAAGCGCAAGAGAAAGCACCACAGTGAGCGAAGCTATTTCAAAGCTTTTAGCGACAGAAGCTATCCAACGCGGGTCAGAAAAAAACTGCTGATACCATTGCAATGACCAATCGAAAATAGGCGGTTCCATAAACTCCGACGGCGAAAAGCTCAACCATACTGAATAAAGGAGTGGCCAAAGCAAAAGGGTCAAAATCAAAACTGCGAAAGCTTTGATGGAAGCTATAGCCATCGCTTTATCCCCCTAGCTAAACTGATTAAGACTAGGCATGTCCCCAAAAAAATTGTAAAAAGTAAGAGAGACAGAGCGGCCCCTCGTGGCCAGTTGATATTTTCAAAAACCTGCCTCTGAATTTCGATGCTAAGGGTCCATTGGTCCGGGCTGCCCAAAAAAAGGGGCGATACATAAGCTCCCATGCCCCATACCAGCGAAATGAAAAAACAGATCTTCAGCGAGTCAAAACTCATCGGCAAGATAGCCTTGAGATAGACCTGCCAGGGATTTAGACCCAAGCTTCTGGCAGTGAGTATTATATGGCGATCAATCTTGAGCATCTTCGAGCTCATGACCAATGCCACATAAGGGATAATCAGATAGGTTTCGCCAAGAACCGCTGAAAACAGACCATTGAGAAGATCCACGGGCTCCTCTATCCATTT
>JBGSTF010000087.1:0-4696 GCA_041736645.1 Oligoflexus sp. | reverse complement strand
AAGGCGACGCGAGATAAGAGGGGCCTGCTGACTTGTGCGCGGGTTTATATTCAAACCTAATCCTTTCACACAGAGGGCAGCCTCCCATATCAACTTTGCGAGAGTAGACCGGAGGCTAGTCAAAGGCGATGTCATCGACGTTGACCACTGGTTGCACAAGCGACCCCAGCCTCGATAAATCATGTCAGTTTGATATGCCAATTTTTGCTCCCAAGATTGAACAGGCAAGAGCGTAAGCTCGTCCCAATGCCTAACTATTGTCGCAATATAGTGACACACAACGTGTCTTACACCAAACCGACTACACGCGGTTCCTGTGGTTCCTCAAGGTCAAAGAAGAGCGTTGGCCCCTTTTTTTCGCTAATCGCTATCAATTTATGGATCGATGACCATGTACCAGAGTGAGTGCTGCTCAAAGTATGTAAGTATTCGTTTTATAAAGATAAATTGATCTTAATGATATCGGATATGGGTGCCTAACGAAGGTGCCTTGTAGAGTGAGGGTCAATATCACTTTCGTTTGATTACTCATTTAAAACAGCGAGTTCAGAAAAGTCACTCCCTGCTAGCGAGCGACAGTTGGTTTAAGGACAGCAATGAATACGAAGGCAGTCGAATTCGACCACAGCATCCCAATAGCTGACGCTCTTAGGTATGCGATCAAGGAATGGCAAAGAGGGAAAAAACATGCGCGGAATCTGAAGCGCCTGGCCGATCAATCGGGATTGAGTTACCAGACTATTCTGAGCATAGCTCGGGGCCAACCCGGCAATCGGGAAATGGCGACCGTACTAAAAATAGCACGTCATATTTTAGAGGAAGAGCGCCTAAAGTCCTTTATTGCGGCGTACTATCCTGAGCTGCCTTTGGGCACTATTGTTGGTCAATATAGCGCAAGTAAGACTGGTATTGTGACACCTACTCAGCCTGCCGCTCCAACTACCAATAAAATCCCCGTCGATTTTTTTCAACAGGTCAGAGAACGGGCGTATTTCCGTGCATATCCCTCATCGAAAATAAGTGATGTTATCGAGAAAAAGGTTATCGACCAAAGTAAGCGCATAGGTGGTGGAATTTTTGGGGGAAGTACTGGTCTGAGCGAACCAGACAAGAACGAAAACATTTCAAGTTACCAATTTGGGCATCACCCTCCAGAGCCGAGAGATGTCTTTGTCGAGTCTGGAGTGCCAACTGAATCGCTAATTGAACGAGAGAACATGTTGCTGCCACTGCCACCTGCTGCCACAGACCCGCAGCGCGTTTCAGGCTACATTACATTAGGCAATATAATAATTAAACCAGCGCCTCAACACATACGGAGTACCGCCTCATGGCGCGACGAATACAAAGGTAATGAGTCCGTATCCGCAACTGCAGAAGGTCATCTGATACAAGAGTCAACGATTCTCGCAAGAGTCGGTCCTGAGCTGCTATCGTATTTACGCCGTGAGCATGGAGAGCGTGGGATACAGATCTTTTACGATTGCTGGACCCATCGGATAAAGAATCGAAATGAGTTTACTAGAAAGGTCGAACCTAGTGGCATTCTTTTATCGTGGTCCTTCAGAAGAAAGTACCGTTCCATCCTGTCAGCTCCACTCGCTCCAACGGGCAACATCGCCATTACGTTCATGCATGGAAAAAGCAGCACGAATTGCGAACGCGCTTGCGAAGATAAAGATAAGAGAAAAAAATCTACGACAATAGATTCCGTAGCGCGATACAACGTACTGTCTCAACAACAGCCCGATACAGATGATGGAAAAATTGATCAAAGCCCATCTGATTGGAAGACGCTAGCTGGTATCGCATTTGTCGTAATACTTGCGGCTTACTGCGCGAAGGATGAGCCAGAGCACACTATGTCAGGATCGTTTGAAGTGCTGACATATAGAGTCGAAGACGAGCATTTTGCTGCCTATGAGAAACGTTTTCCAGATTTTCCAACGCCATTTATTTATGAGCAGAAAAAATGGAACCCTATCAAAAAGAATTCCGCGAAGGGAATCATTTGTCTTGAATCGGAGCCTGAAAAAACAGACCTCATCCTGCATAAGCGGGCTGCTTGGCAATATTTGGATGATGAAGACGAAATTACTGTCCATAACTTGAAGACTTGCTTCGAGTGATCAGAACACTATTACAAGGCGCTGAAGTGAGTCCTTGTGTTAATAATCTTTCCAAGCCTGCTTTTCTTGCATCATAAGATTAAGGAAGAGGTCATTGCCACGTGAGCGATCCAAACCTCTGATCAAACGACAGAAAGGGAACGTCCAGATTCCCTGGCGGAAATTGTACAGAGTAAATCTACATAGTCTCGAGATTTTCACATTATTCACGTACAAGACCGATTTCTTTCGAGAATCTTAGGGTCAGGTAGCGGACTTTGCTTTCACTATCTCTAGGAGCAAACTGAAATGCAGTGACTGCACTTTCGATGCAAGTTCTCATAAATGAACCACGAAAGTCCGAGAGATTCGACCTGGCTTCGCGCACCTCGCCGCTGGGAACAACCGTGAAGTTCACCACGACTTCTCCTGATGTTGTCGGAAGAGGCTCATGATGCGGAGTGCCGTAATTGGTTGAGTCCAGCGTCCCATCAGGTTTCATAGTAGAGCTGCTCCGATCGTACTGATTGTCCTTGGGTTCATAGTTTGCACGATTTCGCGGGCCGGATGGCTTGCTGGGCGAGTCACCTATAACAAGGCGATAGCACTTCTCAAGAGCTTTTCGATTTCTCTGAACCGCCTTGACCACATCTTGTTTCTGAAGAGGCCCTTGAATATTCAAACCAGCGTAAGGCTCCATATCCTCGCGCCTCCGTTTTTGAATGTCAGTGGCGGAAACTGATTGATCTGAGACTGTCAAAATCTCATTGACCCCAGTCTGCAGTGTTCTTTTTGGCTCGGTTTCGCACCCCGAGCTGAGCAGAACCAAAAGAATTGTAAGTCTTAACTTCATTGTAGCGTCCCTTGCCTTATTGCTTCGACTGATCAAGCTTTTGGGTAAACCGACTTGTGCAAACTAACGTGAAAATTGCGAGGGGGGCTCTCTTCATAATTTGACCTTAGATCTGAATTGGCAAGAACCGAAGCACCTATGCCATATCACATGCTAACTATACCTTAAAGCCTTCTGGTTATCGCCCCTTGGCAGCACAACTTTCAGCAATAACTAGTCCCCCATTGTTCGATGCCGGATTGACCCGAAAACACGGAATTGTTCCAACAGAGGTCAAAACAACGCTGCCCGACGACGACTTAAAATTATGAGAAACTTCCCACGAAATCACATCAAAAAGGTTTCGTCCTGCTTTTGCTGCCTCTTGAAATATCGATCGCCCATATGGTGTAAGCTTACCTTTAACCCAAAAAATTCCTAGACTTGGATATTTTGTAACCTCGGTTGAAGAAAATACCGACATGGAAGGATCTGATGCAACGGGGTCGCTATCGGCATTCACACCACCCAGGACTTGGAAATCAACAAAGACTTTGAGATCGAGATCTTGCTTCGGAGGTCCAATATATGGCTTCCCAATGTCGACTTGGCTTTTATCGGTGAGGTTCTTGAGCTCGCTTACCACTATATCCAGCGCTGAACCATACCAAGCTGCAAAGCTCAAAGATGGGTTGTCCGATAAATCAAGCGCCAAGTAATTGGTGCCATCCACGGAAACTATTCGGCTCATGCGATTGGCAAAATGCAAATAATTGTCGCTGTCTTTCACAACCTGGTAACGATCGCAGACTCTATCAAGGAAAGGTGACTGTGAAAATAGACCCGCCTGAAATATCGAACGACAATCTTGAATGTTCAATGTTGCAAAGCTAGTGGGAAGCGGAATCTTGATCGTGTCCTTCAAAGGTGGCTTCAAATATGCTATTGGTGAACGATCGAAGTCGTCTATGATAGGCGGACGCATTGGGCCTCCGCAATCTGTACTTGTCGGACATAGAATGGGATCGTCTATCGGAATTTTTCTCTTTGGCAGCTTGATGTCTTCATGCAGATCGGGATCCCATTCGGGATTTTGGAGTCTGCCATCGATATCGATTGGGTTAATTTTAAATGCTGACTTTGTTGGATCGGCAACGATAATTCCACGATTTAATTTCAAGTCACGATTGCTTGTATGGATTTCGACAAGCCTCCCTCCTGCAGACAATGCAGTGCTTGTACCTAAAGGCGCATAGATGAGGATGGAAAATATAAAACGTTTCATTTTTTCTCCGGTGGACATAGTTTTAATCCATCTGGCCTCTTGCAACCAGTGAGAGACCAGCTTTTTATAAGGTGACGCAATTCCTCTGGGACTGGCGGTCCTCCCATAGGCATGCCCGGCTTTTGCAGTCCAATTCCACTTTTTACTTCAAATGATCGACGCTCCAGCCGTTCCCACAAATTTAAAGGGTTATTTCGGCTGACATAAGACGCAAGACCCGCTGGTGTCGCCAGGAATCGACTTGACGCTCTCTGATCACCCGCGTGGCAATGGACGCATTTTGCGTCTCGCAGAAATCCGTTCCATATATAGCGGACTGCGGCATCAGTTGGTTCAGATAATTTGAAATCTGACTGCTTCTGCTTCAGCTCGTCTTTAAGATCGTATTCCGCTTTGCTACGTAGCGCCGCAGCCTCTTTTTTTAAGTATGCGCTGATATCATGGGCGTCATCTTCAGAAATACTTATCGTC
>JBGSTF010000071.1:0-63230 GCA_041736645.1 Oligoflexus sp. | reverse complement strand
CGAAAACTTCTCATCGAACCTGATAAACGTCCCCTTCTTCCTTTGGTGCGCGCACTTTCCCTGGCGAAGGGGCACCCTTCGCTACACAAGTCCTATATTGAGACCGGGAAAGCACGAATACCCGAAGCACTGCGTTGTGCTTCAGGGTGAGGAGGGACCAGAAACCCAGCTGTTCGGGTTTCGGTAGCCAAGAAAATCCAGTCATGGATAGATTTGGCTAAGTTGGTTGGAACGGCTCATGTCTTGTGTATTCTGCATAGGTCTTTGCCATAATCCCGGAAGAAATATTCGTCCGGGAGAAAAATTGACACTGAGATCTTCAAATTCTCAAGGACATCACAGAAAGTTCATGGACCGAGGAGTTTCTCGAGAACACAACTCATAAGCCTACCTGGATCAGCTATTGCTTTCGCTAACACTCAAAACTCGAGTCAGCACTCGACGCCTTGCGGCTTTCACCTGGGACTGTTTGTAACGATCATGACTCGCTTCACCGATAGAGTTTTGCGCGGCAGATGTCTCATCCATCACCTGTAATTCGAACGGAAAGAAACCTTCCAAATCCTGCTCTGCTGGTTCGGAAGCCGCAAATTGGAGAATTTCATCACAGATCTGCCGCGATTGTTCGCTCAGAGAATGGTCCGCCAGATGACGTTTCAACTTATCCTGCCAGCGCAGGGCTGGATTGGGGTAACGAATCAACTGCCGGCAAGTCAGCTGCACCGCACGATAGCCTTTCGCTGTATGCGGATTGGCGGCGGTCCCGCTTTGAATCATCGACAGTGGCTTGGTCAATCCTTGCAAGATGTTGCTGAACTCTTGAGGTTTGATCCGACCATCTTCCAGCATTTCGCGCAGCATATCGACATTATGTTTGAAACTTTCCACATCAATCAGTGAGTTGCGGGCGCGGGATGGATTGCAATTGGGAAAGGTGACGATATGAAAATCACGCAGAAATTTAACCACAACCATGACATCCGCTAAACGCTTGGTAATGATACGAATGCCAAGCAAATCATAGATAGTTTCGGCGACATTGGCTTTCTTATGCAACAGCTTCAGGATAATCGATTCACGAGATTTACGGAGTTTCCATTCAATGCGATCGAGCACAACACTGGTTTGACGATCCCCAAAGCGCAGCTTGCCATCCTGGTCGCGAAAGGCGAATTTCAGAAAGCGGTTCATAATCTGAGTGCGAGCGGCTTCGATATCAGCATACTTGGTCACACCATCCAGATGGGCGATCGTATGCATGACGCGCAGGACCGCGCAAGCCCAGGCCTGGGTGCTCGCCACTTCCGGCCTGAGATCGGAAGCCGCCAAAATAATATCTCGTGCGTCGTGGGTATAAAGCAGATGTGCCGGAGGTTGTTTACCGCGACTCCATTCATAAGGCATCAAGTATTGTTCTATAAAATTCCAAGCTTCGCAGATGATCATGTGAATCTTCCGCGCGTCGGTCGGAAGTTCCGGATCATAGCCATAATAACGCAAAAATTCCGTAGCATCCTGCCAGCTTCGGACCCTTAGTTCCTGCAAGTCAATCGAGGATTTACCCCCAATGAGGACATCCATGATGCCCCAATTGAAAGCCCAGACCTTCAGTAGATCGTCGGTATTGGTTTCCAAGCTCGGCCACCGTTTCTTCTCGAGCGTGCTATAATTAAGGCCAGAGACCACACCCTGGAGGGGTTCCCATCGTGAAAGCACGAGTTTTCTTTATCATGACGCTTCTTCTGCCAAGCGTCAACGTAAAGGCATCCGGCGCCAAGGAAGCATCCCCCGAGGCGCATGGCTCTGCGCCGTCAAAGGACGAGCACAGCACTGCAAAGC
Organism: Oligoflexus sp.; assembly: GCA_041736645.1. Lineage (GTDB taxonomy): Bacteria > Bdellovibrionota_B > Oligoflexia > Oligoflexales > Oligoflexaceae > Oligoflexus. The sequence continues at coordinate 61,391 of JBGSTF010000071.1, read as the reverse complement.
CAGCGACAAGTCAGGATGGACACGGAGGCAAGGCCGGAGAACACGGTGATGCCAAGGCCGGCCCACCACCATCCAAGACCGACCACTACGTTCACCGCTGGCTGGCTTTCCCCACAGTCACAGCTCTCAACCTGGGTCGCGAAAGGGCCGAGGAGATCAAGCCAGTGCCGGGCCGCGTCACCATTCTGGTCTTTCTTGCCTCATGGTGCGTTCCCTGTCAGCAGCAGATTCGAGAATTTAAAAAGATCGAAGACAAATATCGGGACCAATACACTGACTTTGTCTATATCTTCGCTCATGATACAGAAAGCGATGCGCGAGGGTTTTCTAAAGTCTATCAGCTAGGCTCCAATGCGATGCTGGCTTCAGCCAGTGTGCTGGAAGCTTTTCATCAACCTGAGTTGCCGTCTTTTTATGTGTCGGATCGATATAAATGGCTGGTCATGCGACGCTTGAACACGCAGAAAAAAGATTTGGACGAACTGGGTCAATTTTTGAGTCTGCACACAGCGCTCTAACGGGCGCTGCGTAAACAGCGTAATGGATCAGCTATTGGCCTTTACCTGTTTCCAGATTGGACGTCGATTTGATCATTTCCGGATGCCAGCGCAAACGCAGATTGATCAGATCGTACTCATGCTCCTGCTTGGCCCCACCAATGGCAACACCCGCCGGAATACGACGTTCACCATCAATAGCCGCTGCATCGAAGTCGATGTCGGTCTTGCTGGTCTTAGTTCGAGCTTCTTGGGTGAGTATCTTTTTACGTCCACGGGCGTCTTTATCATCCTTGGCTGCCTTGGCATTTTGCGCCAAAACACTGCCAGTCATCATCCAGCTGAGAACTATAAGACTGCAAGTACGGAGTTTCACGGGAAAGCCTCCTTTTTCAACTCTTCCTTATCGGTCACAATCAGCAAAAACTTGAGCCAGCGCGACTCTGGTCCCGATTCCACTGATTCTACACAAAAGATTGAGGCAAGGGATGGAACAGTTTTGCCCGGTGTTTTCAGGGTGGGCTCGCCCTTATAATAATGATAGCGCCTTGTCGCCGCTTTCCAAAGGGAGTTTGAGCATGGTCTCGAAACGTTTCATGCTGCTCAGCTTGGCAATTTTAGTACAAACAAATCAGATGCTTGCAGCTAATCCAGGATCGCGCCGCCGACCCCAGGGACTGCCGGTCATTCGGACCGAAGGCGGCCTGCATCACATGAGCCTTAGCCCCAATCACCGTCTTTTAGCTTTTACCAATGCCCAAGGACAATCATTGCGCATTCTCGATCTCACTAGCCAAGAAGTCGTCGAGGTCACCGAACATAAAACCGGCCCTGCCTTTTTCTGGAGTCCGGACGGAATTCGGCTTTTCTATCGAGAACTTATCCGAGATGGTCAGCAGGTTACCAGCCAGCTTTCGGCCTTCGATACCAAAATCAATCAACGCGCTGTCCTTGACTCGCTGGCCGGTTCGAGTGGCTTTCCGGTCTTGAATCCTATCGATTACACGATGTCCATGATGCATGAGCGCGGTATTTTGCAAAAGCGTCTGGAATTTCCGGGAGAACGCAAGGCTCAATGGCAAAAGCAAAAGAAAACCAACTCGGGGACATGGCTTGCGAGTCAGTCAGGAGCTCTCTGGCTCGGAGAATTAGGTTTGGAATTAAAAAAAATGCCGGATGATCATTCCGGATTGAGTTCCTTTGCCATTTCTCCCGATGGAACGCGTATCACATGGGCGACCCAAGCCGGCAAAGTTTATGCTGCCGTGGACGGTGGTGACGTCACTTATATTGGTGAAGGCAAAGACCCGAGCTGGCATCCCTATCGCACTCTTCTGGTCTACGCAGCATCGCGAAAAGTTGGCCAACGTGTGTATGACTATGATTTACGGTTCACCAATCTAACTGGGCAAAGTCGATACCTGAGCCAAACTCAGGATTTAAAGGAACGCTGGCCCATCTGGTTGGATGCCAACACTTTGCTGTATACAGCCGAGAACACCACCGATCTTTTTAAGTTGGACTTTCATGAGATCGAACCCTTGGCTCGTAATACGATTCCTAAAGGACAGCCATGAGCCTTCTTCTGGCTATGCTCGCCAGCAATCTTAGCTTTCCCGCGGATGCTACCATCGAGCAGAGACAGGAGCGTCTGAAGCCTTACTTTTCCCCAAGACCAGGCGAGATGCTCACTGTCACCGAGCGAGCTGTCGTCATCGAAAAACGTGACCCGCTCCTGGTGCAAGGAGAACTTTGGATCAAACCGCCGCCCGGAACTTGCTTAACAGTCCGCACCGACTATAATCACAAAGATATTGCTTATTGTAAAAACACGCCTATGACCTGGGACATCTTTGCCCTGGATGCTGCAGGTCGCCTGCATTTAACTGTTCTGCTGGACCAGGATGCTGAAGGCACCTATGTTTCATGGCCAACACCGTATCGAGTCGCGAACTATGTTCCTCTCGGGGGCATGGAAGCGGTCGAAAATTACAATATCCCCATTCATAAATGTGTGGCCAGCGACAGCGGCGATTTTCGCAAAATCACTCTTCATACGATGGACAACCGCCGCTGGTTTATTTTTCTTCCCGAATACGATCAACCAACCAAGAGCAACGAGCCCGCCCCCAATCTCGTGGTAAAATCCGATCAGAAAAGTGAAGAAAAGCCCCACGAAGAAGGTACTGAAAAAAAACCAGCAAAATCCATTCTGGGTCAACTCTTGTCCGGGGAATATAAAAAAGTTCAAAAGAAAGAATTCATTTTTCGCGTGAGCAGCCGCAATGCTTACGAAATGTCCAGCTCTGGCTTCACTGAAACCGCTGCACCGCAAGGAATGCAGGGTCGATGCCGATATAGTTATTCAGGAGCTCCCGGCGATCCAGGCAGTGGGGTTATCGAATGTTACGATACGGATACTTTCGATACGATCTATACCCATGTGACCTGTTTTTCGCAACTAAAACCTAGGCTTAAGCCGAAATCAAGCAATCCAGTCAAGGCCAAATGAAGGACTCAAATGATGGTTTCTTGGATTACAGCACGACAGGTTTTGCGCCTCACCGCACCCCTCTGGGTCTGGGCGGGACCTCTTGCTGCCCAGGACTTTAATCCCCGCACAGTGTTTGACGAAGCACCCTGGTCATCGGCCCGAGCGGCTGGTATGGCGGAAGCTATAGATCCAATCGCCAACGGTATGGAAGCACCCTACTACAACCCCTCAGCCATTGGCGGCCTAGGCTTTAAGCAAGAGCGACCAGCGGTTTCTCAACTCTATTTTCCCTACTTGGCATTGGCTTTCAACGGCTCGTCTCAATCACTGAATAAAGCCCTGCAAGATGGTGGCGACGTCAACGATAGCGCGGTCTCCGATGAACTTCTCCGCGCCTATGATGGTGAACATCCCTACGCGCGCATTTCACTCTTACCAGCTGTGACCTTCTATCGATTCTTCCTGGCTATGAGCTACGACGTCCGGGCAGCCTCGACACCGAACCGTGATCAGACCGATATGATGGACATCAACTATCGCGAGCAATCAGGGCCGGTCTTCGGCATGAGCTATGCGACCCCCAAACGCGACTGGTACCTGGGTTTATCCACATCCTATATCACCCGCAAGGTGGTCGAAGGAAGTTTCACTCTGGCAACTCTGAATGATATCGAATCAAGGCGTCAAGCCTTCCGCGATAATCAAAACGCTTACACGGGCGCGCCTTTGCACGTCAGCACGATGTGGAACGGCGCTTACCGATGGCGTCCTTCAGTCAGTCTGGTGGCGCGAAATGTTACGGGTACAAGCCTGAAAAGTCGCCAGGAAGAAACAGCATCGATGCGCATAAACGAAGATGTAGCCCTGGGCTTTGGTCTATCGCCCAACCTCGGCAGCTTCGGAATGTTGAATATCGTTCTGCAGGCCAATCATTTGACTCAAAACTCAGTCTTAACCAAAGATAAGTTTCGATTTGGCACAGAACTGACGATCGGCAATGCCTTTGGCGCTGAATCCGGTTTAAGCGTTCGAACGGGTTACAGTGCCGCAGGTCTTTCCTTTGGCCTGGGCTTTAATTTAGGCATGATTGGCCTCCAGGCCGCGAACTTTGCAGAAGACATTGGTGCCGGAAACAGTCGCGTGGTAGAACGAAGAAGCGTTATCAATCTCGGCCTTAACATTGCGGATTACTGATCGTGCTTAAGATTCAGAACCTGGAATTTCGCTACCAATATCGGCGCATCCTGCAAGGTGTTTCCTTTCACGCCTCTGCGGGTGAATTGGTCCACGTCGTCGGCCCTAACGGAGCCGGCAAATCCACCCTCATGAGTATCCTGGCTGGACTACGCCGGGAACATGCCGGGTCTATTGAGTACCATTATGAGCCGGGAATCCTTGCCGCGGATCGGCGGGATTTTATTGAGTACCTACCTGCAGAAGCCAATGCCCTTTACGGCAAAATGGATGCGATGATCAATCTCCGCTTTTGGCAAAATCTGCGGGGAATCGAAGCGACTGATGAGCAGCTGGTCCGCGAACTTGAACTTTGGGATCTCGGCCACCCGCTGGTCAGGCAAAATTTCCCGGTCGAACGCTTCTCGACAGGCATGAAGCGTCGACTGGCTTTGGCTCGAGTGAAACTTTCGCAAACGCCCTGCTGGTTGCTCGATGAACCCCTCTACGGACTCGACACCCGAGGTATCCAGACCTTTCAGACAATGCTCAAAGATCATTTGCACGGTGGCGGACAGGCTTGGATCGTCAGCCATGATACAGCTCCCCTCGCCATTTTCTCATTGAAGACGCTCAATATTGCTGAGGGGAAACGTTGATGCGACGCCAAATCATTCAGTTTCGAGCACTTCTCAGCCAAAGCATTCACGCAGAATGGGCCAGTGCTGAGCGTTGGCTCTCACCGCTGCTTTTCTCCTTGACCGTCCTCTTGCTGTTTTCCTTTGCCTTCGGTCGAGTGGAACAGGTGTTTATTCCCCAGCTGTTCGTTGCTGCCACCTTTCTTACGGCCTTTTTTGCACTGCAAATTGCATTTTCACGCGTTCTCGAGCCCGACATGCAGGATCGCGTGTTTGATCAGTTGCGCAGCTATCCCATTGCCCCGACGGCTTGGTTTGTCAGCAAATACATTCTGGTGCTTATGCTCGGTCTTATGATTCTCACACCCACCTTGGTGTTAGCTAATCTCTTCATCAATGAAAGCCAGCAGAGCCTTTTGAGCTGGCCGCTCTTTGTCATTGCGGCTTGCTCGCTCTTGGCCTTAGGAGCGTTGGGTGTGCTGCTCTCGACCATGATGCTGAGGTCCAACGCCCGGCAAATCCTCTATCCGCTGCTCTATTTTCCACTCACAACGCCGGTTCTGCTGGCAGCGGTGGAGTCCAGCAAAGCATTGCTGATCGACCATAGTAGCCTGGGCAATCTCTTGAGTTCATGGCTGGGACTGCTTGTAATTTCTGGTATAATGTATTTTACTCTCAGCCTGCTCCTGTTTGGCGAGCTGGTAAAGCCAGAGTAGGACGAGCAGGACCGGCTCGCGAAATGCCAGATTCGGCTTTATCTTTCTGCTAGAATTTTTTGCAAGGGAAAGCTCATGTCAACTGCTGTTCAACAGGATCGACGCAATCTTTTTTTTGGCATAGGGTCCGCCCTTCTTCTCTTGCTGGCTTGGTTTTGGGCGATCTACATGGCTCCGCCCGAACAGCATCAGGGCGAGGTCTATCGCATCATCTATCTGCACGTGCCTGCTGCCTTTACAGCTTTTTTCTCGGCCGCTCTGCTGATGGTCTTCAGCTTGATCACTCTGTTTATGCGTCGTCCATCAGCAGGCTTATGGGCCCAGGCGACGGCTGAGATCGGCCTGATCTATACTCTGATCACCTTGGCGACCGGTTCGATCTGGGGTCGGCCCACTTGGGGGGTATGGTGGACTTGGGATGCCCGTCTGACGACCACCTTGATCCTGGCCCTGCTCTATGCCGGCTACCTGATTTTCCATAGCAGCCTCGCTCCGGGTCCACAGCGCGATCGAATCGCCGCTGCCTTGGGTATCATCATCGCCTTGGATGTCCCGGTCATCTATCAAAGCGTCAATTGGTGGCGAACTCTGCACCAGCCGCAAAGCATCGTCAGGGTGGGCGGCTCGACCATGGCTCCGGAGATGCTCATGACCTTGCTGTTTGGATTTTTGGCTTGCCTTTGTGTGGCTGGCTGGCTCCTGCATCTGCGTTTCGGCAATCTTAAATTACAGCAACTTTTGGAAGAATATAGCTACGACGCCCAATCTCAGGGAGAGTGAACGATGTTTGGTGAAGGAATGGATCCTGTCCCTTTTATTTCTGCCGCCTATGGTATTGCTGCCGTGACTTTGGCCACATATGCCGTCTGGCAGGTGAAGCTTCGGCAGCGCCTTCGCCTCCTGGAACAGGCAGCGCGATCATCAACAAAAAGGAGTCATACGTGAAAAAAGGTTTGCCTCTCAAATGGATCATGGGTGGTGCCGTCCTTGTGGTCGCGGCTCTCGCTATCAGCAATTTAAAGTTCAGCGATAATGTGGTGTATTTTTATACACCACAGGAAGCTTTCGCTAAGGCTGCCGACATCAATACCAAGACCATCAAGGTCGGCGGCATGGTGAAGGCTGGCACAGTGAACTGGAAGCCCGAAGAATTGGCCTTGAATTTCACCATGACTGACATGCAAGGCATTGACATCGATGTCTCGCATAAAGGCACGCCTCCTGATATGTTCAAGGAAAGTGCAGGGGTTGTCGTGGAAGGGCGTATCGAAGCCGATGGCAAGAAAATGGTATCCCAGCGTTTGATGGTGAAGCATTCTGAGGAATACAAAACGCCAGACACGCATCATTCGGTCGACAAGCAGCTCCTAGAAAAATCCATGTTCAAAGATCAATGAGGAAATCTGAGTGAACGATCAAAAAGTGGTCATTCCTGGTCCAAATCGCAAGCATATTCTGACAACTCTAGCCTTTGTGCTTGTCGTCGCAGGCATCATTGGATTTTTCTATCGGGGCCTGTCTCATCCAGCCGATAAAAATATTCCGTCGGCTTTGCTGGGCAAGCAGGCTCAGTCCTTTCAAGTTTCATGGCTCCAAGGTCAGGAGCATCTGGGCCATAGCCCCGACGCCAAGGGTTTTTCCTTGGCCGACTTTAAGGGCCGCCCTCTGATTCTGAACTTTTGGGCCAGCTGGTGCTATAGCTGTCGTGAGGAAGCTCGTGACTTTGAAGCCTTCTGGCAGCGCTATAAAGATAAAGGCATCATCGTCGCCGGGATTGCGATTCAGGATAGTCCGGAAGCGGCTCTGCAATTTGCCAGAACTTATGGCAAGACCTATATGCTGGGCCTCGATAGCGAAGATGGTAAAGCAGCGATTGATTATGGAGTCACGGGTGTTCCCGAAACCTTTATCATCGACCGCAATGGGGTGGTGCTGCACAAGGAAGCTGGTCCGATGACCAGCGAGAAGCTGGCTGTCTTTGCGGAACAGCTGCTCAAGAACTGAGACAAACGACAAAGGGCACTCGCAGTGCCCTTTCGCTTTTTCCAAGTCTCAGTCCCGAGGCCTTGGGAGTCAAGGATGCGATCAGTCGAGCCAACCCACTTTATCCGATATGAAACCGACTGTATAAGCCACGATAAGAAAGGGCGATACAAGGCCCATAAAAATAAAGATCGGGGCGAATTCCAAAAAGTCTTGGAACGATTCGATATGAAAATCTTCAGCTGTAAACATGGTCAGATGGCTCCTTGGATTAGCCTTTTGGCGCAGACCTTATCGATATAAGGGCTTGATTATAGGCTCAAGACCTGAATCCCGCAAGTCTTCAAACAGCGCTTTCGCCGCTTCAGAAAGGATTTCGCATGCTGCATCAGCCTGACCGATGGCGCCGCCTTCTCAGCATTCTCTTCCTCGTCAACTGGACCCTGACGGGATTGTCTGCCTGTGTCACAAGCCAGGGATCAAAGGCGCGGCAGGGCCTGATTTGGGAAGCCTCGCGCGGACAACAGAAGATCACCCTGGTCGGCACCATGCATGTGGGCGTCAGCCCTGATGAGATACCAAAGGGACTCTGGACACGTCTGGATGAAGCCGACACTGTTGTCACCGAAGTTGACTTGGTTGGCATGAATGGCACCCTGATGCGGCGTTATCTTATCCTGCCTGAATCCCAGAGTTTGGATCAACTCATGGGTTCCAAAGATTGGGCCCAATTCAAAGCGACCATTCATGAGGCATTCCCGCAGATCGGCGAAACGCAACTGAAACGCATGTCTCCCTTGGCCGCTTGCAGCAATCTGATGCTGGCTGAAGCTCAGTTAGCTCAAAAATCTATGGGAGAAGCCGCGTCGAAGCAAGAGAGTGTGCGCGATCAAGTATCGATGGATCAGTTCATCATCGAAAAAGCCAAGGAAAAAGGTAAAAAACTGCAAACCTTTGAGACTTTGGAGGAACAGTTTGGTTTTCTCGATCAAGTGTTCACCCTCGATCAGTTGCGAGACATGCTGAAGGAAAGTTCAGAGAACCGAGCTTACTACAAGCAATTGGCTTCCTCATTCAAAGAAGGTGATGCCGAAACGATTGATGCGATGGTGGCAACCATGCCGGCTCCCCTGCGGGAAATTCTCTTGGATCAGCGCAACCAAAATTGGGGTAAGAAATTACAAGCTGTGATCAGTCCCCAAAAAACTTTCATCGCGGTAGGAGCCGCCCATCTGGGTGGTAGCAAAGGCCTCCTGAACATTCTCGAAGCTCAGGGATTTCAACTGAGACCACTGAAACTTGCTGAACCTGCTATCAATTAGCAAAAGGCAAGCCAAATCTTGAAGCAGATGTGTTCGTTAAACTAGGCAACATGCACTGTCAATTCAAACTGAATCTCTCGATTCCCATTTGGCTTGTCCTGACCCAAGACCGCTTTCGCGTCACCTCCAAGCTGCCTTGCCTGACTCCGTACAGCATCCAACCCTACCCGCGTGTTGTAGAGCAGATGACCATTGCCGCTCATAGCAACGGCAATGCGTAGAATGGCAATGAGGAGCATCGGAAACCAAGCTATAAAATAGAATCGGGCATACTTAGCGCCCTTTGAAAAGAGATATCCAGAGTAAATAATAATCGTGACCAGTCCAATTAATCCGCCAATATTATGGATTGCGTTAATCTTAGCAGCAGGGACAAACGCCAAGGAAAACAGCATGACCAAGGCAAAGATGTTCACGCCGACAAGTATTCTATCGATTCCCTTTGAACCGACTTTGGTGCGTAAAAAATATCGAGAGAATTGAATCAAGCAAATAGTTCCAAGAACTTTAGTGACCGGAATCCATATTTCTGTGAAAATACTGAGCTTGCCTGAGTAAAAAACTGAATTGGTAACAACCGATGCTATGTGTCCGAAATGGAGAAAAGCAACAGTGAGGCTGTACCATAGAAAATCCACTTCCCTGGTAGAGAAATATAGAAAAAGATTGTAAGCGATCATGATAAGGATTGCACCAGTCACGGCTCCGCCAAACCACGATGCCAATCGATCTCGGCCCCATACGGCCTCGCCTTTGAGAATGCTGAGTGCAAGTGAATGGACCCCATCGTTTCGAATCTTCAGGTAGTATACTCTTGTCTGGCCTTGCTCCGGCGGTAACAGTCTAAATGTAGGAAAAGTCGAATGTATTGATTCCTCTTCGCTCGCAAAGTATCGACCACCTTTCTGTTCGGCAATGCCATCCTGAGAACGCTGATAAAATCGAGCCTCCAACAAAGGACTGTCGACTAGCAGATAAAGCGGTTCCGGTTCATGGTTATTATCCTGAAGTGTTATTCTCACCCAAAGGCTGCCTGAAAATATTCCGGGAGAGTATCCACTCTGTTTGTTTCGGATAAAGCCGTCGAACTCTGGGGCCGACACATCAGATAGAGTGAGACTGTTGTCGGGGTTTTTAAAGGTATCCACGCGTCCGCTAATATCGGTCCCAAGATCCTGCGGCAGCATAATTATACTCAGGTCGTCAGTAGCGCCCTTGGCAGGCTGAGCCAGTGAAACGAGGCTCAAGGTCGGAACCAGTAGCAAAAGGACAATTTTGAGAATGATTTCTTTATATATTGCCACTCAAGTCATCCCTCAAATTACAAGATTTTCGCTCACACATTTCAATATGAGCCATGCAAGAATTGTAGCGTAGCCACCTTCATTCTGATATGATCCTAGGGCTTTTATCCGCCCAAATCAGCTCTGTTGCTGCTGCTAGCTTATAGCTTTCCATAAAGCCCCGGTTGAAATAAATTAAGGGCCCTAAGCCTACAGTCTTAAACTGATAGAAAATTGTTTTTTCGAATCCAAGCTTGTGCTAAGGCCTTCAGAGTCAGTCAGCTTCGAGGCACTGTAAGTTTTTGGAAAACATCGAAAGTGACATCCCTTTCCTATTAAGGAGATCTTTATGATTTCTGCTCGTGGTTACGCTGCTCTCAGTGAAAAAGCCGCTCTTGCGCCTTTCCCTTTCCAACGTCGAGAACCGGGCGCCCATGATATTCTGATCGAAATCAGCCACTGCGGTGTATGCCACTCAGATATACATCAGGTTCGCAACGAATGGGGCGGCTCCATGTTCCCCATGGTACCAGGCCACGAAATAGTCGGCAAAGTTCTGCAGGTCGGTTCACAGGTCTCGCGCTTTAAGGCTGGCGACCTCGCTGGTGTCGGCTGCTTGGTTGATTCCTGTCGCAGCTGCCCTTCCTGTAAAGACGGCCTCGAGCAATATTGCGAAAACGGTTGGGTCGGCACATACAACAGCCTCGAGCGCGATGGCAAAACCAAGACGTATGGAGGCTATTCCAACTGCATCGTCGTTGACGAAAAGTATAGCCTTCAGCTGCCGAAGAACCTTGACCTTGCCCGCGTCGCTCCCCTGCTTTGTGCAGGCATTACAACGTTTTCGCCGCTCAAGCACTGGAAAGTCAGTAAAGGTCAACAGGTCGGCATCGTCGGACTCGGCGGACTGGGCCACATGGGCGTTAAATTTGCAAAAGCCTTTGGTACCGAGGTCACGGTATTTACCACTTCTATCTCTAAGAAAGACGATGCGCTCCGCTTAGGCGCGCATCACGTGGTCCTGTCCAAGAATGCCGAAGAGATGAAGGCACAAGCCAATCGCTTTGACTTTATTCTTAATACAGTTTCGGCTCCCCATGATTTGAATCCCTATATGAATGCACTCAAACGCGATGGAACTATGTGCCTCGTCGGTGTTCCCGACAAGGATCCAAGTATATCTGGCTTCAACTTCGTCATGAAGCGCCGTGCTTTGGCTGGCTCACTGATCGGCGGCTTGCCAGAAACGCAAGAGATGCTCGATTTCTGCGCGAAGCATGAAATCATGTCGGATATCGAACTGATTGGCATCGATCAAGTGAATAAAGCTTACGATCGTATGGTCGCCGGCGATGTTAAGTATCGCTTTGTGATTGATATGAAGACTCTGAAGTAGAAACGCTGAAAGGCGAAGGTTGGCCTCGCCTATGGCGGTGGCCACCGCAGCTCTTCTAACGTTCCTGAACGTAGAGACCCAGGGAGCTACCCATGAGCAGCGCATTCTTACATTCTGAAATGGAAGATGGCTTGATTTGGGCTCCGCTGGGCTCATCCTGAATCTCCACCCAGGCTTTTCCGAAAAAGTATTTTAGGCCAAATCGAATATGCCGATCCCATTTTCAAGACGGCGAGGAGTGGGCATGGGTGTATTTACCTGAAAGTGCGAATCCCACTTTCGTGATGCGGGAGCTTAAAACAATGCAGAATATCTTGATAGTGGACGATTCCGATGTCATTCGTACCGAATTGCGTGATCTTCTTCTAGCAATAGGCTACACAGTCACGGAGAGCTCCAGTGGCACAGATGGATTGAAGGCGGCTATCGAACAAGGTCCCTTTGATTTGATCATTACAGACTACAATATGCCTGGTCTCAATGGTCTCGAAATGAGCCATCAGATTCGTCAGGATGCACGCTACGCAAAAACTCCGATACTGATGCTCACCACCGAAAGCAGCACCGATATTCGTAAGAAAGGCATGGAAGTTGGGATCCGAGCTTGGTTAGTCAAGCCGATAGAAGCCGAATCGATGAAAAAAGTTCTGAATAAACTTTTGAGCGCAAAAGCAGCGTAAGGATCTATCATGGAAGCTTTAAGTTATGCGGAAGAGGATAAACTTCGTTTTCGGGTCTATCGCGAACAAGGCGTTGTAAAATTCTTTGGCTGTCTCGGTGATTCCCCTGACCTTGTTGTATTGGATGGAGTTCTTCTCCATGAATCGACCTGTGACTTGGCAGGAATGTCCTTTGCTTCTTGGAATGGACTGGCCACTCTTGGGGCCTATATTCAATCCAGAGGCTTCAAACTCAAATTTCGCGACCTGCCATTTCAAATTTATGATTCGCTGCGCATTATGAAATGCTTTCAGGAACAGACCATTGAAAGCGCTGAGCTGCCTTGTGTGGAAATACAGTCAGGTCGAGTGAATTTTGAACTCACCCAACTGCAGAGCTTGCGTAAATTAGCCGAAGCGAGTGAAGAATGGGCCCATCCCCGTCCAGGCTTTTTGTTACTGATCCCCTTACGATATGTATTTCCGGATCTTGAAGCAAAACGTGCCTCAGGTCCTTTACCTCTGCATGTTCTGACGACACGCAAAGATATAGCCAGCTTTTGGCTCCAGTATTCATCTTTTTGTCAGTCGACGATTGAAATCAGCAGCTGTCTCATTCAGGCAGCTAAAATTAATATGCGGTATATTCTGGAGGAAATTAGAGCCAAGATGAACGCTGGGGAACAAGCTCTTAAATTAGTCGATCCCAAAATGAACTACACTCTGGTTCACCGCTTGGACGGCATGATACACGATATTGAGGCAGACTTCGATAGCCTCTCGGAACAGATTCAGCACAAGTTTGTGGAGAGTGAAACCAACTTAGCCAAATTAAGCAACAAAGCTTTGCAGCAAGGCTGTGAGCTCGGCGCCTTTGCACTGGTCATCGAAGAATACGCAGAAGGTATTAGCACCTTGATAGCAGTGGCATCCACTTGCGAAGACTGCGGTAGTTCGATCGGCAGTCGTTTTGCTTCCCTGCGCTCGACTCAAGTGATCAAAACAGCCTTAGCCAATGTCAATAATCCTTCCCCTGAGACTATAGCTTCCATTCGTGGAGCTTTTGCCATCATGGATATCATGTCCGAAGATGACTGGTTTGCCACCCGTGCATTGATTATGGCCGAGATTAGTGTGGTCGAAAATTTGATTGGACGCTGTGTCGTAACGCTGCAAGTTTTTGATATGATGCGGCAGATCCTTGATCACCGGATCCGAGAGATGGACTTGGTCGTTTCGTCCTTTCAAAATAATGGACTCGAATCGCTGTTGTCAGTGGATCTCCGTGACGAGGTGCTTGGCAAAATCGGTGCCCATATGGTTACTGAACAAGAGAAAGCAGCCTTTGCCTTTTATCTGCCAGAAGGCTTTGCCCAGTTCGGTCAATCCGAGCGCAAGGAACCTGGCGATGTGCTGCTGTTTTGAAATATCGGCAAATGAGGCCGCGGCCCAGCAAGAAAATCGAATCTATCTTGGAAAAGCTCACGCGCTTCAAATCCAGCAAAATTGTGGCAAATCATTAAGATCACACATCAAACGAATAATTCGTTAAAATAGAGCTCAACCATTGCCTATGAGTTCTCTATACTCCCCCGTGACGGAAAAACTATCGATAAAGGAATACAATGCGAAATGCTTGGCTCTTCATGTTTGTTTGGTTTTGCCACCCGTTGTTGGCTGCCGTTGGCAGTCCTCCTTCAACTCTTGCCGCTGGCGGTTATCACAGCTGTGCGATTCGCAACAATCAAGTCTACTGCTGGGGCTACGGTACTCTCGGTCAGCTGGGTCAAGGCCAGCACGGCAATGAAGCCCATGCAAGCCTCGTTCCTGGGCTAGGTCAGGATGTGGTGCAAATTGCTGCCGGTGAGCTCCATACCTGCGCGGTGAAAAAAGCCGGTGAAGTTTACTGCTGGGGATTCAACTATACCGGAGCGGTTGGTGACGGTACCTCACGTATAGATACTGGTTTTGGATCATTCATGATCCCTTCAGCCACACTGCAGCCGACGCGCGTGCAGGGTTTAACAGGCCTGAAGATCACCCAAGTCGCCGCCTCTAAAAACGCCAGCTGCGGACTGTCGTCGATGGGTGACGTTTACTGCTGGGGTGCCGGCTCTGAATTTCAACTGGGCGATCAAAAATCCGGATTCAGCAACCACACAGGAATCGCCCGCAAGGCCACCAACCTGCCCGCCAAAGCCCTGTCTATTCACGGCGCAGAAAATGGGTTCTGTGCTATCACGACGAATCAGCAGCTTATTTGCTGGGGTTTCGTGGTGGCAGCCTCCCAAAAACCCTATCCGGCCACTAACCTCACTCCGAATCAGGCTCAGATCAAGAGTCTGGCCTTAGGTGATGCTCATTCTTGTTTCGTGGATGCCCAGCAAAAACTTTTCTGCCTTGGTGACAATTGGTACCAGCAAACCGGTCTTTCGAGTACAGCCAACACCTGGACTCCCGTGGGAAACGAGCTTTGGAAGCAGATCGATTCCTATAAAAAAACCACATGTGGTATAACGTCCGCCGGGACTGTTCAATGCTGGGGACTCTGTCTTTACGGACTTTGCGGTGACGCCGACAAAAGTGTGCTCGTGTCGCCTCATCAGGCGCAGGACGTGTTCCGCTTCAGCACGGATCACCCTATGGTGATTCCAGGTTTGACAAATGTGCAGGATATTGCCGTGGGAGCTCGTCATGCCTGCGCACTTTTGAGTACGGGCACCATCAAATGCTGGGGCAGCGGCTTTCTAGGACAGCTGGGCCAAGGCAGCAGCGAGCAATCAGCTGATCCTGTGTCCGTCTCTTTCACAAGCTCCAGCGATACGGATACTTGGTGGCAAAACATGAAGATGACGCCCGAACGTCTGCAGAATGCGCTTGATGAACTGGCCGTCTGGAGTCAAAGGGAAAGTCGCAATCCGATCTACAGTTCGAAATCTCTCGTAGCTCTGCCGCTTGATAGTAGCCTCAGTGCCCTCGATAAAAATCATTTCAACAACATCTATGGACTGGGTTACTTTCATTGGATTCTGCGGAAATCAGCCAAATTTCTGCAAATCCTTTACCCGGACAGAGCTGTGACCGTCCTGCGCGTAAACACCAACTATCCCTATTCGAATCCACATGCCCAGGAGGATGCGCACGATCATGGTTTGGATGCCGACATAGGATACATATTGGAGAATCCGGATGATCCCACCTCGCCGATTGATCTGGAGGCTCAATTCTGGTTTACGTTCATGATGTATAGTGAAGCCGCCAAGGTTACAAGTCATCGTTACTCGGGTTTCTCGTATATTCAAGAGTTGGAATCCTATCTCTATAAGGCCAAGGCTGATAAATTGGTCGACAGTCGTTTCACCTTCACTAAAATGTTGGACGCTTGGGAGTTCTACCACGTATCTCACTTCCACTTTGGTATCAACGCCTGCACAGCAGCGATACAGACGACAACGGAAGGCCCACGCTGCCTTTGAGTTCAAGTTCACGAGAGGGTGACCTACGAGCACCCTCCCTCAGCCACCCCCCAATCATTGTCCAATCTTTCTGCTAGCCTAGCTACCCATGATCCTTACAATGAGGTCAGAATCTTGACAGGACTCCATCGCCTTTCGAATCGACCGATATCCTGAAGGAGCGGATTCGATTGAATACAGGCGAGAGTTTGATAACTTTTTTCAAAAAACTAGGTCTGCTTCTCTTCACAGTCTTAGCGTGGCTCAGTGTTACGCCGGGGCTATTGGCTGATGCCAAAGCTCTGAATCTGCAAAACCTGCCGAGCGACAAAGCCATTCTGCTTGGCCATTTGGTTAGCATATTTGAACCAAGTGATGCGACTTTAACTGACGAGGACATTCTAAATGGGAACCTCGATCCACACTTTTATCCAAGCCAGCAAGCTCTCATTGGCCTAGGCTTTGCCAGCGGCGCCACGTGGCTGCGATTTGAAATTGAAAATGCCAGCGAAGAAATCAAAGAAATCACTTTGGAAAGTCGCTATCCGATGCTGGATCAAGTGACTCTCTTTCAAAAAACAAAGTCGAATCTTTTTCAAGCCGACACCCAAGGTGATAGCTTGGACTCACGCTCTATGCGAGCGGACATTCGCTTTCCGGTTTTCACAATCAATGCCCAGCCTGGAAAAAATGTCTACTACCTCAAAGTAGTCACCAATGGTTCAAAAATTCTCGCTCTCTATCTCTCATGGCCAGACGTTCACAAGCGGCATATCTTGTTCGATACAGCTGTCACATGCGTGTTTTTTGGCGTTTTGCTAACATTGCTCCTCTACAACACATTTCTAACCCTCTCCTTTCGTAGTCAAACCTATCTCTATTATTCGATGTTTTTATTCAGCATGATCTGTGTCCATCTCAGCATGCAGGGCGTCTGGCCCGTACTGTTGGAAGGTGATTTAGCAATCTGGGCGCAAAATCGGGGCTTTGCAGTCTTTTCCGCGACCGCGATGCTTGTCTCCACTCTCATGACGATGAAGTTCTTGAATTCCCGGGATCATATGCCCCGGACCCATAAAATCTATTCCTATTTTATGATCGCAAATTATATCTCGCTGCCTATCAGCCTTTTCACCAACTACAACAGTGCTGTAAGGATTTTAGCCGTTTTGCTTTTCCTGTGCACAGTCGTGATGCTTACTACCTGTATTTTGGCTTCACTGCGCGGCTATCGCCCTGCATTTTTTTATGGCTTTGCCTGGCTCTTTGCTGCGGTCGCTAATATTCTCATGGTCCTGGTCTACCAAGGTATCGCCGAAATTCCGCAACTCGTGCAATGGGGCATCCTCCCTGGGACAGTCTGTGAAGGCATTTTAATGTCACTTGCGCTAGGCGATCGAGTGAATTTCACTCGAGCAAAATCCGATCAAATAATTAAAAATCTCAACCTCGAATTGCAAAACCATTTGACTGAAGTGGAAGCCATCGTTACGGACAGAACGGATACCATCCGCTCCATCATCGACAATGTTGCGAGTGGATTTCTGATGTTTGATGCGGAATTTCGAATTGCACCGGGATTTACTCGATCCTGTCACCAGCTTTTGGGACTCGAATTGCAAGCGGGCCAAGATCTATTGACAGCTTTGGAATTGTCTCCCAAACAAAGAACTTTTTGGCGAATGGCAATCTGTCAAATCTTTCAAGATGAGCTGCCCCTGGAGGTCAGTCTGAGCCAAATTCCTCTTCACGTGTCGGTACATGGCAAGCACCTCGAACTGCATGCTGCGGGAATTCGGAGCAAAGAAGGCGTTCTTCAAAATCTGCTTTTGACCATCACGGATGCTACTAAACTTCGACAAAAAACTTTGGAATCCAAACGCAATCGCAACCTCATCAAAATGATGCGCAATATTGAAGAGTTTCGGCAATTTATCGCCTACTCCTTCCAATCTGTTGAAAAACTTAAAAGCCAGCTCCAACATCAGGACGCCTTGTTTATTCTGCATAGCCTGAAAGGCAACTGCTTGGTCTTTCATCTGGCTGACATCGCCGATTTTATCCACAAACTCGAAGACAAAAGCCAAGTTACCCCAGCTGATGGGGATGACTTGGAAAAGCTCTTCCAACATTTTCTCACTCGTCACGCCCGTCTGCTTCGCACGCCCTGGGGAATCCTGAAGCAGGAGCATATGGTCAACGAAGGACTGCTATCCCGGCTTAAAGAAATTTCTCAAACTAGAAATCTATCCGTCATCCAGCAGGATATAGATCTATGGATCGATGAAGTATCGGCCAGGCTGATTCGATCGGCTATCCAACCCCTTCTTATAAACGCCCGGGTGGTCGCGAAAAAGCTCAACAAGTCATTGGACCTTCAAGTCATCGATGGCGAAGCTCGCGTTCGCTCTTTAGCTGAACAAATGGTCCTTGATGAATTGCTTCATTTAGTTAGAAATTCCATTATTCACGGTATCGAAGACGACCGTGAAGCAGCGCAAAAGCCCAAATCAGGCTTAATCCGGCTCGAATTTCGCGAGTCCTCAGCAGGCCTTGCTATCATCTGCAGTGACGACGGTCGAGGCTTTGATCGCTCGACATGGGAACGAGAATATGCAACTCGATGCGTCTCAACTATGACCGCTGTAGGGGAGCTTTCACTCAGCGAGCTCGTGCGTAAAGTCAGTCAGTCTGGATTTTCAACTGAGAAAGACATCTCAATGTTTGCTGGCCGTGGCGTGGGCATTGGAGCGGTCTTTGCAGCGATCGAGAGTTGTGGAGGTACAGTCAGCATCACCAGCGAGCTAGGCCGCGGGACTTGCTTTGAAATTTTCATCCCTCGGGACCAATCCATCCGCCACGCATCTTAAGAGCGTGAGTATCCTTAAGGATTAGGGAGCCTTGAGGGTTGACTGACTGTCGATCGCTTCCACATCAATGATGTCGCCATGGCTATGCGAAACTGAAGATTGAGTCGACTCGGTCCCAGTGTGACGATAAACACCCTGCTGGTAGACTTTGAACTGACCATTGTCCATGCTTCGGGTCAGCCAGATTTTTATTTTCTTGGCCAAGAGACGGCGCACAATAGGAAGCAGCAAAATCAAGCCCAAGCCGTCGCTCAGAAAACCAGGAATGATGAAAGCTATCCCAGCCATGACCAGCAACAAGCCTTCCAGTAACTTATCCTGAGGCAAAGCCCCCTGCTGCAATCTTTGCTGAGTTTCTAGCAAGAGTCGAATCCCCTGAACCTTAGCGACTCGAATGCCAACCATACACGACACGATGAGTCCTGCAATAATAATAAGTAGGGCTTGGCCTGAGCCTAACTCTGGCTTCAGGTAGCGATGAATTTTGACCAGAACAAGCAGTTCCAGGACAGGGCAAATCAAAAAAAAGAGGAACAAGCGACCCAACATAGAAACCCCAGTTTTGGAGAGTTCAGCACGCTCCATCTTCTAGCACACAATGTCGGATCGAGGCAAACTCAACAGAAAGCTGGTATTGCTAGCATTTCCATCCAGGATCAAAGCGCCGCCCATGGATTCGACTAGGTTTTTCGATATACTCAAACCCAGGCCAGTTCCCACCCCATAGGTTTTGGTCGAGAAAAAAGGCTTCATAATTTTTTCCCGAATCTCTTGCGGAATCCCTCGTCCACTGTCGGTCACTCGAATCTGGATGAGCCCTTTCTCTTCCAGCACATCCATATCGATTCGGATCCATTTCTCTGGCTCACCTATTATAGCATCACAGGCATTATTGATAAGGTTCAGTAAGACTTGCATGAGTGCTGCCTTACGACCTTTAAACCGAATCCCATGGTTGTAGGCTTCATTCCAGGTGAGAGACACCTGTCTATTCTTCAATAGCTCTAAGCAAAGATGAATCGTTTCATTGATAATCTCCACCGCAGAGCAATCCATCAACTCATCCTGAAGGTCATCACGCGCATAAGAGCGCAGAGCTTTAATGATTTCCGATATCCGTAGGCTAGTTTCGTCAATTCGACACAAACCATTTGTAAGCTCCGCCTGACTGAGTCGATTGTCCGCAATTTTTTGCAAGAGAAATTTTGAATAGCCATGAATGATGGCGAGTGGATTGTTGATTTCATGGGCTATACTTCCAGCCATGCTGCCTAAAGCAGCCATCTTCGCCGAATGCTCGGCTTTGAGTTGCTGCTCTTTGAGCTCTTGACTGCGAGCAATGAAAAGCCTTTCAAATCGATAGGATTGTCCCGACGCAACCAGCAATATGCAAAAGAGCGTGAGTGCCAGGATCAAGCCGAAGAGTAGGGCAAAGAAATACTCATTTCGAGGATGCGAGAGCATCGCACTGAAGGGCAAAATCAACACCATCTGGAGTTGATTCTGTCCATCTGGAACCTGGGTGTGCCAACGCAATCCGGGCACCAAAGCGTACCTTTCGATTCGCTCCATAGGATTATTCTGAGCTTTTTGAAAGCTGAAGAGAACTTCACGCGATCCGATCGATACCAAGCTTTGTTTGATATCAGTCGTGAAATCAAAAACGGCCAGGAGCTGCATAAATTCGCCCTGGCTGGAATGGGAACGAACCAGAATACGAGCCATCAGCTGCTGATCTGTGGGAGCAAAGAGCTTGGCCTCACTCCGCTCCCCAGGGAGCTGTTGCTCTTGTCCTTGGCGACGAAAGGGATCCACGGGCCCCTTGAAGGCATTCCATTGGAAATGGACCGAAGGTTCAAATCCCTGTCCTCCTTTCGTGACCCTCAGGCTCTGCAAAGCATTTCGGCCATTTTGTAGACTTTGCAGCAGGTCTTGAAAGTCAGTCTCGTTCATTCGATCACTTCGCTTCAATTGAACTTCAGAGGCCTGCATCAGGAGCGACTGCAGGATGAGGTTATGTTCGATATCATGGACCAGCTGCTGTGATTGAAACCTGAGGAGACTGCGGGCATGAGCGGATTGCCACTCTGCAGTTTTTGAGTTGAGATACAGCAGAACAACGATGAGAGACGAGGCCGGAATGCAGAGTGAAAGGCGGCGCGGTCGCCACAGAGCCGCTGGCTTTCCATAAAAAGCCAGGATCATAGGCACAACCATAGCAGCGCCAAAAGAATCGCCAATCCACCAGGTAAACCAATTGATCAGTGCAGTGTCTGCGCTTATTTTTCCGGTCAGGATGAGAGTGCTGACACCCATGCTCGCCGAAACTAGGCAGGAAAGGGGAGCCAGCAAAAAGAGGAAGTTGAGAGTGCTCCGATGCCGATCCAAAAGAAGGGGTTTTTCGCAGAATCTAAGGACTAAGAAACGCCCTAAAAAAGCCTGCAATACGGCTCCGGTTGCAATTCCCGAAGCGGTCCACCCCATGTTTAGCCATCCCGCTAGACTCGAGTGGCTGAGGCCTTCAAGTGAAAAATTGACCATCCAGGATCCAAAGAAGATCCCAAAACTCAAACCCGGCCCACCCATCAGCAAAGCCGTCAGAGCAACACCCGCACCAGGCCAAAAAGGAGTCGAATAGCCCGGCGGAACGGCTACTGCCATGAAGAGCCAGGCGCTGGCCATGTAGCTTACGGCAACGACAACATTCCAGCCAAGCATCTGTTTATAATCTGTATTATCTTTCGAATGGCTCATCAACAACCGGCGTGAATCAAACTTTTAGGATATGAGAACGAATGGGGGATTGTAAGGCGTCACGGGTGCCAATGCAAAATGAATGTCATAACGTCAAGAAGGCGTTCGCGGCAGACCCGCAAACGCCTTTTTGATTCCAGTCTATTGCTGAGCGAAGAGACTAGCGATCAGTCAGAGTTTTCAAGAACGCTACCACCGCGTCGATCTCATTTTCGTTCAGCCGTGGCTCATCGCCCAACTTGCGGTCATAGGGAGCTTCTTCTGAATTGACGTTGCCCTGATAGCTGAGGGGTAGATCGTTGAACTTCAAAACGTTTCCGTCTTGGTCCTTCGGATACCAAAGTTCAGGACTGGTGTCGCGAGTGACGTAAAACTTCACAACGTCGCGTAGAGTCTTGAAAGCGCCATTATGCATGTAAGGTCCAGTGACCGCCACGTTACGAAGGGTTGGCACTTTGAAAGCGCCGCACAATGTTTCGAGTTCAAAACCCTGTGGCGCTCGCAGAGCCAATCCCGACTGTTGGCACAATCCCAGGTCAAAGAACGAAGCGTCTTGATTGTCGGGGATCGCAGCATTCCGGGGCACACCAAGATTATCGTAGGTGAAATCCGTGAACAGCCAATCCTTCGGATTCTTGGATTCAGGCTTACCCGCGTGGCAAGCGATACAATTGCCTTTTTCTGGATCTTGGAACAAGGCGAAGCCTTTGGCCTCAAGTTGGGTGAATCGAGCGCGGCCCTTCAAAACAGCGTCGAATTTCGAAGAAAACGGGCTGAGCTTTTCTGTTTCGAAAGCGGCAATGGCCTCGGCGATACTGCTATAGGCCTTGTCTGTATCTGCCAAGGAATCCTTGCCAAAAACAGCTTCAAACAGTTTTGTATAGGGACCATTTTTGATTTTTTCCACAACGCTGGCTTTGCTTGGATTGTTCATCTCCCGAGCATTGAGAAAAGGTCCTTTGGCTTGTTCGACGAGATTGTCGGCCCGACCATCCCAAAATTGGCCACCATTCGGCACAAATTCTGTGACACCATCCTCAACTTCTTCAGCAAACTGAAAGCTTGGGCTGAAGGCAGCATACATAGCAGTCGGTGAATTGCGATTGCCAAAAGTATTCGGTAATGCACCCGCGGCAATGGCTGCCAAGCTTGAACGATTGTTCCCAGTGAAGGCTTGCTCTTTGGCATGACAGGAGGCACAGGCCATGCCTTGAGGCTCTGAAAGCCGGGTGTCTTCAAATATGAGTTGGCCGAGCTCGACAATTTTCTTCGGCTTCTGATGCTTCGAGGCAGCTGCATTCAGATTGGAACCTTGGGTCAGAGGCGAGGAACAAGCGGCTAGATTCAAGCTAAAGAATACAGTGAACAAAAGTGAGGACTTATAGGTAAACATAGGCTGATCTGGACTCCATAAAGTTTCCAAGAAGTGTTTAGCTGGTTTGAATACTGCACAATTACATTTTACGCAATATAAATGACTCCATTGAAATTGTAGGGATTTTCATGCCTCCTTTTTTTTACTAACTCATTTGGATTATGTTCCTGGTCCTAGCAAAAAAACGATATTGCTGTGATATGATCACTCGGAAAAGGGAGCAGTCTTTGTAGAAAGAACTCTCGATTGTGAGGAGTGCAACCCATCACGCAGAATACCTATGCCGAAACATAATGAATCGATTCTACCTCATCTGAAAACTTTGTTAGACAAGGAAACAGAAGCTGAGAAGCAGCAGTATATTAACCGTCTCGACAAACAGTCTCCCAAGCAAAGAGAGCTGAATGGTGACTGCTTGCATTCTTTAGCTATCGATGATGAATTTCCCGGTCTTGGAGGACGCTTTATCATTGTGCTGCGCAAGGCATCTCGTGCGCCATTGCCCTGGACTCATCTGGACGCTGGCAGCCCGGTCATCCTCACCGCAGTCTCTCCAGAGGAAAACTGGAACCGTCGCGCCGTGGTGATCGAGCGCCAGCAAAAAGCCATTCATATAGCTCTTGATGAACATCTCCCTGACTGGGATGAATCCACAGTCTGGCAGCTCGATCTATCCTTCGACGAAAGTACCAGACGCAAAGAGCGACAGGCTCTCGATCAGGTTATTAGCGCCAAAAGTGGTCGTCTAGCAGAACTGCGAGATATGTTCATTGGTGATCGGCTGCCGCGATTTGAAAAACTGGACCAAGACCTCGCTCCAACTCCCAACCTTAATAGCATTCAAGCCGAAGCTGTGCGCTGGGCATTGGAGGCCCAGGATATCGCGATCATTCACGGTCCTCCTGGAACTGGCAAAACGACGACACTGGTTGAAATCATTCAGCAGACCCAAGGTCCAGACAAAAAAATACTCGTCACGGCTTCCAGCAATTTGGGTGTGGACAATCTTTTGGAGAAGCTTGTTGCCCGCGGACTGAAGGTCGTTCGTCTAGGTCACCCAGCTCGCGTTATGGAATCACTTCGGCCTTGGAGCTTGGATTATCTGGTGCAAAAGCATGAAGACGCACGGCTCGCCCAAAAACTCATGAAAGAGGCTTCGAGTCTTTTTCAACAAGCCCGTCGCTTCACGCGAGCGGCTCCCGCTAAAGGCGAAAAGCAGGCTCTCCGCGCCGAAGCCAAAGCGCTCATGGCAGATGCCAGGAAACTAGAATCGCGGGCCGTCGAAAGGGTCCTCGATGAAGCCCGCATAGTCTGTGCAACGACAACCGGACTCGATGCCTTTCTTTTAGGGTCAAGGCGCTTTGATCTCGTGGTCCTGGATGAAGCTGGACAAAGCACTGAACCGAATGCCTGGATTCCCCTTCTACGCGCCGAAAAATTGATTTGTGGAGGTGATCATTGTCAGCTACCACCAACCGTCTTATCGCCTGAAGCGGCTGCGCAAGGCTTGGGTGTTAGCCTTATGGAGCGATTGGTCAAACTCTACGGACCACTGATCACGCGAAGGCTGGATATCCAATATCGCATGCATGAAGCCATTATGAATTTTTCATCCGGCGAATTCTACCAAGGCGCTCTCCAGGCCGACAGCAGTGTTCGGTCCCACCGACTCACAGATTTACCTCATTTCAGCGGCGACCCAGAGGCTGCATCGCCATTGCTCTTCATCGATACCGCGGGCGCTGGGTTTCAAGAAGAGTCTGAACAGGACAGCGGCAGTCGCTTGAATCCACGCGAAGCCGCAGTCCTTATCAGGCGCATCGACACGCTCATGAACCAAGGCATCAAGCCAGAACAGATGGCAGTCATCACTCCCTATGCAGCCCAAGCTCGCTATCTGCGTGAAAAGCTTTCCGGACTGGCGATCGAAGTTGATACCATCGACGGATTTCAAGGACGAGAAAAAGAGCTGGTCCTCATCTCGCTGGTCCGATCCAATGATGATCAAGAGATCGGATTTCTGCGCGAAACAAGGCGCCTCAATGTAGCTTTAACGAGAGCACGTCGCCAACTCCTGGTGATTGGCGACAGTGCCACCCTTGGAGTTCATCCTTTTTTTCAAAGATTGCTGCAATACTTTGAAGATCAGCAAAGCTATCGAAGTGTTTGGGAAGAAGCGGCAGATTTGATTGAATCATCTTGATAATCGAGCCAAAAAACCGATGTCTTTCCCATGTCCTTTGCGATGTCCTCTAGGATAGGCAAGGCCTCTCTACCTATCTTTCAAGGTCATTCCGTAACGAGTATTCAATAGTTTGATAGAAGATTTAAAGGCTCCATCGCGACTCACTAGCATGGTTTCGCCAATTATTACATAGACGTTCAAATCGCCTCCGAACACTTTGGTTATGTCGTCGCTCGGAAGACCATCGTCTATCGTTCTTAAATAAAAAGACTCTCCTCCATTTTCTGATATGGCCAGACCAGCGTGTGTGGCCGCAAATACATGTGAATCCGTGCCGTAAACGCTAGGAACGAAGTTATGGTAGAAGTTAGCAGAAAAAGTCTTGGTAATAAAGCTTTGACCGCCGTCTTTGGAGATGCTAACGCCTTTGTCACTGCCCACATAAATTTTCGAACCTGAGCAAAAAGTTGACTTGATGGACGAGCTTTCCAAGCCGTTACCCGTGATGTTTTTAAATGTTTCTCCACCGTCAGACGAAAGGGAAAGACCTCCTTCAGTAGCTACACAGATCCGCGAACCATCGCTTGAAATGCCACGAATAATATTGCTGCCGAAACCGTCGGCGTTGCTCTTACTGACAAAGGTCTTGCCCTCATACTATAGGCCGTGCGTGGATAGAACAACAGATTAGACTCACGCCCACTATAGCCAAGCAATTCGAAGAAAGTCACGGGCAAGGCTTCGAAGCTTGCGCCGCAGATACCAGGATCGCTCTGTTTCACTTCCAATTTAACGTTTTTGATAAGGAGCGAAAAAGTTTCCGCCTGAATCTCTTGTTTAAAAGCAGCTTTGATTATCAAATTGCAGGTCATGTCATGGTTTTCGAAACTGGCTGCAGAGACTTTGATTTGGCGTTTCAGTGGTAAATCAGGGCTCACGCTGAAAACGATTCGAGGGATCGAATTCAACTCCGCATGGCCGGAGATGCTATGAACGAATAGATAGAGAGCTATAAATTTTCGCGCAAATCGCATTCTTTTATTCTCAGTTTCGCGAGAGTATTTTTCGAGTACCTACATCTATTCTATTCGTTCATAGTGTTAAGTTGTTTCTGAGCTACAATTTTTTGCAAAATCGGTATATTTCTTTAGACTCTCCAACAACGGTTGAACCTCTTCCGGAACCGGAGTCCAAGGATTCACATAGATCTTGATTGATCGGGATTGCTGATTGGTCGCATTCCAGTCCAAATAGTATGTTATAGAGTGCCTTGCATGTGGCTCTCCATAGCTTGTTTCAAAATTTTGGTTAGCGGTATCATCCAGCAGGTTTGCCAAAGTCGCTAAGGAAGCATCATCCAGCGCGCCTTTACATTTTTTTCGGGTTTCTCTTCCTGGAATTGAGGGCATGATAGGATTGTCTGGCAGAACGGCTTCAAAGGAGCTTGATTCGACCGTCACCTCAGGGCCCATAATTTCCAAGAGTATTGAGCTGTACCAACCCTCCTCCCTGTAAGAAAAGGCGGGTGCTACCCGACAACTTTTGCTGATAATCTTCGCCTCGATATAATAAACTCCTGGAATTCCTGATTCTTGGAGTTCTTTTAATCCAAAATTATGAGCATCTAATTGAGCCTTTGCCGAGACAAAATAACTTGTTTTGAGCAAGATGTGAGCTCTCACAGCCGGTGTACTGGGATGGGTATAGGTCGCATCAACTCGAATGCTGCAGTAGCTGGCCCGATCATTATCATTCTCGGCATTTAGAACAAGCGATCTATTCAAAGGGAGGTTTGGTGAAATGATCGTAAAAACCTCATCGCTAAAATCAGCAAGTGCATGAGAACCCCCAATCATGGTTAGAAGTAATCCAAATAAGAGATTTGATCGAAACGAAAAAAAAGACATGGTCGAACTCTCATCACGAAAATTTTTTATTCAGAAGCCCAACCTGAGCCCCCAAGTACAAAGAAAAACCTCGTCCATAAGACTCAAAATTTGCTGATTTATTGCAAGGCAACCGCTGAAAGTATAAAAAATGCCGTCTGCCGAACTGAATTGAAGAGATCTAAAAATCGTCACTCTCTCGCTTGTCTGTCTTTGCTACTTTTCAATTTGGCCTTGCTTTTGTTCTACTTTGCTAACAGATACCTTCCTTGAGCATGGCGATGATTTTTTCTCTCGTCCCCCGTCCGGCTCCCGCAACACCCTGTGGGTATAGCATATGCGCCAAGCTTACAAATTTTCGAAATCGTACGGGGCTCCGTCATATGCCCAGTCTCTCGCCGTGAGGCGAATTTCATCGGGCGAGCTATAACCCGCGCCGTTCGGCGGACTCTCGCTCAGGAAAAGGGCATTTCTGTAGAATTCTTCCATGGGGAAGTCTCGCTGCTTGGCGAAACCGATGATTTCGTCCGCTTTCGAAAGGCCAAATCCTTGAGGCAAAGGCGTCGCGGGATATCATTGGCCACCGCCAGCATGTTACCTCGCCATCGCTCTGGGCCTTGTAAATTCCCTTCACCACGACCCGACATGACTGCTCCCGATCGGAACTATTCAACACTTCAAGCCTAAGTTCGCGATCCAAAGGCAAATTTGGGCTCACGGCGAACCTGATAGGACTGCTGTTGTCCGCCATTGCTTCTGGGCACCCCAGCGCGAGCGCCAGAGATACAAGTCCCAGAAATATGAAAGCAATTCGGGTCATTTGTTCACTATCTTTTAAAGATTGACGGGGCGAATGAATCGTCTGCAGGCATAAGACAATTCAAAATCCAAGATATTGCGCAGGCTGAAGGCACGAAAATCGATATTCCGAATTTGGTGCCACAAACTTATTCATTCTCCTGCGTAAAATCACCCTTCTATGAAGCCAGAACTTGGTGATCATAGCTTTAGAGGTCGGATATTGAGGTGTTTTGTACTGGCTTTAGAAGCTATCCAATCCAATCGGGGCCCATTTCATCCCCCTCAGCACCACTCCTCGACAAACGCCTGCATTTTGACTCCAGCGCGGCTAGGTGGAGCAGCAGGCATGCCTGTATAATTGAGATAACGCGCGATCTGGATGGGATCCAATACCGCCGCAATGATTTCCAGATCAGCACCGCAGCCGAGACACCGTGAAACATCGATGGCAAAGACCCGTTTTAAGAGCCTCGCCCAGCTGCCAGATGTGATTTTGCTTCCTGCGGATTTTTCAGGATCTCGTGGCTTCAGAGATACCTTGCGTTTACGCCTGCCTGGGACCACGATTATTTCATCACGACGTTTGAAGTTCGGAGTAAACACTCCACCATAGAGGACGAGTGGACTCCGCTGGGGAGATTTCTCTCCGAGCGATCCTCTGCAACAGGAGGGCGGGCCATATAATTTATCAGCTGGCTTAAGTTTCGTCGATCTTCACCCCCAACCCGGCGTGCTGCATCGATTCTCGAAAGTAGAGAGTGGGTACACCACGGATCTAGGAACTTAGCGGGCAGGGTTATGCCGCAGAATCGAGGCAGATGGTCCTAAGTGGTTGGAGCAAGAGAAATAATACCTTGAGCGATATGCGGGAATATAAGCATTGATAATTTATATACTTTCTAGGATTTCTGAGGCTCCGCAGCCACCTCGCGACTGCGGCCTCTAAGTCATTGTTACGGATAATGAATTTTTTGTAGTTCAGGCAGTTGAAGGTTTTGATGAACAGGAGTAGAACCTGCCTGTATCTATGCTTTCGCCCTGCTTATGGGGCAATTTCTGGGATTTTTTGCATGTTTATGGCCCTTTTTGCTCTGCTACTGGTGCAAATCAATTTCGGCATTCTTCCCATTGCACAAAAGCTGGCACTGACCAGCCTCACACCGATCGCACTGTTGAGCGTCCGCAGTGTGGCAGGCGCTTTGGCCTTTCAAATTGCACTCTTTTTTTGGCGTCGACAGCATCGCCAGGACCCGTTGGAAGCCCCCACTCCGGCTCGGGTCTACCTTAGACTGTCCTTGCTCGGCATTTCACTGAACCAGTTTCTTCTGATTCTCGCTCTAACCATGACCACTGCTGTGGCTACCGTTATTGTGGTGCCATCCATCACTCTTTTTACTTATTTCTTCGCCATACTTTTAAAGAAAGAACGCTTTACCTGGAGCAAAGCGGGTGTTCTCAGTTTAGGCGGCACCGGCGTCTTGATCCTGTTTGGCGATAGTCTGATACATCTGCTCCATGGCCTTGATTCGTCGGCATTTCTTGGCAACTTTCTCTGCCTCCTCTCGGCAGCCGTCTATGGCTACTACCTCGTCCGTTCGCGCGATTATATTGGGCGTCAACCGGCATTGGTCTTCACCGGCACTATGTTCAGTTGGGCTTTGGTATGGACTGGACTATTGCTGCTGATCAGCACCGTGACTTTTGCTCTGCTGCATCCAGGAGAATCCTTTATCAACTTATTTCTCCACACACCGGCTCTCATACCACCCACCTGGACCGCTGCACCCACCTCTGATGCGGTTATCTATACCTTATTTTTTATCGTTGCTGGTCCCACAGTGACGAATTATTTCTTAAACCTCTGGTCTCTCAAGTTTCTGCCTGCTAGTACCGTAAGCGGCTTCATCAGCCTACAGACTCTTATCGGGGCAACGCTGTCTCATATCTTTCTCGGCGAAGAAATCAAACCCAGCTACACTCTGGCAGCGGCTTGCATTCTACTCAGTGTGATATGGCTTAGCGTCACCTCGCTGCGAAGGCCTTTGCAAGGAGCGGTGGCCAAAGCTTGAAGGGCGACCTTGCGCTCAGAGTTGGTTTTGAATAGATGGGTAAAATCCAGTTGCAAAAAGGTCTTTTGTCGATTCGATACAGATATAGAAGATTCCAAGCTTGTACTCGACTCTAGGCTGCTTCATACTGCGGCCAGGAGGCGAAAAAAACCTATGTTGACAGACCCAACCATGATCGTGGGTATTGGAGGCTCTGCAGGTGGATTGAAAGCCTACATATCCTTGCTGGAATCTTTGCCTGATAAAACGGGAATGGCTTTTGTGATCATTGCTCATATGAGTCCAAATGCTCCAAGCCTATTGACTGAACTCTTGACACACAAAACACTCATGCCAGTGACTCAAGCAGAAGATGGAATGCCAACGCTGGCAAACCAAGTCTATGTCATTGCACCGAACAATGATCTTATGATTGAAGACTATCATTTCAAGGTTATGTCGCCTCGCACCATGAACCAGGGCCGGCATCGACAAGTCGATTGCTTTTTAAGCTCCTTGGCCGAGTCCATGCAATCAAGAGCCATCGGAATTATTCTGTCAGGCGGCGATGGCGATGGGACAGAAGGTTGCCGATCCATAAGGGCCAACGGCGGAATCACCTTTGCTCAGGATTTATCGGCCGACGTTGACAGCATGCCTTTACATGCGCAAGCTTCGGGATGTGTGGATTTTGTGTTAAACCCAAAAGACATTGCTGGTGAATTGGTTCGCATCAGTCAACTGAATCAGGTAGCGGGAGTGAAGCAGAAATCCAGCACAGTTGCTTCTGATCATCTGACTCACGCTGCCATTGGCTCGGAGAAGGCGGCACTTTTCTTGGAATAGGCAACTATCCAAGGTTGCACTGACTCGGCAAGCTCCATGATTGGAATGGTTTCATAGTTCGAACCATTTCCGTGGCATTGATACCAACCATACCGATTCCCACTAAAGCTTCCAATTCCTCTATGCTGACAATATAGCTGTCCAAATTGCCAAGATTGGGAGAATTGGGAATGTACCAGCTGATGGTTTGAGTCTCTCCCGTGCCAGGATCTGTCGTCAGAATCGTCTTCCAAAAATAATCGGGTGTGCGGATGCCATGCGAGCTTAAGAAATAGTCATTCGATTCATCATCATAGACCACACCTCCAACCACCCTAACGGGAGCAATATCGCGGTAGCACTCCGCAATGTTTTCAGCTTGCAACCAGATGCCTTGATTGAAAGTGGAAACCTGAGGCACGATGTTGCTCATATAGTTAGCTCGCTTGATCAGCTCACTGCTAGCATCCATGTGGTTGGATGTTACAAGATGCCCTCGATCCCATCCCGCTTGAATGCTGGTGTAAGAACTGGTCTTAAACTGTCCTCCGCAGCCCTGAGGAAGGTCTGGATCTAAATAGAAAGACGAAGGCCGCGGGGCAGTGCCCATGTCTTGCTTTAAGGTGTAATCATAGCGAAGCGCTGTTCGATTGGTGCAATCATAGGTCAGTGAATAGCCTCCTCTGTCCAGGGTAATCACGACGGCCGAAAAGCCCAGCTTTGTCATGACAATTGACGTGAACAAAATCAGAATTTTGGCGACACAAGGGATTCCCACGCGCATTCTGACTGGATGCATCATTTACTCTCTTTGTTTAGCCTTATTTAACCACGCAGATAAGTATAAATGATTTTCACCATTCGTAGACAAAGATAAGTAAAAAGGAGAGATAATCTTTTTTAAAGATTCTGCGAGTGGGAAAACCTCGTTTTTGCAAAAATCAGTTTTCAGGCCCTTGCCTCGAGAAAAGAATTGCAGAGCCAAATGAAAGCGACCCAGAGTCCGAAGAGGAACCCATGGGTCGCCTGGAGTCTCATCTCGTCAGCTCCGGCTCAGCGGAGGTAGACGCCGTCTTTACCGATTTTGCCGGGGCCATTCAAAATGTAAACACCGACTGAACGACCTTTGACTAGGATATCCAGGTTGCCGTTCTGCACGGAGACCTCGCGCCCAGTCACAGCATCTCGGTAGATGCCGTTGCGCAGACCACTGAAGCTAAAGCCCTGATCGCCATCTGTAGCCAAGCCGATCGCTGCGTAGCTCGATCCATTGTTATAGTCTCGAACGAAGCGAAGTCCTGAACCCCAATCAGCGACCTGACTCATCACTCCTTTTTGGAGAGCTGGGACCGATTTACGAATTTGGTTCAGCCGCTTGATATGCTGATACAGAGGATGAGCTTGGGTTGTAGGTAAATTTTCTGGCAAGAGATGATCACCAAAATAAGCCCGACCTGTCTGATCGAGAGTCATCTGACTACCGTCAATATCTTGAGGAGCTCCTTTTTGAAATTCGATTTCCTCGCCATAATAAAGGCAAGGAATGCCTCGAATGGTCCAGAGGAGGTTGTAGGCAAGAGCAGCCTTCCAAGTCTCACCTTGAAAGCGGAATTTGAAATCGTTGTCGGGACCCACATCATGATTTTGAAAGAACGTCACCAGCTGAGTCGCATCGCCATAAATCCAATCCCACCCCAGTTGGCCCGAGATGCCTCCAAAATTCCCGCCCCGAATATTGTCGCGGAAGGTAGAAAAAAGGCCAAAATCCAGCACTGAAAAACCTGAGTCTGGTCCTGAATCAGGATTGGACGGACTGCTCGCCCGTCTTGTGTACCACCAGGGTCGAATCACCGACGAAGCATTGTCGCCACCCAACTCTTGACCCAGTCCTGTCCCCTTCACTAGGTTTTCGCCAAACACAAACAGGCCGGGCTTATGAGCCTTCCAGCTATCGACATACTCGAGAAGATTGTCACGTTCCACATGCTTGACCGTATCCACTCGAATAGCATCGACGCCCATATCCAAATAGCGATAAATCGCTTTATTCAGATAGTCTTTGACATTCGCCCGTTCCGTAGCGAGGTCTATGGTATCACCAGCCATATGCTTGCTTTGCAAAGGCAAGGGGTTTTCCCAATCGCCGCCCGCCATAAATCCATTGAGGTGATACCAGTTCGGATCCAGAGTTTGCGCATCGATACCAAAGAATCGATTGGGATTGAATCCCGCCAGCGGTAATACAACACCAGTCTTTGGGTCTTTGAGTGGCAAGGTTCCATCAGCGTCGCTCACCTGTCTTTCACGAAACCATGCCGGAGCCACAGGATTGTCATTGTCTTCACGGAAGATATTCTTATAGTCGCCCAAATTGCCGACATAGGGTCCATTGACGATGGGAGCTGTTCCATTGGGGCGATAGTATTTGATCGGAAGTTTGTCAATCCACACCTGGTTGCGAATTCCATATTGGCTGGAATGGTTGATGACTACATCTTGGATGACCTTAAGACCTTTTTCGTGAGCACTGCGAATAAAGTCCGCATAGCTTGCCCCTGGTGATTCCAAGCGAGGATCCACTCGAGTCCAGTCGTAAGCATGGTAACCATGATAATCCAGACCGCTTCGATTCTCGACCGGCGGCGTAATCCAAATTGCTGTGAATCCCAGGTCCTTAATGTAATCCAACTGCTGGATCAAGCCCTTGAAGTCGCCCCGCCAATGAGGGTCACCCAATTTAACTCGATCTCGGTTGTAGTAATTGTTCGATGGGTCGCCATCAAAGAATCGTGTCGTCAGGGCGAAGTAGATTGACTCTTCCCGAAAATCGACACCCGACCGATTCGCTGGGGGTGAAGGGAAAGTCGGAACTGGACTTGTACCGGGCGCTGGAGCGCTGACAGCGCAAGCTCCAGTCTGCAGACCTTCCAGCTTCTTGGCTTCTATATTCTTGCTCACCACATCAAAGTGAATCTCATAACGACTGCAAGCCGAGACCGCGAGATCCTGGGCTGGATAGGATTCTTTCCAATCAGCAAAGCGGTCCACCTTAAATCGTGGCTTGGGATCTTCTTTGCTGAAGTCTACGGTAATCGTGTACTGATTGATCAGGCTATTGAACTGCATGGGTGTTGCTTGCCAAGCATTAGGCGTTCCGCGAAACGACCAAGCATCGGCCAGGACAGTGCCTGATCCTGCCAACAGCACACTCAAAATCAAGGCCTGCCCGGGCATCGAACGATGCACACGGGGCGAAATTTTCTTCGCCAGCTCATTTAAAACGCTCATAAGATTGCCCCCCTTAATGATCGAACTCAAAAATCTTCAGGCAGACTGACTCAGCAAAAACAGCGTCAATTCTACCTTTCATCGAACTTCGCATAGCGACCAACTCAAGTCAACGACTGCCTGATTCTAGCTGCTTAGCACTCATCGCTACGAAACGGAAACATTCCTGCAGGTGGCTTTTTCGTGCTGCCTCTTTCATAACGGTTCATTATTTCGCAGGAAAGTACCAGTGAGCTGGAGATTGCTTGCATCATTTGCTATTTTTTTGGGATTATTTGCCGCTGAAACAGTCGAGTCGAGCACGACTGTAAAAGTCATGGTCACTCTCAAAACTTACTTGAATTTTATGCAGCGAGGGAATGATGACCTGGCTCATGGTCTTGATCAGGTCCCTTATTTTTTGGCGAACCATCCTGGGTCCTAGGCTCGTTATCGCTATAGACACCCACCTGACGTTGGAATTCCTCGACCAAGAAGTGAATATGGGAGGCTTGAGCCGAGAGTTGACTCGACGAAGCGGACAATTCCTCGGCTACCGCCGCATTTTTTTGGGAACCTTGATCGATTTGGTTGATGGCCAGACTAATCTGGGTCAGTCCCGTCACCTGTTCCCGGTTCCCTGAGGCGACCATCGCATTCAGATCGCACATTTTTTCTGTGGCCGACACAATATCCAGCAAAGATTGTCGGCCATCAGCAGCCATAGCGGAGCCTTGTTGAATGACTTGCACAGACCCGTCAATGTGCTGGTTAATTTCTCGGGCAGCTAATGCACTGCGGGTCGCTAGGCCCCGCACCGCCTCGGCAACAACCGCGAAACCTCGCCCATGTTCACCTGCGCGCGCGGCTTCGATAGCAGCATTGAGAGCCAAAAGGTTGGTTTGAAAAGCCAGCTCATCTATGACTCCGGTAATCTGCTGCATTTTCTTTGAACTCTTCGCAACATGCTCTATCGTATCGATCATGCTCTTGATTTTAGCTTCGCCCTCTTTGGCGACCAATCGGCTGGATTTGCTCAGGGCTTCCGCTTCTTCTGAGTTCTCGGAATTCTGCTTGACGATACTATTCAACTCCTCAATCGCTGCGGAGGTTTCTTCTAATGCATTGGCTGTTCCCACTGAACTCTCCGATAGCTCAATGCTGCCGTTGGTCAAGTGGCGGCTTGTATTACCGAGATTGGCGCCCTCTCGAACAATTTCACCTAGAAACTTCTTCAACGACTGAACCAAATTTCTCAGAATCCATAGGGCCAAAACAATAGCAATCAATGTCCCACCGAGCGTGAAAGCTCCGGTGAGGGCGAGCACCTCTTGCCCCGCTTTGTGGTCTTCTTCCGAGTCACGTTCCACACGGTCAGCCAATGCATCCAAGGACTTCTCCAAAGTGGAAAATTGCTCGTTAAAGCCTTTGAGAGCATTATGAGCTTCCTTGATATTGTTCTGCTGAGCCCAGACAATCACCTGACCGCCACTTTCCACAAAAGCATGGAGAGCGGGTCGAACCTTTTGAATCTCAGCTTTCGTGTCCAAATGGAGCGGCAATTTTTCCAAAGCATCCACACCGGAATTAAACAATTTTTTCACTTCGGCAATTTCGCTCACAGAATTCTGAACGCCATTTTCATCGTCAATTTCCGCTGACACAATCGCATTCAAGACGGACGATCGAGTGGCGTCGTGGTACATATCCAATAGAGTCATCGTACGCGCTGCCGGCAGTTGGACATTGGCTACCTTGTTCAACTGCTCCATCAACTGAGAAGCCTTCCAATAGCTGAAAGATCCCAGAACGACCAACATAGCGACTGAGCCCGCGGCATACACCACTAATTTTTGATAGAGTGTCAAAGCTGATGAATTCGACGCCATGAATGGCCCCTTATAACTGAGTGCCCCACCTGCATATTTTCGGGTGTCTGCCAGCATTATTGAGCTTTAAATCCTGCTCCCATTTACCACGGTCCCACTATTGACTGGCAACTAGGCAGAGTTGATTAATTATTGCCAAAAGCTTTACACTCTATCAAAGACCAAATGACTATCAAGAAGTCGTCACCCCCCTGAGAAGCTCAGGCTGCAGGGCGAATGGGTCCTCTGAACTCATACAAGACATTCTCCTCGAATTTGACTAAACTGGAACTCAACATTCTATCTCTCTCTCGAGGGATCGACCTGCAGGAGATCTCATGTCGACACAAAAGCCGACGGTTCCGCCTCCCGCCGACACCAGTGCACCTGCTAGCCCAAGCACCGCACCTCGAAAATTGAAGGAAGGTTGGGTATCCAAGCTGGAAACTCTTATCAAGGGTCGAGAGACTAAGGATGTATGGATTGATGATTCGGTCACAGCGGGAACTGCAGTAGATACCTTGCATATTCACACGCTCCAGGGCTTGGTCACGTTTAAAGTTCGCGCTGACACCTCCTGCAAAGCTGTCCAAGAGCTCTTACGCCTTGCTGAGCAGCCCGGCGCCACCCTCGAGGTTGTCCGTGGCCCAAGGGGCGGCTTGCGCTTAGGTGTAAATGGAAAATTCGATCCAAAGTTGAATATTATGGCGAAGAAGTAATCGTGGAGTGATCCCTTCGAAAAATGATTAGCGCCTATCAAAAGTTTGCGACGGAACCGCGCATCGAGCAAAGGGTCGAAGAATAGCTGGCCCAGGAAGGGCCATCGTGCCAAAGCAAAAGGCGCAGAGAACATTGAATTCTCTGCGCCTTTTTCGTTGTTTTACGGCATTGCCAAAGGCCGCCCAAGGGCAACTGCGGGTAAAGTCTTGTTATTTAATTTCACAGTAATTCTTGAACTCTGGATCGGATTTCGCGCACTGGCGACCATTGCAATCAAAGACTGTCCCGTAACGAGTTGCCGGACAATAGGGATATCCGCTTGCTCCAATGCTTGCCTGCTGCGGAGGCACTGCAGCTTTGGTATTTGCAGTGATTTCGCAGACATTCTTATACCCAGGATCCGATTTTCCACATTGCTTGCCGTTACAAGGAAACAGATCTCCATAGTACACAGCACCGCAAAGTGGATTGCCACTGGTTCCCATCTGCGTTCCACCGGCAGGCTTGGAATTCACCGTCACTTCGCAAATATTTTGAAACTGTGCATCAGACTTCGCACATTGCTGGCCACTGCAGGGAAAAAGATCTCCATAGTAAGTCGCCGCACAGAAAGGGAAACCGCTGGTTCCCTTGTTTGTCGTGTTATTATTTGTCGTGCTATTGGCCGCCTTGGCATCAGCGAGCGCCTTTTCGGTCACCGCTTGTTTGTCGGCCAAAGCTTTCAGCTGGGCGTCCATCTCTTCTTTTTGCTTTTTGATCGTGGCTAATTCTGTCTCCAGATTCTTACGCTGAACATCGCTGATTTCTTTATCCAGTGTGAGCTGGGAATTGAGTTCATTAATTCTTTTCTGCAATGCTGCAGATTGGTCTTCGCTAGCCTGAACTTCGGCTCGAATTTTACTCAGCTGCTCTTCACTCTTGGCCTGAATTGATTTTGCGTCATCGGACGAATTGGACGTGATGCCAACGGCCCTTGTCCCCAACTGTGGTGTGGGGCTATCAGATTGCGATTTACAGGCTATAGAAGCCGAAGCTAGGATAAGATAAGCCGTCAAGATCCAATGCCTATTCATAAGGGAGCCCTTCCATTTGCCTACATTTTTTGTGCGTTCTAGGAAAACTAAATGCAGTTGATATGCCAAGACCGATGCCAGCCTTGAACTGCCAGATATTTTAAAGGAGTGCTGTATAAACGGTGAGATACAGATTTGGGGCAAAAGCCTTCGATCATCTAGCAACGCCTTAAAGTTGGCCAGTGTCTGGGATTTGACAGTTTTTCGAAACCGTATTCTGGCAAGGAATTCAGGGAACTTGCAGTATCTTCTTAAGTTGATCCAGCAGGATGGCATCCCTTGGCGAATTTTCTATCGAGATATTCCGCAACATTTTCAGATTCCAGAAGTTTTCAGTTGCCTGTCCACCGGTCCAAGTCTGATATTTTTGCAAAATCATCGGCGCGATACCATCGCTGATAGCCACCATCGGATGATCCATAAACAAGAGATGTCCGGCATGATCGCGAGTAAACCCTCGAACAGCATAGTCCACCTGCACGGCTTCAGGTTGGAAGTGTTCCAGGACATGATCCAGAGCACGAAGTGGTGAAATCGTACCGCAGCTGGCCAGATCCAAATCCAATCGCAGACAAGCAAATCGCCCATCGTGATCAACATCGGGATAGGTATGCGCGCAGAGGTGACTTTTATTCAAATGCATCTGGACCGACAGTGGGCCGGCATCACTTAGCAGCATCAAGGCCGATGAGCCCCAGGGCTGGTAATCCTGAGTCGACACTCCGATCACTTCTGCTTCGATGCGATCGGCAATGCTGTGGAGTATTTTTTGCAACGCTTCGGCACCGTATAGATGCTGAACATCAGCGATAAAACTTTGCTGATCTCTTTCGGTCAAGAGTTCGCGAAAAAGATAGAGATTGATACGAAGCGATTTGGTCAGATTATTAAATCCCTTGAGCTCAATGGCTCGACCTGCCTCCAGCACTCGCTTCATGAGTTCGCTCCTTCTAGCGCTCGGATAGGGCTTTCGGTTCCTAGTGATAGGACCTGTCTCCTTTAGATGCGCGAGAGCAGCTCTGCTTTTTTACGATCAAACTCTTCTTGGGTCAAAATTCCTTTGCTTAGGAGTGCCTGAAGTTTTTCCAGGGTCGCAAATACATCTTCTTTTGGTTCAGCGCTTTTGCCGCCATCAGCTTGGAAAACATTGGCCATCGCCTGGCCGAAGCCCATCCCGGCACCCAGACCAATCCCAACTCCAGCGGCTCCACCTTCATTTTGCGCCGCCAGCGGAATGCTATCAGCTGCTTGAAATTGAGCGTAGCGCTTGAGATCACCCAGAAGACGCATGGAACTCGCTTTGTCCAAATACTTCTGCAGCTCTTCCGGCAGACTGATATTTTGAATCAAAAAGGTGGCCAATTCCAACCCGTACTGAGCAAAAGCAGGGTTGAGAACATCTTTTAGAATATTGGAGAATCGATCCTGCTGGGCCGCTAGATCGATAAAAGCGACCTCTGCCGCTCCGAAATGACTACTGAGAGCAGTCAAGATAAGTGATCGCAGCTGCGCTTCCAGTTCATCGACTTTGTAGAGTGCGCGTGTGCCGCTGATCTTCTGGTAGAAAAGCCTGGGATCAGTCATTTTATAGGAATAGGTTCCATGTGCCCTGAGGCGAATCGCTCCGAACTCTTTATCGCGCAAAACAATCGGATTGCTCGTGCCCCAACGTTGGTCAATCTGCTCTCTGGTGGAAAAGAAATACAGATCCGATTTAAAGGGCGAAGCAAACAGCTTATCCCAGTTCTTTAAGTTGGTCAGCAAGGGGAGTGTCTGAGTCTTCAGAGTGTATCGGCCCGGAGAGAACAAGTCAGCAATTTTTCCTTCATTGACGAAGAGCGCCAACTGCGAATCACGCACCGTCAACTGAGCTCCATTTTGAATCTCGCGATCCTCCATGGGATATTGATAGCTCAAGATTCCATCGCCCGGCTCGATCCATTCGATGACATCGATAAATTGCTTCTTCAGAAAATCCATTAGACCCATGCGACTTTTCCTTTACTCAGCACAATTCTTCAACCCAGTGGGGCTGGGAAAACTCAGTATACCGTGAGCATCGCGGGCTCGCTAAGATTTTGTGAGAATCTTCCGCATCACTCTGAAAAAAGACCGATGCGTACTTTTTTCCAGATCACGGTGAACCCAATCTCATTCTTGATGAAACGGTCTACTTGGGCTTGATGTCCTGCAATTGTCACCTGTGCTCTGAGCGATGCAGGTTGGAACGTCCACAATTCGGACAAGCGTTTGAGGTTCTCTGGGACACATGGCTTTATTTTGATCTTCAAGCTACGCCATTAGAAACAGAATGCACGGCCATAATGAATTCATGTTGCTGCGAGGCAGCTTTAAGGATGTCAAATGGACTTGATTTTGCTTCTTGAGAGAGCTTCGAGCTTTGCTTTGCGGAATGGTACGAACTTTGCTTTCAACTGGTTCAGCCGGCTGCAAAGTCGGCACGAAGCTCAGGATGAACCTAAATGGTAGAAACTGACAGTGGATCAAGGGAGAACAAGGATTCAGGTCAGTTTCACAGTCCCAATAGCCTACCCCAATCTTCAATCATCCCATCCCATCATCCCATCCAAAGCTCTCATCCTGAGAACACTCTCCCACAGAGTGTCTCTTTTTCTCTCTATTGCAGTTTAAAGCTCGCACTACGAATGACCCATGAAGGAAAACTAGGAATCCGATCAATGGCTGTTGCAACGATGCGAGCCGTGTAGGTTTCTCCTTCATCGATAGCACCACTTGGCAAGGTGTAGGTGGAGAGAGAGCCTTCAATAGGCTCGGAGGCAAAAACTTTAATGCCTGATGCATCATAGACATGAACCGACCAATGAAATGTGGTCACAGAACCAAAAGGAGTGCCCGTGAGCTTCACTAAACGGGTCGCTGCGGTGAAGGTGCCACTGATCACACCGGTCGTCATACTTGGGAAAGTGAAGGGAAATTCATTCAAAAGACGTGTATCCCCGGTTCCTTGGGTCACTTCCACAAAAAACACCTGATTGGCTTTTGGTACGACGCCACTGACCAGTTGCACACGTCTGGCAAAGATGCCATCGTCCTTTTCACCATCTTCATTGTTACCGTCATCGGCCAGGGTTTGGTCCCAGGCGGCCAGACTCTCGGCACCGGATGTTGGATCAAATTGGACCGATTCAGCGTCGGTAAACAGGACACTGGATCCTTTTACCTGCACTGCTGTTGCCTTTTCATCCTCTTGCATTTGAGTGGTCAGCATCAAGGTGCTGGCAAGGCTTCCATCGCCTTGCACCTCTTGCACGAGCTGAACGGCGATGTATTTGACGATTCTTGGGAAATACTGATCACCCACATCTTGCGAAAGATCCGCAACTCCATCCCCATTGGCATCGGTATCAAAGGAATCAGGTATGCCATCGCCATCATCATCTGAATCGAAGCAGTTGGGCAAGCCATCGCCATCAATATCGCCATCGGCGTCGTTGACGAGACCATCCGAATCCGAATCCACGGTTGTCGCCAACTTTGCCGAGGCTTCCAATGCGTCCGGGATTAAATTATCGTTGGAATCAGCGGCTTCATTATTTTCCCAGTCAACACTGCTAAAGTCGGTGAAATTGATAATAGGCCCATTGTGCACCAGAGTCGGTAGACGATCTTCAGTTATAGAGAAATACTGTCTTACTTTTCCCGCATTGATCCCAACATAAGTGAGGATTGCCGAGAAGCGATACTGCGGGTCAAGCAATATCATGGTGTAAGGTACCGTCGTATCCACGCCTTGGATCGTATAATTTCCCACAGCATTGACAACACCGGAATGGGCGATTCCACTGTCACGTTCGACCAGGGCAACAATCCATTGATTCATTTCCGACTGGCTGCCAGTTACACTTTTTATCGAACCTTTGATGGTATTGCCCGCAGGACTCGTCGCGGCTCCGCCTGAACTCGAGCTTTTGGAACTCGAACAAGCAACTAGCATCATGAGAGCGAATAGAAGACTGATGTTTCTCTTGCTCAAAGCCAGCCCTTCCACTATATGTTCTCTTCCTACGGCTTTTCTACATATAGCTTCGGCCTCTCGAAAAGAAAGTTGAGCCAACAGCAAGACCGGGCCTTGAAAGGATGCTTCGACCATGTCCTCGCCGACTCTTGGTAAATTCCACAAAATAAATGAGAGTTTTCGCTGTGAACACTGCCATGCAGAGGTTCCCATCGCGCGCAGAACATGCCGTAACCATTGCCCTTACTGCCTTCACAGCAAACACGTCGATGTGTATCCGGGAGATCGTGCCAACCCATGCCAGGGACTTTTGCGGCCCATAGGCTACGATTTAAATGGTAAAAAAGGGCTGGTCCTGCTGTTTCGCTGCAGTCGCTGCCAAGCAGAAACTCGCAATATCGCCCTTCTCGACGACCCCTTGGCCCCGGACGACTATCAGAAGATTCTCGATCTTAGCCTTAAAGGCAAGCCACTCCACTGATTTTATTATGTTTTATGTGCCTATCCCAACTTGATTCTCCATTCCCAAAAAAGCTAGGCCTCCTGCAATCAATCCTTGCCGTGATCCATAGTCCAATGGTACTAGCTGTCGCACATGAGGCTGTCTGTACCACTTTGTCGTGACTTCGAACGAAGGGAAGGCAGACAACTCGCATCAATGTTTTCAGCCACAGGAGATCAAGATGAAACGTCTATTGGGAATGCTGGCTCTGAGTCTTGCAGCTTGCAGCGTGGAACCGGCGAAAACCAGCCAGCCACAAATATTCGGCCTATGGGAAACCAAGGGCCCAAACGTCAATGATCAAGTGAAGCCTAATCAAGAGCAGTGGTTGGTCGGTCAGGTTCAGAATCCTGATGCGCTTCAGATTGAAAAAATGCTGGTCTTCGGTGATTCACTGTCCGATCCAGGTAACCTCAACAAGCGAACTCTCGGTCTTTTTATTCCTCCGCAGATTTACTACAAATCGCGCCTTAGCAACGGACCTATATGGTCAGACTACACAAACACAGCCCTGGGCTGGGCGATTGAAAACTATGCTGTCGCTGGCGCTGAAACGCGGACCAATGGGCTTCAGGAATTGATCGCCGTCCCCTCCTTTTTGCAACAGATCACTGAAAACACGTTCAAACTTAAGAACATGAATAAGGCCAAGACTTTGGTCGTGGTGTGGATTGGAGCCAACAACTACTTTGTCAACGGTGGCAAAGCGCAAGACGACAATGGCATTCCCATTGCAGAAATCGTCCAGGCTCAATCGACTGCAGCCATTGCTGACATTAAAGAAGGCATTTTGAAGCTCAAGGGCATGGGCTTTCGTCAGTTTGTGATCG
This sequence comes from Oligoflexus sp., assembly GCA_041736645.1. Classification (GTDB taxonomy): domain Bacteria; phylum Bdellovibrionota_B; class Oligoflexia; order Oligoflexales; family Oligoflexaceae; genus Oligoflexus. Next base: position 18,774 of record JBGSTF010000071.1, on the reverse strand, counting down.
GAACAATGCCTGAATTGGGTGGTCTCAATCGCAATCCAAAAAGTCCTTTTCCTGCTAGCGATGCGACCTTTTTTGCTGCGACTGCAGCTCACAATGCCGGCCTTCGGGCGATGGTCCAGGATCTGCAGAGCAAAGCCCCGGACGCCTCGTTGACAATTTTCCAAGGTTTTGAAATCAACCAGAAGACGATCGATGCACCTCAAGATTTTGGTTTTACTCGCTTGAATGCTCCTTGTTTTGTAGGCAGCTTGCAGGGCAAATTTGACGGTGAAAAGACTTTCTGTGCCGATCCATCAGGTTACAAGTTCTGGGAGTATGTGCATCCTAACACTAAAATGCACTGCTACTATGCAAGCCAATTTTTGGATGATCTACAAATGGCTGGCAAGATTCAAGGCTTTGACAGAGCGTCATCTATCGATCGGTGCCAAGCTTTATAACAACACGGGGGCTTACCGTTCATCAAGCAGAGCACTCTTTCCGACGGCGTTTAAACCCGCTGGAGAAGGCAAAGCAAGCATACATCGTTTTAAGCGATATCATGAATAATATTTATCGACTTTAGCAAAGTAGCGTCCATTCGATATTGCTGATACGGAGGGCGGACGAGCTGTTCTCAATTTTCATTTCAGACAACCGCCTCAGGAGGCCAGAATGACCGAAATGCTTCTCTTTCCTTTCTCCGAAGCTTGGGGGTTCTACTTAGGATTCTTGGGGCTTGTGGTCCTCCTGCTGCTGGTGGATCTGGGAATCTTCCATCGCCATGCTCACGTCGTGAAGGCCAGAGAGGCTGCCACATGGAGTGCTGTTTGGATCGGCTTAGCCCTCCTCTTCAACCTCGGTCTTTATTATTACGCCCTCCATACCTTCCCAACTAACCCACGCCTGATGGCTATTCCTGGATTTGACGCGGCTATAGCGGCCAAGCAAGTCAGCTTGGAGTTTCTTGCTGGCTTTGTCATAGAAAAATCTTTGGCCGTCGATAACATATTTGTTTTCGTGCTGGTCTTTGCCTATTTCAAGGTCCCTGGTATCTATCAGCACCGTGTGCTGTTCTTTGGAATTTTGGGTGCTCTCATCTTCCGCGCCCTCTTCATCGCTTTGGGAGCGTCGCTTCTCCAGTTCCACTGGGTCGTACTGGTTGCTGGAGCTTTCCTCGTATTCACAGGTCTTAAGATCCTCTTCTTGCCTGAAAAACAAGCTGATCCAGGTTCCAATCCGCTGATCGCTTTAGTCAAAAAGATGCTGCCTGTCACCCAGGAATTGCACGGCCAGTCCTTTTTCATTCGCAAAAACAAAAAGCTCTATGCGACTCCTCTATTTCTGGCACTTCTGTTCATCGAATTTTCCGATATCATCTTTGCAATCGACTCTGTACCAGCGATTTTTGCGATTACCAAAGAACCCATGATCGTTTTCACCTCGAACATTTTTGCCATTCTCGGTCTGAGAGCGTTGTATAATCTCCTCGCAGGAGTGGTCGATCGTTTCCACTTCCTCAAGTATGCATTGGGTCTCATTCTGGTTTTTGTTGGCTCGAAGATGACTTGGTTGAATGAATTCTTTGGTGGAAAATTTCCGATTACTTGGTCTTTGGCCATTATTGGAACGATTCTAGTCGGAGCCGTGATCCTCTCGCTCATAATTAAACCCAAGCTCAAACCACAGGTTGCTAGCGCCGATGTCGCGTAAAAAATTGCCTTAAAAAAAGCTCCTCGAGCTTGAACCTCAGAGGAGCTTTTATCAAACAGTATGACTTAGGGACCACATCTCAAAGCGTTTTCAAATACTCCAAGAGTGCATCCAACTTGTTCCTATCTTTTTTGAAGTCAATGCCGCCATTGAATAAAACCCTATCGGAGTGACCACGATTACCAAATCCTGGGATATTGGTGTCGTAGCTTACGATAGGACCCTTAGCCGTTGCACCCTTCCCCATGCTTTGACTGGGATTGTCCTGAGACGGATCATCGCCTCGATCTTTAATTTCCCAACGGAATCCAACATAGGATTGATCATAGCTCAGATCATTGAGCTGAAACACCGCTGGACGTTCGTCTGCAACCAAAAGATGATAGAGAGTAGGAACGGAACCATTATGCAGGTAGGGGGCTCGAGCCCAAATTCCAGTCAATGGCAGCGAGATATAGCCAGGGTTTGACTCTCTTGGAACTACGATTTCATCATCTGGAACCTGGCAGTCAGGCAAGGATTTATCCATGCAGGCTGCTTTGAGAGCTCCAACCAAAAGAAGCCTTGTGTCCTTGGTCAATCCTGTGGCACGTCCTGGTTCAGTACCAACGGCAGCCACCGGCATAAACGTTTCAGATTCATGACAAGAGGCACAAGCCTTATTATAGATGACGCGACCTTCGGCAGCCTTCAGCAAATCCACCTTGAATGGATAGACAGGAGCTGGGAGCTTGTCGACGAAAGCCGTCGTAATCGGACCATTAGGAAAGTTGACAGCTCGAGGATCGCCTGCAATACCAAGCTCTGCTCCTAGGTTTCGCGTCAGCTTGTTTTTCAGATTGCCATCCCACTGAGCGAAACCTCGTTTGTCTTGCATCCAAACGCTCATGATATCGCCCACGCCGGGACCGGTTGGAAAGTATTTCTTCAAACTTGCTGCCGGATCAGCCAGCACTTCGGCGACGGGAGCCGTTGCTAAAGCGACTGCAATCGGAAAATCGATATGGCCCGGCGAATGGGCTAGGAGTCGCAGGTCATTCTTCAGTGTGTAGGCTCCGGCTGTTTTAATGGAATAGTCAACTTTCTGCAGGAGACCATCTTTAAACTGTTGCAAGAAAGCAGCTCCGAGAGCTGGGCTTTGCGCTGTTCCAAGAAAAATAGCTCGATCGATTCTTTCTTCGGCAATTCGATCAGGTCCATAGAGTTCCCCATCTTTTTTAGCCAACAGAGCTGCGGTGAATTTTTCGAGGGTATAGTTTGGATCCTTGACAGCAGCCGTCAAGGCACTGCGAAAGCCATTGATATCAGCAACAGTGCTAGGGGCACCCACTAAAAATTTAATCTTACCCATAGGATCAACAACACGGCCCGTATGACAAGCAGCACAGCTTATGTTGACGAGCAGTGGGCTAGGCTGTGCAGAAGGCGCAACAGGTGGTTTTGTGTAAGCAAATCCATAGGGCAAAAGATCCTTGGGATCAAGCTTGTAGTATCCAGTTGCCTCTTGAAACCGAGCGTCCGACCAAAGTGCCGGCATCACCTCAGGAAGTAAGCGAAAAATGAGAGCCGGAGTTCCATTCAGAGCAACGGGATTTTTGGTGAAGGCATCAAGTCCGACCTTATTCGCGGCCAAATACGCACCCAAATCGGCATCTTTCATTGAACTCAAGTAGGACCAAAGTTTGCCACTTCGAAGGGCTTCCTCGGTTTTGTATTCGACCGGAATGTCCTGGTAGGATCCATAGTACTGAACGATTTCTTCCAGATCTGCTGTTTGACCAAGAATCGTTTCTGAGCTCTCACTGGAAATTGCTGTGGTTTCTACCGCACTATCTTTCGCATCCTCAGCCTTGGTTTTTCTATCAACGCAGGAGGTAGTAGCCAGCAAGGTTAAGCAAGTCAACGTCAGGGCAGGATGAACAAGTTTCTTAAGCATTAGTCTTCAAAGCTCCTCTACAGTCATTCGGAAGTCCGCCTATGTGCAAACGCTATGCTCAGGGTAAATGGCTGATATCTGGACTTTGAATTCGCCCTTTCCTTCCGAGAACTGCTTGTCAAAAAGAGGACCCACGCGAAGTCACACACACTGCATTAGGGCTTGTTATCGAGATCAATCGTCTGCTCTCATGCGTTGCACTGAAATGTTTGAGATTTTGCTTGATCGCTTGCGAAATCAGTGGGGTCAGAGAATCTGTCCTGAATGTGTTGTCACTGAAAATACTGACTCAAAACACCGATCAATTAGGCTTTAATTAATAATTAAGGTAGGTTAAATGAAATGCCTAGTCTAGCTCATCCACCGAAGGGGAGCTTGGATCATCACGATACCTTTTGAGTGGCATCCACTTCCACCATGGCAATGGCTCGTGGCACACGAATGACAAACTTGGTTCCGATATGATCGACCGAAGCATAGCTGATGGAACCTCCCAAATCCAACACCCGTTCTCGAACTGCTGCCAGACCCACTCCACGACCACTGGTCATGGTTGCCTTCTGAGCGGTCGATAGACCATCATGGAAAATCAAGTCATAAGGATGCTTAGGATCATAGGGAATGCCGCGATCTTTGGCCTTAGCTAGCAGACGATCCAAGTCGATTCCTGCCCCATAGTCTTCCAGCGTGATTTCTACATACGGACCATTCACCTGAGCCGCCAGATCGATTTGAATGGGCTTCTTGACCAATTGATGCCCAAATGGCAAAAGAAAACCATGGTCCAAACTGTTATTGAACAGATGCAATAGGATCTCGCGCAGATCACTGACAATTTCAATGTTCCAATTCATCACTCGGTCATGGCAACCAAGCGCTCCCATCGGGTAGTTCTGAGCCCGAATTGCATCCAGACGCTCCGGCAAGACCTGGGCAACAAATTGCATGAGGTTCCAGTTATGCAGATCGGTGACGTGCATGCCAAACACCTGGTCATAAACCGCCACAAATTCATTAAAGATACTTTGTAGTTCTTCGAACTTCGGCTGAAAAATTTCCATTTTCTGCTGCACATTCAGCGAGGCTTCGACAATGACGCCCTCACACTCGTGGATGATGGCGGATAAACGATCGAACTTCAGGGAGCGACTCAGACCCTTCATGGTGTGCAGCATCCGAAACACCAAAGTCTCATTGAAGTGACCTTGGATATGATCCTGGATTTGGCCTAGATCACGCTGCATTTCAGCGAAGTAACCATCCAGTATATTTTTATCTACGGAAACCATGCGGGTCAGAATCTGGATGAAACGCTTTTTCTGGACCTCTTCCTCTTCCAATCGTTTGACCAGAGCCAATCGCTCTGTCACATCTTTGGCCACAACCATCACTTGGTCGACGTGGTCATCATCACCCGCCAACGGCTTCCATTCCAATTCAATATTGCGAATGCCTGTTGGATAGTTTTTGATAATTTGGCGGGGCAGATGATGGGTGTTGGCATCCCACAGAAAAGCTTCTACATCCACACTGGACTTCAATGATTCGACCACAGTATTCTGCTTATCTAGACTCATTTCAGTGCTGCGAAACAGCAGATCGTTGATAGTCAGACTCTGCATATCGGCTTTCTTGATATGAAAAATCTCCAAGAGATGCTGCGAATATTCATCACCAATTTTAAAGTTCTGATCAAAGGTAAAGATACCCTGTTCAATATTGTCAAGGATGTCATCGATTTTTCTTTGTCGATCGGTCAATGATCCCAAAGCCGCATTCAATTCCGAAGTTCTCTCGTCGACCATATGTTTCAAATTGTTCTGATAATTGATATTTTGCAGCGACAGAGCTAAGGACTGCATCATAGTTTCCAAAAACCATACGTCCTCTATGGGCAGAGCTTCATGTTCATTGCTCACGCCTATGCAAAACACACCAAATCGTTCGCCCTTCCAAATGACAGGAATAATAATTTCTCGTTTGTTCCGCTGGCAAGATTTGACATCCAACCATTCCATCTGCCAAACTTCATTTTCATTTTGGTCTTCGCTTAATGTCAGCCTTTGCACGTCACCCGTCTGCGAATTGTGCTCAAGATACCAGACATGGCGGATTTGCAATTGATTCAATTCCTTTTGAATATGTTGGCTAGCTGATTCCAGGGCACTGTTCTTTTGCAAATGCTCCGACATTTCCTTGGTCGCGGTCAAAACAGTTTCCAAGCGATCCTTGAGAATTTGAATTTTGCCAAGTCCCTCGATAATATGATTGGACTGCTCGAGTTCTTTCTTTTTCATAACATTGATTCGGTCGGCCAAGCCCAAAGACAAGAGAATGGCTTCGATCGCAGATCCTATTTGACTGCCAAAAGTTCCAATCGCCATGGGCAAAGGCAAGACTCCGAGAACCGTCAAGCCGCCAATCCCAATAAAGGCCAGGAAAGCGGTCCAAGCAATAATAAAAAACTTCGCTTGGCGGTTGCGTTTGATGGCGAGATAAACCGCGGTTCCAAAGACTAGAAAGACGCTCGACAAGCCACTCGCCACTCCCAATTTATAGGCCAGACCTAAAGGTAAAACGATGTTGAGGACGGCACAGACTCCCCAAAAAATACAAAAGAATCGGAATGGCCTTGCCAGCCTAGGTGCATTGATCGGTATATCGAGAAAGAGATACTGAAATCCGACTGCGGTGACGGCAATCAAATTTCCCGAAATGGGCCATAGTCTTTGCGTAAGCCACTGGTTATCTCCGTAGAGGTACATGGGTCCTACGCCAGTCCATGACAAGTAAAAGAGTATGCTGGTAAAAATAAAACCAACGTAGGCACCATAAGCACGGCTACCGGTGGAACTAAATATAAACACATTGTAGAGCAAAACCCCCAGCATGCAGCCAAAGTATAAGCCAAAGGCTGGGCCTTCATCCGAAGCATGAGCACGCAGACTTTCGCGATCCCAAACCTGCAGCGGCACGGTCACCGTACTGGTGGATTTTACGCGCATAAAATAGATTTTAGTTTCGCCCGCTGCAATAGAACTCGGAAAGGCAAAATTTCGATAGTGCAACCAACGCTTGGAAAAAGCTTCGGTGTCACCTGCTGTAAACTCGTTATAGCCATTTTCATCGGCATCGAAAAAACTAATTTCGTCGAGCAGTGGGTAATCAATTTTGAAGGCGATGTCGCGCGGTTGATCGGAGGGGTTGGCAATGGCGAAGCGTAGCCAAATGGCTGATGCCGAATAGCTGAAATTCAAGGAGCGCTTCTGGTTAATTTTAAAACGACTGAACTTTGGTTGGGTCAGCTGCTTGATATTCTTGTTGCTCTTCTTATCTTCGTAAGTATAGACAAAGGTCGCGAGGTCCTTGCCGCCCAGGGCTTCGCCCAGAGTATAGACTTTCATATCCTGCGCACGGGCTACTGACGCTGGCAGCAGCACCTGAAGACTCACAAGAATAAAGAGACACAATCGAATCAAGGCGACATCCTCTCGCGGTTCTGGCGCTGTGGTGACCATCGGTATTCTTTACAAACGATTAACTAGGTCGCCAAACTTGGATTCTTTTGGCACTGCTTTCGGAATCTTAGGCCGAATACTTGCCATAAAGTACGAGATCAGGTGGGACACAGGCGCCCCCGCCATGGCCTCGGTTAGGCTCCCAGTCAGCTCTTCACTTATCCTGGTTGACAGAGCGCTCCATTCCTCTTATCTAAGAGCTCCGATAGGCGAGTCCATCTCACTACGTAGGTTAGACTGTCGCGGCTCAGGCTCAAACCTGGGTCGAGGAAAGTCCGGACATCACAGGGCAGAATGCTGGCTAACGGCCAGGCGGGGAAACCCGACGGCAAGTGCAACAGAGAGTAGACCGCCATCTCCCTCGCAAGACGGAGGCGGTAAGGGTGAAACGGTGAGGTAAGAGCTCACCAGCAGTCCTGGTAACAGGCTGGCTAGGTAAACCCCATTCGATGCAAGGCCAAACAAAGGGGTTCCGTGGCTTCGGTTACGGAACAAGATCGGCCCGATCGCGCCCTTGGGTAGGCCGCCCGAGGTTGACGGTAACGTCAATCCCAGATTAATGACAGTCGGGGTCTTTCGAGACTCGACAGAATCCGGCTTATAACAACCCGCTAAGGTGCGATGGACTCGCCTCCGGGCCTTCCTCATGAGGACCCCTTTTTCATGCCGATCAAGACCAGCAATCCCTTCCAAGATCCCCTGGAACATATGCGACCCGAGGTCAATCGTTACCTGACGCTCCTCAAAGAGGGCGCTGAAACGGGTGATCTGCCTCTTATGTACGGTCCAAGCTTGGAACGATGGCCTGGCCACTGGCGAGAGCACTTTGCCACCCAGATGGGCATCTCTCCGACCCAACTGATCCTGGAAATAGGCAGCCATTTCGGGGAAGTTATCCTCAAGATGGCCGCCGACCACCCTGAAACAGCTCTTTTGGGCATGGATATCACCTTCAAACGCGTCGTGAAGTTGGCCCAAAAAACTCAGGGCCTCGGCCTGAAGAATTTGACCAGCCTTTTATGCAACGCCAGGGCCTTGGATCAAGTCTTTGCTGATGGGGAACTGGATGGAATCTTTATATTTTTTCCCGATCCTTGGGCTCAGAAAAAGCGCCAGATGAAGAATCGTCTGGTCACCCAAGACTTCGTGCGAGTCCTGCAGAGAAAGCTCCGACCTGGCGGCTTTTTTTGGTTTAAATCCGATTGTGAGCCCTACTATAGCGCGGTTTGCGAGGCCTTTAATGAGTCTCTTTGGGTGCAAAATCAAACCCGCCAAGGGATCCCATCAGAGATTTACACCAGTCGATTTGAAAGGCTATTTGCTGAGCAGAGTTTGCCCTGTCACCAGTTCTGCTGGACCTCGCTAGGCATGATCCAGACTGATCTGTAAGAACTTGCTTATTAAGACAAGCGCCTAAGCTGCCGAAGCGTCTCTCGTAGAATAAGGAGATGGGTCGGCTATGCGCGAAAAACCCGATCAAAAACCAGGAGATGGCGAAGTTGTAAACTTCAAAGCTCCCGTCCCCCACGATGGGTCTGGTCCTGCCGCCTCGCAGTGGGCTGGAACGGATCTCGCCAGATTCGCGCTAGATGTGGTAGCTTTGAATCGTCAGTCAGTGTCGGCGAGACCAGATAAGCCAATAAGTCATCGCTGTCATGTTGCGCCCCTCGAAAGTTTACAGAGGGGCCTCAAGATTCAGAAAAAAGCGGCAGAGCAAACGGAAGCCCCTCATCCCGTGACTGACATGAGCCGTTTTCGCAAGGAGTAGAAAAAAGCTTTGGAATCAGACAGTCGTCCCTCATTCATCGTCGAGACGAAGAGTCATCAATTCACAGTTCAGGCATCTACCTTTGATCGCCTCGCTCGTGCTATTTGCACCGGCCTAGGTCTTCCGACCTACGAAGTATCGTGGGATTTTATCGATCAGGAAGAGATGCGTTCCCTGAACAAGCAATATCGCGACAAAGACTCATCCACCGATGTTTTGTCTTTTCCTCAAGAACAGTGGCCCGATCCACTGCGCTTTCGGGCTCCTGTTTGGCCACTGCCAGAACCCACGATTGATGAGGAACTTCCCCCAAAGATGCTGGGTGATGTCATCATAAGCCCGGTCGATGCGCTGCAAAATGCGAAAGGCATCGGCCACAGTTTGGACCGCGAAGCTGCGTTTCTTCTGGTGCATGGCATCCTGCACCTCTGTGGTCACGACCATATACAAGCTAATGAAGAACAAAAAATGGTCACCGAACAGCGAGCGATCATGAGCTTTCTTGAGACGATCGAAGCGCGGCCTCTATGGACCGGATGCTGCGAGGTCGAAAGCTGAGTTATGGACTTCACGCTTTCTCAGGATTTAACCGAATTGCTGATGATCGTAATTTCGATCATCGGCGCTGCTTTTTTCTCGGCTGCTGAAACGGCGATCACTTCCCTTGGTGTGCTGAAAACACGGCATATCATGGCCAACAAAGAACAACTCACTCAACCGCTCAAGCTTTGGTTGACCCAGCCTTCGCGGGTATTGACGACCATTTTGATTTTCAATAACCTCTGCAAAGTCATCGCTTCGGTTATGGCAACGGATCTAGCGAGCCGATACTTTGGCGATCAGGCCATCGGTGTCGCCATCGGCGTCGTCACCTTGCTATTCCTGGTGTTCGGCGAAATTATTCCAAAATCCTTCGCTCGCGCTAACTCAGAGCATGTCGCCCACTACGCGATGCTCGGTATTCATGTGCTCTATCGGCTGTTTTTTCCTTTAATTTGGCTGTTTTCGGAGTTAGCCAATCTGGTGATTCGCCGGCTGGGAAGTGATCAAACACTGCAACCTGCCATCACTGAGGAAGAGCTGGAATTTTTGATTGAAGTCGGCGAAAAATCTGGCGTCATCGAGGATATGAAAAAGGACATGATCAACGGCGTCTTCGAGTTCGACGAAACTAAAGTCCGTGAGATCATGACCCCACGAACCGACATCTTTGCCTTGGAAAAAAACGAAAGCATCGACCAAGCTGTGCGCATGATCATCCAATCAGGCCATTCGCGACTGCCCGTCTATGATGAACAAATCGACAACGTCATGGGCATTGTCTTCGCCAAGGATCTGTTGCGCTATCTCGCCGATCCTAAGCGGCAGAAACCCAATGCTCCGCAGCCTCAGGCTCCGCTCACGGCTATGATGCGGGAACCGCAGTTCGTGCCTGAAAGTAAGCCCCTCATGGAAGTGTTCAAGGAGCTCAAACAATCCAAGAACCACATGGCAATTATCATCGACGAATACGGCGGAACCGCCGGCTTAGTGACCATGGAAGATATCCTGGAAGAAATCGTCGGCGATATCCAGGACGAATTCGATGCCGAAGAAGCCGCAATCCTAGAGATCGAAGAAGGTACCTTCGATGTGGCAGGTTACGTCAATATCACTGAATTTATGGAATATTTCGAACTGGATGAATCCTTTGCCAAGGACGTTGAGGGCGAAGTGGACACCATGGCTGGCTGGATGACCCAGCTCCTGGGCCATCTGCCCGAAGTGGGTCAGACCTTGATTCACGGTGATTTGACTTTCGAGGTAACCGAGGTTGATCGCCATCGCATTGAACGTTTACGGGTCATCAGACATAGACCACAGCAATCGATATCAGCGGCGGATGCGGGAGCGTAGTTCGGTTAATTTTCTTTGAGCCTCATTCATTCGCTTATGAAAGCTGAAGCTCTTTTGCGACTCTCGCGCGATAGCTTCAGCTGCCCAGCGGTAACGATCCAATTCACGACAGACTAATACCAAATCAGCTCCAGCCGCAATCGAGCTAAGGATAGCATCAGTCCAGGACTGGCGGTCCTGGGCAATCGCTTTCATATTCATATCATCCGTAACAACGAGGCCTTTGTATTTCAACTGCTCGCGTAAAAAACCCTGCATAATTTTGATCGAAAGACTGGCCGGCTTCACCGCATCCAAAGCTGGATAAACCGCATGAGAAACCATAATCATAGGACTTTCGTTCATCATTGCCAGGAATGGAATCAGCTCCCGAGCAAAAAGGGTTTCAAGACTCGCATCAATCACGGTGCCCTGTTCGTGGGTATCCGCGGCGCCATCGCCTTGTCCCGGAAAATGCTTGAGGCAACCCATCACTCCGGAGCCCTGCAAGCCGCGAAGGTAAGCCCCTGCTCGTCGAGCGACCGACTCGCTACTGGTTCCAAAGCATCGATCACCGATGGAGACATTATCTTCACGGCTGAGAATATCGACCACAGGTGCAAAGTTTACATTGATTCCGAGGCTGGCCAGCGATGAGCCGACGATGAAGGCATGATTTTCTATGATCATCAAGGCATCGCTGTCGCAGCGACCTTCCACTAATTGCAAAGCGGCACCACCATCGGGAAATGGCTGCTTGAGCCTAGCAACGCGTCCACCCTCCTGGTCAATGGCCAGAAGGAGAGGTGCTGCTCCGATCACATTCAATGCTTGGAGATTGAAGCAGAGCCGACGAACTTGAATCAAAGACGGCGAGAGATTTCGTCGAAACAGGGTGAATCCAGCTGGTGGGAATTGCTGAAAACACTTCTGCTCTTCCGCAGAAAGCGATAAGCCTTCGAGCGCAGCCAGTATTACTGCGCTGGCCTGATCCGGGGACATGATGATTACTCGTCAATAATTTGCAGGATATAACGCCTGTTCAGCTTGGCAGCAGCGCAGTTCAGGATCGTACGGATTGCATCCGCAGTCCGTCCCTGACGGCCAATGACCTTGCCGATGTCCTCTTTGGCGACCTTAAGTTCGATGATATTGGTCTGGTTTCCCGTGATCTCACTGATTTCGATACGATCAACCTCATCCACCAGAGCTTTCGCCACATACTCCACAAGAGCCTTCATAGAACCGTCATCGTGCTGAGCAGCCATATCTTCTTCCGTGTGAATCAGTTACCGCAAATCACAAGGCCTTAAACCTCTCCTATCTTCAATCTTACAGAAAGTTCCTGTTGAAGAAAAGGAGGCAATCAGCGTCCTAGTCATTTTTTCCGAGTAGGATGGAATGAAGACGCTGAGGACGATTCCAAAACCTTGTAACACGCAATAACTATTGGTGAATTAGACGTAAACTCCACTCTTGATCTTCTCGACTATGATTTTTTCTGGCATGGTTGGATCACGAGGATCGACCGTGAAAAAAGCCTGCTGCTCGCAACGACGCTTGTGTTCCAAAAGCCATCGCAAGATATCGGCAAGGCCTTTGTTGCGCTTATCACGAAAGAAAGGATCGTTTTCCAAAGCATCGCGGGCTTTTTTCAAAGCCCTGACCTCTTGAGCATCATTCTCTTTCACGGGATAGTCATTCAAATCGTACTTTTTTATATCTTCGGGTAAAACCCCGAGAAAGCGAACTTCTGGAGCGGAATAGTCGGAGTTTCGAATCAAGGACGCCGCTGATCCTGCTTTCAATGTTCGATAGATATTCTGCATGGTATAGGCATCAAGGTCGCCGAAGAAGTAGAGCGGAATTTGCAGCTGATCTTGAATTCGCCTAAGCCAGCCACGAACAGCATTTGAAGGCACACCTTGGGCGCCGACCAGGATGCAGTTATGTCTTTTGGTATATCCATTTGCCACCAGTGTGTTGGCTGTACCTTCGGACTCGACGATCAAGCAGTAATCGATCTTCTTTCGAGCTGATAGAGTCAGATTTTGCGGACGATTTTTCGGCTGAAAGGGTGAAGTTCCTAGCTGCGAAAGATCGATTCTTGCTCGCCCCCCATCGGAAAGCGACTCTTCCACCACCAATTGCTGCGAATAGGTTTGACCGCCGCGATCGTTGGCGTAACAATTCAATTCCTCGCGATAGCATTCGAGAATTTCACAGATAAAATCGATGATACCATCGGATTCATCCTGATCACCAAAATCTATCGGCTTCATAAAAGCATTGTGTTTCACTTCACCTTTGGAAATATAGTACAACTCGCGCTTGGTGTTGACTGCACCGGTCGAAATATTCCGTAGCAGGATTTCCAACATAAAGACCGCACGAGACATCTTCTTAACCGAGGCCACATTTAACTCGGTCTTGATCTTCTTTTTTCCTGGGGTCAAAAAACCGACCTTAAAGTCATAAAGCGCATTGTCCAAACTACACTTAGTGGCTTCTATCACAGGCCGTTTGGCTCGTTCCAGGTCCTTGAGCAATCGCTCGCAAAGCTCTATGGTCAAATCAGGTATAGCATGCTGTAGAACCTTGCCGCGCATCCTCAACTCCTTTACTTACTTTTTCTTTGCCTTAGAACTCTTGGATTTGGTCACTGGGATTTTGGTCTTTTTGGGCTTGGAACCTTTATCTTTTGCAGCAGCTTTTTTTATAGGCTTACTGCTTGGTTTTTTTCCCGACTTGGCGGCAGCTTCCTTGACTGGCTTAGCCTTTACGGCTTTCGCAGGTTTGGCGGCGGGTTTAGATACCGGTTTGGCAGCCGCTTTGCCTTTAACTTTTTTCGAAGCAAGTTTTTCGGTGGCTGGTGCGGACGCTGGCGTTGGCTTGCCGCCTTTGGCTGATTTGGCGACTGCTTTGAGTTTTTTGCCGGCTTTTTTCTTCTTGCCGCTTGGCTTATCGTCTTCTTCAGCATCCTCTTCATCCACAGCCTCATCATCCTTGACCGCCTGGGCTTTCCGCTTTTTGCCACCACGCGGACGATCATCTTCGGCTATGCTATCCTCGTCCTCGTCTTCATCATCGTCCATATCAGCCCGCTCCTCTTTGGTCAGAGTGAGTTCGTAGGCTGCGCCCAAACGTTTTTTCTTGCGCTTAATTGCAACTTCTAATTGAGCTTCGGCAATTTCAAGTTCCTTGGCGGCTTCCTGGGTGTCGCGGCCAAGAATTTTAAGCAGCCCTCGATGAGCTGCTGCACGTCGATCATCATTGGACGACGTCATACGCACCAAGCCATCCACTAGGATTGGAGCAAACTGCTCAATATGAGCCATTTTACTTTCCAGCATGGCTTCTTTATGCTCGCGCCGCAGATGTCGAGACAGCCTTTGTCCTGCTTGCATAAGAGCTCGACGGATCTCCTCCACCAACTCGTCGGACGCATCGATCGTTTCTTTTGAGGCATTCTTGAATTTGATAAAGGGCGACACGACACTGACAGCGATAATATAAGGTCCGGACGGAATCGCGCCACGGCTCTGTTTCATGCCATAGACTTTCCAGTTCACGGAGGTGATGGCTTTAACAATAGCACAGCCCGCTTTATCGAACTGGAGTGGCACCCGATTAGCAAAACGCAGGACCTGACAGGACTCTTCATCCTCTTCACCGGCCCGTCCAGCCTTTTCCACCAAACGAGCCAAGGCAACTTCCACCTGAATGGGTTTGAAGTCACAGATGGCCGGTCGACGAGAAACGACCGAGAAATAGTCAACATCACCGAGACGCAGAATGCTCTTGGCGAGGCCCGCTTCGCCGATAGCGAGGACAGAACTGGTCGACGGCGGCAACAGCGAGGCGGTTTGAATCCCGGTGAAAAGCAGTTTACCCTGCTCTTCTGTCAATTCTGTCAGGGCGTTATCAAGCAGTTTTTTGGGAACATTATAGTTCGTGATCAAATCTTGAAAGACCGGTTCATTCACGCGCGAAAATGCAGTTTGCAACCACTCTCGCACAGAAATTTTACCGAATAGCTTGCCATGAGCCAAAAACTCGCCCAGTTTCATCGTGTGGGGATGGGGAGCTGCGGCTTCAGGAATATGGGGAACTTTATGGGCCACCCGCGTGATATGCACGAGTTCCTCGTCCATCAGCTGATAGTGAAGCTCTAGATGAGGATTGACCAAAACGTTGCTCTTAAGAAAAGCGATAATTCCTGCCTCGCCATTCAACTGCACTCGACCGTCAATGAGAAACTCGACACTGGTGCCGTGCGGCTGATCCCAGTCGATTTCTTCCTTATCTTTGAAAATACCCTTATTGTTCTTTAAATCGATTTCAATGCGACAAACCGTGGCCTTCTTTTGACCTTTGCAGCGGGTGATAACTTTCACACCTTGAGCAGCGGTTTGCATAGCCCAGGTCGTTGCTGCCGAGATGCCGATCCCTTGCTGACCACGGGTGCACCGACCTCGGCCAAATTTCGATGAAGCCAGATACTCGCCAAAGACCTTGGGCAGATCCTTAACGGGTATACCAGGTCCATTGTCCTCGACCCGAATCAGAATCAAATCCGTATTCTTGGTCGCTCCCTTGCCTCTCCGCTCGATAAAGACATGGATGGTGGGCAGAATATTGTGCTCTTCACAGGCATCCAGTGAATTGTCAAAGGCTTCCTTAAGAGTTGTCAAGACAGCCTTAGTGGGCGAAGAAAAGCCGACCTGCTGCAGATTCTTGGCAAAGTACTCGGCGGTGCTGCTCGTCTTGATTTGCGCTGCTTCCTTGATCTTGCCGACTGCCATCCCATCCCCCTGCAATGCGGACCCATATTCTACTGACTTGTCACAATTCAAAACAAAGTGGCTTCGACCTTCAATCTTTTGATCCACTTTAAACTATACAAAATACACAGGTTTCTGTCCCTACCTCGGCTGAAATATGCTGCAGAGATTGGCTTTTTTTAAGTTTATTCCCAACTGATCAACTCTTTGGGTATAGTCAAGGGCTACAAAATCCGAAACTTGCATAGGGCCATAGCCTGTCTATGAACCTGATTATAACCAAAGCTCGGGCAACGATGCTATAGGGGCCAAGGAATGACCAGGTGTTTTAAGGAGCCAAGCCATGTCCTTTGCCGACGAGGCCATCAGAGAGTTCATCCACGAATGTCAAGAGATGCTTGCCCTGAGCAGGCGTGCTCTCAAGGATCTGCAAGCTCAGCCGACACCTGAGGCCCTTCATTCCATGATACAAAGCCTGCAGACCATCGAACGATCTTCGCAGATTTTCGGCCTGCTGGCATTTGAGTGCTCCGCTCAGGCGATGCTGAGTCTGTCGGACGGCATAGCCTTAGCTCCCGATCGTCCTATGGATAAGCCTCTTGCTGCTCTCTTGCGCGAGGGCCTCGACCTGCTGGAAGAGATGGTGGAGCACCTGCATAAATTTAAAACAGAAGGTGAGTGGACGGCAGCTATTGGCAAATTGGCCCAGCAAAGCCCCAAAGCCTACATTCAAAAAGAGCTCCTATCGACTACGAGTTCCCATACCCAAAGCCAGCCCTTATCCAGCATTTTCGCCAAATTTCCACGCTTGATCAACGATTTGAGCCAGGAGTTGGGTAAACAGATTGTGCTCGAAGTCAGAAGCCTCGATTTGGAGCTGTCACCTTTGGCCAGCGAGACCCTCAAGAACGCTCTGCTTCATATCCTTCGGAATGCCGCCGACCATGGAATCGAATTTCCACCAGACCGTATGGCAAGACAAAAGCCAGGTCACGGTACGATTTCGATCCAGGCGTCGACTGAGGCAGAGCAATTGCTCATTACCGTGCAGGATGACGGCCGTGGGCTGAACCCTCAAAAGATAAGGGACAAGGCCTTGCAAAAAGGTCTCATAAGCGCGGACCAAGCGACCGATTTCACGGATATAGACATCGAGCAAATGATCTTTGCCTCTGGTTTTTCGACCAAAGAAGCGGTTTCCAAGCTTTCAGGTCGTGGTATCGGTCTGGATATTGTAAAAACGTCCTTGGCTGCAATCCTCGGCTCAGTCGAAGTGACTTCGAAGCTGCATCAAGGGACCTGCTTTGTCCTCCGACTTCCACTCAACGCCGCTCAATCTTTGGATCAGCCCGCTTAAAAAGCCAGAACGACAGAGCTGGCTGCTGCCGAGCTTTCCTACCAAGCTGATGACACCTAACGCAGCTTCGATACGCGGGAGACCTTGCCATTCCCATATATTTCGCTATAGTACCAGCGCACGGACCACGTGCGGCCTCCCTCGTATCCCAAAAGGATTTCCATGCGCCTCAAGCTCTGGATTGTTTTCTTCGTCAGCGCACTGGCAGGGGTCAGCTTTGGCTACTATTCCTATCGCCAAAGCCATCTTATCGCCCGTCCAGCCTACATTGAGGAGTTTGAGCTGGAAGCTAAGGAAAGAATTCAGGAGTCCAGCCTGAGCATGATTCCAGAGTCCAACTTGAACGCAGACCTGGACGATGAGTGCGCCCACCTCAAAAACATCGATTGGGAAGGCATACTCAGCAACCACACGTTTTTGAATGGATTGCGACGTGAAGAAATTAAGGCCGATACAGTCTGGACCTTGAAGCTGAGTCTGTTGGCGTTTTTGGGAATGGAATACGATATCTTTGAAATTGAAAATATAACTGCTGATTCGGTGACTTATCATCGCATTGAATATGGAGATATCAGCGAATCCCTGCATAAGTCCGAAACTCAATTATTCGAGCACTTTCGTCAGCAGGCGTGTGGCGTAAATAGAGTTCATCCCTTGCTCTATGTAGCTTCGGATTTGGGGCAGGTGGCATTACCCATGCCCAATGAATTTGTCGATCGCTTCATGAATCAGGCGGAGTTCCGAATTCTTATGGGCCAACGCATCAACAAGCGTTTTCGCATCAACATTAACCAGAGCAATTG
This sequence comes from Oligoflexus sp., assembly GCA_041736645.1. Classification (GTDB taxonomy): domain Bacteria; phylum Bdellovibrionota_B; class Oligoflexia; order Oligoflexales; family Oligoflexaceae; genus Oligoflexus. The sequence continues at coordinate 1,041 of JBGSTF010000071.1, read as the reverse complement.
GACCATCGAAGCTTTCCTTGAACTCATGGAACAACCCTGAGCTCCGCCTCCCTCCTAGAAAGGTTCCCGTAGATGATCGGCAACATACTCGCCATATCCTGTGCCATGGTATGGTCTCTGTCCGTTATCCTCATGAAAATGTCTGGAGCGAGAATTCACCCGCTCGTGTTGAACCTCGGTAAAAATATCATTGGGCTCGTCATGCTGGTGCTGACCGCCTTGATTGTCGAAGGAGGGGTTCATCTTCCCAGCCCAAGGGATACAGGGCTCTTGCTGCTGAGCGGCCTGCTAGGGATTGGCATTGCCGATGGCATGATTTTAAAGGCCATGCAGTACCTGCACGCATCCCATGTCGCCATCCTAGAGTGTTTGTTTGCACCTTTTGTCATTTCCCTGTCTATGCTGCTCTTAGACGAAAGACCAAAACCTATCCTTCTGATCGGCGGGGCCTTTATTCTTGCATCTTTGGTTTTTGTGTCGCCTCACGATAAGACATCAGACTCGGTTAAGCCTGAGGAACGACGCAAAGGAATTCTTCTGATGGCTGCCGGCCTATTCTTGGTGGCGCTCGGCATCATTATCGTCAAGCCCTTGTTTCATAGCGTGCCCCTCTTTTCACTGGTGACCATTCGTATGTTTGCCGGTGTTGTGGGTTCAGCTCTAATCTTCCTGCGTATCGGCGATCGCCGGGCACGCTTCAAAGAATTTCTGACGACACCGCATAAGGGCATTCTGCTCTGGGGATGTATCTTAAGCGCTTACGTCTCCATTATCCTTTGGATTGCAGGTTATAAGTACCTACAAGCATCGGTGGCTGCTTTGCTCAATCAAACTTCGACAATTTTCACCGTTCTTTTTGCTATGGTATTTCTCAAGGAAAGGCTCAACTGGCCTAAAATCATCGCCATAGCTCTCGCCATGGGTGGAGTCGCGATTATCACCCTGGCTTCTTAGGGCCTCTTAGTTGCAGCTGATGTCGTCCGGCTGACTCAGACGAACCGCGAGGTCTAGAATATAGCGGTAGCCCGCCGACTTTCTCAG
>JBGSTF010000068.1:0-5050 GCA_041736645.1 Oligoflexus sp. | reverse complement strand
ATTGCTATTCTAAACTTCTGATATCAGATGTGAGAATGGAAATGGCGGCATTTCGCATGCCTAAACCACCCGTTGACCAAATCGATCCGCAGTATCTCTTTTGTAAAGGTATGTACCCCATAGAATTTAGCAATTTGCAATTCACCTTCTTCAATTCCTTGCTGGAGGATGGTTGGAGGTCAGTTCCAAGCAGTGGTATTGATTCTCAGGAATTGTGCGATGAAATTAGGGTGATGCCGCCTGCGAACGACGAATACATCACACGCCTTTTGTCGAATCCTTTTCCTGTTGGATTTCTTAAGCTCGATGGTGCTTTTTTCGACCTGAAGTATCCAAAGTTGCGATTAGGTCAAATCCAGGTGACGTCCGAAATGCAGTTTGGTGGTGACATACCAGTCTTTGGGCTCGGGAATGTTAACGACTTGGATCTGTCAGCAGCATATGTGGCGTCTCAGTCTGGCTATAGCAATTTATCCTCAACAGCGGAAACTTTTTGCGGATCCCGTGGCTTTTCTTTATCGAATCAGTTTAGTTGTAAAGACCAGTGGGGATCCTTGAAAAGCCAGGCAATCAGCACTCTTGTGAGTCGAAAGCTGAACTAAACGCCTGATGCTGTAAGTCCGATTTTCTCAGAAAATGAAAATTTCTAACAATGGAACGGTAAATATGAGTTCTAAATGTATTGCTATGTGTTTTTCGAGCTTTCTATTGCTCTTCGGCTGTGGAAGTCCCACGAAGCCTTCAAATTCTGACTTATCTTGGAAGACCTATGATCCGCTTAGCTATCCAAGTCTGTTGGTCAATAAAGTGGATAGGGGAGCGATCAATGTCTATGTTGTGGGCGAGGAGGATCTACTCGTCCAGCATATCGCGGAGTCAATTTCCAAGTGGACAGCGCCCCTGCCCAATGGAAGCATACGCACCCGATTCGTTTCGAGTCTATCTGACGCAGACTTACTGGTTGAAGTTGTGCCGCCGATTGCGGGAATGCGGCAGTTTACGACTTTAATGCCGTACAATCGGCCCGTAATAACGCTTTTTGAAAATCACAGTAAGACTGTTTTGTTACATGAGATGGGCCATGCTATGGGCTTGGACGATACCTATGTAGCCTATCATGATGGTAGAACCGGAAATCTCACCTCAACTTGTGATCTTTACGAAAATCAACCGTTGAGTATTATGTGCCTCGGTGGAAATGGCGAATATCGCCTCTATAGCGACGATATGAGCTGGATTCGTAGTCTTTACGCTAGCAGACAGAGGTGACAAGCTTGAAGGTGTCTCTACTATTGCCCATGGCTTTTTTCGTGCTCAGCTCGTGTACAACTTTCCATTCGTCTACGGAAAGCCACGAGCCAAAGGAATTCTTCGTAAGTGTTGGACATCCCTGGTCTGGCCAGAAGCTTCTGCGATGGGAAAATGATCACTTACTTATGCGACTGAACGGGGTGGAAAGCGGATCCAAGAGCCCAATCGAGAAGGTGTTTCGTCCACCTTTAGACCGCTGGGGGCATTTTTGGGACCGGATGGATGCTATCGGAGTTTGGAATTGGCGATCGAACTACGAACCCGATGGAACCGTAATCGAGACTGAGGCACCAGTATGGAAAGTCGCTCTCAGGCGTGCAGACAAGAAGAAAAAGGTGGATGCTATCGGTAGGTCTATTTTTCCGCCCGATGAGAAACTCATTTGGCAGAGTGCAGGTTATCAATCTCTTTGCAAGGCAATTGCTGAGCTGATCAGCGAAGAATTCTGCTAGAGTGATACCCCCCCTCTGCTGCTTGGGTTCAGGGTTGTGTCATGTTAAGGAATACCGCCAGAGAATTCGGTAAGTTGATTTCTGCGGAGTGATCAAAGTAGTCCGCGTCGAAGCAATCGGCAAGAAACTCCTTAAAATTGTCGATGGAGCGGAGCGTTGCGATGAGCGTAAGTCTTGCAATTAGAGCGTCTTTGTCTGTAGGGCAATCGTACTCGGATGCCGGGCTTTCAGCAAATGTGGCCTTGCAGTAATTGTCTACGATTTCATTGAAAGTATGATGGAACTCTATCTCGTCGTAGTGCTGTGAATTTGCTAGCAGTGCTTTGTAGAAAAATAGGTGCTTTGGGAAAACAGTTTTCAACTCGTTCCAGTCAACAAGCAAAAATGCTCCAAACGGATGGTCTTCAAATCCAAGCTGGCTTAGTTTGTTAAGCTGCTGATCGAACGTCCCTCTTCCCAGCAATTTTTCCGCAGTCATATACCGAGTGAGAAGCATAAGGTTGAGGTTGCGGAAATATATCAGATTGGGATATTCAAGCGCTGCTTTGGATTCCGAGTATCCTTTTTCAAGAAGGATCGCGATGCGTTCACCAATGCGAGTTGCCGAAGCGCGTGAGTGATTCTTGTCCATTTTTGTCCCTTTCGTCGGTTAATCTTAGGATGTCAATGAGACACCTATTTTGTACGACGACGTGGTAACTCGACCGGTAGTGCGAGTCAATAGGACATGACTCTATAAGATCGATTTTTGCCGAAAGAAATTTTGAGTCTGTTGGGGGTACACAGAACATCGCAAGCGATTCGTGAATGATCGGGAGCAAATTGCCGGGTTAAAAAGGAGGATGGGAGGTTTCGGCGAGCTGAAAGAGGAATGGCTTGGGACTAGTTTGGTACTGGCTAGGAACGGGAGAACACGAGTTTGTCCTCCCAATTACTAAGATAAATTAGGCACTTATCTCAATACTGTAATCAACAATCGCAGCTCTAAGTTCGTCCAGTTGTGCCCGCCACTCAATACTTCTGCTCTTTTTCTTTGACCCTATGAACTGCTTTTCAAATCATATCGTACAGTTTGCCTGTTTAAGTTGAGTTCGAAAGAGCTTTTTTCAAGACAAGAAGGCTATCAACGAGAAGCGCTTTCTTCGTAATGGTGACGGATTGTTAGCGGTTTCGATAGAATTCTTGTTGTTGGAAGATTGTGTCAGCCTTGACCGCTCGCAGTAAGAGTGGGCCATCTCGAATTTAAGCAGATCAAAATGCCAATTTTCCGCCCCCCTTCATATGCTTGTCTCTGATCGCTCTATAATGCAATCGAAGCGACTCCGTAACTGTCCGAAAGTTTTCCCAGTTGACTTCGCATTCTTCTCTTCGCACATCGATACTTCTTTCAAGTATCGATCCTACTTTAGGTTTTGGTTTCAATCCCAATCGATAGACGATATCCCAAAGACTCCCGTTGTTTTGTTTTTCCTTTGGGACGGGATACTTCCCATACCAGTAGATATACTCTGTTGTAATGCGAGCATAGCCAGCATAAGGACCGAAATTAAAATCGGCAGTCGTTGCGAGGCTATTGAGATTGTGATGCTCGGGTGATTTTTTTCCCAATCCCACAATGCAGGCCTTTAAATTAAGTTCTAAGGAAAGCCCGCATATCATGCCAAACAATCCATCGCCAAAGGCTGCTGCCAAGCTGAATTCGTCTCCGTATCCCAGTCGCTCCTCAAGGTCGCTCTTTTGCGCTTTCCACAGAACGTCTGCGGCCACATAAAATTTCTGCGATTTGTTTGCCCAATAGACCGGCATAACTGCAGCTCTCTTGTAATAGGGAAGAAGAGCTGGATATTCTTCTTGATCGTCAGACATAAGCTCCTCCAGGACAGTTTCAATAGAGTGCTTTTGCACAAATCCCCAATACTGGCGAGTTTGGAGGCCGGTGGTCAAGCAATGCTTTTCCTTGTGAAGGGAAGCTTTTCCTTTTTCGTGCCGGTGTCTCTATTAATCCAACCGAGTTCTTATAACTCGAGAGTAAAAATCTGAGAGTGTTTCCATGCCCATTTCCAAAGTTTTCTCGCGAAGGCCACAATTTTTTGCCATAGTTTCATATTCACCACGCCATGAAATCGGAGGCATGCTGATTGTTGTTGGAATTTCGTGCGTGGCTCGGTGGTTGAATATATCTTGGAGGGCTTTCCGGCAATCCTGCTCGTGGACACCGTGCTGATTGATTATGATCACCAGATCAACTAGATCTTTGACTCTGCTGTTACCCTTGTCCCGAGGCTTTGTAAGGGCATGGACTTTTTCAGCGAAATTTTGAGTTGACTTTATTGTGGTGGCTTCTGAATCAACGTCTGCGATTTCGTTCAGTGTTTTTGTTTTAACTTTATCGATCTTGGATTCGTCCAGAAAGTCCTCATGAGTGACGTCTATCAGAAAGGCTTCAAATTTTCTTCCATCCATTCTTGCAGTGACTGGGTATCGATAACCGCCTATGTCTAGTTCGAGTGAGGCTCGTCCGAATTCAAATTCAAAGTATTTGCTGGGCCATGTTTCTGGTTTTGTATTGGAAAGATCTTCGAGAGTCATTCTTATCGAAAATTCGACATTATCAGTGGCTGTTTTGAGCCGATATACGAAATCCATGTCTCGGGTCGGCCTTGCTTTAAGCAAGTTTGCCGGGCTTTTGAGTTCCATGGCATAACCGCCTTTCAAGACAAATGTTCCATCTGCCGAAATGCGTTCTAGTAAAGCATCAAATGCAAATTTTCGACGTATTGTGCTAATGTCAGAACCATCTTTTTCTGCTTTTTGTCTGATTCGGTCTTCTATGGCGCTTCTTGCGGCCCTTGCATCTTTATAGTCTCTCATTCGCTGCTCTCCATATTTCTAAAGAGGTCGCGTATCTTAACTTCCTCAGAGGCTTTAATGAGTCCCATATCAAGAGCCTTTTCAAAGGTATTCTTGAGGAGAGTCATTTGTCCCAGATGGTGCTTTAGAGAGAATGCAATCGCGTCGGCAGCTCTTTGCATGGGAAGGCCGTTGTGATAATGGATCTGGCTTTTTACAATTTGGCTGTCGAGTTTATATGTTTCGATTGTCAAAGGAAGTTTTTTTACAATTTTGTAGTTGGGCTCTATGACGAATTGAAGGGATGAAGGCATGAGTTCTGTGATGCCCATGATGTCAAGTGCAGAGATGACGCCGATTATTCCATAGTAGCCACCATTTGGCTTTTTGAAGAATGACGACATCATATGATAGTCTTCGTGCTCTCCTGCTGGAAT
>JBGSTF010000064.1:0-8587 GCA_041736645.1 Oligoflexus sp. | reverse complement strand
TTGAGACCGGGAAAGCACGAATACCCGAAGCACTGCGTTGTGCTTCAGGGTGAGGAGGGACCAGAAACCCAGCTGTTCGGGTTTCGGTAGCCAAGAAAATCCAGTCATGGATAGATTTGGCTAAGTTGGTTGGAACGGCTTAGGTCTCGTCTGCCAGACGGAGCCTTGATTGACAGACGCGAAGGATTTGGAATTATTGCGGCACAGGGGCTGATGGGTTTAAGGGTTTAGATCATGCGCCATATCAGCGCGATCCTGCTTCAAGCTCGATGCGCTTGGGGTAGACCTCTATCAAGCTCATGCTAGATTTCGGCTATTGCTGATACCTTCGCAATAATTCCTTTTCAAGCTGGTCTAGGTGGTCAAGCTCTCTGGGGATATTGCCCCGTTGCGACACCCTTATCTAGAGGAAGCCTCATGTTGCGTGCCATTACATCTTCAGTTCTCGCTTTCGGTCTATTCAGTTTGCCGGCTTTGGCCCAAAATACTCAGGACGATGGAATCTTCATCGAGGTCTCGCCGAATCTTCCAGCCAAAGGCACCCTGCAACTGTCTATTCTCAATACCAAATCCTTCGGTTATGCCTGCGATCTCGTTTTGCGAGCCGAGATAGCGATCCCTACCGATCTGGGGGCGAAAGTCACGAAGGTTTTCTCGAAAAGTCTGGTGGTACCACCTTCCTCGATCGAATCTGAAGAACCGGAATTCGGCCGTGATATCCTTAGCAGCGTCGGATTGCCGTCGGCGCGTTTTCAAGCGGCCACAGTTCTCAAGCAGGAATGTTTTCCGCTGCTGGTCGACATCGGGAAAAAAGTCGCTTACCCCGCTGACATCAAAGACTCTCTCAGTCGCCTGAATTCCTTTCAAATTTTCGAGCGTCCGAAAGCTGTCTTCGTCGCCTACGACAAGCTTTTTCTGGGCACGGACAATGGCTTTGATCAGGCATCGGATCTCGATTTCCGGAGATATAGTTTGGATGAAGACATACCTGCCACCTTCTATGATGCCTTGGATTTCAATCTACGCGTGAAAATGGGCTACAGTGCCGAGACTCAAAAACTGATCGATTCTCTCAAATCCAGGAATTACCGAATTATCCCATTGGGATTTCATGCCTTCGATCCGGCTCCACTCGTTACAGTAAATATGGGGCCTACCTCTGTTAAAGCTGAGACGACCAGCTCGAAGGACCCCAGTCGACTGACTGCTCAGGTCAGAATTCCTGGGCAGAACACATCTTTTGCTATGGCGTTTCTCTTGGGTACCGGTATCAATGTGCAGTATTCGATACCGATTGCTAGCTTTGATAGCAATACCGGAGACTACGTTTTCACAACAGCAGCGGCGATGATCGGCAGAAGGGTAGAGCTTTGCGATGAAAAACAGACAGCAATCACTCTGAAAAGTAATCTGGCAGAGAGTTATTGTCCCTCCAGTAACTCAACAGACCCGGTACCGCTGCCGATCTTCGGCGATAAATTTTAATGCCTAGTCTGAGGAAGGATAGTGTCATCGAATAGCTAGCATTCGGGCGGCCCCATCGGGGCCATGGCGTCGATGCGATATCCTAGGTCTTAGCAGCGTCCCTTTCTATTTTCAAGAATTTCTCCAGTCTAATTCCCTGCTCATATCTGATATGATGGAGTGATGCAACCAACTGGAGTCATAAGTGAAAGCGAAAGATCCCTACCCTATTTCTCTTTCTATTTTATTTGTCATCACAATGTAGCCACTCTTCCTGCATCTGTGGTTATCCAATAACAATCTGAGGCAGACTCTTCCACGTCATCAAAAAACATGGAGGACATAATGAAACTTGCCCCTGCCAACCAACCCATCGCTGAACTGCAGAATCTCATAAAGAACCGCTTCGCAGAATTCAATCGTCAAAGCTCTCCCTCCCGTGGTCGCCGGTATCCTCATGAATTGCGGGAATTGGTGCAGCGAGGAAGCGCGGCTGGTATTGGTCCGATGGAATTGAAGCGTCTCTCGGGAATGTCAGAGACAGCAATCAAATGTATTCTTGCGAAGGTAAAAACAAAGGCAAAGCCGCTGGCACCGAGGCGCTTAGAGGTCGTAGGCTTACCCGTTGAACAAAGCACGAGCCCGCTTATCGTCCGACTTCCTTCGGGTGTCACCATTGAGTTTGCAGATGCATCGATGCTGACTGTGACGCTATTATCTGCATTGAGCAGTTTGGAGGTGAAGCATGCTGCCTCCTGCTAGGATTCGCTTTGTTCATGTAGCAATGCATAAAGTTGATTTTCGAAAAGCGCATCATGGATTGCTGGCTGAATGCTACCGAATGGATCTGGATCCTTTTGCTGGCGATGTCGTGTTATTTGTTGGACGCTGTCGGCGTCGCATGAAACTTCTTTTTGCCGACGATAGCGGACTTTGGCTGGCCTTCAAATTATTTAATTCAGAGTCGATAAAGACCCAGTTTCGTTTTCTCACCGATCCTCAAGTCAAACAAATCTCGGCGACCGAGCTGCAGATGTTTTTCGAGGGTTCAGCCTATACGATCGACAAAAAATTAAATAAGTAGCGACACCGACAGTATTTCGGAGTAAAGGTTTTGGCAATACTTTCTGTTGCTTATGACCCTTACTTCTGGTTGTTGTGGATGCTGCTGCTGAAAAAATTGCAAAAAAACTCGCCGACCTGCGTGAAGCAGAGGATTGGGTTAAGGCGCATAAAACCGAGATCCCGCTTTCTGTCTATAATGCCGTCCTCCTTTTATCCAGTCTTCGCTCGGAGCTGACTGAGGCTCGCCAGCGGGCCGCAAAGCTCCTGGCTCTTTTTCGTCGAGAGCTTGGAATCACCCCAAAAAGCGAGAGCGGTAATCCTTCCTTGCCGGACGACAGAGCAAAACCCAAACTCACCGACGAAGAGCGTCTGGCGGCACTCAAAGCCCGGCGTGCCAAGTTGCTAAAAGAAATACGTCGCTACGAAGACAGACTTGGCAAAGGTCGTAAAAAGAGGCAGAACAAACGGATCGATCAAGCTCCGGCCAAAGCTGACCCAGCTGAGCCGGATTTTGTTGCTTCCGGAGAAGCTATATTTACCGGCAATATCGCGGAAAGAGTGAAGGAAGAGAAACCACTCAAGGTAATCCGAATGGAAAATTTCGAAAATCCGCGTGGCCTTCATAGCGTCAGTGACGATCGCACCCGGCACGAGTATGGAGTTACGACCAAGACTTTTAACCTTTCAGTTGAAACAGTCACCGACCCGCGAACGGGTAAAAGCGTTACCGCCAGCACGGACGAAATCGGTCCACCAAACTCCCAATCCACTTGGACGGGTATCGCCAATACGATTATTTCAGTGATTGGCTATGCAATGCCTATCAATCGCCTGGCAACCATGCTCAAAGAGAGCAACCCTTACTTCACCAGCAGCAGATTATGTTCCTACCTTAAATTGTCCGCTGAACTTTTCGCTCCGATCTACACCTGTCTGGGCGAGCAATTGCCGGAATGCGATGTGCTTTTGGGTGATGACACCAAAGGTCGCGTTCTTGAAATCAATCGCGCCCTTAAAGATGGAGGTGAACTCGATGAACCACCCGGAGGCAGTCTGGTAGAAAAGATAAGCGAAACTTTCGGTCGTGTTTTTGACAGGAAAAAAGGCAAGGACACTAAGCGCTCGCTCAATATATCAGTCGTAATCGGTAAGACAATCCCAAGTGATCCGCGTAGCTATATCTTTTTCTTTCGCTCGCACCTTGGCACTTTGTGAGATCTCCTCACCAGGATGCTGGAAACTCGGAGTCCTAAGAAAAAAATGCTTACTTTGGTTTCTGACCTGGCTACAACCAACCTCGTTTCTGCTGAGATTTACAGCAAATTTGAGGTCACTCACGCCGGCTGTGCTGCGCACGCGCGCCGTCCCTTTTGGAAGCACAAAGATAAAGATCAGCGCCTCTGCTATTGGATGCTCTCCGCCTTCCTGGTCCTGGAACAAATCGAGGATCGGATTGACGAGCTGGGACGCACCAAGGCCCGTATCGAGCGATATCGTCAACGCTACAGCAGCAAAGTATGGGCTGCTATTCGCAAGCGATGTGAATCTGTCATCCGTGGCCAAAAAATTTATGGGCATTACTGGCCGAAAACATCGGAACTCTATATTGCCTGTAAATATATCGTCAAACACTACGAAACGCTGACCGCATATATTCGGGATCCTCGCCTGCCGAGCACAAATAATTTATCCGAAAGGGTTTTGCGCTGGGATAAAATAATGGAGGATGCCAGCAAATTCCGTATGACGGAAGCAGGCAGATTACACGTGGACATCCTTCGAACCATTGTTCATACCTGCTCAGCAGCGAATGTTGATCTGAGGGACTATCTACTCTTTATTTTTAAGAATCGAGAATCGATCGAGGCCGACCCAAGGCAATTCACACCGCTTGCCTATGCTCTCCGGCTGGATGCAGCCAAAAATTCAAATTAATTCCCCGTAGGCAAGAATCACACCATCATCAGCAGATGCAGGACGAGTGCCTACTGCGTGGAGCATCTTTTTCGTTGCCTCACGGGATTCGAAAGATATCCCAAGCGACCTTAATTTATGGGTAATTTGTCATGTGTATTGCTATCAGAACACTTTAACAATATAATTGTATTGTATATAGTACAATTAAGATTTTATGCTTTGATAACAGTATATTAACTTGCTAAATAGGCTGAATTAATGCTGGAGAGTCTTTACCGTTTTCATAGTCACGTTGTGAACAATTCACGACCAACGCATCGTCGCTATCTAGCAACACAGATCGATTGGCAAGAGAAAGCTATTATGATCGTGGGAGATCGCGGTGTGGGCAAGACTACGCTGCTCATTCAGCATGCCAACGAACACTACCAGTCGATTAAAGACTGGCTCTACATTTCAGGGGATTTTTTTCCATTGGCCGAGATTGGACTCTACAACGCAATAGAAGAGTACTTCACGCAAACTGCTGCCCATTGCGTCGTTATAGATGAAGTGCATCAGTATCCAAATTGGAAGCTTGAATTAAAAAACATCCTTGATGCTTTTCCTTCAAAATCAATCCTGATTTCAGGAAGCTCCAGTCTTCACCTTTTAGAAGGGAGTGATAAGCAAAATCTGCAAAGCCAGCGTTCGACCACAGATCTACAAAGGCGCCGCACACTCTACGAACTAAAGCCGCTTAGTTTTCGTGAGTATCTAGATTTTCGTTGGGATTTAAAACAGCAGCCTATTCAACTTGCAGAACTCATAGAAAATGCTGATGAACTTAGCCAAAACATAGTTAGCACTTTGATGGATCGAGACACGACTGTACTCAAAGAGTTTGAAGACTATCTAAGCTATGGCTACTATCCCTACTTTCTCACCGCGACTCAAAGCTATAGCCTCCGTCTTCAGCAGACAATTCATTCGGTCATTTCCAGCGACATCGCCCTGGCTATGGAACTTAACGTTGAAGGCGTGCAAAAAATCAGAAAACTTTTAACCTTGATTGCATCATCTAAACCCATGACACCTAACATCAACGCTCTTGCCAGAGAGTTAGGAGCGAGCCGCGATACAGTCTATCGATATATTTCCTATTTAGAGAAAGCAAGCTTGATTCGGACGATATTCACCGATATCTCTAAGGCTGGGCATATCCTGTCGCGACCCGATAAAATTTGCATAAGCAATCCAAATATTCTGCAAATTTGCTTTGATGTGAGACTTGGTTCCGAACATCGAGGAGCTCTACGCGAATCTTTTTTTGTAAGCAACTTTGCGAAAGACAAGATCACCTGTGCACAAGGTGGAGATTTTTGTATCGCAGCCTTTACCTTTGAAATTGGTGGACCATCTAAAGGAATGGAACAGATTAAAGGAAAAGCCAAGAGCTACCTAGTGAAAGACGGACAGGAGCTTCCCGCTGCTCGGTCACTCCCGCTCTGGCTTTTTGGATTTCTTTATTAAACAGCCATTTTTCTCCAGCGAGACTTTCGCAGCAGTGAAAGGAAGAAATTCCGGAAGATCTACAGCACTGAAATCATTGACTCAGAGTTAATCTCCAACACACTGCTGATGTTGGCGACAATAGGCAATGTTCGTGCTTTCTCACACAATAGATCCCTGCAGAGTTTGTGGGTCTTTAATTTTAGCTTGCATAGCAACAGTAGGTTGGGCATTTGGATCAAACTCGACATCATCCGTTGTTTTAATCCTGTGACCGCTGTGCAACGCATAGATGCGGGTGAATTCCGCACCGAAAAACAAGACTTGCGAAAGATAGTAGACCCAAATCATGATGACGATTATTGAAGATGCTGCGCCGTAGGTAGAATCGAGGGCCTGCTTGCCGAGATAAAAAGCTACCACGAATTTGCCTAGATTAAACATAAGGGCTGTCCCAAACGCGCCCAACCATACATCGGACCAACGCAGATCGACATCTGGTAGAAACTTGAACATCAAAGTAAAGAAGATAGTGATCGGCACCATCGAAAAGAAAATGTTGACGATACTCAGGAGCGTCTCAGGAATGGAAAGATAACTGCTGATAAAACTGCCCACTGCTGTAAGCATGCTAGAAAAAATTAACGAAGCCATGAGTATAAATCCGAGGCCGAATAGAGCAGTCAAAGAAATTACATAATTCTTAAAAAAGACTTTTGCGCTCCTCCCTGGCTTAGGCTTGATGCCCCAAATTGTATTCATGGCGTCTTTCAGCTGGACGACAACACCTGTTGCTCCGACAAACAAGGTTATTAGACTTAAGATACTAGCTATAGCGCCTGACACTGGTTGACGTGCCGAGGCTACTAGAGCCTGGATTGCTTCGGCACCTCCACTCCCCACTATGCCTTGCAATTCGTTAAAGATCTGGCCGCGAGCTGCTTCTTCTCCGAAAAAGAATCCAGCGACTGCGATTGTAATTATAAGCAGGGGTCCCAAGGAGAAAACCGAATAGTATGACAAGGCCGCACCCAATCGTGTGGCATTCACATCTAGCCAAGCATCAAAAGTTTCCTTCAAGATCGGCCATAAGGATTTTAAATGTTTCGACAACGAGTGCATAGTATTCTCAAGGTGGAGAGAGTTGTTCAATATTCAGGCAAAAGCATTCTTTTCGTAGAGATGAAAATCTTCCAAAAGTGTTGGTCCACGGACGCCGGCCTTCAAAGAATTTTGCTTATCGTTGATGCGCAAACCTTGATTTCTCGTTAAGAACGCCCCATCTGTAGAATAAGTATCCTTGCTAAGAGCGTTTTCTTTTGCTGACGTACCGGCATCGTCTGGCTTCTGCATAGTAACTCCTAGACTGTGGAATAGATGAGTTCGACCCTTGTCGAAGCAAGATTTGGTCCATCGGAATTCCGTTGCCATGGTGAGCGAAGCTAGAACCGTCGCTCCGTTTGAAATAGACTAGCTTTGATCATCTCTTGGGAAAACTTATTTACTCTGCATAATGGCATTTTTAAGGAGCGATGGGATGCCGAGTCGGAGATCAAGCTCATCCATGAGGATGCGCTGACCATGGGTAGAATCAAGCCCCGAGCCTATGCGGATGGCAAAGAATTTGATATCAGGTCGGCTTTTTTCACGAGAAAGATCAACTGCTACAATTGTCTGCAAACATACCAGCAACTATAGCGATGCAGTTCTATGCACAGCGGAGAGTGGAAAAAATGCTGAGAGAGTTCCCTCACTAAAACTATGTGGTCCAACTCTTGCAGTGGCAACTCATGGACCGGGAACCCCATTCCTAATGGGATGCTATTAGCTATGATGTTTTTGCGCCATGATAACAGGAGAACAGGATGCAAAGTGAACTATCTGTTGAACATTTGAATCAACTCCAACGCGGAGAAATATCTGCCATCGAACACTATCAACAAGCTGGCTAGGCGATCACCTGATGCGAGCGACTCTGGTGGCTGTTCTGCCAATGGATAACTTCATCCATTTTGCCGAGTAGGCTTTCGAAGAAATTTTTGCGGATTTGCATGTCGTAGCCCAAGCTACTTGATAGAGGATACCAATAGGAGATCCGAACATGACAACCATTACCACGATTAATCCCGCCACAAAAAAGATGATTACGAGCTACGAATTGATGAGCAAGGACACCGCCTTCGAAAAGGTCGAAGCTTGCCACGCTGCGTTCCTGCAGTGGCGAAAGAAGACCCACGAAGAACGCGCGCCCTTTCTTCAGAACATCGCTGGCGCTTTGCGGAGGAAGGCCGGCGATCTTGCCACGCTGATGACAGAGGAGACCGGAAAGCTTTTACGCGATGGCATAAAGGAGGTCGAGCTGTGTGCGCAGATTTTCGAATACACGGCCGAACATGGTCCGACTCAACTAGCCGAAGAAGCGCGTACCCACAGCGGTGGTAAGAAGACAGGCGTCGTCGCCTATTGCCCGATCGGCGTCGTCTACAGCATCCAGCCGTGGAATTTCCCTGTCTACCAGCCGGTTCGCGTCCTTGCCTCCAACCTGATGGCCGGAAATGGCGTTATCCTCAAGCACGCCAGTATTTGCACCGGCAGTGGCCTGATGCTGCGTGATGTTTGTCTCGAGGCTGGGTTACCGAAGGGCTTGTTC
>JBGSTF010000063.1:0-51517 GCA_041736645.1 Oligoflexus sp. | reverse complement strand
TTGAGACCGGGAAAGCACGAATACCCGAAGCACTGCGTTGTGCTTCAGGGTGAGGAGGGACCAGAAACCCAGCTGTTCGGGTTTCGGTAGCCAAGAAAATCCAGTCATGGATAGATTTGGCTAAGTTGGTTGGAACGGCTTGATGCCCCTTTTTCAATTGGTATCGGTAACCAGCTTTTGGTGCAGTTCGAAGTAGCGCCCTTTGTTGGCGAGAAGCTGGTCGTGGGTTCCGACTTCTATGACGGAGCCATGTTCCAAAACCAAAATTTGGTTACACTTACGTATGGTTGAAAGTCGATGCGCAATCACAATCAGGGTTCGTCCCCCGAAGATGCGTTCAATCGCCTCTTGAATCAAGCTCTCGGAAGCTGGATCCACGGATGAGGTGGCCTCATCGAGGATCATGATGCGAGGGTCCTTGGCGATGGCCCTGGCGAAGGCCAGCAGCTGTCTTTGACCTTGAGAGAGATTGTCTCCGCCCTCCCTCACTTCAAAATCATAGGTTCCTGGTAATTGCTCGATAAATCGATTGGCTCCGACAAAAGTAGCGGCCTCTTTGATGCGTTCAAGGCCGACCGAGACGTCGCCGAGGCCAATATTGAAGGCAACACTGCCTTGAAAGATCACGATATCCTGCGGAACAATGGCAATATGACGTCTAAGCTCATGGCCATCCAGTTCCTTGAGATTATGACCGTCGATGGAGATAGTCCCTTCGTAGCCGTCATAGAGCTTGCTGAGTAGTTTGATAATCGTCGATTTTCCAGATCCTGTTGCGCCTACGATCGCTAAAGATTGACCGGCTTTAAGTTCAAAAGAAACATTATTCAGAGTCTTCGTGTCAGGGAGATATTGAAAATTAACTTTATCAAATGTGACCGTACCCTCCACTTGGGCAAGATTTGCGGAACCAGGAATAAAATCTCGGTTTTCAAAAATTCCAAATATTCTTTCAATAGCGGTAAAGGCGCCCTGTAGCATGGCAATTTTGTTACCAAGCTGTTTCAGTGGATCAAACAGATTTTGCACATACTGGACAAAAGCGATCATGACCCCGGCGCTGAGCATGCTGGTTCCGCTCACCTTGGTGACAGCAAACCAAAGGACAATCCCGATCGTGATGGACGACACCCCATCGAGAAGAGCAAACAAAACAGCATCGGCCACCACCGATTTCATTTGCGCATCCCTGTATTCGATCGTCAGACGTTTAAATCGTACTTCGCTATCACTATGGGCATTGAGCAACTTGATCGTTGTGCTTCCGTAGAGGCATTCTTGGGTGAAGGCATTCAAGGCTGCTATTTTCACCCTTGCGAGTAGCATGGATTGCTTCAAAGCCCTGGAAAACAGGGTAATAATCACCACAGTGATCGGCAGGATCACCAATGTGATGCTGGCCAATTTCCAATCGAGTATAAAAAGACCGACGAGAGCTCCCAGTAGCACCGCAAGGTCAACAATGGAACTCAGGACACCCTGGTTTAAGCTTTCACTGAGATTGTCGAAGTCACTGGTGGCCCTTGTCACGAGTGCTCCGCTCATGGTGCGATCATGAAAGCTAGCGGCTAGCCGCATAATATGATCGATCAGGCTCATGCGCATGGATCGAATCATGTGAAAGACCGCCCGCGACGTGAGAATCGTTTGGCTGGCTCGTGCCGCATATTCCAGGACAACGACCGCAAAATAGGCAGCAGCTCCCCAAGCAATGGCATCATAATTTCCTGCCAGTACGCCGTGATCAATGGTTCTCTTCAGGATAAATGGCACACCCATTTGCAGAACCGAGATCACAGGCACCAGAAGGCAGGCGACCCAAATCATACTTTTGTATTGCGAAAGATAGGGCCAAAGCTTATGCAACTCGCGAAAGTTGCGGGTCAGCTTATGAAACTGTTTCAGCGCTTGGTTCGTCATGTATTTCCTCTTGGAGCTCGGGATGTCTTTGGATCAGATCTTGGAAACTGCCAGTGTCGACGATGCTGCCTTCCTTCAGAAGAATCACTCGATCACAGAGATTAAGTACCGAGCTGCGATGGGAGCAGATGAGCATTGTTCCTTGGCGTTTTCGCAACTCTTGAATCAAGCGTGCTTCGGTAATATTGTCGACAGCTGAAAGCACATCATCGAGCAGGACCACCTTTGAGGGTCTGAGGAAAAGCCGCGCAAGAGCTAGTCTTTGCTTTTGTCCCCCGGAAAGTCGAATGCCCTTTTCACCAATTTGGGTGTCCCAGGCATCAGCAAAAGTTAGAATTTCTCGATCAATCTGGGCGCAGCGAGCGGCTTCTTCAAGTTGCGCCTGGCTGGGTTTTGGGTCCATGCCAAAACCAAGGTTGTCGCGAATGCTGGCAGAGAATAGGTGCACCCGTTGTAGGCCATAGCCGATTTGGGTTCTTAAATAGTCAGGTGGCAATTCATTGATATCCTGACCCTGGTAAAAAATTTGGCCATTGGGAGGATTGTAGATACGAGTCAAAGCATTGAACAGGGTACTCTTGCCTGATCCTACTGGTCCACAGATGCCAAGCATCTCCCCGGACTGAATACTGAGACTCAATTTTTTAAGCGTTGGACTGGTATTCTCGGGGTATTGAAAATCAAGCTCTTTTAGTTCCAGGATGGCTGATGCCCTGGGCGCGGCTGGGTTGGGGGAACTGGGACCTTCGGTGGTTTCAATAAACAAAGGCTCCAAGCGATCCAAAGCCGAGCGGGACCTTTGATAGATGGCGATGATGATGCCGATGGACGTCAGTGGAAAGGCAAGGTAGGAAAGATAGATATTGAAGGCGAGAATATCACCGACCGAAAGCTGCCCCCGGATCACAAGTGTTCCGCCCATGAAAAGAACGATGAGTTGGGCGAGGCCCGTCAAGCTGGTGATGAGCGGGAAAAAGAGAGTCCGGAGGACCAGGACCCGCATGTCGCTCTCAAAAACTTTTTCATTTTCCACCGCGATCAGATTTTGAAAGCTCTTTTCGGCTGCGTTGGACTGAATGACATGAATATTGGTGAAGCTTTCTGTCACTCGATTGGTCAAAGTTCCAATCGCCTCCTGATTTTTTTTGGTAAAGCGAGAAAGCTGCGGCATGACATAGCGAGCCATGACCAGCATGATCAAAATCGGAGTGAGTGACAAAAGGGTGAGTTGGGTGTGCACGCTAAACATTTTGTAAAGGGTGAAGACCGAGATGAAACCCAGGTTGAGAATTTGCAAAATCGCAAAAGCAAAAAAGATGCGCAGCTGACCCAGATCATTTGAAAGTCGAGAGATCAGATCACCCATCCCAAAGCGATCATAGAAAACCTGTGGCAAATGCAAGGCTCGGTTGAACAGATAGGATTTGGAAGATGCTTCCAGCATACGGCCTGGCCAGAAGATCAGGATGCGCGACATACTGCGAACCAAAATCTGGGTCAGTCCGAGTCCGATAATCGCCAGAGCGAGCTGGGAGAGGTGTCCGTCTATGAGGTTTGTCTGATGCTGCAAGGCATTGACGATTTCTTTGGCCAGCTGGGGAATTTCAAGTGTGATGACGTTGGTAATGGCCAGAAAAAGGGTACCGCCTAGATACCAGGGCCAGAGCTCAAGGACAAACAGGCGGGTGAAACGACGAATGCTGACGTTGATCATGATTTTTCCTCGGATCCGGACACAAAGAACTGGTCTTCCATCAGTTTAATGCGAGTCATAAAGTCAGCATGAATCCAGGGTAACAGGGGCTTGAGCTGTCCGCCGTGCATGGTCGCTGCTTTATTGCTGAGTTTGGCTGCATAGGCCGCAACGTGGGTGCTAACAATTGTTAACTGCTGGCCTCTTCTTTGTTCCAGAAGATCCTCCAAAGCGCGAATGTGATAGAGGTCGAGTCCAGAAAAAGGTTCGTCCAGGATAAGCAGGTCTGGTTTGTGCATAGAGGCTAAAGCGAGGGCGATTCGCTTTTGCATTCCATAGGAACAGGCGGCCAAAGGCTTATGAGCAAAACTGCTGCAGTCCCAATAGTCTAAAATTTTCTGCCGCTCGGCGGCGATGGGATTCATGCCATGCAATTTCATGGCATAAGTGATGATATCGAAGCCGCTGACCCAGCGTGGTAGATCCAAATTTTGCGGCAAATAACCCATGCGTCTTTTCAAGGTGAAGGCATCCATTTTGAGGGTTTCACCGAACACCTGAATCCTGCCGCTATCAGGCCGCAAATGGCCGGTGATCATGTGAAACAGGGTGGATTTTCCTGACCCATTTTTCCCAAAAAGTGCCAGGCTATCGCCCTCTTCCATATTCAAGTCCAAAGGACCCAACTGAAAATGACTTTGGGGGAAATTTTTGCTGAGGGAAGATAGCTCAAGTGTCAGCATGCAGACTCCCTAGGAGCGATAAAAATTATCTTTTTGATAAGTCTTGGCGTAATGGATAGCGACAGCCACCAAGAAAATAGCCAGGACATTGGCATAGATAGCGGTGCCCAAGAAAAGTCCGATCAAGCTGGTGATCAGAATTTGAAGGAGCGGTCTATCAGGTGCCACCTGAAACATGATGGAAGGTGTGATCACCGGAAAGAGACAGGCGATTGGCAGAAGTTTCAACCATTCTGATGCCGGTTCGCGAGCTGCCACACCTCCAATGAGAGCTAGAGCAAGGCTCAGCAGGGCGAGCCCCAGTCCCAGAAACCAGCAGAGCTCCTGGTACACGCGAACAAATTCTTCGTGGGAGCAGCCCAGTTGTCTTTCGAACCAAACCGCTCGCATATCTTCTTCAAGTTGAAAGGCGACGGCCCAGGCCAGGAGAGCACTGGCGAGCATTGTCGCCAGCACACAAAGGAATAGCGGCCAGCCCAGTCCATGCATGATCCCAATCAGAATCTGCACGAAGGCACTCAAACCCAGACAAAGTCGGCAGAGACGATTACGCCTCAGCATCTGATACCAGCGCCAAGTCCTCAAGGTTTGAGCTCTTGAAACCAACTTGTCATTCAATATGGGCTGCAGCCATTTGCTTGGGCCAGGGGCTGGGTTTTTGCGCATGAAAAAAAACAGTAGGGCGGCTATGGCGAGGCTTGAACTCTGAAGTATAACGCTATCTTGGAGGGACCAGTGAACAAACGAAGGAGCCAGAGCGAGCCAAAAAAATCCATAGCTGAGAACAAGAATAAGCAGGGCTTGGCAGCGGCGGAAAGCGTCAACGACACTTGGCTGTTCACCCGATCTCAGAGCAAACAGAGCCCATCCAGGCTGGTCCTTGAAGAGTTGAGCGAGTCTTCCCGCAATCCATGCCCCTAGCCCAAGAAGGACCGTTGCCATCAGTCTGGTGCTGATGCCCTGGCGAAGGCTTTCAGGTAAATCATTGAGCTTGGTATGCAAAAAATCGTGAAAAATATAATAGAACAGTCCGAGGAGGATGCCTGTGCTTGATAGGACAAGCATTTCCCGTCCCCAGTCATAACGAATGCGAATCAGGTTTTGTTTATTGTGGTGGACGATCAGGGCCAGAATTCTCTGCCATTTAGGCACTTGAGTGTCCTCGATTCAGGGGTTTGCGCCAGCAGGGGGACTGGGAGGCCCGCAGATTGTACCTGAAAGGATGAAGGGGGAAAAGCAAAACGCGGAATAGAGGGCAAATAGCTCCCTAACCCGCGCTGTTTCGCAAGAACGGCCCTGGAGACCGCTCACACGACCGAAATCCAAGAATTGAATTATTTTTTCTTCTTGGCTTTCTTTTTCGCTGCTTTTTTCTTTGTGCCAGCTTTTTTTGCTACTTTTTTCTTCGCAGCTTTTTTCTTTCCGGCTTTTTTGCGAGGGGTCTTAGCAGTTTTTTTCTTAGCTGCCTTTTTAGCCGCCTTCTTCTTAGTGGCCTTTTTCTTAGCTACCACTTTCTTAGCCGCTTTTTTCTTAGCTGCCTTTTTCTTTTTGGTCGAACGCTTTTTCTTGGTTGCTTTCACTTCTGGTGCGTCGAGATCTGCTTGAGTTGTCTCTTCCAAGGTATCCTCCTAAGAGTTGAGCTGTCGCTTGACTGTGCTAGATATAGTGTTACCGAAATTTTGTTCGCATTTCAATCTTTATCGAAGAAAAAAAAAATTCTTTTTGCGACTCAGAAGAGGTCGAGAGTGAAATTTTTGTGGAGAGAGTTGGAAGGTTGGATGATCTCATGAGCTCGTGTGCGGCCTGAGCCGCAACGGTTTCACTTCAAGCAGCCAGATTCACGAAACAACATTTCGAGATCGAGATTGGGATCGATGGCTCGCAGTCCGTATCGAATCAGACCCTGCTTTCCAAAATCCGGTCTCTGCCACATCACCTGAAGCTCGATGCTCTGGTTATGGGTTTTTAACGTGAGTCCTGTGCCAATACTCAGTTGGGCTTCCGAAAGGATGGACAAGCCCTCGGATGAAAGGTCAATCGGTCGACACTGGAGCACTTTTTGGTCTGCACCAATGAGTGGCCCAGGCAGGAGTTTCGTTAGAACTCTACGTGGTGAACGTCTCTGTTCATCCAATGCCGGATCCCCCATATAGCTTTCCCCCATGTAAAGGCCGTGTCTTAGATCCCATATCGGCGAGCGAACTCGGAACTTGAAAACATCGCGTTTTTTTCAATATTACAATAACTTACAAGTTTTTTTGAAACTTATGATCAAGGGTAATTGAAGAGATCGGGCCAGTCTCTCGCGCTTCCTTGCGGGGTCGCGGTACAATAAAAGAGACATTCAAGGAACAACACTGCAGAGGATCAAACCATGCTCGCCTTATTTCCCGAGATACTTCATGTGGTGGCAACTGGCGATCTGGAAACTCTGGCATGTTTAGTCAGAAAATATTTTGCTGATCGCCAAATTTATTCCCCAAGGTTGCGTGTTGAACCCCTCATGACCAATGCAGGACTGATCCTTTCACGGGATGACATCACGGATGCTGCCCGATTGCTCGCAGCGGATCATCGTGGGGCTTGGCATGTATCCGTTGTCCTCAGTCCTGGTATGCGTGATGCCGGGGAAATGAACTTTACCTTGGCGCACCTATTTGGGCATTTCTTGTGTGATATCCAACCACTGATGGCCAAGGGTGAACTCCAAACGCGTGAGCATCGGGAACGGACAGGAGCACTCGCTCGCTATCTGAAAAGACCCATGAGCGCACCCGAAGAGCTGCAAGCGGACGCCTTTGCCAATGCACTCCTGATGCCGCGAGGAATGGTAAAGAAGGCTTACGAAACTTTAGGTACCATCAAGGACACGGCGGCTTTTTTCAATGTGCGTTTGGAGTTAATGGAGCAGCGGCTTAGCCAACTGGATCTTCTTCCCCGATCAACTCCGAAAGCGGCTCCGTCTCGCCCAGAACAACAAGGATCTGCAGCTCCCGAGCCAGCGAAAGTTAAGGTCGAAGCTACTCCTGAAAAAGCCAAAACACCCTTGGCACAAAGCAGCTTGGTGAAAGCGCAAAAGTCAGTGGCAGCTTTCAATTATAGGCGTGAAGAGCAATCAAAGGAGACCAAAGCTCAGCCACGGCCCGAGGAAAAGTCAGTTCCGCTTGAGAAGACGCCACCTCAATCGGGTGAAGGAATGCGACGTCTGCGCGAGATTGCTCGTAAAATTGATAAATCCGTCGATCCCTGAAATCCCACCATTTCGAGCTTTTTTGCTGACAGCATGACCGAGCTGGCCTATATATCTTAGGCGCAGCTCGCCTTTATTTTTTGGCTCGAGTCAGTCGGGGGCGGCTTATCTCGTCAAGGGGGTTAGGCACAATGACCAAGCAGGATCATGCTTTGTGGCAGGCAAGCCCGGAGCGATTGCACGCCAGCAGCATGTGGAAGTTTAAAAGCGCCTGTGAGGCGGAAACTGGCCTCCGCTTTGCTGACTATCAAGCGTTTCATAAGTGGTCAATCGACGAGCCTTCTGCTTTCTGGGGAAGTGCTGCGGCCTTTCTAGGAGTTCGTTGGGAAGTTCCCCCAGAAAAAGTCTTCGCACCACCACCCAAAGGAAAAATGCGCGGGGGACAATGGTTTCCCGGAGGAAAATTGAGCTTCGCAGAGAATCTCCTGAGCTCAGATGAAGAGGATTCGATTCGGATCATATCTATAATAGAAGGTCTGCAAAACCCCGCCCTTCTTACGAGTAAGCAGCTCAGAAGCCACGTAGCCCAATGCACGGCGGCGCTGAAGGCCCTGGGGGTCAAGGCTGGTGATCGGGTGGCGGGTATCTGTCCCAATAGCTCTGAGGCCATTATTGCCATGTTGTCCACGAGTGCCTTGGGAGCAATTTGGTCTTCGTGCTCACCTGATTTTGGCACCGAAGGCATCCTCGATCGCTTGACCCAAATTGAGCCGAAGGTTTTGTTTGCGACCCATTCTTACTTCTACAATGAAAAATTTGTGGATTGTTCAGCTATAGCTGTAGCGGTGAGTCGAAGTCTAGATCAGCTTCAGGGATCCATCATGATCGATCCTTTGGATCGGGGAAATATTCCTGCGCCCTTTGTTTCGTGGCGTGAATTCTTAGATGGCCAAAGTCCTGAGACTGCCTGCCAAGAGTTTCATCCGCTCGCGACCAGCTTTGACCATCCACTTTATATACTGTTTTCCTCTGGAACAACGGGCAAACCCAAATGTATCGTACATTCGGTAGGTGGCACCCTGCTTCAGCACAAAAAAGAATTGATGCTGCATAGCGATTTGGGGCCCGGCAAACGGCTGCTCTATTTCACGACCTGTGGTTGGATGATGTGGAACTGGATGGTTTCGGCCCTCTCCACCGGCACCAGTCTTGTCCTGTTTGAAGGAGCCATCAATCGACAGAACTTTGGCATTCTATGGCAGGCTGTTGCCGATCATAAGGTCACTTGTTTCGGGACTAGTCCTAAGTTTCTAGCCTCATGTATGAAAGCCGACCTGCAGCCAGGGCAGCAATTCGATCTTAGCAATTTGGCAACCATTCTCTCCACGGGTTCGCCGCTGATGCCGGAGCATTTTCTCTGGGTCTATAGCAACGTTAACCCTGATCTCCATCTGGCATCCATCAGTGGTGGGACCGACATTGTCTCCTGCTTTATGCTTGGCAATCCCTGGCTGCCGGTTTATATGGGAGAGATTCAGGGGCCCGGACTCGGTATGGCAGTCGATTGTTGGGATGATGAGGGGCATTCTGT
Organism: Oligoflexus sp.; assembly: GCA_041736645.1. Taxonomy (GTDB): domain Bacteria; phylum Bdellovibrionota_B; class Oligoflexia; order Oligoflexales; family Oligoflexaceae; genus Oligoflexus. Next base: position 42,380 of record JBGSTF010000063.1, on the reverse strand, counting down.
GCGCGAGCAAAGGGGCGAATTGGTGTGTACGCAGCCCTTTCCCGCCATGCCCTTGGGCTTTTGGAATGACGATGGAAGTCGTTACCAGGATGCCTATTTCAATCACTATCAGCCCATAGAGGTCTGGCGACACGGTGATTTTATAGAAGTGACTGCGCATGCAGGAATCACCGTTTACGGGCGCTCCGATGCGACCTTGAATCCAGGCGGAGTTCGGATCGGAACAGCGGAGATCTACCGACAGGTTGAACAATTTCCCGAGATTCTGGATTCGCTAGCCGTCTCACGGCAAAGAGACGGTGATGCCGAGGTCCTGCTCTTTGTAAAATTGAAAGAGGGCCAAGATCTAAGGCAGGATTTAATTGATCGCATCAAGCGTCAACTTCGGCAGCAACTCTCGCCTCGGCATGTCCCAGCTTCTATCCACCAGGTTCATGATATTCCCTATACCCGAAGTGGTAAAAAGCTGGAATTGGCTGTGACCCGAATTTTGCACAAGGAAGCCTTGGACAACCTTTCAGCCATTGCGAATCCTGAATGTCTGGGTGAATACGAGCGCTGGCAGTCATAGAGCGTTGGTCAGAGACCTTAGCTGGCCTTGCCTAAGTTCTTGAGGCGCCGCTTGGCTTTGTCGAATTCTGGATTATGCGTGAGGACCTGCTGATAGTAGAAGCGGGCCCCCTCTATGTCACCGATCTTTTCCTTGGCATATCCTAAATTAAAGATGATCCGAAAGTCGTTTGGCCGCATTTTCAGAGCGGCCATATATTTTTCGATACCATCGCCGTATTTCTCTAGTTTGACGTAGGTCAGCCCGAGAGAATTGAGGACACTGACGTCTTTCTCGTCCAAATCCAGGGCTTTTTCGAAATTCTTCATCGCTGAATCGTAGTCGTCTTGAATAAGGTACAGCCTCCCCAGACCTTTATAGGCTTGAGCCAACTTTGGAGACAGCCTTATGGTTCGCTTGAAAAACAGCTCCGACTGCGGATAATCCTCTTCCTCAAGGTGGGCTTTGGCCAGAATCAGAGTATATTTAGGATTCTCTGGACTGATCTGATGAGCCTTTTGAGCCATTTCTATCAACTCGCGGCTGGGGCCCCGAACCAAATAAATTTCCACCAAGGCCCGAATTGCGTCAACATAATCGGGGTTTGCTAGGTGGGCTTGCTTGAGCAGAACGATCGCCTTTTGGGGATCGTTACGGGTTTCGGCTATCTGGGCCAAGCCGCACAAAGCCCTTGCAGACTGGGGATTGGCTTGTCTCGCTTGTTCGAAGAGGTTCTCGGAACGATCGAATTCATTGAGTCGGAACAGCTCTTGGGCCTCTTCAATTGTTTTGTTGATCGTCGTCGGAGCTCGTTTGGCCTTCATCACATTCATCACGGCGTCGCGAAATTCCTCGAAGCTAAAAGGCTTCAGCAGATAGCCATCGATCCCGACTTCGCTTGCCAAGATCACGTCTTTCTTGAGGTTTTCGACCGAAAGTAAAAGAAATGGCGTTTGCTGATGACGGGGATTATCTTTGATTTCGCGACAGAATTGAATGCCATTCATGTCTTTCAGGCTCCATTCGCAGATAAAAAGCCCCACATCCATGGTGAGAAGGCTGATTTTGGCATCGCGAACAGTGGACACGAACTTATAGTTGCTTATCTTCAGATTGCTGAGAAAGCCTTTCATGGAATTTTTATAGTTGAGGGTCGGCTCGATAATAAGCACGCTTTTATCCCCCAACAAATTGCGGCTAGAAAACCCGGATCGCATCAATTTCTCCCTACCGGTCCAGCTCCCTTTTCGGCGTTCATCAGGAAAAATTGAGTCCTTCACCCCCTCAGCACCTATGGTCAGGGGCTCCAAAATGAAAAAAATCGGTATTTTTCGCCCAAAACAGTTGCCTCTCTCTTATGTTCTTTGGTATTGCATCTTCTCTGTTTTGCAGCAGAAGCTGTCAATGCAGCTTGATTTTACCTGCTGGCTTAACGTAATTTATAGGGTATGCACCCATCGCACTTTCATACTTTTTAGGAGGTCGAGTTTCTATGGCGAAGAAGAAGGCCGGAACAAAGAAAACAGCAGCGAAGAAAACAGTGAAAAAAGCAGGCACAAAGGTTAAAGCTGAGAAGAAAAAGGAGCCACGGGTTGTCCCTACTGGCCCAAAATCTTTTGACAAAGTCAGCAAAACCCGGACCAAGAGCCAAGTTTTGGCTTCGATTTCTGACAACACCGGTCTCTCCAAAAAAGAAATCGGCGTCTTGTTTGAAACCCTTGGGGAACTGATCGGTCATGACCTGAAAAAAGGCCCAGGAACATTTACTGTCCCAGGCCTGATGAAGGTTACCGTTGTGCGTAAACCTGCCACCAAAGCTCGCAAAGGCACCAATCCCTTCACTGGTGAAGAGATGACTTTCAAAGCCAAGCCAGCTCGCAATGTGGTCAAGGTTCGCGCTATTAAAGCTCTGAAAGATATGGTCTAATGTCTCATTGGTCCGGGGTCTTGCCAGCAAGTCCCCAGATCAAACAGACTGATTGAGGAAGCGGCTCTGCAGCCGCTTTTTTGCATTTTTGGACCAAGTTTTCCCACCAAGCAGGCCTTTCGGCATCATTTATCGCAATTTTTGAGCCTTTGATAAAGCTGGGCTATGGTCTGCTGTTCGCTTGCGTGCAGCCAATTCGCAGCAATTTCCTGGGCCGGTTCCAGAACGAACAGACGGTGCACGAGCTCTGGATGGGGGATGCTGAGCGTCGGAGTTTTGACAGCGGCAAACTTCCCCTCGGGATCTTTCCACAGAATGATGTCCAAATCTATGGTGCGATTTCCCCAACGAAGCTCACGCGTTCGCCCCAGATCCCGTTCGATAGCCAGAAGCTGATCCAGCATCGACTCAGGTGTTCGATGGCTGCTACAGATCAATGCCCCATTCAAGAAAGGCTGATCGGCAGCCCCCATGGCTTCGGTTTCAATGAGGGTCGAGAGACCTTGAATGGGACCGCAACTTGTGCGGATAGCTTCGATGGCCTTATGTATGTAATACTCGCGATCACCGAGATTCGCCCCCAGGGCAATCAAATATTCGTGCATCATAAGCGGCTTTCTCCTCGGGCCAGCAGGCGCTGTGGATCATAGTCGAGGCTTGGAACGAAGGCAAAACAAATGGCAGAGAAGACGCCCATCGAAATTAGCAATTTGACCTCAATCTCGACCCGCTATGAGGGCTTTTTATTTGACGCCTATGGTGTGCTCATGGACGGTTCGGGTCTCATTGTGGCAGCGGCTGCCGCCTGGCATGAGTTGCGAAAACAGGGAAAAAGCTGCTGGATCTTGACCAACGGCAGCGCCCGAACACTGCCAGAAGCGGTTAAGGCCTACCAGACTTTAGGTTTGGACGTTTGCCTGGATGAAGTGATCAGCTCAGGTTCGCTGCTGTTTCGCTTTTTCCAAGAGCGTGGATTGCAGGGGGCTCCAACTTGCGTGCTGGGAACAGAAAGCAGCCGAACCCTGGTTCGCGAGGCGGGAGGGGTGCCCATCAATGTTCTTCAAAATCAGGACTTTGAAGTCCTCGTCTTGGCCAATCAAAGCGAATATCCCCTGCTGGAAACTCTTGATGCCGTGCTGACTCAAGTGTGTCGGCGGATCGAACAATTTCTGCCGTGTTGTCTCATTCTGACTAACCCTGACCTGATTTATCCCAAATCGGGGCAAAATTTCGGATTTACAGCGGGTGCCTTGGCGATCATGATCGAAGCCGGGTTGAAACTACGCTTAGGTCTGGATGCGCCTGAATTTGAGCGACTGGGCAAGCCTTTTACGCCTATTTTTGCTGAAGCGGAGCGCCGTGCCGGACATAAGAATCTTTTGATGATTGGCGATCAGTTGGAAACCGATATTCTGGGCGCTCAACGCTATGGCATCGACTCTGTTTTGGTGGGAACAGGACTGACTCGATTGAATCGGATGCCTGCAGCAGCTCCAGAGGCCACTTACCTTCTTCGCGATTGGAGGCCTTGATCATGCTGATCTTGACGTTAGGTGATCCTCTCAGCGTTTCGATCGAATGCCTTTGGCAACAGCGGAGCCTATGGGCCAACGATCCCCTTAAAACGGTTGTCCTGATCGGAGCTCGGCAGCAGTGGAATCAGCAAATAAAGGACTTAAAGGCGGTCCATCTGCCATTGAAAAGCCTCAGTTCTTGGACCGAACGGCAAGGCCCTGGACTTTATTTTTTCGATAGCAGTCCCTGGTGTCCCGCGACCGACCCTCGTCAATTGCTCGAAAAAGATCGAGGCAAAGTCGCTTTCGAAGCGCTTTCGACTCTTAGGTCTTTGCCAGCCAGTGATGAGCCCTTGGCCGTCATGACTTGCCCCATCGACAAGTCGAGTTGTGCAAAAGCTGGATTTGCCTATCCCGGACAAACGGAATTTTTTGAAGATCTATGGTCCCAGCAAGGCATTATGATTTTGGCTGGGCCTCGCTTACGGGTGGCTCTTGCTACCAATCATCTGGCTTTGCGTGATGTTGCCGACGCTATCCGGGAAGATCTCATTGTCCGAAAATGTCGTTTGCTCGGGCAGTCTCTGCAGCGAATCTTTGGAATAGCCAAACCTCGATTGGCAGTTGCTGGTCTCAATCCTCACTGTGGTGATGGAGGTCTCTTTGGCGATGAGGACCGGTGTATCATCGCTCCCGCTGTGGTTCGAGCTCGACAGGAAGGTCTGGATGTGGTGGGTCCTTTACCTGCAGATACCATTTTTTTTCGAGCGCACGAGGGAGCCTACGATGCCGTCCTTGCCATGTATCACGATCAGGGACTTGGGCCGTTGAAGTCTCTCCACTTTTACGAGGCGATCAATGTTACAGGAGGACTGCCTCACCTTCGCTTATCTCCTGACCATGGACCAGCAGCAGAGTTATTTGGGCGTGGAGAAGCACGCTCCGATAGTTTTCAGCAGGCGTTGAAACATGCCCGTCACTACTTGGGGTGGTCATGAGCTTGGAACGCAGCACAATAGAAATTCGCGGGGCCTTTGAACACAATCTGAAGCATCTGGACCTCAGCATTCCCCGAGGCCGTATCACTGTGATCACGGGAGTGAGCGGATCCGGCAAAAGTTCTCTGGCTTTCGACACGATCCTGGCTGAAGCCAATCGTCGTTTCTTCTATACTCTATCCCATTATTCGAGGCAATTTTTGGACCTGGGATCACGCCCGGCGCTGCGTTCAGCGAGCGGTCTGTCACCCGCGATAGCTTTGGCTCAAAACGAAACTCAACCATCAGTAAGGGCCACGGTCGCCAGCCTTACCGATATTGGTGAGCTTTTGGGCATTTTATTTGCCCGATTTGCCGAAAAACGCTGTCCCAAACACGATTTGCCCACCGAATCCAGAGGCATTGACGATCTGGTGGCCCATGCCAGAGCTCAGCTGTTTGGAAAAACCATAGCCATCCTGGTGTCGGTCGCGGATCAAAAGAAGGGCCAATTTCGCAAGATTCTCGAAGATTATCAAAAAAAAGGCTATGGGCGTGCCTGGATTGACGGCGAAATGGTGGGCCTTGAGCCGATTCCTGTACTAGCCAAAGAAGAAAAACACGATATTGCCATCGTGATCGATGTGACCAAAGTTGAACCGAGCCGAGAGGCGAGGTTGCGACGATCGTTGGAAACCGCCCTGAGTCTTGGCGAAGGAACAGCTATGATTTGCCAGGCGGATGCCAAAGGTCATTTAGATCCGAAGACTCGGCAGCATCTATCGATGCATGCCGGTTGCCCGGTGTGTTCTTTCAGTTGGCCGCGATTGGACTCCAGACATTTTTCACCCAATTCCTTGGGTCGATGCTTGAGCTGTGAAGGACGGGGCATACAAAAAAGTGAAGATGAAATCGATTCTTCTGCAGAATTTTTTGAAGCAGATCCTTGTCGCATCTGTGCTGGGACGGGCCTCCTGGTTGATCTCAAGGCTGTGGTCTATCGAGGACGCTCGATTCAACGCCTTTATCAAAGCTCCATTCAAGACCTGGAAGCTTTTTTCACTGAAAGTCTTGGCACTCTCCCTCAGGATGCAGCAGCCCTGCGCTTAGTTTTACAGCAGCTGCAGCAGCACCTTCGTCGCATCACTTCTTTGGGATTGGGATATCTCCAATTGGGTCGAAGGATCTTGTCACTTTCCCACGGCGAAGCACAAAGATTGCGGCTCAGCAGTATTTTGAGCGAACAGCTGCGGGGGGTTCTCTACGTCCTTGACGAACCGAGTCAGGGCCTGCATGCTTCGGAAATCGACAAAATCAACGTAGCCTTGAAGAGACTCCGAGATCAGGGCAACACCGTGTTGGTGGTCGATCATGATCCCAATATTATGCGAGCGAGTGATTGGATCATTGATTTAGGACCTGACGGTGGTAGGCAAGGAGGCCATTTACTCGCCCAATTTGCGCCGCAAGATGCCGGCCTTCATCAAGCGGAATCCTTGACGGCACGGTATCTGACTGCAGGCAATCGAAGCGGAACGTTGAATGCGAAGGCGAGCAAACAGCCCGAAAGCTTCATAACCCTGCACCAAGCTTCGCTCTACAATCTAAAAATCAAAAAAGTTCGGTTCCCTCTGCAGGCTTTAACCGTCGTCACAGGTGTGAGCGGAGCGGGTAAGAGCAGCCTCGTGCTCAAGACCCTCTATCGAAATCTGCAGCAAACTTTGCAGAATGCAGGAGCGAAAAAACAGCCGGAGCCCATGGCCTGCACAAAATTTGAAGGAGCCGATCAGGTCAGTGCTTGCACTCTGATATCCCGCAAGCCCATTGCCAAGTCATCGGTGAGTATGCCTGCGACTTGGCTCGACATCTTTACCGAACTCAGGCAGCTGTTCGCGAGTATTCCCGAAGCCCAGATTATGGGTCTAGATGCTGGATCTTTTTCACTGTCACATGATGAGGGCCGTTGCCCTGAATGCAAGGGTCGTGGTGTCCTTGTGCTCAGTATGAAATTTCTCGCCGATGCTGAAGTTCCCTGCCCTATCTGTGGTGGCAAACGCTATAAATCTCAGGTCCTTGACGTTCGCTATGGTGGATTGAATCTTGCCGAAGTCTTGGAGCTTTCTCTAGCGGAAGCTCTGGATATGTTCAAAACTCATCGCTTGATCCATCGTCGTTTGCAGCCAGCTCTGCAACTCGGACTGGGTTATCTTAAATTGGGGCAACCCAGTTCCAGTCTTTCTGGTGGGGAATCCCAACGACTCAAGCTCGTGCCTTATTTGGCTAAAAAAGTTCTGCCAGGAACCGTTCTCCTCATGGATGAACCCACAGCTGGCCTGCATTTTCGCGACGTGGAACTGCTCCTAGCGCAATTGCAGGCATTAGTCGCTCAAGGGGCAACCCTCGTCATTGTCGAGCATGATCAGCAGCTGATCGAGGCTGCGGATTGGGTGGTGCAGCTCGGTCCAGGGGCTGGGGAAGCAGGCGGACAGCTGCTGTTTGAAGGCCATCCGTCTCTTATAAAGCACTAATATTTAAAGAATAAAAAAGATTCCCGCGACCAATCAAGCGCCATCTGAAGCAAGTCAAAAAGGACTTGCTTTGCTGGTTTTGCTATGTCATAAACACCCTCGCTTCGGCAAATAAGGCATATTTCAAGAACGATTAACCAGTCTCGATGGAGTCTGACGTCTATGATGAGATTCATCCCAATCAGCTTTCTTGTGGGTTCCATGCTCGTGGCTTGCGGCACTAAAAAAGATGAGAAAAAAGTGACCCCAACTGCTCCTGCCGATGGAGCGATTATCAATCAGTCCAGTGATAATCTGAAAGCCCCGGATTGCTCCGAACAAAGTCCAAACCAAAATGATAGCTGTACCACCACAGTCTCTGAAGTCGGCAAACTCGTCATTCTATCGCAGTATTCTGCTCTCAATGCCCGTGTCGACGGTCAAGGACGCTGGCAGGATAGCCAGGGTGCTTGTCTTGAAACTCTTACGAATGGTCAGGTGGATGCAAATCTTAAGGCTAACTTGGACCTTCGATTGCAGAATATGAGCCTCAAAACCAATGAGATCGGTTTTGGTCAATCGGCCCGCTGCTCTTTGCAGTTTTCAGTCGCTTACAAGAAAGGTTACGCCTTTGCCATTCGAAGGCTCAGCGTGCCCCTCAACAGCCAGATTAAGTCGGATTCTTTCGCTCAATTTCAAGGATCTTACACAATTGCCGGTCGCAGTCCCGTGGAAATCGATCAGAAACTATCGAACCAAAACAGTAACAGGCCTGTTCGAATCGCCTTCAGTGTTACTGACCAAAAGATGGTCTGGTCGAGCTGTTCGGGCAGAGCCACCTTAAATTTTGACAGTACTTTGGTCATGAATTTTACTCGCCAGCCGGCCACCAATAGCGAGCGCCAGGAGGCCGAACAAGCTAAGCAAAACGGCAGCTTGGACCATGGTGATATGCAGCTCAATCGCAGTGAACCCTACCGTATTGAGATCGTATGGGCCAAGTGCCAGTAACGAATTCTCTCTGTCATACTCCTTGTGAATAGGAGCGGTGATCCTCGGATCACCGCTTTTTCTATTATTACCGTTTGTTAAGACTTGGTGTCACCGACTTTGACATTCGCAAGGAATCTTGCAGTCCTGCATGCCCCTTATTGTTAGGGTTTTCCAGGGTTTGCCTCTGGCTTATGCCTTGCAACAGGAGAACTGTTCCTTTCTCCTTCTGTTGCGGAGTTGTTATGTTTCTGAAAGCTGCCTCCACCTCCATGATCCGGATTCTGGCCTTAAGTTTGGTATTCTCAGCTACGGGTGGCATTTTCCTTGCGAAAAAAGCCATGGACCAGCGCGAACAGTTTGCTAAAGAACTGCGGTCTGTCAGCGTTGTGCCGCCTTCGACCAAGCCTGCCATGAGTCAGGAAAGTATCGACATTGCTCTGGCTCTGTTCGACATTAAAATTCCCCAAACGGCAGCTCATCCCCGTTTGGATAGCAGTCTGGAAGATCGCGGCTTAACTACTTTAAATGGTTGGGGAACGAAGCTGGAAGTGACCATCGGACCTGCTGCTTTTTCCAGCTGGGCCTTGCTAGGATCAACCCTGGCGCATGAATTGGAAGTTCACTGCCAACAGAATTTTTCAGTGATTCGTTTGAAGGACATGATGGGTTTGGAAGGAACGCAGCAAGCTGAGCGCGAAGCCTATTTGCATGAGCTGGCCAATTCCGAAAGATTTCACTTGAAGACTGCGGATCAACTGAATATCAAAGCCACGATGGATTACTACTATCCAGCCGCTCGCGGCGATGACCGATTCACCGCTCGTAAGTGAAGCACGATAGAACTGCAAAAAAGCCAGGACTCGTTCCTGGCTTTTGCCGTTAGTAGCGAATCATGGCCGGATCAATGCTCAGAGCCCAGTTTTCCAGGCCTCCACTCAGGGATTTGACGCGAGGCAGACCGGCCTCCTGCAGATAGAATGCTGCGGACATGGAGCGAACTCCATGATGGCAGACGGTGATGACCGTGATCTCTTTAAGCCCCTCGAAAATTCTCGCCAGATCGAGCTGTGCCATCAGATGTGAGCCCTGCAGTCGGCAGATCTCGAATTCCCAAGGCTCCCGAACATCCAAAAGAAAGATATGCTCGGCATTTTTTCGCAACAGTTCGCGTAGGCTTTCGGGGCTGATTTCAATGTCTTCGGCCATCGTTTCTATGTGTTCCAATCTTTTCACGACTCCTTCAATGGGCAAATGGGCGCGATCGGCCAGATGCTCGATCGTCCATCCTGTTAGGTCTTGTTGGATATCTCCCGACTGCCAGCAAAGAACGGCAAAGGCCTCCTCGAGCACCATCGGAAGATGAGGAATATGCAAGCTCGCCAGGGGGCTGTCTTTAGTGAGTCTCAATTTGGCACATAACCTCGCTTGTATTCGAGGTAATATTGGACGGATCTCTCCAGATCAGCAAGCTCTTTATCAGTCAAGGGCCTTGCTTCTCGAGCTGGGTTGCCTTTGATTAGTGTTCCGGGATTGTAGGTTTTTCCAGGCGGCACCAGCGAGCCGGCGGCGACGACGCAGCGTTCAGGAATTGTGACATCATCCATCACAGTTGCGCCCATTCCGATCAGACACATATTGGAAATACGGCAGCCGTGAAGCACAGCTCCATGACCGACAGTAACGTCATCACCGATAAAACTTGGGAAATACGTATTGGTCACGTGGATGACCGTTCCGTCCTGGATATTGGTCCGCTTGCCGATACGAATATAATTGCAGTCGCCACGAATGACGACATTGAACCAAATGCTGCTGTCTTCCCCAATCTCCGTATCGCCTATGATATGGGCGCCACTTGCCACGAAAACACCAAGCCCGAGGATCGGGGATTTACCTTTGTAGGGGAGGAGAGTCGAACCAGGCATCAGATACATAGGGACTCCTTCGCAGCCAGCTCGGCTGCAATCTATAAAGATGGACCTAAAAATTCTATCAAGTCTTCCGGCCCCAAAGCCTCACGCCCGAGGCGCTCTGAGGCCAGCATAGAGGCTCGTGCTAGGGTTCGTTGCGCTTGGTTTCCTGCCAAAGTCGCTGGAACACCCGCACAGAGAAGAGCGGCTGCGACACCAGCCAGGACATCGCCGCTGCCTGCCTTGGCAAGCCTAGTGCTACCGTCTGTGTTGATCAAAAACTGCGGCTTATCCTCCACCCAAAGCGTGAAGGGTGTGGCAGTCTTATAAAACACAGAGACTCCAAACTTCCGGCAAAAGTCCCAGGCTGAATTGAAGTCATTCAAATGATCAAGATCGCGATGATCAGTGCCGATCGCTTTCCACTCACCAGCGTGGGGCGTGAGGAGTGTCTGCTTGGGATCGAAGCAGATGTCTTGGGCCAATATTTGCCAATTCCTCAGGGCACCCGCATCAAAGACTAGAAATAGACCGCGCTTTTTTTGTAAGACTGCGAGGGCGCGCAGAATATCGGGACGCAATGGATTTTGCATGGTTCCTGGGCCAATGACACAGGCCTTTACTTTTCTATCTTCCAGAAAGCTAAGCAGACGAAGCGGGTCAATTCCTGTCTCGTCACCGAGTTCTTCATAGGTAAGTGTTCTTGGGAGAGCAGGACGATTTTCACGGCTAAGGAGCGCGACACTGGCCCAACCTACACCTGCCCTGAGGCTGGCGAGGCCGGATAATAGAGGCGCTCCAAGTTTTCCAGCACTGCCACCGACCACCAGGATATGGCCGCGCGTATATTTGTGAGAGTCATTTGCCAGTTTTTTCCAAGGCGACTCGACGGGGAGCACGTCTTTATCCCAACTGAGATCAGCTGGAAATTTTTGCAAACACTCGCTCACCGCCTGTTGGTCAAAAGCAATAGCTTCGACGCGGACGATACCACAAGCGGAACGTGAAGATTCGGCAAGGTGCACGAGTTTGGGGGCGCCAAAAGTAACAGTGTGGGTGGCTAAAAGCAATGCTTCTTGCTTCAGTCCATCAGCCAGCATTCCCGAGGGCATATCGATAGCTAACACAATGCGGGCGGAGATGTGTTGCAGACCAGTGAGGCATTCACGGAAAACGCCGGGCCTTAGGGCTTGGGATAAACCAAGACCTAAAAGCCCATCGATGATCATGGTCGAGTGAGTGTAGGCAGCGAAATCTTCGGGGCTCTGGTATCTCAGGCAGGGTATGCCGAGGTTTTCCACTCGCTGCCTTTGCAAGAGGCGATCAGGGGTTTCTCTCGCTTGTTCGCTGCGCACATCCAAAACGGTCGGTACAAAACCTGCTTCGCTTAGGATACGGGCAGCCACCAGGGCATCGCCACCATTGTTGCCAGGTCCGGCTACCACTAAGATGTGTAGGCCAGGTTTCCAGAGTTCCATGGCCCATTGTGCGACAGCACGACCCGCTTCTTCCATCAGAGTGGAGGAAGGGATTCCATAGGCTTGTATGCTCAGCTGATCCACATCTCGTGCCAGCTGGCTGCTCCAGATCACAGCTTATTTACCGCTGACCAGGCCGCCGGCCTTTTCGATGACTTTGATGATTTTATCGGTCACATCGCCCTTGAGGGGACGATGGGTAAGAGCAATTTTTTCCTTGGTCAGGGCGAAATGGCAACCTTTAGCGTTTGGTTCGCATTTGAAATGCAGGCTCGAGGTGCCGAGTTTGGAAATGGTCACGACCATCTCCCCGCCAGTTAGGTCGAAACTGACCATTTTGCTGAGCTGGCGACCGCCCATGACGTCTTGCAGTTTTTGAATGACAGCTTTTGGGTCGGTATCGGGGAACTGGATTTGCATCGAGCTTTCCTTATCACTCCTGGGGAATGTTGCAATGTGAAGAGCTTCATTGCAGTGGAAAGCTCGACTTTACCATTCACTGGCATAGGCTTCCCGGCAGAGGTCATGGAGAAGCTGCTTCACAATCATTTCATCTGTCATAATCGATTTTTGGTCCATGATCCAGGATATTCCACCAAAGGGATCGCAGTGGGGATCGAATCGATGGAGCAGTTCGTTGCTTTGCTGAAAACCCTGCAGACGCGACAGATGGATCTCCAGACTCAGGTCAGTTTGCATGAGTTGCAGCTGCAGTCGACCCAGCACGACAACGAAGCCAGCCATACCTTCGCGACCCTTGGTATAGACAGGAAAGAGACTTAACTTTTTGTCTTTACGGCTATGATCATTGAAGACAGCAACCGCCTCTTTGGTATTTTGAAATAAAAGTGTCACGGTCTTCTGCAATGTGGAACGACTATGCTCATGGGCAGCCGCGGGATTGCCAAGTTTCCAGGAACCTTGTTCAAGACTCGCTTGGGCTAGGATCTTGACCCATTGTCGATCCATGATCCGCCTCCTTTATTAAAATCCGGTGAAGATATTTAGACTCAGAGCCAAATTCGTTACAAATGTAGGGAAAGAGTTATGCAGAGCTGCGATGGTGGCCTCATTATTTGGGCTCAATCCGGCGGAACTTCGCTGCATGACCTGGGCTTCTAGTCCAAGGTCAACCGATTTAAAAAGACTGATATCGGATTTCAGGAGTGCACCCATAGCATTGGCATTGAATTCTATGACGGAAGCTTCTGGAAGGTCATGGTAACGTTGGCCTTCGGTGATTTCAAAAAAAGCCCCCAAGGCCACGCGAAAGCTTTGCTCATTGCCATAACCGATTTCAGTTTGAATGCGCCCTTGCCAGTCGGGGCCATTGACCCGATCAACATTGTAGGCAAATTCCGAAAGCTCGCCTTGCAAGGCAAAGCGAAAGCGATTTTGCGCGAGGTAATCAATTCGGCCCAGTTGTCGGGCATTTGAAGCAAGAAAATCTCCATCATACAGCAGACCGTAAAAATCAGTCTTAAGCATGGTTTCCAGACTGTTATTCTTTTGGGCAAGGAAGACTCCGAAGAGTGGAATGGTAGCACCATTGCTGCCCGGATCGCCCGGCAGAAAGCCTCGCACGCCCAGAGTTAAGCCCAAGCTTGTTCCTGTGGCGATGGCCCATTCAGCTCCGGTGTCTAGGTCAAAGGAAATGACCGAACGTGGTGCGTTTTTACGAATGACGAAGTTTTCTTGCTCCGCTCTGGCGTCAGGCGCCACCAGTATTTCGGAACTAGCTCCTTCGATGGATTTGACGGCAAAGGCCGTTTGCAAAATCCAGTGCGGGCCTTTAGCTGAATTGCTGTTCTTGTCAGCACCCAATCGCAAGTCCAAAAGGCCGCTGCGAATGTCGTGGTTGCTCGAACGATTGTCAACAGTCTGATGGGTCTGATTCGCAATTTTAGGAATGATACTCAGACGTCTTTCAGCAATGAGCCGACGATAGGGTGGCGGGGGCTCTGGTGGCTCAGCGGGCGCAGGAGCAGCCCCAGGCTTTGCGTTTGGGCTGTTCGGCGGAATAGAACTTTGAACTTCCTGCTTTTGTTTTTGGATGAGCAGTCTTTCCGCTTCCTTCTGATAAAGCTTCTGCGATTTCAAAAGTTTCGAAGGTAGGACGACGGCCTGTTCGAACAGATCCAGAGCCAGCTGATAATCGCCGAGCTTAAAAGCAGAGATTCCGCCGTAATAGCCGGCAAGATCAAACATGGGATGACCGGTAGGAACATTGCGAAACGCTTTCAATGCATTGGCGTAGTCGTTGCTGCGAAAAGCGGATTGTCCGTATTCATAACTAGGATCGGGCTCCAGAATGTTCACATCCTCGATCTGCAGAAAGAGTTTATAGGCTTCTGGAAATCGCTTGAGTTGATAAAGAGTTCTGGCCAATTGAATTTTGGCTGGAATAGAGTCGGGTTGTTTTTGCAAGAGTTGAGTGAAAAGATCCACTGCGTCGTCGAAGGATTTGGATTCATAGGCATCCATCCCGCGGCGGAAGAGTTTTTGCAAATTGGGATTCTTTGGAGCTGCTTTCACGGCTGCAGCCAGGGCCTTCCCCGAAACCATAGGCCATGCTAAAGGGAGCGAGCTCCCCCAGAGAATGGTCAAAAGACCAATTGTCTGGATCAGTGCCTTCATCTAGCCTCTTTGCAGTGTTTAAGGTCCGAGGGGGGACATTCTCTTCCTTTGATTATACCAAAGAGACGGTGCTCGCGCTAAGATGGGCAGAATTGACATCCTAAAGGCTCGCATTGCTTAAAAAACTTGCAGAGATTGCAGACATAACTTGATTGACTCAGCCGATTGTTTATAATAGCCTTTCGACCTTTCTTTAGCTCAAAGGAGTGGTACATGGCTCGCGTTTCCATTGAAGACTGCCTCCAATATATTGAAAACCGTTTTGCTCTGGTGGCGGTTGCTTCTCATCGTACCCGTCAGCTGATGGAAGGCAAAACTCCTTTGGTTAAGACCAAGAACAAAGAAGCCGTCACGGCCCTTCGCGAAATCGCTGAAGGTCTAGTTGTGAGTGTTTTGCCTGAGGGTGAAAAACCTCGTATTCCAAATCCTTCACCGGTTGCCGCAGTCGCACCCGCGCCTGTCGTAGTCCCTGATCCAGCCTAAGACTCTTGGGATTTTCAGCTCTCGAATTCGAGGAGAGCTGACCCAGCGTCCCTTTCCCCTTATCTTCTTCGCTGAATGCCAAATCAAGACATTGAAATTTATTGAGCTTTGCTGGAATCTTTTTCATTCCTTCTTGTGGCTATGCTAGACACTCAGCAACAACCAATGTTTTTTTGGGATCGACGAAGGAGTGTCTATGCGCAGTCACGTTCGTATATTGGGTTTGAGCCTGGGCGTTTGGTGGATGGCGAGTGCTTGTCAGCAGAATGACTCGGCTGAGAGCCAATCCATGGGTGAAGCTTCCCCTGCAGCCTATAATTGCCAAGCAATACCAGCCTGCGATGCAACCCCTCCCGATCCAGGAGCCTTGCGCCCCTGGGCCGGCAAGAAGCCAGGCGGTTCTGCTTGGCATCGGGGTCATGATCTGTATCTGCATGAGGGGGACGAGCAGTGGGTGATCGGCAAGTTCAACTATGGAAATCTTCTGGTTCGAAACAACCTCAAAGGAGAAGAAGTCGACGTCTATCTGCTGCGGGGCTGTGGCGACAGTTGGGAAAAATTGGGGACAGCTCAAACAACAGCCGGCTCGAATCATCCAACGATCGAAGGCATTGAAGATGATGGTGGCCGCGTTTACTTCCAAATTCCAGTCGATAAGCAACTGAGCGTAGGGCGTCATCGGCTTCGCATGGTCGTCGCAGGCGACCACACGGCAACCGATCTGTTTATTGAGGTCGTTCCCAACGGAGTCCCTTTATTTGTTAGTGATGTTGATGGAACGCTGACCACATCCGAACTTGCGGAATTGGGTGGGGCCATCACTGACAAGACCCCGGATGCCAATGATGGGGCCGCTGAGGCTCTCCGCGCTCTGGTTGCTAAGGGCTATCGACCCGTTTACCTGACGGCTCGGCCGCAGCTATCTGTACAAAGAACTCGAGAATTTGTTCAGCAGCGAGAATTTCCAGAGGGACGTATCGAAACCAGTCTGGCGGCTCTCATTGGTTTGAGCGGTGACAAGGCCGTTGAATATAAGGCAGAAGCTCTGGCTCGACTCGTTCGTAAGGGCTTTGAAATTGCAATCAGCTTCGGCAATACCGCTACAGATGCTCAGGCCTATGAGGCAGCAGGAATACCTACAGAGTCTCGCTATTTCTTCAAGTATGATGACAAAAAATTCGGCGGACAAAAGATTCAGTCGTATCGCGATTTGAATAATTTTTCGTCGCTACCAAGTGTCTGCAATTGACTTAAAGGCTCGCCGTCCTGGCGAGCTCTCTATTTCCCAATTGAAAACAATATGATAACAGGTCACGATCAAGCTTGCGAGATCTCGGGATGAAGGCTATGCAAAACAATGCAATAGGTTCCGATGCTCAGAGGGTTTCATGCTGCGATCTATTCATAATGCTTTTTTCATGGTCTTTCTTGTTTCCTTGGCGGTGACTTGTGCGGTCAGCCTTGCGCAAATCTTGGGGATTGATCTTGCCTCCCTGCTCACGCTTCAGCAGTCTCTCAACAATCTTCGCTTGATGCTCTTTCTGGCTTTCTTTTTCTCGCTCTTTTTCAGTCGAAACGTCGGCTGGCGAATCTATCTGCCGCTGGTCCTCTTCATGTGCTGGGACTTGGTCGGCTATTGGCCGGTCTTTGACCTGCAGCCGGGCAATTCTCTTCGAGATCTGACCGGAAGCATTCTGGGAATGTTTGTGGGTTTGGACTCCGTCTGGCAGCGACGACGGAAAGGCGGAAATTTCTGGGGTCTTTGGGATGACCGAGTCTTCGCTGAGCGTGAGGACTTTCCATGGCCACGGCTGCTGATTTTCCTGCCTCTGAGTCTCGGTCTTTTGTCTGTTTGGTTTGCATGCGCTATGGCGGTTGCCTTGGTGCAAAGCTTCAATCGAGAATCTGCGGGCCATGTCCGGGTCGGGTGGGATGGAGTTTACATGCAGCAATCGATCTATGCAAAAGATGCTCAACGGGTGTATCTCTTTGCGATGATTCATATTGGAGACGAAAGCTTCTATCAAAAGGTCTTGGAGCAGATACCGGCGCAAAATAGCCTTGTCTTGGAAGAAGGAGTTACGGATAAAAAAGGACTGATCAAAAACGGCCTCGACTATTCAATCGTGGCTGATAAATTGAAGCTTGAACCTCAAACCAGGACGTTTTCCCGTCAGCTGATGCAGCAAAGAAAAACTGTTCATGCGGATGTCGATGTGAGCCAATTCCACCCACAAACGATTGAGCTTTTGAATAGTTTTGGTCTGATTTTTTCTGGAGAATTGCCTCAAGATCAGTGGGAAAAGGTGTTTGGCAAGACGTCGATGGAGCTTCTCAAGAACGATCTTATTGGGATGCGCAACGATCACTTGATGGATGTTTTTCAGGTTCAAAAGGATCACTATTCCAGCCTTATTATCCCCTGGGGTGGCCTTCATCTGAAGGACGTAGCCGAGCGACTGATGAAGCTTGGCTATTCGCGAGAGGCGGCTGTTGAGATCAAAGCGATCGACTTTGCAAGATGGTTGCCTGGAGCTGCCGCTCCCAGGTAAAGAATTTGCGGCTAACAACTATCGAAGTGCAGACACATCGGCGCCCAAAACCATCTGACTGATGCAACTCTCAACCAAATCTTCTCGGCTCAAATACCTTGAATCAAACCAGTAGAGTTGGTTACATTCCACCCAGATTTGGTCACCAAACACTTCAAACAGAGCATCTTTGAGGCTATCGCGCAGATCATAATAGTCCCAGGCAGTCGCCTGTTCGGCCTGCTTGGTGGCAATATAATGCTGGCTGATGGATTCGAAGCTGCAGCGAATGTTGCGGTGGATAAAAAGAGTGACAAATTTGTTGATGTGGGTCTCATACTTCTTCAAGTAAGACCTTTTCTTGACGGATCGAAACTTTGCTAATTCAATAACCTGTCCCATGACCTCACCCTATTATCCAACATTTCACCAACCTCCCGGATTCTCTTCTCTATCGGTGCTTTGTCGGCTTTTCTTAAACACTAAAGCCAAGAATTATAGGCACTTTTTACCCAGTGGAACTAGGAAAAAATGAGTTATTTCAGTAAGTTGTTGACCCTCAAAAAATCTTATATTCTTTGGATAGGCCGCTCTCGGAGGAGGTCCCATGGGATTCAAGGTGGGGGACAGCTTTTTCAACAGGGATGGTTATCCGGGCGTTATCCTTGGCCGGGAACAGAAGACAGAAGCCCTGATCGTGGAAAAAGAAGGTCCAAATTTCGATAAAACGCGAAAGCTGGGTTATATAAACGGCCTAAGTCCCCAAGAGCGCGGTGAGTTTGAGTCCATTATCACCGAGATGCGGGAACGCCAGGATCCAAGGGAGCGTGTGAGCTGGCTGCACGATAAGATTGATACCATGAAAATGGACCCCAAGCAGCAGGTCTTGACCCGCTATTTGGAAGGGGAAATGGCACACATTATGAACAGCGAGGGTATTTCACCTCGAGTTTATACCATAGATGAAACCAAAGTTTAGGGCTAAGAAAAAGGGGAAGGCTATGTCACAGATCGGCGATCTTGTTTCGAAGGCGGGGATCTACACCAACCCAGGAGTCATCATCGAGAAAAAAGATGACGGCACGGTGGTGATCGACACCGAACCCATGGCGGTGAACAAATATCACCGCTATGCGAATACTACAGGATTGAATGAAGACGAAAAGAACAAGTTCAATGGCATCCTGGACCAAATCTATACCAAAGAGGATGACGTTGAGAAGATCAACGACATTCAGTTGAACATCGATAAGTTGAAGGTGGATCCGCAGAACCAAAAAATCGTGCAGTATCTGCGCAATCAGCAGGCTTTTCTGATTCGCCAGGCAAAAAATCTGCCACGCACCTATAACTATGATGCGGCGAATATTCGCGGGGCAAAGAACGAATAGACATGGTTCTTTTCTGAGCTCGATTCGTTTCCCATTGGCTTGCCTCCCGCCACTTTTTGCATGAAATCCTGTCGTCCTTTGAGATTTTCTCGAGGCTGATGGGACTTTGCATATTTGTCACTTCCGGCCACCTATTCGCAGCAAGACTTCACTTACACTTGGATACAAGCTTATAAGTCTGAAACACTGTCTACGTCAGTCCAATACACCTCCCATAAAACTGCCTCTCATTCAAAGTCATGTGGCTTTGTAAGCAGGGCTATGCTATCTGCCTAGCGGTTCGACTTTCGTTTGGCAGCATTCATCGGCCACCTTCGTACTTCTAGTGGGTCGTAAGAGCCGTTCATTCAATAGGAACATGTGGATGGATATCGTAAAGAAATTGGCCGTCTGCGTTGCATTGACTTCTTTGCCTGTTTTGGCTCAAGACATGCAAATTGAATACAAAATATTAGCGCCCAAAATGAAGTTGAGCTCTAAGAAAACAACAACCACAGCCAGTCGCAGCTCTATAAGTATTCCCGGGACCAACCCTAAGGAGGTGTTGCCCGATGATACGGATGTGAGTCATCGTGAGCTTTTTAAGAATCAATATAACTCTGGCTTAGGACTTGGAGCTCAGGTCATATTCCCGGCCAATCCCTATCTTTCTTGGGGTACGGGTTTGAAGTACACCAGCACTGAAATGGTCAGTGCCGGTCTTGAAAAGACCATCTTTGACGGTGATGCGAGTAATATAGGAGTTCTCAGTCTTCAGGAATTTGCTCGCTCATCATGGAACTTTGCAGAGGGATTGAGCAGCTATGTGCAAGGGGGCCTTTCTGCGCATCAGATCTATGCTGGCAATCAATCGGTGTCTCAGTATGAGTTCCCTGAAAAATCTTATAAGCAGACATACAGTCCAATCGTTAGCTATGACCTAGCTGTCGGCTTTAAATGGTCTTTTGAGTCGTGGGCTCTCGGTCTTGAATTCGAAGGTTCGAATACCTTGATTAATGCCAATGGACGCTTGCGATCCAAGCAGGTGAGAGGATTCGAATACCAAAATGGTGTATGGATAAGGGATTTCACGTATTCCTACCAGACCAAAATCGAAGGACTTAAGATGAGCACGGAAACCGTGGCTCTATCCTTTATCCAAAAGTTCTAAAATATCCTTGTTGCTACGCAGCCCTAAAAAAGCTCTTCTTCTGGCCGAAGGCCCTGCACGTGCTACCCAAGGCCATAAAAATAGCCGGACTTGGTCCGAGTCACTTGACAACTCCCAAGAATGAGTAGGAAGTAAAGCCAAGCAAACAATGCTTGGAAGGACAGCCGTATGGGCCATGACTCGGTAAAGATTTTTTTTGATGGTGGATCACGCGGCAATCCAGGGCCTGCAGCAGGGGCCGCCTATACAGATTGGCAAGGGGGCCAGGAACGGTCCTGCTTCCTGGAGCATGCGACCAACAATGAAGCAGAATACCGAGGCCTGCTCCTGGCGATTGAGATCGCCAAGGAATTTCAACTGCCGAACCCGACCTTTCTGGGCGATAGTAAATTGGTGGTGATGCAGGTTTCAGGAGAATGGCAGGCCAAGCATCCCATGATGCAGCAGCTTAAGCAGCAAGCTCTGGACTCCCTTCGATCACTTGCCCGCTGGCGGATCGAGTGGATTCCCAGGGAAAAAAATAGCCAAGCCGATCGCCTAGCCAATGAAGAGATGGATCGGCAGATGGGTATTAAGCCCTTAGCCTTTGAGCTGCCTCAGGAAGTTGAATCAATTCCTGTCTCTTCAGCTTCGACAGTTCGGCCTGATATTCAAAAACTCAATCGCCTGGGTCCTAAAGCCGGTTTCTCCGATTTTAAGCAGTTGAAAGTGGGTGGTCGTGATGAGTTTTCGCGGGCCACCCTGGATTCTTTGGCTGTGCTTTTGGACAAGTTTTCTGAACTGCAAACAGCCTTTGAAGAGCGGCTGGCTCTTGACCGATTGACAGAATCGATGCCGGAAGCGGCTAAGGCTAAGCTGATTTTGAACGCTTTGAGATGGTCAGCACGAGGATTGCAGGGCGACTTAGGATTGCGCAAGGTCCTGGTTGATCTTGAGATCACGAACAATATTAGGGGGAAAAAATAGAGTTAGCCAGAAAAGTAGAGTAGCAAAGATCATGAGCCATTTCATGCAGAGTATGTCTGAAGTGATTCACTTAGAGCTATCAACCGAAGGTGTTGAGGACAGAGGGCTCTTTGAAATGAAAGGCATTGCCCAGAAAGTGAAGCTTTTTTCTGCGAGCTAGTCTTTACGTCGAACTATTGATTTTGTGTTTTAAGGAATTTCAACTCTTCGATCAACAAAGCATAGCTGGCCCGACTGCCTTCCGGCGCAATCTTCAGAGCTTTGGCAAACATATTGAGAGCCTCGTCCCTTTGTCCGCGCCGAGCCGTTTTTTCGCCCAGGTTCTTCCACCACTCAAGAGCGAAGGTTTGTGGCAGCCCATCGGGCACGGAGAGCGCTTGTATCTGCGTCCAAGCCTTTTCAGAGAGCTCCTGCTCATTGGCATTTCTCAGAAAGAGATAGGCTTCCACCCAGCTGGGATTTTCTACCAACTCAGTCGGAAGTTTTCTTTCCAAACCAGATAAAAGTCGAAGCCAAGGCGTTCGCCGCTCCTTGGGTGTGTCCGTCAGCAGCAAAAGCCTCACCCAAAGTTGCCGAAGAAGTTGATCGCTGATCTTCAAACTTTGCAAGCGTGACAGATAGGTTTCCAACTCCTGCTGGGCATCAGTAAATTGTTGGCGCTGCAGGAGTATATCGCTATGCAAAAGAAAGAGCTCAATATCTTCCTGAATTTTAGGCGGCACTAGAACCTGCTCGCGAATGCTTTGAGCAAAGGCTTCGGTTTCGGCTAGACTTGGGTCAATTTGAAACTTTTGCCTGAGCAGTGCAATGGAAGCCCCCGGATCATGCTCGAGCTTGACCCGCCAGGGCCAGTAATCCTGTGCCGCATCCCAGGGAATAGGTTGTCTTGCGCTGAGAAGAAATGTTGAACCCGACTTTGATAAGGTGGCTTTGCTGTGCGGGCAGAGATCCTGCAAAAGACCAGGATAGCGAAACAAGGCCTCAGCGTTCAGAGATGGACCTGACTCAGAGTAGTTCTTTTTCAAAAATTCCTGCCAGGCGGAAAAGACCTCAGCCCTGGGCTGTCCCAAAGCCGATTCCCAACTGCTACCCGCATACAGAGCTTTGACCTGAGTCAAACCTCTTTCCGCCAGAATATACTGAATCAGAGACCCAGCAACAGTATAGGCGCGACGGCCCGACTCACTCCAAAACAGAGGAGAGAAAAGATTTTCGATATTCACTAGTCGCTGATTCTTTAAAATATCAGCGGCTCCTTCGTGGAGGCTGAGTTCGTCTTCTGAAGGGGCTAAGGCGACAGCAAGTCCTTCTGTAAAAGCCATATTCGGGTGAAAACCCAGGCCATGATAGGCAAATCGTGAAGCAATAGCATGAACCAGTTCATGGCGCAGTGTGGGGTGAGGCCATCCCTCTAAGGTAATATGCACGGAAGGAGTGACGACATCGGTGATGTCTGTCCCATCACCGCCAAACCAAAGTTTTTTGCTCTCCCGAGTCGGATAGAGAAAAATATGAACCTCTGGATTTTTGACATCGAGCAGTTGCATCAGGTCCTGACTATGGAACGCAGCTGATTGAAAGAGTTCTTGCACACGACGCTGGTAATTTGCTTCTGTGGGACGGTCCTGATAGTGAAGGGTAAATCCCAAACCCTTTTTGCTCATGGGCATTTGCTCAATCAATGCCTGCAATCCATGACTTTGGCTGGGCCACGGGTAGGCGCGAAAGCTACAGTAGAGAAAACCTGTTAGAAACATTCCGGCGAAGACGCGCCCCCTGGAGCGCGGCAATAGCCTTGTGAAGGCCAAGAGGCTGAGAGCTAAGAGTCCATGTGCGCTGCGGCTCCAGATGATACCTGGATCAAGGGGTATCCAGCTGTCATAGATCGCCCCGTGAATAAAGCCCGCGAGCAAATGAGTGGCTCTTTTTTGCGGAGAAAACCATAGAGTCATCGCCAAATGCAGAAGCAATGTCAGCAGCACAACACCGAAGATCATAGCAATTCGGGAGTTTCGCCATCCCGCGCTTTGCATTGTTTTCAACCACTGGGCTAAAGCCAATCCCCAAAGAATATGAGGTAAAGTTTGCAAAGCCCAAAACGTGAAGAATTCGCCAGGGGCACATGGGCAAAGGCGCAGACCAAAGGCCACTAGGCCAGGTAAAAGATTGATCAGGAGGACCAATAGGACCATTATAATCAAATGCTTGTGGGTCTTAGGCTCAGCAGCCTTGCGGAGGGCCAAAAGCGGAAGCAGTATCAACGCGAGATAGGCGTTGAGACTTGTGTATTCGTACTCAAAATTCCGAGCTAAAGGCAGCAGTAAAGGCAGGACAGCTGCCAGCAGCGAAGCAAAGAGTGCTTGTATCAAAAGTTCTACCTTCCCACTCTGGATTTCGATCATGGAATGATCGGGGGCCAGGAGTTTGGTTTAGAGCCTGTTGAAGAATGCCCATTGCCTTGATCCTTGTCGACAGAGAGATAGCAACTGGCCCCGATGTTTCTGGATATTTCGAGACAGCTCGAGGGTGTCTGGGCTTGCTGTCGCTGCTTGTCTGGTGATCAGCTGTTGAAAAATAAGGTCGGTTGCCTTGAGGAGAGCCATGGTGCGAAGGCTGAGCAGGCATTCCCCTGGCGCCACCAGCATGGGACCGTTGCGCCTCATGGCCTCATAGTCGAGGAAAGCATCCTGCAATTCATCGTCACCGATCAAATCGCCGAGCAATTTTAGCTGTTCGATCATCCCCTCGATGATGACCGAGGTTTCGCTTTTGTACACGCTCGCTCGGTAATAATTGAGCTGTTGCAAGATCTCCGACTTAAGGTCCTGCGACAATTCGATGAGCTCCATCATGATATCCTGGCGATCATAACGTGACATGGGCGTCTCCTTCGAATTGAGAAGCATGTGCGACACGATGCTGATAGCTCTATTGTATCAAAGAGGGGGCGACTGCTGTCAAATCCTTGGCCCATAAGGCTTTTGATCGGTTTTGAGGAGTTTCGATGAAAAGTGTAGTGCTTCCGTGCTCATGCAGCTTGCAAAGAAACTGAGCGAAGAAGCCCGGGGAAGAATTACCAGACCGCCCGAACAGATCCATCAGGGGAACTCAGGACGAGCTGAAGGGGTTCTGTGCCAGTGCCTGGGTCGCGATCAAAGAGCAGCAAAAATTCCAAACTCCACTGAGTGATTTCAGGGAAGAAAGGCTGCCAACGCTCCTTGGGTTTTAATTTCTTAACAGCGCTTGGTTTGAGAGTCTGCCCATCGATCATCAGTTGAATATTCCAAAGATCGGTATTGGCGACATTTTCCAGTTCGCGATTGGCCGTATAGAGGGTGACAAAAAAAGCGGTTTTTTGCGAAGCATCGACGATCAAAGGCTGAGGTTCATTCCATATGTGCTGGTAGCGTTCCGCGATGGCCTGACGAAAAGGAGGCGTCACGCGGGTGACGTGAGCCGTGAATTTCGTTTCGAAATTGTGTACGACATCATAGGTGATCGAGGCAGCTTGATAGATTTGAAAATAAGGCTTGTCGTCTGACGCTTCCAAAGGGTAGCGAATCTCTGGCCCCAAGGAACTCAGACAACCCGTCACCAAAAAAAGACAGGGAAACAGAAAACGTGCTTTCACGTTGTAATCCTTTTTCAAGCCGAAAGCTAAGTCCCATCCACCCGGATCAAATCGTCACTCGGTTTCGGCCACCGGTCTTGGATTGGTACAACTTTTTATCGGCATCCTCAAGCAGCGAATCAGGCGTGGTCATCCTAGGATTCAATTGAGAGACACCCATGGACACTGTTTGCTTGATGGAATGGCCTTGAATTTCGAACCTATGGTGTTCGAAGGCGGCCCGGATTCTCTCCGCCAGTTCATAAGCTGTCTTGGCATCTGTCGCCGGCAGAAGAATGACAAATTCCTCGCCACCATACCGACAGAAAATGTCTTCTTTACGGACAATTGATTTCACCAGAGTGGATGAATCACGAAGGATTCCATCACCCACGCTGTGGCCATAGGTGTCATTGACCTTTTTGAAAAAGTCCAAGTCAAAGTAAATGATCGATAGCGGGCGACTGTAAGCTCTGGAAAACTTAACTTCAGTCTCCAGTGCCTCAACGAGGTACTTCTTGTTAAAGATGTTGGTGCCAACATCAATCGTCGCCATGCGATAGATTTTATCGTGGAAGACGTTTTCTATGTTGCCTTGAGCAAAAAACTTGAAGACGATATTGCCCAGACGAATGATATCGCCATCGCGCAATATTTGCCTAGTACTGATTTTCTTGTCATTGACGTAGGTCCCATTGGAGCTGCCAAGATCCGCAACGTAGATCTCTTCCCCTTGCTGTAGGCACTGGGCATGGCTGCGCGAGACGCTCTGCTCATTGACCACGATTTCCACCGTAGGAGCGCGCCCAACAACCATCTCCTTTTGGTCCAATACGTAGCGTTTACCAAGATTGGTGCCGCTGTATTGCACAAGGCAGGCCGCCGACTTCTTGGGTGGATTGAAGATGCTCGATCCTGGGTCAGCTATTATGGTTTTATCGTCTGCCATTGTTGTCTGGACACTCGATGGTTAGGCGTCGTTGTTCGCAATTGCGGTCTTGCTCTGAGGATACCATTTCAAGCTAGGGGGCGCAATCCTTGCACCCCTTCGACCTTGTCAGTACTGCGACATTTTGATCTACGCTCGTAAGGCATAGTTATCCATCAGGACGGGGACTTAGCAGCGCGATTGCGAGGCCTGAGCTGGAGGGCTTGCAACTGGACCTTGCCTTGCCGATTTGCCTCTAGTAATGAGGTAAGATTGGATATTTTTTCCGTCGAGGTGGTCCATGCGTGTTGTGATGGTCGGGACAGGATATGTCGGTTTAGTAACGGGAACCTGTTTGGCCGAGGTCGGTCATGATGTATCCTGTGTTGATCTCAATGTCCAAAAAATACGTATGTTGAAAGACGGCGTATGCCCTATTTTTGAACCTGGGCTTGAGGGCATGATCCGTCGGAACATGGAGCATGAGCGTCTCCAGTTCACGACCGATCTAGCTGGTCCCTTGGCTCAGGCCGATATTGCCTTCATCGCCGTCGGGACCCCGGAGGGCGAAGACGGATCGGCCGATCTTTCCTACGTAAAAGCCGTCGCTCAATCCTTAGGTCAACTCCTAAAAAAAGACCTAGTAGTCGTTGTGAAATCGACCGTTCCAGTTGGAACATGCGATGCCGTCGAAGATATTATCGAAGCTGAGCTCAAAAAGCGCCAGGTCAAGCATCGTGTGATCGTCGCTTCCAATCCTGAGTTTCTTAAGGAAGGTGATGCCGTCAGTGATTTCATGAAGCCCGATCGCATTGTCATCGGCCTCAATGATTTGACAGGTGAAGAGGTGTTTCGTGATCTCTATCGTCCCTTCATCCTGGACGATCAGGGCAAGCTCCTTGTCATGGACCGCCGATCGAGTGAACTCACCAAGTATGGTGCCAACGCCATGCTCGCCACCCGCATCAGCTTTATGAATGAAATGGCTTTGCTGTGCGAAAGTTTGGGCGCGAATATTGATAAGGTGCGCCTGGGCATTGGGTCGGACGGTCGCATTGGACGCAAATTTCTGTTTGCTGGACCAGGCTACGGTGGGTCCTGTTTTCCTAAAGATGTCGCTGCCTTATTGAGAACCGGCGCGATTTCCGGTGTGGAGTTGAAGGTCCTCAATGCGGTCACAGAGGCGAACGAAAAACAAAAAAATATGGTCTTTCAAAAAATATCGGCTCACTTTCGCGATTTGGCAGGCCGTCGCTTGGCTATTTGGGGTCTCAGCTTCAAGCCAGGCACAGACGATGTTCGCGAAGCGCCAGCCAAGGTCTTGATCAAACGTCTTTTGGATGCTGGAGCCTTTGTTGTGTGCCATGATCCTCAAGGCCAAAGCAATTTTGCCAAAGAGTTTGGTGATCACGATCGCTTGAGCTATGCGGAAAGTGCTTATGATGCCATTCGGGGAGCGGATGCTTTGGTCCTTGTCACCGAATGGAGTGAATACAAGCGACCAAATTGGGATAAAGTTGGCAGTATCATGGCAAACAAGGCTCTTTTTGATTTACGCAATCAATACGAATCCAACGATTTGATCAGTCGCGGCTTTCACTATGAATGTGTCGGTCGGCCTGATTCGCGAATTTTGCCCTCCTGATCCTTCGTCAGTCTCGGGGTTGGTCCAGGTCGGACGGCTCCTTTCTCCTCCCGCAAGGAAGCTTACCATGGACACTCGGTATAATGTCGTCGTCATTGGCGGTGGATCGGCAGGTCTGATCAGTGCTTACATGTGTGCCGCAGTCAAAGCCAAAGTCGCCTTGGTCGAAAAACATAGAATGGGTGGAGACTGTCTCAATACAGGCTGCGTCCCGTCCAAGGCTCTGCTGAGAAGCGCCCACTTTGTTCACGATCTGAAGCGGCATCAAGAATTCGGCGTTAAGGACTTGAGCTATACCCTAGATTTTGCCCAAGTCATGGAACGTGTACAGAAGAAAATCCAAGCAATTGAACCTCACGATAGCGTGGAGCGTTACACGCAGTTGGGTGTTGATTGTATCAAAGGTAACGCTGAAATTTTAGATACCCGTCGGGTCAGAGTTGGCGATCAGATTCTTCAGGCCAAGCATTTGATCCTAGCCTTAGGGGCTTCACCCTTGGTTCCGCCAATAGAAGGTCTTGCCCAAATTCCCTATCTCACGTCGGATAATTTATGGAACCTAAGGGAACTGCCAGGACGTCTCTTGGTGCTTGGCGGTGGTCCCATCGGCTGTGAAATGGCCCAGGCCTTTGCTCGGTTTGGTTCGGCGGTGACCTTGGTGGAGATGCTTCCTCAACTTTTGAGCAAAGAAGACGAGGATGCAGCGCTCCTCGTGCAAAAGCATCTGGAGCATGACGGGGTACGGATTATGACATCCAGCAAAGCCCTATCGGTCCAGAAGGAGTCGAACGGTTACAGCCTTAAATGTCAGAAAGCTGATGGCACGCAAGAAGCGGTAGGATTCGACCACATTCTGTTGGCTCTCGGTCGGAAGGCAAATACCGCTTCGATCAATTGGTCGTCACTCGGTATTCAATTGAATCCGAATGGCACGATTAAGACAGATGCCTACTTGCGAACAACACAGTCCCATATCTATGCCTGTGGGGATGTCACGGGTCCGTATCAATTGACCCATGCAGCCTCCCATCAGGCCTGGTACTGCGCTATGAATGCACTTTTTTCGCCCTTTGTGAAATTCAAGGCCGACTATCGAGTTCTGCCTTGGGTGACTTTCACCGATCCTGAGATTGCTCAAGTTGGTTTGAATGAGAAGACGGCTAAGGCTCAGGGTATTCCATACGAAGTGAGTCGCTACGAATTGGATGATTTGGATCGAGCCATTACCGATTCAGCAGCTCATGGCTTTGTTAAGGTTCTGACCGTACCTGGTAAAGATAAAATCCTAGGGGTTACGATTTGCGCTCACCTTGCCGGAGAGCTCATTGGCGAGTGGGCCTTGGCTATGAAAAATGGTCTGGGACTGCGCCGTATTTTGGGTACTGTGCACGCTTATCCGAGTTATATAGAAGCTAATAAAGCAGTCGCAGGCGTGTGGGCAAGGGCTCATGTTCCGGCTTGGTCGACTGGAATTCTGCAATGGTATCATCAGCGACGTCGTTAGAATTTTGGAGTGATTCATGGATCTATGGATGCTTGTCAGTTGGATCACAGCAGTGATCGCTGTCAGCTTGAGTTTTTTTCAAACCTTAAGAGCACGAAGTGCCAGCCAAAGCCTTGGTTTCGCGCAGAAAGAGGCCGACGAACATAAGGTTCGATTTTTGGAGGCGGCAGCCCTCTTAAAAGAAGCTCAGCAGCGCAGTCAGGACCTTCAGCTTCGCTGCGCCCGTAATGAAGCCGAACTGCAGCACCAAAGAACTCTCCATGATGAACGTATTTTGACTCTGCAACAGGCTGAACAAAAACTCAGTCATTCCTTTCAAGTGTTATCGGCTGACGCCCTGCGGCAGAGTTCGGAATCATTTTTGCAGTTAGCCCATAATGTTTTCAAACAGCACGAGGTCAAAGCTCAAGGTGATATGGAAATGCGTCGGCATGCTGTGGATCAGTTGATCGAACCGATCCATAAATCTCTAGGCAAAGTGGAAGAGCGAATCCAGGACCTGGAAAAGCAGCGAATAGGTGCTTATCATGGCCTTCAGGAACAAATCAGTTTGATGTTTGATGCGCAGAAGAAATTGCAGATAGAAGCCGCGAATCTTTCTATGGCTTTGCGTTCTCCAACCACTCGAGGGCGCTGGGGTGAATTGCAGCTGCGTCGGGTCGTAGAGCTTTCGGGAATGCTCGCCTACTGTGATTTTGATGAACAGGCGAGTCTGGGTGGCGAAGGCCGCTTTCGACCCGATATGATCATTCGTCTGCCGGGCAATCGCTCTATCGTGATCGATGCGAAAGTGCCTCTGCAAGCCTATTTGGATGCGGTTGACTGTGCTGATGAGGATCGGCGCCTTGATTTCTACAAACAGCATGCCGCGCAGGTCCGTAAACAGGTGGTTGCCCTTGGACAAAAGGCCTACTGGGAGCAGTTGGAAGGTTCTCCGGAGTTTGTTCTGCTATTCCTTCCGGGAGAAGCTTTTTTCTCTGCAGCCTTGCAAGCAGATCCTAGTTTGATTGAAATAGGTGCGGACCATCGTGTATTGATTGCAACACCGACTATTTTGATTGCCCTACTCCGAACGGCTGCCTATGCCTGGCGGCAGGAAGATATCGCCAGGAATGCTCAGGATATCAGTCGACTGGGTAAGGAACTCTATCAACGCATCTGTGATATGAGTGGTCATGTTGCCGATATGGGTAAGAGTCTGGGCGGTGCGATGCAATCTTACAATAAGATGGTGGGAACCATTGAAAGTCGGGTGCTGGTGAGCGCACGACGCTTTCAAGATCTGAAAGCAGATGATCCAAAAAAAGAGGTGAGAGAAGCCCCTATCTTAGATCAAGTGCCGCGGACCCTTAACCTTCAAGGCTACGAACCGCTGGAACCCATGTAGTCTTTAGCCAGGACCAGAGGTCGAGAGCAGTTGCAAAAACTCCTGAATCGATTCTGGGTCTTTCGCGACAAAACCCTTAAATATTCCCGCCTCCGACTGGCGATCCATAATTTGACTGCAGAGGTAAATCGGTAGATCCGGCTGCATGCGATGAATCAATTCAGCCAATTGCTGGCCTTGCATTTCGGTTCCTACAAACAAGCGATCTGTGATCACTGCCTTGGCTTTTTCAAGCAACTGCCGGTCAGTCCGAGCAGCCGCCAGCAATTGTTCAGGATAGGCAAAGCACTTAAGCTGGGGGCAGAGTTCAAGCCACATGTCTTGATAAAGAGGATCATCTTCCACGAGTATGAGCAGTTGGTCCTGACAAACGTTTGGCTTCTTTATGAGCTGAATGAGCTGTTGAGCGAGCTGAGATGTTAAAGGCTTGGGTTCGAAAGCATCGGCTCCAGCCTTCAGAGCGTCTTCACGAAGTTCAATGCTGGAGTGGTGAGAGTGGAGCGCAATGATAGCTCCTGGTAGTTTGAGCCGAAGTTGAGGAATGAGCTCCAATCCGTCGTCCTTCCCCAGCTCATAGTCGACCAAAATGAGATCGAAATTTTGCGTCTGTAGGAGCTCCAATGCTCCGCGTGCATCCTCGGCTATAGACAGCTGAAGATCTCGACCCATAGACGGTAAAGATTGCCAGACATCACGCATGAAACTGGTATAGAGCTGATCATCATCAACCAAAAGCAGGTGAAGACTCGCCCTTCCTGGAGCTAGCGAAGGAGAAGTCGAAGGTATGGTGTTTGGAATCCGCTGGAGTGTCGAGCTCAGATCCTGATCCTCCTGGGCATTGCGGGGATCTTGTCGGTAGGAAGCAGGAATCGTGAAGATAAAACTGGTACCGGCCTCTTCCGTCGATTCACAGTGGATTTGACCGCCATGGCTGACGATGATTTTTTGCGCAATAGTTAAACCAAGACCGGTCCCTTGCCTTTTGCCTTCGGTGAAAAAGGCTTCAAAGATACGTTGCCGCTTTTCAGCGGCTATAAATGAACCAGTGTTGTTCACTCGAACTCTCAGCCAACGCTTGGTTCCTGCGTTTTCTTCTGTGCTGCTAATGGTAATACAGCCGCTGTCGGGTGTGGCTTGGATAGCATTGTTCAAGAGGTTGCCTAGAACACGTGACAGTCGAAAGCGATCCCCTTCGAGCATCAGGGTGTGCCTTGGCTTGAACTGCAAATGCAGGTTCTTACTCGCCGGAGTCAGGAGATTCAGGGCATCGTGCAAGACGTCCAAGAGACTCAGAGGCTCGGTAATCAGGTCTTGATTGGATGCCATTTCAAGAACGTCACTGATCATTTCCTGAACGGTATGGGTCATCTTTTTCACTTCAGGCAACCAGGATTTGGCCAGCTCACGAATGCGCTCGGGATCTTCATGGGAAGCCATAAGAGTCAAAACGCCCTGAAGCATGGCAAAGGGCCGTTTCACGTCGTGGACCAGCATTTGCACTGCTGATCCCAGAGCACTGAGGGAAGCCTGACGTAATTCATCCGTTTGTTCGCGTCGAAGACTATCACCTACCTGACTAAAGAGCAGAAGGGGCGCTTGGTCAGGATCGCGATGCAAATTGCGATTGCTATGGATAAGGATCGGAGTCCGATAGAGAGGAATCAAAGCTGGATTGTGCGATAGTTTTTGCAGCTGCTCGCGAATGAGTTTTTGACGGCGAAAATCCTCATCCTCCTGACTCAACTTTTTGAGAGAACTTAAGGGTGGCAAGTGCATGCGCTGGTGCATTTGCTCCAAGCAATTCCAGGTGATACTCAGGGTGTTTTCGGCTTCATGAGGACTCCCCTCATAGAGGCTGAAAAGATAGGCATCAGGTGCTTTGCTTGTCTGGTGCTGCAGGTCCCACGCCCAGCGGCTATGGACAAAGGCGCGCAGGTCGTCCAGAAAGGCGGCAGCTGGTTCAGGAGGCAGACAATGAAAATTGAAGCTGCCTGCTGAGGGTTTGGCCATGCTATCGACCAGTGGCAATTCCTGGCGAAAGCTCTGATTTTCAAAAAGGGTTCGGAGTGGCTTTTTGCGCCAAAGGGAGCGCTGCCTTGCGTAGTCGGTGATTGCTAGCGAAAAGCCTGGGTCCGGGTGGTGATTGGCTTCAGGTGTCAGCCACAGCGCTCGCAGCATGCTGAGTTTGCTTATCGCTGTGCTTCGTCCATTGAGGATATTTCCCGCAGGGGTTGGACACATATCACCGGGAAAAAGAGCGACAAAGGCTTGGTCGAAATCATCGCTTTGCCAAAGAGCTGCATCAAGCTTTCGAATCCGAACCTGATTGTATCGCTGTTTGTTGTCTGTAATGCACTGAGGATTAAACAGAAGAAGGATTTCCTCTTCCGTTGTCTCAGCTATGAACCAGCTACCGCTTGTGAGTTGAGGGCTGCCTTTTTTATGCAAAAAGCAAGACGGATGACTCAGACGCTCCAAAAAATCAGGAATGGCTCGATTGAGTAAAACTTCTAATCGGTAGCGGGAGAGAACACGAAAACTCTTGGTCAGATCGGGACCCGTGCTACGAAGAATACGACCCAAGCCAGAAGGGTGGAAGGGTTGGTTCGCGACCCGCAGGAGCGAATCCATGATGTCTTCGGCGGTCATTTCCTGGCCATCAGCAAAAACGCAAGATTTCTTGATCTGCAAGCGATAAGAAAAACCTTCGCGGCTGATCGAGCAGGAATCGAGAATCCGTCTTTCAGAATGACCTTCGCCATTGCTGACTAGAGTCTCACCGCAGTTCACTTGCAGCAGTTCTTCTATCCAACTATCAGCGGCAAGTTCATACTTTAGATCGGGAAGTCTTGGCAGAAAGAGATTCAGGGTCCTCGCATCAGAACTTCTCATCACCAGGACTCCGCGGTAGATCGTGCAAAATGGGAAGGACGACCGCTTGTTCAAAGCGATCGAGCTCTTGAAGGTGACGCGCGAGAGAGTTTTTCTTGAGCAAGGCCTGTTCAGGAGTATCCTGGGCATTTTGCAATGCCTTTTGAGCAAGGTAACGTAGGCTGCGCATGGCTGCCAGATAATCGTGATGAATCTTCCGCCAAGCTTCGATCGCATCAGTATCTTCGGGAGCATGAATCAGCGCCGATCGCTGGCCCTGTTCCTGGATGATCTTGGTCTCAATAGGATAACGATCCAAGGTCAATCCTCCTTACTTTCCGATTCAGCCATGACATTGACCATAGTGCGAAGCTCGGGAGCCGTCGTGAAACCTTGTTTGACCAACTCTTGAAGTTTGGTCGAGAGGGTGGAGCGAGGAATACCTAAATTCTTCGCCAGAAGGCGTAAGGTGAGGCGGCCTTGCTTATGATATTCCCCTATGACCAATGCCAAGAGTAGTTTCATAGTGAGTCGTTCGTAGGTCCAGGCCTCTGCTTCGCCCCATTCCAGAACAATTCTGCGCTGCTGGGTATCGGCACTGATGGTTAAGGCCTCGGTTTTTTGCGGCTTATGCACCTGATCCCAGATGAAGGCTGGAATAGCGGAAGGAGCGATCACTCCTCCATAGGCATGCTCGGTCATGGCTCGAAGACAGTTGCGGAGCTCGCGGATGTTGCCGTTGGACCAATCATAGTGCTTAAGCACTTCGACCACGCTGGCGCTGATTTGATAAGGACCGCCTCGCATCGTTTGACAAAAGCTTTGCAGCAATTCGTCAAATTCGTCCATACGCTCGCGGAGAGGAGGCAGAGTGATCACGGATTCACAGAGTCTTTGCCAAAGGTCACGTCGAAATTTGCCCTCTTGGACCAACTGCTCGAGTTTTTCATTGGTTGCCGATAAAACCCGGACATGCACTTTTTTATTGACTGTGGCTCCGACCGGGCGAAGCTCCTGATTTTCCAGAATGCGAAGAAGAGCTACCTGGGCCGCGGAACTTAAGGTGGCGATTTCATCGAGAAAAACCCAACCGCCGTGGGCCTGTTCGAAAAGACCGATTTTATGGGTCTGGGCACCCGTGAAGGCGCCTTTTACGTGGCCGAAGAGTTCGCTTTCGACGAGTCCGGCAGGAATAGCCCCGCAATGAATCCGAATGAACGGAACTTTGTCACCGACGAAATGAGCAAAAAGATCACCGACAACCTCTTTGCCAGTTCCTGTCTCGCCAAACACATGAACGGATGTCAAAGCGGAATTGATCATGCGCGGAATGCGTTCGCAGAGTTCACGACAGGTCCGCCCAACAACTTGCGGGAGTGAAAGGATCGGCTTTTGCAACTTATGCTGCTCAATTCGCCTTTGGTATTCCACAAGGGCAGCTTCAATACGTCGACGGATTTGTTCGACGTCACATCCTTTAAAAAGAAAGTCATCAGCCCCTCGGGCGATGCAGTCACGAACCGTGGAGGCATCCTGGAGGTCTGAGCACATAACGATCAGGGTATTGGGCAGGCGGGTTCGAAGCTGCTGAGCCAGCGCCTTTCCGTCGGGTCCCGGGCGATCCAAATAGATATCAAGCATGAGAACTGCAGGTTCACCCATGGCGGGGAGAGCTTCCAAAAGGGCTTGAGCTTGCGTGAACGATGAGAGAGGCACTCCAATTGGCTGCAGAATATCCCGTACTTGATCGAGAAAAATAGGGTCATCGTCCAGGTGAAGAATCGCGGGTTTGTGCAGCATGGAGGCTCCTTCAGACAAGTGGAATTCAGGATGTCCGAATCCGGGACAAAAGGCAATTCCTTTCGCCGGCTGTTGGCGTATGGCTTCCAGGAAATGTTCAGCTTGATGGACGGTGGAGTGAGCCGATCGCTGTGAGTCTTGAACCCTTATTTTATTCGATAATTATGAAGATTTAGAGTGATTTCGAACTTGAGTCTGTGTCGCCTCGAAGGCCTTTGCGACGACTGTTCTGCCGAATAGAGGACGCTTATCCATGAGCTTGCGCAATATGATGAGGGCTGGCACGTCTTGTGAAAGAGGAGACAAGAGTCTTTCACAGGAGGAATTTTACAATGGCTCGCTTCATTCAATTTATCAAAGATTTTTCTCAGGTCGAGCGACGTTCCCAGCGCCGAGCTCAAAGCTTCTTTTATGGCAAAGAAAATAGGGACTTTCATCAGTCATTGGACGCTGTGCGCGCACGTTTGGTTCATAGCCAAGGCAGCGGTTTCTAAGGCCAAATGTCGCCACCAAATTCAGGTTTGACAGGTCCTTCCACTCTTGGTACAAGCTACGCCATAATAGGCGGTTTCACCCGTTCAAGGGAATGCGTAGCATGCAAGAAGTTTCAAGT
This sequence comes from Oligoflexus sp., assembly GCA_041736645.1. Classification (GTDB taxonomy): domain Bacteria; phylum Bdellovibrionota_B; class Oligoflexia; order Oligoflexales; family Oligoflexaceae; genus Oligoflexus. The sequence goes on along the minus strand of JBGSTF010000063.1, from coordinate 7,008 downwards.
TCCAAGCCGACAACACAATCCGAATCAAGCAGGCAATCGTGGATCGATGCAGCCAAGGGTTGGGGTATTCTTTTGGTGGTTGTGGGTCATGCTTTGCGTGGTTTGCACAATGTTGGACTGCTGGAGCCAGTGGGTTGGTCGCATGCCTTGGACGCTTGGATCTATTCCTTTCATATGCCTTTATTCTTTCTATTATCTGGATTTTTCATCGAAAAAGCTGTGCGAAAGCCTTTGGATCGGGCGTTAAAGGATCGCGCCAAGACCATCCTTTGGCCCTATCTCTTATGGTCCGTATTGCAAACCTTGGTGCAAATTCGGATGTCGAGTTTCACCAGCTCGCAGACCGATTGGAGTAGTCTCTGGAGCATACTCTGGAAACCGGTGATGCAATTCTGGTTTCTCTACGTGCTTTTGCTGCTCAGCTTGATTTGGCTGGGATTGCGCCGCCTGAATATCCCAGCTGTCGTTCTGGTGGCTGCGGCTTGGCTTCTGCACTTTTTGCAAAGCGATTCTGGTGTGTGGGCCATGTGGGACTTAGTTAAGATGCATGGAGCTTGGTTTGCCAGTGGAGCTCTGCTCGGCACTGCACCGAAAGTGCTGGAAGCTATTCGGCAGACACCAGCCCACTATCGCTATGCAGGAGTTATCCTGGGCTTTGGTATGACAAGCTTGGCTGCCATCATGATTCCTGATCGGTTGCTCATGTCCAATGCTTTCTGGGCTTTGCCTTGCCTCTTGGCGAGTTTGCTATTAGCGATGAGCTTGAACCCGCAGGCAATCCTTACGCGAGGTCTTGCTTGGCTCGGTGCTATCTCTCTTGAAATTTTCCTGGTTCATACTCTGGCATCGGCGACCATGCGAGCTTTGCTCTTGCATGGCTTTAAGATTCACGATGTCGTGATTCACCTCTTGCTGGCAACCTTGGCGGGAGTTCTCATTCCTATCGCCATGGTACTCATCAGTCGTCGGCTCAAGCTTCGACATATTTTTCGATTTGGAACTGTTGCCTAAAGCTCACTTCTTGGTCCATTCAAAGAGATGGGCCGAGAAAGCTTCGAGCTGGGTCGCTTCACCCGAGACGACTTTTTGTTCAGCTAAATTTTGTGACGCGCTGATTTTAAATCTCCGCTTGAGCAGCCATCCATTCAATCCTGCCCATGTCACAGGCTGATTCTGATCGGTTTTATTAAAGACATAGACAAGCAGACGATCTTTGGTCTTGATTGCATAGGCAGGCAGATCCAAGCTTGCGCTCGACAGAGCTGACACCGATCGACCGGATCGGGCCGAAGCACCTTTGCCGTCATAGTTGAGATAGAGAGCAAAGGCTCCTTCCAATTTGGAACCCTTGGGAATGTGTCCCCAAAAAGTCCCCAAATCCAAACCCTGTTTGCCAAAAATGGCCAGTGCTTCGGCGTTAGCCAGTGTGGACGAAAGCCCATCAGGTTTGGCGCCGAATCGATATTCCGTGATGGCCAATTGAGTGCCGGGACATTCCTCACGGATCCATTGTTTCATTCGAGGAATAAGTGCAATGGGTTCATCAATCCAACTGCCATCCAAAAAATCTTTTTCATAAAGGCTACGGACGGCCATGAAACGAAGCCTTTGAGCTTCTTTCGACTCGTCTTCAAAGGATGACTCTGTGGCTGGATAGTAGTGAATATCGAGATAGTCGACGAGGCGAATGCCGGTCTTTTTTTGATAGTCGCAGACCTGTTTGAGATACCAAGGCAAGAAAGCTTTGCCGCCGTGAGCGGCTCGGTCTGGGCCGTTTTTACATTTGTCTTGAGCTGAGCTCAGGTAACTGCACCAACCCCATTCCGCAGGCCCCAAAATCTTCGCTTGAGGATCCGCTTTACGAATGGCTGAAGCATAGGCCACCGTTCGTTGCCACAGTTCATCATAGCTCATCAGGGCTTGTTTCACGGACGGATCGGCAGAACGGATATCCTGATGGGTTTCATGCCAAAGCATGGGCTCGTTATCCAGGGCATAGAAACGGACTCCCGGTCCCTTGGAGCTGTATTTTTTGTTCAGCTGCTGATTGTGTTTCACCCACTCTGCCATGAATTCAGGTGGTGCCGGGCGAGAGATCGCCAGAGGATTGCCTTTTCTCAGCTGGGAACCATCGGCCTTTCTACCGTTGCCAGCATCGCCCATACTTTGCTCTGATTCGACAGCTTGCTGCTTGCCAAAGGTCTTGACGGGATAGCTCCAGCCTTTGTTGCGATCCTTCGCCACCCATCCAAGCATCGGAATAGTGATCAGCGTGTCCAGGCCTAAGGAGCTTTGCTTGAGAATGATCGCGTCCGTATAAGAAAAATTGCCATTGAAACCATTCACTTTCGAAACATAGGGCATGGCAATATTGAGGAAATACCAATCCTTGCCGGTATTCCAAGCATTTTCCTGCCAATTATACCGTGAAGTCGAGTTGCCACCGAATCGGACTATGGGATAGGCAAGCTCACTGTCGCTCACGCCAAAGGAAAGGTCGCTCTTCCCATAGACCAGATCGCTGATAGCTGTGCCCAATTCCTCGGCTTTCACCTGGATCTGGATGGGCCCCTTACCGAACACGGAGGGGGTCGGTAGGAGGAGTGTCGAGAGTGTGACGGAGAAAAGACTGCTTTGAGCTACTCTTCGCAAACGTACTCTCCTTTTGGATTAAGGGCTCGTGTCGGCTTTGTTCTGACTTTCATCATAGCGCTGATGCAGCTGATCAATGCGAGTTTTTGTATCTTCCAACCGTAATTTCATGGTGCGGATCAATTCATAGCCGCGCTCGACCTTCTGTACCATGGCATCCAAGTCCAAATCGGGCGCTGCAATATCGCGAACCAATCCTTCGACTTCTTCCAACATATTTTGATAGGTTTCTGATTCTTTCATACTCAATCCCTTTCGTTGTCTTCCGTTCGTGTTGGCTTCGTGCGAGCCATGCTCTCCAGTTTGAGTTCCAAGAGAGCATCGAGCAGTCGCGCTCTCAGATGCATACCGGGGCTGAGTTGCTCAGCGCGGTCTAGACGTTTGCCATCAGCAAAGAGCTGAGTCCAACCTTGGGCCATCCAAGGCTGTGGGTCCAGCTGAACCACTTGCTTTTCCAGTTGAAGGATGCTTTCTCGCCTTTTTTGTAAGCTCTCGCGACAAAGTGCCGGTAGGGAGCGTTTGAGTTCTTCGATACGATAGATCCAAGGATAGAGACGAGTTGTCGCCTTGGTATGGATAAGCTGTGATTTTTGCCGAAGCAGGTTGGACTGCTCCATCAATTGAAGTTGCCAATTTTGATAGATGCGATGACGCAGCTTGTCCTGCTCCGCCAGCTGCTGGTATATTTTGCGCTCGCTGTGCATTTGCAGTTCATTGCGAATAGCCAAGAGGTGGCTGCTGTGCTCTGATGTCACTCGATTGACGATCAGATGCAATCTTTCGCGAAGATTTTGCAAAACCTGAGTCTGAAGCCGAACGCGCTCATCAAGGGATCGGGACAAGAGCAGCCCCAGCTGCCCCATGCGATCGCGACTTTTTTGGATGAGATGGACGCAGAAATCGGCCGCCGCTGTGGGTGTTTTTTCGCGACGGGCGCTGATCTCTTCGGCGATACATACGTCTTCATGGTGACCGATGGCTGCCACGATGGGAACCTTTGCCAAAGCGATGGCCATGGCAATTTCCTGGCTGTCAAACCATCGAAGGTCGGCTGCACTGCCTCCACCTCGAGTGATAACGATCATATCGCACTGCAAAACTTGCAGCGCTGCGATGCCTTCGACGACGCCTTTTAAGGTGTTTTCGCCTTGCATCTGCGCTGGAAAGAAACTCACTCGTCCCGGATAGCCATAGACTAAGAGCTGATCGAGAAAATCACTCTTCGCCCTGGAGTCTTCCGCACTGATAAGACCAATATGCAGCGGAAACGTTGGCCAAGGCAGCAGCTTGTTTTTCTGATCCAGACCTTTGGCCCGTAACTCACGCAGTAGTTTTTCGCGGGCTAATGCTAAAGAGCCTTTGGTGAAACTGGGGTCAATCGCCTGCACCTGCAGACTCACCTGGCCGCGATCTTTAAAGATTGAAACATCGACGAGCATGCGAACTCTCAGACCATCGGCGAGCAGCTCCTTGAGAGCGTCTTTGCCCAACTTGCGTTCCATGTCGGCCCATTGGCTTCGCCAGATGGCGGCATTAACTGTCATGGTTGCCGACTTTGATGCGCCTTCTTTGAAATCAGCCAATTGGAAATAGGATCCCGTTTGGGTCTGTCTGAAGTTTTGAATCTCACCCACCACCCATAGACTGCGCGGAAAATTTTGAGCGATGGCTAACTGCAATTTTTGCATCAGCTCGGCAATTGTTAAGCCATCCACTAGTGGGCTTGAATCGATGGCAAAAGGAGGGTCAGATAACAGCTGAGAGTTGCTGCTGGGCACGCTGGACTCCAGGCGGGCCGGAGGACTCGGGCGATCGAGCTTTTGCTTGCCACCGCCGATCGTGCGACAAAGCTCGTCAATTTTTTTAAGACTTTCATCATTGAGTGGCAAGAGCCAACTCTTGTCCTGGGCTTGGTACTGACCACCTAGAGTCCGAAGGAGATCGCGATAAGGATAGGTTTTACCGCTGACTCGGATGGATTCCGTTTGCGTTTGGTAGAACACACTCATCGTGCTTCGTCCGCAGAAGGGTGAAGGAAATTAAAAGCGATCTTGATGAATGGCCTCTTTAGGAATTCCGGCTTCATCGAGGATGCGTCGAGCGGCTTCCATAAATCCTGGAGGGCCGCAAAGAAGATAATCTGCATCGGCGATGAGATGCTTCGAAAAGTAATCCAAGGGACGACCGAGCAATGCCCGACCGAGCGGAATTTCATCGGCATAGATCAGCAGCGAAAGTCTGTGATCGATGGGATTCAAAGCTTGCAAAGATTCATAGAATGGAATTTCATCGTCGCGCTGACAGCCATAGAGCAAAACGGTTTGCCCCGAAGAGTGGTGATGAACACGATCTTCGATGATAGCCCTGAGCGGAGTTATTCCCGATCCACCTGCAACGCAAACCACCGAACGGCTGTAATCAGGGACTGGAAAACGTCCGCCAGGACTGCTGCAGCGGAAGCTGCTGCTTGTGCTCCAGCCTGCCAAAAGAGTCCTGGTTCGCTCGTCGTCAAGAATGATACAGAGCTCGAACTGGCCATTGCCTTGGCAAGCAGTTGCGATGGAATAGTAGCGGTCGAAGCTACCTTCGCTATCTTCGAAGCTCACTTTAGTAAATTGGCCCGGGTGATAGACGAAATCTTCCGTCGTCTTTGCTGTCACGACAGCATAACGACGACCGACAAAATGAATAAGCCGCACCTGGGCGCGGTATTCCTTGGGAGTTTGACTCATCTGATGTTTTCCTAACTGAAGAAAGCATCAGACCCGCTTAACACCAACCTTGCAACCCGTTTGCACGGAGGCCATGATGTCCTCACGCGAGATCAGCTCTGTTGGGAGTGTGGCCCGACGAATATTGGCTCGATAGAGGATCGCTCCCCTAAGCTTCGAATAGTCGAGATCGGCATCTTCGAGATTCGCACCCGTGAAGTCAGCCCCTTCGAGGTTTGCACTCCAAAGGGAAGTGCCACGAAGGTCGGCATCGCGAAATGAAGCGTCTTTCAAATTTGCATAGGAGAGGTTGGCTTTTCTCAGATCGCAGCCGGAAAAATCGACCTTCACCAGGTTGGCCTTTCGCATATCATAGCCAACGAGTTCCTTGGTCTCAGCCAGGATCTCAAGAACCTCTTTCCGGGTCAGGGTCACCAAGTTTTCCGAATTCTTGCTCATGTCTACCTCAGGCAGCTTCGCTTACAGTGCGGGCGACGACGTCTTGTTACTGGAGCCTATCAGGTCTTGACCCTTGTGCTTGGGTGCCTAAGCCTCGTCGGTGCTCATTTGCCAATTGCAAACTTCGCTCCTCGCACTTTGGCGCCTAGCCTCCCGGGAATTTTCGAATAGGCTCTTAGATTATCTACTTTATATGCGCCGACTGCTTTTGCAAAGACGAATTCAGCCAGGGGCTGCCTTACAGAGATAGAAACGACAAGCTCTTGCGTTTATACCTGAGAAAGGTGAGGCCAACCTGGCTGTATTGAACGGTGTCAACCCCTTGGATTCACACCGCTCTAGGATCTCTGTTACTTGCTCATCAGAGCGGCGACATCTAGCATACGATTGCTAAAGCCAGTCTCGTTGTCATACCAGGCGAGGACTTTAACCATTTTGCCGTTCATCACAAAAGTGCTATCTGCATCGATAGTGCTGGAATAAGCAACGCCGTTAAAGTCAGAAGAGACGAGGAGTTCCTCGGTGTAGTTCAAAACGCCCTTCAAAGGACCTGCCAAGGCAGCTTCTTTCAAGACTTTGTTCACTTCTTCTGTCGTCGTGGCTTTGGTGACCCAAACGGTCAAATCGACAACCGACACGTTGGCGGTTGGGACGCGAATGGAAATACCATCGAGTTTGCCTTTGAGTTCAGGCATCACGAGGCCAATCGCAGCCGCAGCACCAGTCGATGTGGGGATCATATTGAGAGCAGCGGCGCGAGCCCGACGCAAATCGGCATGAGGCAAGTCGAGCAGTTGCTGGTCATTGGTATAGCTATGAACGGTCGTCATCTGACCGCATTCGATACCAAAATTCTCGTGCAAAACCTTGGCGACAGGGGCCAAACAGTTGGTCGTGCAGCTACCATTGGAGACTACGGTGAACTCGGGTTTCAATTTATCGTGGTTCACACCGTAAACCACAGTTAGATCTTCGCCTTTGGCAGGAGCAGAGATCAAAACTTTTTTGGCGCCAGCTTTCAAATGCATATCAGCATCTTTGCGTTCGCGGAAACGTCCGGTGCATTCGAAAACCATGTCGGCTTTCTTATCGCCCCATGGTATTTCTCGCGGGTCTTTCACCGCAGAAACAGTGATTTTGGGGCATGACACCTGACACAAAATCCAGGCACTGCTCAGGCTCTGGG
>JBGSTF010000047.1:0-12924 GCA_041736645.1 Oligoflexus sp. | reverse complement strand
TGGCTCTGGGCGGCCAAAGCTATCACTATGCGCTCTATGCCTTCGACGAATCGCTCAATTACAATACCATTGAATCGCAAGCAGTCGTTTATGGTTTTTTTCGGATTCTCGATACCAGTACTTTTTGAAACAGCACATAGGCTTTTAATTCAGAAGAAGGAATGGTTGCAAGCCTTCGGGAGTCAGTGGTTTACACAGCTGGCACTTCTGAGTTTTGGCCTTCTTATGGGACTTGCTATCACTATAGGCTTTGTAGGATTGCTGGGAGCATTGCGGTCTTTTTCCAATTTTTTCGGAAAAAAAACGAATTTTGATCAAGATCGACGCGGTTTTTTTCGAAGCGCAACGCACTTTTCAGTCTTTGGTCTAGTAAGCCCGACTCTTGCAGGAGCATCTGTAGGAGCTTACCTTGAGCCAACTGTAACTCAGGTTGATATTCCTCTCACCACACTGACTTCAGACTTTGTTGGATTTAAGATTGTTCAATTAACCGATCTCCATCTCACTGCCATCCGACCTCTTTCTGTCCTTGAAAAAATAGTGTCGCAGATCAATGATCTCAATCCCGACATCGTGGTTTTAACTGGAGATATAGCTGACGGCTATGTCAACGAATTTACCGAGCAGCTTCTTGTTTTAAGCTCAATTCGAGCAGTATTTGGGGTCTATTTCGTGACGGGCAATCACGAGTATTACTGGGATGCGGAGCGATGGTGCGAAACCTATCGAGGGATTGGATTTACAGTGCTTATGAATGAACACCGAATTATAGAAAAAGCAGGGCATCGGCTCATAATTGCTGGAGTGACCGATCGCAGTGCAGGACACTATATTCCGGAACACAAATCGAGCGTTGCTTCGGCTCTGGCTTCGGCGCCTGCCGAGGGTATTCGACTTCTGCTGGCTCATCAGCCTTTGAGCTTCTATGAAGCCTTGTCTTGGAAAGTCGATGTACAATTGTCGGGTCACACTCATGGGGGACAATTTCTTCCTTTCGGCCTGCTCATTCGCTTAACACAGCCTTTCGTCTTCGGACTTCATAGGGTTGCTGATAGCTGGATTTACGTGAGCCGAGGCGTTGGATTTTCCGGGGCTCCTCTGCGGCTTGGGGCGCAAGCTGAAATTTCATGTATTCAACTCTGTGCATCTCTTTGCCAATCCGTTGTTAAAGAGTAGCATGTATTATTCTCATGTGTAGGTGTCGATGACTTGATTTTCCCTGCATTTCGCTCTATAATTCCGTCGATCTAAATGAGATTTCTGGACTTTGGCTTTTAGTAAGGGGTTGGCTGTGCATTGTTTTATTTGTGAGAATCAACTCCTTGCCGTCGATAATCAGTTATACTCTGTCTGCAGACATTGCCAGCATCAGGAAAAGTGTAACGACTCTTCTAACATCACCTCTCCTGTTCATATGGTCAACGAGACTTTGGATTATGAAAAGATCATTCGATCCAATGTCTTAGACCAATCCAAACTCAGGACAGTAAGAAAATTTCGCGACAATTGTCGTAATATATTGGATTTGGGATGTGGGTCGGGGGGGTTTCTGAAGAAGGCTTCCAAGGATTTTACCGAGCATCTGGGTATCGAGGTGACTCCCGAATGTCTTGAATTTGCTAGAACTAGGCTGGGGCTCAATGTTACCGATCAACTCCCCCCTTCAAAGAGTCTCGCAAGTACTTTGGTGACATCCTGGCATTCCTTGGAACACTTCAAGCGACAAGCTGTTCATAACTTATTCGCAAGTCTTCAGCGCAACAGTGACAAAGACACGATATTACTCATTTGCGTCCCTAATGCCAAGTCATTGCAATGGAAACTTTACGGGACGGGTTATGCTTATTACGACCCAGACACTCATGAGCAGCAGTTCACACCAAGTTCCTTGGATCGACTCCTTCATCAGTATGGTTTTTTCCGAGTCGCAGATCCCTTTCTCTTGCCCTATATATTCTTTGGTCATATTCAAGGTCTAATGAACAGCCTGATTAGATCACCTCGTAATTTTTTCTATTATCGCTTTAAAAGAAGCGAAACTTTTGGCTTAAGTCCAGTCAGGCTTCGTGCGCTGACGTTCCTATCGCTCCTAATGCTCCCCATTATGCTGCCATTAGCAGGGCTATTCACAGCAGTTGAATGGCTGTTTTTGCGAGAAAGCCGAGGAGTTTTGACAGCAGTATGTAAGAAGTCTGTGCGGTCATGAAGGAAGAATCACGAGGCCGTTGCCGAGGCATTTATCGTGCCTTGGCAAAGCTTGCTAAGAGTATGCGACCGAGCAGGTATCTGGGAAGAACCCGCCCCATTAGGGCCATAATCCAAGCCGATCTGCCGATGAGCATCCGCTTGCTTCTTCGCTGCACGCTTGCATCGTAGATTCTCGTTGCGACATGGATAGGATTTAGGAGACCCTGCTTCATGCTCTTTTTGACGCCAGCGTGGTTCTGAAAATTAGTATTAGTTCCAGCCGGAAGAATTGTTATTACCGGATTCATTGGATGGAGTTCAGCAGCAAGTGCGCAGGACCATGAATCCATAAAAGCTTTGCTTGCAGCGTAAATAGACATTCCTGGAAGGGGAACTCCGCTGACGCTGCTTGCGATATTCACGACGACACTACGGGATGCCTTCAATTGATTCTTTAATTGGCTGTAAAGGTGAATAGGAGCTGCACAATTAACCTTGATCATCATTTCGATTTGATGTGTAGAAAGACTGTCTGTTGTTCCTTTAACACCAATTCCTGCATTATTAATCAAAACTCCTATTCGCTTATTACCGACCGCGTCTTTGATCTGCTCGAAGTCGTGCAGGTCGGACAGATCGACTTTCAAAATTACGCAATGACTCTCGACATTGCTGAAAAGGAATTCAAGATGCGTTGTATCACGATCTACTAGGATCATGGGGCGCTTATCGCGAAGACAAATTTTCGCAATCTCTAAGCCGATACCACTATTGGCACCTGTTATGAGCCAGTAACCATTGTCGCGATATCGATCTTTGATTTCTCGGTGCGCCTGTGTGAAAGAGATTGTTCGGCCTTTTAAAAGCTTCTGTTTAAACTCCTGATCATCCGCTTCAAGGTACGATAGAAAGAGATTGTTGATAGAGATGGGGAGCAGCATATGAACTTGGGATATTGCTTTTGCGATCAATCCGGCAGACAGGCCGAAAGATAGAACGGGACGGTTTCGGTATAAGGAAAATATGCGACCGATGCTTAAGCTCTCAGTGCTGGCGAAGTATATACAGCCAATAACAGCGGGCTGTTCGATACAGTTGCTGAGTGCAAGCGCAAGGTCTGTTACGTGGATGACAGAGACTCGACCGGGAAAATCGAAGTGTGAAGCGAGGGCATTTTTTTCTACCATTTGCGCCATAACCGCTAGATGGCTATTGTCGCGCATATCTTTGCCGTAGACCCAGGCTGGTCTTATAATTGTGAAAGGGATTGCGGAAGACTGGACAATCTTCTCGCCGATAAGTTTTGATTCCCCATACGCGGATCGAGGGGCAGGTGTAGACTTGATGCTTATAGGACTCTGCACAGAATCATTTCGGCTTCGATCGACAGCTCCAATGGAACTCACAAAAATGAAGTTCTTTAGGCGGGCCGATCCACTGCGATTTGCCTGAGAAAGTTGCTCGACCAGAAGGCGTGTACTCTCAACATTGGCTTCCCAGAGTTCAGATTTTACTGCTTTGAAGGAAGGATTAGCCGCTGTGTGAAAGATATAGTCGGAGGTCAGGAGTTCGGCCTGGTGTTGCGAAAGAGATGAAAGTTCGCAACAGAGTGGAATGAGCGAGATATTATTGTCTTCAGCTTGTTGAGCATACTTTTGCGAAATCTCCAGGAGTTTCGATTCACTCCGACCGTGCAAATAGATTCGCTGTATGTCTTTCCGAAGGCACAAAACCCCGATCAAGCTCTGTCCCAGAAAACCCGTTGAGCCCGTTACAAGTACTGTGTTCATATTTTAGTCTCTTGTCACTATATCCAGATTTGAATAATTCCGAAGGACATAAATAGGTCTGGCTTTAACTTCTTCAAAAATTCGTCCCAGATACTCTCCCATCACCCCCAGAATCAGGCTTTGTACTCCGGTCATAAAAACAACGACCAAAATTACAGCGGTAATGCCTGGGACTGAGTATTCTGTAAAGAATCGAAGGTAAACTAATATTGCACCAACGATGAGTCCAAATGTCACCAGACCGAGTCCCAACATAGATGCAAGGCGCAAGGGCGTTCTTGAAAAGGAGAATATTGCATCAAGAGCGAAACGAATCATCTTATAAAGTGGATACTTTGTTACGCCTGCAAAGCGTCGGTCACGGCAGTATTCAAACGACTCAGAGGGAAAACCTGCCCAAGGGACCATCCCACGTATAAAACGATGTGATTCCCTCATCTGGCGAAATGTCAGGACAACTTTCCGAGAAATGACTCGAAAATCGCCGGCATCAGTCGGAATATCAACGCGACACATCGAGCGGATTAGGCGATAGAACATGGATGCTGTCGCTCGCTTAAACCAAGTTTCACCCATACGGCCAATGCGTTTCCCATAAACAACATCCACACCCTGGGTGGCTCGATCGACCATTTGGGGAATGAGCTCAGGCGGGTCCTGCAAATCAGAGTCAATAATTGCAACATAGTCGGCACTGGCAAAGTCGAGACCGCAGGTGACGCCGGCTTGGTGTCCAAAATTACGGCTGAGCTGCAGGAATTTAATATGCTTTTGCTGCTTAGCATATCGGAGTATGATTTGATCGGTACCATCGCTAGAACCATCATCGACAAAAATAAAAGAGTAGACGTAGCGCTCGTCACTCTCGCGTATCTTGTTTAACCTCTGAATCATTTCTTCGATGCAATCACACTCATTATATACGGGAATGACTACGTCGACGGAAATTTGCCTTGTCAATTGATCCACTAAGGCATCTTCGGATTGCGGCATATTATGACCACGTTCCAACAAAGGATCCGTAGGAAGGGAAGTATTTTGAGAACGATTGCGTCCAATTTTTCGAGGGGACTGTATATCGGTTTCCAAGCAGCCTCCTCGCTGATTACGGCTTTCCAGAATCGTTCTTTATTCGGATTTCGCTTTTGAAATACAGCCATGAGTATAAAGACGAGTAAAGTAAAGAACCAGAAGTATTTTTTCTCAACAGATTGAAAATGGGTCTTGAAGGTCTTGAAGTCACGCAATCCTAGGGGATGCTCATCGACTGTGCGAACATTGGTCGCAATACGGCGATATATGTTTATGATGGGATTGTATTTGAGAGGATCCCAGGAAATCAGGACGCCGCCGGGTTTTAAGTGTGGCGTTAGCGTCTTTAGTGTTGAGTCGATGTTAACGTGATGGAAAAGATTCCCTGCATATATCACATCGAAACGGGTGTTACGATCCAGTTTTAAGCTTTCTGCGTCACACTTGTGAGTTTTGACTTGGCAACCGTTATGCTTGGCTAAACTATCGGTTGCATGGAGCATCCCCGATGATAAGTCGGTGGAAGTGACAGTAGCGCCTTCCAAAGCAAAATAGACGCTGGCTTCACCAAGGCCGCAGCCAACATCCAGCAGTTCCCGACCTTTAAGATTGCCTAAGACTTTTTTAATAAAACGCATTTCAGGGGCTGTACAAGCCTCTGCATGCTGGCGGACGTTTATTTTAGAAACGTCAGTTGACATAGACCATTCATCATGAAAGCTTTCTTCCGCTGCTTTGCGTTTTAATATAAGTTCGCTGCTAAGTGAATCCATCGCAGGTTGCCTCCAGGTTTAGGAATCTGACGAAACTTGTTCGTTGGTCGGCGGATCGACTGCGTTCGTTGCTCCAGCATCTGCCGTCTTGACTTCACTGTTAGTGTGTATCTTGCGAATGCGGCCCTCGGCTTTACGTCGCGCATTGTCAGCGGTAATAACACTTCTTCGGGTCGCGAGATTAGACCATTTGCTTAGCTCCTGGTCGATATCTTCTCCCAAACTCCCTTCGGCACTATAGGCAGAGTCGTGCTTGTCTTTTATTGTTTGGATGAGACTTAGCAATTCTTCTGTCGATTTCGGCTTAATGAGTTTCCGCTTTCTAAAAAGAACCATTGAAGTTCTTTGGAACAGTGCTTTGTAATCGCGCACCGAAATAGTGACCTCAGGATAACTACCGTAGTGACAGCCCGAGCAGCTTTTGACAATCGGCTGAGCCATTTTCTGGACAACGCCAGTCTTGTATAGCTCTGGGAAGTTGTCATCCGCCAAATTCGGAGCTTGGGGCATAATATGATCGCAACAAGTCATAAAATCGCCATTGGGTCGGATAGCAAAATAGAGATTCGGTGAATCGCAGACATCATTTTTGCGCCAAGTCGGACGACCTGTTTTTAGGAAGTTGAAGCTGGAATCTAGATAGGATTCAGCATCGAACAGCAAGTATCCGTTCCGTTTCATTTCCTTGACTTGATTAAGGACGCGTTCTAATTCTGGCCAATCTTCATTTCTAAAGCGGAATTTTTCATCGAAGGAGCGGAATCCGTAAAATTCACTTTGGTTAGCGATATGCACCGGAACCAGTGATAGATACCATCCAATGCTTGTTGCAAATTCAAGTATGGCGGGTATCTCGCGGAAATTAAATCGGGAGAGAACGCAACCAAGGCTGCAGATCGCAGAAGCATCTGAAAAAACATTTGATACACGTGATATGGCGTCGATCGCCCGACGCCAAGTGCCTGGCACGCTGTTAATATAGTCCTGCTTATCTTCAACTAATGAGTCAAGCGAGATATTAAGATCTCTTGCGCCATTTGCGTAACATTTTTCCAGCATGTGGGTTGGGGCTTCCCCCCAGGTTTGCAATCTGACATCAAGCTTGTTCGACCTGAAAATACGAACGATTTCTGGTAAATCTTCGCGAAGAAAAGGTTCCCCGCCGGTCAGCAATACAATGCCGCCGCCAATTTTTACGATATTTTTCGCTACTGTTTCGATTTTTGATAGCGGTAATTCCCTAAGCCCTGAATTGGTCTCGACGATGTTGCATTGTTTACAACGGAGCGTGCATCGACTGTTAATGTAATACTGAATGTAGTAAGGGCTTTTTTTAGTTACGATGGCCTTGAGTATAGAGAGCTTTGTTTGGTTACTAAAAATTGGCGTATCTCCTCGCTGCATGACTTTTTTCCTACAGTTAGGATGGAGTACCTAGCGGCAATCTGCGGCTGGTTCTTGCCGAAACTCGTGGAGTCGAGTTCCATCGTCAGGCAGCTTTAAAAAATAGTTATAGAATCGCAATATATAGCTTATATACAATGCTCCAAAAGAATGCGATATAAAAATAATGAAGTATGACAAAGAGCTCTGAACTGTGTGACATACAAATTTATTGGGATCCTGGCTCGAGTCAGAGCTTCGGAGCGATTAGCCTGCGGGATTGTCAAATTTCCATTGCTATCCTTGAAATTCGCTGATTAAGATCAGTTTTTAGAACATGAAGATTGCAAGAACAAAATCGACTTTTGTCGATGAAATGGGCGAGGGTTTTGATTTGAAGGATCGTTCCAGAGTTTGGGAAGCTATTTCAGTCATCATTGTGATCTCTGCGAGTACTGCGGCATGCCTTTTCATGAATCTTATCCCCTATTACGATAGTTTCGATTTGCATCTCTTATTCCCTATCATCTGGAAAAACATGGGGATCGGGGATTTTAGCGGAGATTTACTGCTCAAAGCGGATGGGCCATTCCTTTTTTATAAAGTAGTAGCCCAAGTGTATACTTTCCTTATTCAAATAAACCCCGGATTGCTTCTGTCTGAATTCTGGTTCTATCTGTTCCTTCTGATGACTTTTCTGACGATTGCTTCGCTCTGGTGGGCAGGTTACGCGCTTGTTGGCGATAAACTGTCCGCGTCTGTCGGAACTTTCTTAATCGCTATTAGTATTCCCATGCGAGGGGGCCTTAATTGGACGTTTTTGCCAAGTATTACTATGGTGTCCTCAACGATGGCTTTGCCATTTACCTTCCTAGGGTTGGGGTTGGTGTGGAGAGGCTACTATCGTTTTTCTGCTGTTCCGATCAGCTTGGCTTTTTTAATTCATCCAGCCCAGGGGTTTTTTTCGCTCCTCATACTAGGGACTTTCTTGCTTTGGGATTTTGCAAACAAGAAGCTTTCAGTACGGTATCTCTTTTCGGTGGTATTTATCCTTTTCGTTTTATTCTTGCCGAGGAGCGTGAATCTTTTTTTACAACTTAAGAATAACTGGACCAATATTGAAGCTCACAGCGCATCAGTTATGAATGCTTTTGAGCAATTCCGGATCTTTTCCAGTCATGCTCTCATTGAAGATCACGTCCACGAAGGCTATGGGTATTTTTTTGGAACGCTTCTTTTAGCGGTTATCTATGCTCTCACGCCTTCGGAGTTCGATCTTAGGAAAAAGTATTTTTTGACTGCAGGCCCGTTGCTCGGTTTGCTGGCAGTATACTCTATCAACCTTTATACACTGCAGAGCTATGGTTTAGCTCTGGTATTCGCTTTTCGAGTCACATGGATCATGAAATTAATAAACTTCATGATTATAGCACGATTTATTGTCGTTTTACTTTCGAAATCTTGGGAAGAGCGTAACTGGTTGCGACTGGCACTCGCAAGTGCATTCTTCGGTGGTTTTTTCTTATCGGTTCGGGTGTCAGGGGTTGCTACTGCCGAGAACTTTTTAGTTTTGATCGCAATGGCAAGCCTGTTTGGACTGTTGGTGCTTAAGCGCGACTTCTTCCGCGCACTCACCTTAGCTTGTGTTGTTTTTGCAAGCGTCGGAGGTGTGCTCTTTAACTCGATATTAGATTTAAATCTAGGCCAAACATTGGCATTGACCCTGATGTCCAGTATCGCAATTATTGTTGTTTTAGCTCGCTCAGTTTTAGGTACGAAAAGGGCCGCGTCTACGTGGGAGGTGCCCACTTTCTGGCGTTTTCAGATATTGAGTCAATTGAGTGTGGCTTTGCTGGCCATTCTCATGACCTTGTCGGTTAATGTGATCAGGGCCAAAGGCTTTCGCGCCGCCTATGACGATATCGTGCAGTCCATTGATCTTGCCATTTCTAATCGAAAGCAGGAAGAACCGGTTGCGGGATTGGTTATCTGGGCTTCCAACACACCACCATCTACAATGTTTTGGGCACCCCCCGAAGATCACAATATGCTTAAGTTTCGAAACTGGACGAAGCGAGGGTTATACGTTAACGAGGCGGATGTTAACCAAATTGCCTATGATAAGCAATATTATGGCGCAGCGTTGGAGCGACTCCTTCTTTCAGGAATGCGAGTTTTAGGTCGGCACAACTTTTCGTATATGGAGTACTCAACCATGACCGGCAGTCTGCTGGAGAAGATTCTAGATTCGGCTTCCATATCCTATATGGTTTTCCCATCTGACGATGTTCCTGTCATTCTTCGCGACCTTCCCCCAACGTTTTTAGATCGCATATACGTTGCTTATGATGCAGGCTCCATTCGTCAACAACTTCAGCACAAAGTCGTGCGTTGATTTGTACTGACATCTGATCGATTTAACAGCTCACTGATATAGTCTGTGTTATCTTGAAATAAAGTGAAGTAAGCTTATTTTTGCGATCCAAGTCACGGTTGGACATACCTGAAACCAACTCAAGACTATAAGAAGGTGTTCAATTTGACATATCATCCACGACATATAGATTTAAACTTCATAGTGCGCATTTTATGGCGCGCAAAGTGGCCGGTCCTGGTCTGCTCACTTGTTTTTGGCATCACCGGGAGTTTATTTGCCATAAAACCCATTCCGCAGTTTTATGATGTCAGTTTATCGATGTCCGCGCCCGTTGTTCCTGGTTTTCCCGTCGAAGAAATCGTTCGTGACTATGAAATTTTTTTTCATAATGAGAAAGTTGCAGAGTTTTTATACGAAGATATCTCTGCGAGCTCGCCCGAGGTGGCTTCATTATGGGCTGCCCGTGGTATCGACAAAGGACGGTTCATTGAGTCCCAATCGGGAGGAGATCTGACAACCAAGCCCATGGTGCAGTTTCGCAAGAAAACTGAACCACAGATGATGGAGCTGCTTTTTACTTTTCCTAATGGCTTTGACAGTAGCCGCGATCTTGATTTCGTCCTTGGGTCAATGGATAAGGCTATCGAAGACCCATCACTTCGCGATCAAAAGAATGACGAGAAACAGATTGCGAGTGTGCAAAAGTTTCATCAACAGGTCAGCCTAAATCTGCTTCAGGACATCGGTGAAAAAATGTTGGTGGTTTCTAGAATTCAGGCAGAGCTGGTTGGTCGTCTTGCCGTAGCTGAAAAAAAGAGCTTAACAGACGTTTTATCGGCATTTAAGCAAGAGCATGGAAGTCAAAATCAGGTATTTCGAGGTTTTACCTTTGGCGATCAAGATTACATCGTCTTGATTCTTGGGATACTTTTGCAAAAAAACCTCATTACAGACGCAGAAAAAGAATCGTATCTTCGCCGCTACTTCATAGCCCAAGCAAATTTACAGATGGGTTATGTGCAGAACGAAGGTGCGATCCTCGACGCCCAGAAAAAAATAAGAGACGTTGGCCTACATTCCTATCTATCGCTACGAGCAAGCTACACTTTGTCAAAGCTTAGTAGCAGTGATTTCCATGGTGGTACCCAGCCGATTCCTGTTAAAGATCAAAAAGGGCCTATCATGAGAAATCTCGTGCTGATTTTTGCGACAGTTATAGGCGCTATGGTTGGGTTTTGCGGCTTCGTAGTTTTTCGACAAAGTCGATATCTTGTTGCGACTTTGAAGCAGTTAGATTGATCGTAAGCTTCAGACTATCTATGGTTACCATGGACCTATAAATCCAGTCTGTGATTTTTATACGTTCCGGAATACTGCTTTAGAACCCGAGACTCACCAGTATCGGCTATCGCGGTTCTAAACTTTGCTGACACAAGGGGCCTCGATGGCATTCTGTCCGAAACTTAGGGCTTTTTCGTAAGCGATCACCCAACCGCCTGAATCAGGGCTGGATTGTCACGATTCCAGGTAGGAGTTGTTCGATGTCATTGGCCGTCTGAGGTGGCCCTAAAATCCCGGACTCATCTTAAGCTACATCTTCAAACTCAGCCGGCGAAAGATAGCCTAGCGATGAATGAAGCCTCACTCGATTGTAGTACACTTCGATAAATTCGAATATGGCGGTCTCTGCCTGCTTCCGAGTTTCAAATACTGCTCCCTTCATCATTTCGTTCTTAATGGTCCCAAACAAGCTCTCTGCGGCTGCGTTATCGAAGCAATGATTCACACCAGTCATACTTTGGGAATATCCCAGACGCTTCAATTTACGCCTAAATCGCTTCGATTTATATTGCCCGCCCTTGTCACTATGAAAGATGGTGCTGAATTCCGGCTTTCTTGTTTTGTGGGCCATTCCAAAAGCTTCAAGTACGATTTCAACTGTCATATCGCTTCGGGTTGCCCAGCCTACAATTTTGCGGCTGAAAAGATCCATTA
The DNA here is from genome assembly GCA_041736645.1 of Oligoflexus sp. Lineage (GTDB taxonomy): Bacteria > Bdellovibrionota_B > Oligoflexia > Oligoflexales > Oligoflexaceae > Oligoflexus. The sequence goes on along the minus strand of JBGSTF010000047.1, from coordinate 1,387 downwards.
CGGTGCAAAGATACAGCCAACCTTCCTTAGTCCTTATATACGTGAGATCTGAGACCCAGACTTGATCAATACCGCATGCTTCCGCGTCCTTCAGAAGATTCGGACTATCCTCGATCAGCGGCTCAGGAATGGTCGTTCTTTTAAAAGAAGGCGGAGTATATCCCGCAATCTTTAATTCTTGCATCCTTCGCGAGATCCGGTTGACTGAGGCTTTCGGAACATTTTCCAGTCGGGAAAGCGCAGCTGCCAGTCTACGTCTACCATACGTTCCCCTCGACAAATCGTAAACTTTTGACATTTCAGATTTTAAGTGTTGATTCTCAATATTCCGCTTGCTTGATATGGGTTTGAGCCATTCATAATAGCCTGACTTCGAGACCTGCATGACTTTGCAAATGGTCGAAACTGGAAAGGCTGTCCGTTCGGCTTTTATGAACTCGTACCGCCTTACTTTTGGCTCGCAAAGAAGACGGCCGCCTTTTTTAATATATCATTCTCCATTTTAAGCTGTTTCAGCTCATCGCGGAGTCGTTTGTTTTCCTCGAGTGCGTCCAGCTTCGTCTGAACCTGCTTTATATCCCCCGCCGACAGCAACTGAGATCGCCACTGTGAGAGCTGCTGAGCCGAGATGCCAAGCTGGTCGGCAACTTCGCTGACGGTAACTCCGTCCTGTGAAGACATCTCCACTGCCCGTCTTTTCAGCTCTAAGGGATAACTCTTCCTGGACTGTCTTTTCTTTGCCATCGTTCGGACCTCCATAAATCAAACATTGATTATACAGACTGTCCGGATAAATGGGGCCACTTCAACCAGCCAAGACTGAAGCCACGGGAAGTAGCCGGACCATCATCGCCACTTCGTATGACCCCCACAGCATACTGATGCGCTTGAGAAACGTTCGAGATGTTTTGATCGTCAATAAAGGAGCGTTCCAATATAGAAACGCTTTGCGGAATCTCAATCAGTGGCGTATCGGTTTTGGTAGCCACAGAACTGCTGTAGCTCCGGTAGTCATTGCCATTTTTTCGCTCACCTTTGACTTCCATGTGCTCAGAATTCGGTCCAAGCAGGCGTTGCCGTCCACCAATTTCCTGTGAATCAGCTCTAAGTTCCACGGACAATGCTTTGGCCGCTAGCGGCTTGATCTGGTAGATGCCGGCATCGAACAACATTTGAACGGCCTCTTGGACCGTCATTTTGCCTTTGATGGGCGAACTCTTTTCTGAGCGTTTTACTCGTGCATCCAGTCTTACCTTCCAGCCAGTTGCCATCTCTATTTTTTTAATTGCTGAATCAAGCGTTTGCTCGGATTCGTCGAATATATAAGTAACTTCATCGCCTTGAGAGTCGGCTGACTGTGCCAGTACAATTGTGCTCAAGGCGAACG
>JBGSTF010000037.1:0-73468 GCA_041736645.1 Oligoflexus sp. | reverse complement strand
CAGCACAGCAGCTGATGGCACTGTGACGGAAAGCGTTCTGACTTGGGGCATCGAAGGCGGAACGGTGTTCGGCCATCGATGGACCCAAACGATCGACGGTAACACCCAGCCAGTCAATGATGCCAGCATCGCAGCTCAATGCGAAGCCGGCACTGTGATGTGTGATATCGTACAAGCACGCAACTACCGAATTCTGGCGAAGACAGCGAAGCAACTGCTGGTTCTGCGCGTCTTAGATCCTAAAGCAGCCGGTCCGGTCAGCACCTGGATCCATGTCTTTAATCGCACGACTCGCTAAGCTTGTTGGACAGAGCAGCGTCGATCCTTGGGTGTCTTTTAAGGCCACTTGCCATTATTGGGCTTGCCGCAAGTAGGGGTCGGAAAAGACAGTGGCTGGTAGCAACGTGAGGCCCATTCCTTTTCGGACTCACTGTGCAGACAGGAAGAGAGGAAGCTTGCCAAAAACAGTAGCGAAAAACTGTGCAGGCCAAAAATTTTCCGCATGGTGACGCCCCAAAGCACTGAGTGATTTTTGTTGTTACGGATTGACAGCCATTCCCATCATAATAACATATGGCTTGCGACCGGTACGGGAGCGATTCTTCGGACCGGGATGGGACAAAATTTGCCGAAATCACCTGGTTCGCCCCACCCGAATCGCCTGACAGCGGGAGTAACAGCCACTATGACTTATTTGGCCGGAGAAAATCTGCCGAATGAGAAATCTTCCAGGCCCTTCGCTCTTCGCCGGTTGACAAGGTCCAGAAAAGTCTTTAGAAATGAGCTCCTAGACGGATCGGGGTCATAGCTCAGTTGGTTAGAGCGATCGCCTCACACGCGATAGGTCGATGGTTCGAATCCATTTGACCCCACCATCAAAAAACCGGCAGTTCTCTTGCGAGACTTCCGGTTTTTTTTTCGGCAGAATCTTCCCTTCCCACATTTCTGATGAAAAGCTCATTTCTTGCCAAGCACATAAGGCTGATAAAAACAATCGATCAGGCCGAAGCTTTGGGGATGGTGATCCATTTGCAGAAGACTGGATTGGACGAGAGGGCTTTCTTGGTCAAGGAATCAAATTCGAAGCCCACGTTGAATCGATCAGTTGTTCGAGATTCCCATCGACAGTGCATATATCCTTTAATACGGCCCCCATTGATATCGAGGGTGAATTCCACAGTGGATATAGGCTGCAGATACTGCTCCAAAATCACCCCTATTCCACCGCTACTCACATTCAAGATTTCACCAATCACCGATTGCCGCCCGTTGGACAGAGTAATCTTGTGGGACTTTTCAGCGGATCGCTGCCGCAGAAATTTACGCTGCTTGGTGGATTCCTGTTCAATATGCAAGTCATTGTTCTTCAGAAATTCGATAAAATCTTCCGCATCAAAGGGCTTATTGATAATTCCAGAAATACCAGCCTTGAAGAGCCTATCGGCTTGAATACCGGACTCACCCGTCATGATAATGACCGGGATATCCGTGCTGTGTTTGATCGCTTGCGCGAGTTCATCTCCTCGCATTTCGGGCATGTTATAGTCGGTCAGGACACAATCGACAGCAAATGAGCCCCCTTTGATCTTGGCCAGAGCCTCAAAGCCACCTTGCGCAGTTTCTACGCTAAAGCCAGAGGCTTCCATCGAAGCTTTGATAGCTTCAAGAAAATCTATACTGTCGTCGACCACCAAAACCTTACCCATAAAACCTTACGCTCCAGTCACACAGCCTCTTTTTGATTCAGAGCCATCAGCTTGTCTGCAAGGGTCGAACGGCCCTTTTCGTCCAGGTGAAAGATCTTCGCGTACAACTCGAAAAGTGGTTCATCCATGCGACTCGGTTGGAGCATCACCCAATGAGCAAATTGATTGGCAATAGCCACAACTTGCTGCAAAGTCGGATTCTTGGCCGTCTCCGGATCCTTGACGTCGTCCAAAAACTCCAACTCTTGATTGGATATTTCAGCAACTCGTTTGGGCACAGTATGATGATAGGAAATAGCATGAACGACATATTCGGGAAATCCCCATAGGGCAGCAGCAACCTCCCCCAACACCACATGCGAAATCGCTCGCAAATCATCTTCGCTCTGCACCCAGGTTTTCGGCCTCCGCGGATTCAAGGTGCTCTTGGCCACATCGTCGGTAACGTTTGGGAAGCAAATCGCTGACACAACCTTGCCTATATTGCAAAGACTGCCGGCGATATAGGCCTCATCCTTCGACACATTTTTAGCATAATGTTGAGCCAAGTATTCAGCAATTTTACCAGTTAAAATAGATTCTTGCCAGTAAACGTCTTTGCTAAAATAGTGCGTCTTGAAGTCAAACTCTTGCAGCGTTTCCGCCAGAATCAAATCATTGAGAGTCCTTCGCCCAATGAAACTGATGGCATGCTCCAAACTGCTAAATTCGGCGGCGGAAGAAGCCCTTAGAATATTGGCCTTTCGAATCACTCCCATAGCGATATTAGGCGCTTCTTTCAAAGCCCTTTTAATATCCAAAGATGAGGACTTATCATCCGAAATTGCGTTCTGTAGACTCAATATAGCTGTTGGGATCAGCGGGATATTTCTGATTTCTTGAACGTCTTTGAAAATGGTCGCTGCGGCTTCGTTCATCTGCAAAGTTGGGGAATACCACTCAAATTCACCTTTCTTGAGGATAAGTCCACTTCCACAAGAACACTCAAACCAAAGCATGCCCTTAGGACAAACGCGAAACCTCGAAGTGCCCTTGAGGAAATCCTCAGGAGATTCATAGATGCGCTCACAGCATTGGCAGAACAGGGGCTTCATGAGAACCTCTTGGAACCTGACTAGACGAACCATAAAACTACTCACCTGGGGGATCGTACAAATTGGCGACGAACTTGAGAAGAATTTCAATAACCAACTGTAATCAATATCCTTAATCAGGTTAACGCAGGTGAATTTGAAACCCTGGATACTGGCTCTTTCTGCAGTGACGAGCAACTTCGAGCCAAACCATTCCCATGAACTTTCCATCGAAATTCAATTTACCCTCAGCCCTATGACACTCAGCAAAGCATCCTTGGAGGCCGGGGCGGCCTCCTAACGCGATACAGATGCTAAAGTCACTTTCTGCAGACGATGATTGACTTTTACATCAGACTCTCGCCGTTCCAGATTCGCCTCCAATCGAGCGAACATCTTTTTGAAATCTTCCAATTTGTGGACGATAATTTCCTCTACGGGTTGAGCATCCGAAGTCTTATCGCCTTTATAGTCTCCAGAATCCAGCAGGGCCGGGCTAGGTCCGGCAATCCATGACGCTGCATTCTGCTTGGTTTCATTGGCGTGACGAATCGCCGAAGCAATCGATTGAGTGCTTTCCGTGAGAATTTTCTCGCAATGCCCCAGCTCGATATGCTGCTTGGTCAATAGGTTTGACAATTTTTCACACTGGAGCGTTATAAGTCCACTCTCTTCATTGAAACGTCGATGCATGGCGTTTACATTATCCAAGAGCACCATAACCTCATGGGATACCCGCGATGTATCATCGCCCAAATCTCTTGTTTCATTCAATTTATTCATATGAATATGAACTTCGCCATTCAAGAGCGATAGGTCTGAAATCGCGTACTTTGCAGCTGCGACATCATTGCGATAGGCCTCTTCAATACGCTTCACTGAAATATAAGCGTGTTCAGATTTTTGAGCTGCTTCCAAGAGAAAGTGTTGGGCCTTATCCAATTCAGGTTGTCCCATCTCCACGTACTCTTTAAATTGCATGGAGTGATTATGAAAATCAACAGACATGCTCCTAAAGTCATGAACGCCTTCATAGTAGTCTTGATTGGAATCATCCACCTGCACATAGTCCATTGATGAAGACAGCAGGTAACGATTGACTTTTTCCGCCAATTCATCGATGCGAGAGACGATGGCCCCCATATTTTCCGACTTTTGCTTGTAGCTGTTGACTAATTTGCTCGCGCTTTGCACGTCCTCTCGGGATTCACCTATGGTGTCAATGAGCTTTTCAATCGTTTTATGCACAGAATAGGATCCATTCTGCACCTCTTTGAGCTTTTCTTCTATGCGGCTTACTTTTTGATGAATGATTTTCTCACTGAGGATCGCCTCATGCAAAAGTCTCATGGTCGATGAATGCATACTCGCCATATTTTTTGATCGATCCAACAGCTGATCGTGATTCTGGCGAATTTGGGTCAAAATTCCCGACAGATTATTCTTTTTCCACTCGATTCGATTCGATGCTGTATAGTTAGCGCTTTCCCGACAAAGACTCACCAGGGACTGAACCCTCGCCAGACCCTTTTGTAAGAGGCTATGACTATTCATAAGGATCTGGCTGGTCTGCTGAGTTTGCGACTGGAGCATTTTGATATTGTGCTGATGCAGTTGGAGCGACATCCCCGTACCGGTGCCGACAGGTTGCCGCTTGAGGCAGGTTTCCAGCTCGGCCAGACCATCCTTGATCGAATGAAAAAGACCAATATCCGGTTCGGCGATTTTTGCTTCAGCTGTTTGAGGCTTAGTGCTCGGAGACGCACCTTGTTTGTCGCCCTGCTTCACTTGAATCGTAGTATGCACAACTCCCGCCAACGAAATCAGCCAGAAGGCTAAAGAAGCCCAAATATTCACCGACATGCTTTGATTGCATTGGACCTCACGCTCCCGAATCTGAGGATCATAGCGAAACTCAGGACCTTCCAGCTGCCTTTGCATGGCGGCGACTCGACCAATCTTATTGCAATCCATATTTGTAGCTTTGATCAGAAAGAAGATCCCAAATCCATGCAAGACAACGGCGAGCAATAATCCCGGCATCTTCGACCAGTTCAGAGCATTCATGCAACTCTCCTTTAATATGTTTCGACAACTTCAAATGAAGTGCAGGATGAGGCAGGAAGCCTTCTCTTGCTCGATTCTCCGGCTCGATCTCCATGCACCGTTTATGCCACACTTCCAAGCCGATGGAACGAGACAAAAGAGAAGATCACCTGGATCCTCTCCCAAAGTGTTAGGAAGAATTCCGGACTGTATACGAAGCATACAGCCTCTCCAAGATCAGCTTTAGGACTGGGTGAATTTCATGCAGTCAGACTTGGAACACAAGGCCCTTATGAGAATTTGTCGTCCTTAATCTTCTCTCCTGTCTTGCTCATCATCCAGAGCCCGCCTGACAAAATGGAAACGCCTTTGTCTGAAACACGTTCAGCCAAAGGCTGCAATCATAACCCCATCAGTAGGATGCCTGTATCGAACCGAAGTCAAGTGAACTAAAGCTTAAATCTTCTATCCCAACCCATCATTGCACAGCCTATGCCGACTTCAAAAGCAGCGGGATTTCGACCCGAAGTCCCATCCGACCTTCGCTCGTCTGAGAGCTTTTACCAGGGAAGGAATTATCGTCAACTCATGCTAAGTTCGAAAGCGCCGGAATCCATTCGGATCACAATGTCATTTCCAAGGATTTCGCATAATTCTAACATTAACTCAATTGAGGAGATCGTGATGTCCCGGAATGCTCTGCAGAAAAAGAAGCACAGTAAGTCCTCTTCCATGCACACCCCAACACCAGTTGATAGAGCTCCACAATCAGCTGAAATTCCCGCAGTCGCTACTCAGGAACCAAAAGAGGGGCATAAGCCCAATGTCGCGGCAACTGAGCGGGTCGTGAGCAGCCTGATTGGAGCCTCACTGCTGGCTTATGGAGTGACCAATCTCTTCCGCATGTCGGGTCAGGGATCGAGTCTGGCTTCGGTTTTTTTCTTGGCCAGAGGTTTGACAGGATACTGTCCTATCTATCAAGCCTTGCACATTGATTCCACTCCATCCGGTCATTCCAAAAATATGGGAATCAGGGATCCCAGGTCAATCAAGTTGCGGCACACCATGAGCCTTGATGCGTCGCCCCAGGAAGTTATGGAATTCTGTCGAGACAATAACCAGCTGGCCCGATGCTTCTCGCAAGTCAAGCATGTCCATCAGATTGATTCTTTTCATAGCAATTGGATCGTCTCTGACCAGTTTGGTGTTGTTCGCTTCCCCGTTGCCGTGGAAATGACTCAATCGCTCGATCCCCTGTCTTTATCCTGGGTCGCCCTTCCCGTTTCTCAGTGTCCCATACATGGGCAAATTTCGTGCAAACCGGAACCGCATGGTCATGGAACAGAATTGACTGTTTCGGTGGAAGTCATGACTCCTGCAGGATTGCTCGGCAAAACGCTTATTGAATGGTTGAGTCCAATCAAAGATGAAACTTTGAGCACCATCCTCCACAAGATGAAGCAGCTTATGGAAACGGGCGAAGTCTCCAAGAGTCACGACTTCGAATTGGGGCCAAGCACGGAGAGCGACCTCGTCTGGTCTCGCCTCGTGAAAAATTATTTACAAGTGAAGACCATTAAAACTATGGCTCAAGGGAGTCGCCTATGAAAGCGGTTGTATGGCATGGAAAAGCCGACGTCAGAGTCGAACAGGTCCCTGATCCCTTCATCCAAAATCCTGGGGATGTGATCATAAAAGTCAGTCTCACGGCGATCTGCGGCACCGATCTACATACCTATGAAGAGATCAATCCAAATATGCAGAGAGGAAGCATTTTAGGCCACGAATTTATGGGAGAGGTCATCGAAACAGGTCCGGAAGTCACTCGAGTTCAAAAAGGCGACCGAGTTGTTGTCCCTTCCCCCATCGCCTGCGGAGGCTGCTACTTTTGCAAAAATGCAATGCAGGCCCTGTGTGACAATTCAAACCCTAATGCAGTTGCTGCCGAAAAAATCTACGGCTTTGCTCCCGCCGGCATCTTTGGCTCTTCCACCCTTATGGGCGCCTTTCCCGGAGGCCAAGCTCAGTTCGTCCGAGTGCCTTATGGCGATGTAGGACCTTTCAAGGTTCCACAAAAACTCTCCGACGAGCAGGTCCTTTTTCTCGGTGACATCTTTCCAACGGGCTATATGGCAGCTGAAAACTGTCATATAAAAAGTGGCGACACCATTGCCATTTGGGGAGCCGGACCAGTTGGACAATTCGCCCTGCGAAGTGCCCTGCTGCTTGGTGCAGAACGAGTGATTATGATCGATCGAATCAAGAGCCGTCTCGAACTTTCCTCGCTGAGAACTCCGAAAGACAAGGTCTTCGCTCTCAATTTTGAAGAAATCGATATTGACTTAGCTCTGAAGGAACTCACAGGAGGACGGGGCCCCGACGCATGTATCGATGCTGTGGGCTTGGAAGCTCATGGAAAGGGATCATGGTTTCCCTATGAACAGCTCAAGCAAGCCTTGCATTTGAACCAAGACCCTTCAACTGTCCTGCGAGAAATGATCAAAGCCTGCCGAAAAGGTGGAACGATTTCTATACCAGGTCTCTACGAAACTTTGGTTGACAAGTTTCCTATGGGCTCGGTCTTCCATAAGGGCCTCCACATCCAGGCCGGGCAGCCCCATGTGCATCGATACCTCAAACCTCTGCTGACACTGATTGAGAATGAGGCCCTAGACCCAAGCTTTGTCATCTCGCACCGCATGAACCTTGACGAAGCTCCGTTGGCCTATGATCTTTTATCTAAACGCGATGAGCACTGTATGAAAGTCGTCATGAGACCGTGGAGTTGATAACTGTTCAATCCCTAAGGCTGGCAAGACCTTAGATGCCAGCCCTGCAATGGGCTATTTTTGGTACACTAGCGCCGATTTAACAGCCACAAGAGATATTCCATATCTTTTTCCGAGCTGCGGTCGCGGTAGCGCCCTATGCGATGAGGACTACATAAAAACGCGACCATGTCAGTTGCCTGCGACGGATCTTGGAACTCGGCTTCCGCAAAGTATGGAGAATTGCTGAGTTCAGGCAGAATGCAAGGCACCTTGGGCTTTTGAAGCTGAAGATTAACCATGGGATTGTCCTTACTTGATATTGATCATTCGATCCGTCGGATCAAGTCCTCTTTCATCATTAAGCCAAAACCTGCTCAAAGTCCAGTTTCGCACTTTTGCATAGCTGGCATCAAACCCAGGAGCACTGCGCATTTGAAAATATCAGCGCTTTAAGCCTCCTTCAGAACCTCCCTTTACCGAAGCTTTATCGCTCTCGCTTGGCTCCACACTTGCCGCAAACGTCTATGGGCGCTGCGCTGCACTCCCAGCATACGGGATAGAGTTCGATCCTTCAGACCTTCGGCAATACTCTTGGTAGCATTGAGTCCACGAATCAAGCTTGATGGTTCTCCCCAAGGCTTTAAATAGAAATCATAACCGTCCAATAGCAGTTCATCGTCTGCCCATTCCACTCTCTTCGTGGATTTCAAAGCAGCAGCTGTCGACTGTGTATCTGAAGGAGCCAAGTCTTGCTTCGCATAAAATGTCATTGCTCTTCCTCATTTTTGAACAAGCGCCTCAATAGGCAAAGAAATAACTTTCCTATTCCCCATTCAAGAAAGCTCACGTGATGCCGCTCATTGGAATTCACGAAGCGTACCAAAGAGCTCGTACGCATAGACCCGACAAAAAAAGGTCAGAATGCCGTGCACTCCGACCTTTGTGAACCTATCAACCCTCAATGCTTCATGAGGAATAAATTCGCAATGATTCCTATCAACTCAAATCAGTTCTTTACACTGCCTCGACTCTTAAAGAGAAAGCCAGCGCCGACGCCGAGCAAGCCTGCTCCCAAAAGATAGAGATATGGTTTTTCATGCACATGCTGATCCATTGTATGAAGGCGACGGCGGACATCCGTCGATAATGCATCGAAGCGCTCGCTTAGCTTTTCAATCTCATCTTCCATTGTATTCCTCGCTAGGTCAGCTCCTTCACGAAGACTCTTGCTCAGATGCTCTTGGCTATCAATCATGGATTCTTTTAGACTACTCATAGACTTTTCTCCAAAATGGTAGGCCATCCATGGCCCATTAAATGGCGGCTCTCAGGGCGCGCAGTCCTCATACACTATCAAGTTTCATGCCATAATTTTCTTATTCAATGAGGGGAAAAGATAAGTCTGACTTGAGATCTGATCTCATCATAAGTGGCAAGCAGCAGGCAATCGGCAAGGAGTAGAAAGCGAACATCAATGGCCCAAGGATTCACCAGCCCAAAAATCCTTTTGCAGATTAAGCCTCATGAGCCCGCAGCAGTTGGAAGGAATTGAGTCCTTGCCTCATGCCAACCCCGATTTGTCTCATCCTCTTGGTCTGAGTTCTCATTTCCTGAAGAGCTAGACAGTCCAGCTGACCCTGGGCAAGCAGGACTTCCATTTCAGTCGCTAATTCAGATAGCAAAGGATACCCATAGGATCCAGCAGCGCCCTTCATTTGATGCAAACAAAAGCCAAGCTTTTCCCAGTCCGATCGATCCATATGGCCTTCGATGTCATCAAGACGTTGATCGAATTCTCTGACAAAAGCGATGATAATATCCTGATAGATTTTATTGTTATGATAACGCGAGAAGATCTTGGTTTGGGACTCATCCTCCGCACTGCCTTCGACTCGGCCCAGGCTCTTCGCCTTCACTTGCGCAGCTTTTATGGGTGGATGACTGCGAAACACATATTGGGCAATCAATTGTATCAATTTCTCAAAATCCACCGGTTTGGACATGACTTCATCCATACCCGCCTGGGTGCAGGCCGCCTTTTCCCCTTGCAGAGAATGCGCCGTAACCGCGATGATAGGCTTCTGAAATCCCTGCTTCCGAAGTCTGTCTGTCACCTCATAGCCATTGAGCAGGGGCAACTGAATATCCATAAGCACGAGGTCCACCTGAGGATTGTCCTGTAGAAACTCTAAAGCTGCAAGACCAGTCCCAGCTACGGAGACCTGAGCGCCAGCTTTCTGAAGAAAATGCAAGAAGATCCGCTGGTTATCCAATCCATCTTCTACCACAAGAATTGACACATTTTGCAGTTTGCCGTCGATTGAGTTTGGCAACATAGGACCATCCGATTGAAATTGAGGATACACAAATTCCTTAATAAGTAGAGAATCGTCAAGCATTTCGATCGCCAGAGTGAAGCGAAAGACGCTACCCTTACCGGGAGCACTCTGCAAAAGCTGCAGTTCACCGCCCAATTGTCGTGCTAAAGAACGCGATAAGAAAAGCCCTAAACCCGAGCCACCATGCCGAATCTTGGTCACAGATTCAGCCTGACTAAATCGCTGGAAAAGGTTCGGTTGAAAATCATCCGGTATACCAGGGCCTGTATCCGACACAATAATCTCCAGAGTACCGGTACGGCTTTCTTGCAAACCAGTCACCTGCAGCTCCAATCGAATTTCGCCTCGATCGGTGAATTTTACTGCATTGTTGAGCAGATTGACGAGCACCTGACGCACTCGCAATGGGTCTGTAACCAAACGATCCGGAATCAGCGTTTGGAAACGGACCTGAAAGTTCAAACTCTTTTCTTTAACCTCATGCGCAGTCAAGGCCACGACTTCGTGCAAAAGACTCATGAAATTGCAAGTCTCCCGATGCACCAAATTGCGACCTGCCTGCAGTTTTGAAACGTCCAAAATATCATCCAAGATGAATTTAAGATGGATGCTGCATTTTTTAATCAGTTCAACCGACTCTCGATGCCCTTCTCTCAAGTTTGAGTCGAAGAGCAGCTGATCGGAATACCCAAGAATCCCAGCCAAAGGAGTTCTAACTTCGTGACTCATGTTGGCTAAAAAGTTCGACTGGGCAGCGTTCGAACGTTCGAGATTTTTTTGGGTTTGAGCCAACTCCTTTATATAACGATCCAGGAGTTGAATCGGCCCCCCTGGCGCAGGTCCTAGTCCCAAACGAAAGCGTCGACTTTCGAAAAGCTTCACCAATTTTAGATAGCTCAATTTTTGCCAAAAAGCATCGCCGCCTGTTCCTGGATCTTTCCGCTCAGAGAGACAGCGGCGTCCCACCCAAACTGCGAGCAAAAGCCAAAGACCTTTGAACAGCGCGATAAAAGCTACTGATGGACGCCAAAGATTTAAGAGCACAGAGGTATCAAACACTGTATTGACAACGAGAATTGGTACCAGACCATAACAAACCCAAAAAGTATCGGCTTCTCGAATTTTGCTGATATAGGCCAGCAGAATACTAGGCAATAGGAAACCACTCAAGGCCAAGATAAGACCTGACTCAATCGAAAGCTTCACCCATCCTATGGGTCCTGCGTCTACATTCATAAACAAATTCCCTACCTGAAACTATCAATTTGCAAATCATAGCGTTCGAGAAGCCGATAGATATCAGCCCTGTAGCGACCAGCACGCTTTGATGTTTCGGATATATTGCCATGGGTATCCGTCAGCTGAGTTTCCAAATAGATTTTTTCAAAAACCTGTTTCGCCTCAGTGAGCGGCAATCGAAACAGTTCTCGAGTGATCCCACTTGGCAGCGCATGGGCGATTCTCGTTGCTTCGTTCATCACAACAGGCTCTACAGGCCGCGACTGCGAGTGAAGATGCTGAAAAAGATCTTCGAGTCCGATTTCATCATTCTGCGTGAGCACGACAGCACGCTCAATAGCATTGCGAAGCTCTCGAACATTGCCCGGCCAATCATAAGCCACCAGTCGGCGCATCACAGCCTCAGTAGGACTTCGGATAGAGCGACTGAATCGCTCATTGAACTCGAAGATAAAGGACTCAACCAAAAGAGGTATATCATCTTTTCGATGACGCAAGGGGGGAATGTGGAGAGGCACTACGGAAATGCGATAATAGAGATCTTCCCGAAAGCGACCGCTTTCAATTTCCTCGACCAAATCTCTATGAGTCGCGGCAATGACTCTGGTATCGACCTTTACCGGAGTTGACGAACCAATGGGTGTAACTACCTTTTCCTGTAAAACTCGAAGCAGTTTCGCTTGCAGACTCAGCGGCATGTCGCCGATTTCATCCAGCAGCAGAGTGCCCCGACTACAGAGCTCAAATATCCCCTTTCTGTCGGTTTTGGCATCGGTAAAAGCACCACGCTTATGCCCAAACAATTCCGACTCGAGCAAATTATCGGGAATAGCTGCGCAATTGATGGCTTCAAAGCGCTCGTTGGCTCGATTAGAAATTTTGTGCAGTACGCGCGCAACGACCTCTTTGCCTGTGCCTGACTCACCGAGCAAAAGCAGAGTGGAATCCACGTCTTTGAGCTGCTTTAAGCGAAAGCAAAGGTCTTGAAAGGCTTTACTGCGGCCAATAAATCCAAGCTTGGAAAATTCCTCTGCACTCAGATCGTAGCAGCCGCGATCAGGCATTTGCAGATGTTTACTGATTAACTCAGCGATGACAGAAGGGTCGGTATCCTTGGTGATATATCCTGTCGCACCATCCTGCAAGGCCGAGACTGCCGATTCTACCGAGGCATGAGCCGTGAGCATAAAGACCTTGGAATGTGGAGTTCGAGAGACCAGAAAAGGAATGCCGTTGAGTCCATTTTCCTTTCCCAAATTCATATCCAATAAGACGACGTCGATAGAGTAACGAAGAACAATCTCCTTCATTTCGTCCAGAGTATGAGCGACATCGACAATAAATCCAGCCTCTGACAGTGCTAGCTTCCAAAATGCACACGTTTGCTCATCATCATCAACCAGCAGTAAGCGTCCACGGTATTCGTTCTGCATATTCTTTCTCGCTTGAAGGTAAGCTTAAAAATAGAGGACAGAGTTGAGCCTCTGCCATATTTCCAAGGGAAGACAATCGATAGGTATTGGTATGAGGTCAAGGCACTCGGTAACTTTGCCTCCAGGAATCAAGAAACGCAAGACCGGTCTAGCTACGAGTCCCTAACGCCTTGTTTGGGTTCGTTAGATGGAGCCCTGGCTCGGATCCAAAGTTCGATTTTCGATTCCTTGAAAAAGCCAAGAGCCATCGCAAATGGACTCACATATTTCCCCCTATCAGCATGTCTGCCGATTTCAGGCATAGGATATGCAAGTGTTCGGAAGGCTTTCATAATAAGCCATGCTCATGTATCGGCGAAGGCCAAACATCACAAATAGGGATTGAAAGGCAAACCATGACTAAAAAAAATGCCGTTTACGCTATCTTCAAAGATCGCAACTCCGTGGAAAAAGCTGTTAATTCGTTAAGGAGTTCTGGTTTTCGCCAGTCCGATATTTCGGTACTCTTTCCCGATCGAGAAACCACAACTCAGTTTGCCCATGACAAAGCCACCAAAGCACCTGAAGGGGCCACCACGGGAACCGCAGCCGGTGCCATTCTCGGCGGAACTCTCGGATGGCTGGTAGGTATGGGATCATTGGCCATTCCAGGCATCGGACCTGTGATTGCAGCAGGTCCAATCATGGCTGCTCTCGCCGGCATAGGAGTGGGTGGAGCGGTCGGAGGAATGACGGGCGCCTTGATTGGCATCGGAATTCCAGAGTATGAGGCCAAGCGCTACGAAGGCCTTGTTAAAGACGGCGGCATTCTCGTTTCCGTTCACTGTGATGACAGCAATTGGACTAAACTCGCAAAAGATATCTTTAAACTGGAAAATGGCGAAGGTGTCGCTTCAGCGACTGAAGCGAGCTCCTCGCATCCAGCCAACAGTGAGCGTTCCGTACCACCGACAGCTTCTCTCTAAGCAGCGCTGGATTAACAATCCAGAGCGGCTCAGTTTACCGTCCTGCATCATGCGACATACGCGACACAATTTTTTGAGCCTCCTTTTCCTGAAAAAGGAGGCATTTCTTTAAAATGTCAAACCGATTCGATAAGAGCGGGCGATTGTATCATACTGGAGGAGAGATTCCATATAACCATAGTAGTACTGAAACAAAATATAGGGCATCAGGTCAGTCAGCCCGAAGCGATATTTGACATTCAATTCGACTGCCCCATGAAATCCGTGTTTGATAAAGTCCCCTCCAGGTAGAAGGTTAACGAAGATTTCGCCTTTACTCCGAAAGAACTTTTCAGTCATACCATCGAGACTAATATGAACTGAATTGACTCCAGCATATTTGCGAATATTCGCATTGGTTTGCCAGTCAACGTCATAGATCCAGTAGAACCTCATCGAGCCAGCCATTCGAAACGTGCCGTAGCCAATGCGAGATTGTAATTCCACAAATAATCTATCCAACGATCTCGACTCTGCATAATCTTTACCATTCGAACGATGCTCGAAACCTAAACTCGTCGATTCCAAGTAGGGATAACCCAATTGCTTGACATAAAAAAGTTCCGGATTGAACATGATATCCTGAAAAGGCTTGGAGTTCTCCGTCACCTTCCAAAACATAAGCTGAGTGTAGGAAAAAAACAGAGGGAAGTGGAAGATGGGCATCAGTTTAAAGCTCAACTGCACTTTTGTATCAGGCTTGCCGCCGATCAAGTAGATATCATGATAGCGATAAATATTCAGCTGTTCGTCCTGATCGATCTTTTCCAAGGTTTTGGGAACATCCGAGCCTTTTTCAAGTGATTCAGGCTGCACAGAAAGATCCTGTGAAAGAGGCTTGACAGGCGTTTCTTCTTGTCCTTCTACTCCCCTGGCGACCGTACTTACATAAAAACTGCTACAGAGGCCCAAAACCATCGAATGCAACACAGATACCGCCATGCTTTTACCTCACACATTGCTCGAATCAAGCTTATGCATAGTTTGAACCAAACTATCTCCACTTGCTTTTGCGACCGTGCAGTCATTGACCAACTCCACTGTCGGCCCAGACCTGCAGGGGGAACTGTTCAAGAGAGCTAAACCTAACTATTCGGATAGCCTAGGACTTGGCATGATGAATGCAGAGTGGGTTTTGATGATAACAGTTCTCCGAAGGAGTCACGATATGTTCACATTGAGTTCGCGCTGTCTTTTCCTTGGGTCCATGGCCTTGGTCTCTACAGGCCTTTTCGCTGAAGTCCGAGCGGTCTCGGAATATCGCCGCAACGAAATATACCACGAACCACAAAGCCTTGCGGTCGGCGTCAACCTTGCAACATCGGATGTTCGTGGTATCGATAACAACGCTTTTTCTTTCGGAATCTTCAGCGACTATTTCGCTTCACCTAACGTCTCTCTAGGCTTAACGTTGGACTATTGGAACAATTCGTTCAATGCTGATTCCAATCGACGTGTGGATGTAGACGACTTGATTCTCGGTGGCAATGGCAAATTTTTGCTTCCTAACCTCGCCACGGGACTTCGCCCCTTTGTAATGGCTGGTCTTGCTGTCCATAGATTTAAAGTTGATCTCGCACGGCGCGATCCAGAAGCCACTCAGCTGGTCGACAAGTTCTCAACCTATGACCGCAAAACAAAAAACATCGACGGCGAATTGGGTGCGGATTTTGGCGCCGGAGTTTTCTATCGAGTCCAAACTGCTATGGACCTCGTTGCAGAAGCTAAGTATCGACGCATTTTGGATCGAACTGTTGACCTCGATCAAATGAACTATTCAGTAGCTCTCGCTTATATGCTCTAAGTTCCACTGTTCATGAAAGCCGACCTGTGTTGGAGATTAACTCCAACACTTTGGTATCAATGGGATCAGTACCAATCCCCAGCACAGAGGGAGTGGTCTGAAAACCCCGAGATAAAGACTCCACGATTGGCCCACATCCATTTTGGGAGCAAAAAAGGCCGCGAAATTTGTCCGCAGCCTAGTTCCTCTCGGGATTCGTCAACACTTCAATTTCTATCTGGAAATTGGCTCCTTTAGGTAACCGATGCCATAACCGGCCTCATCGATGCGCCCAATCAATGCTTTGGTATAGATCCGAGCTCGTCGCTCGGCAAAACCATCGATAAGCAGACCCAACCCGAAATTTTATGCATTCTTTTTTTAGGAATTAATTTTGGTCCGAACCCATTGACGATCAGCCTTTCCGTTTCGAGAGCCCTCCAGCACTTCTACCTTAAAAGGAAAGATGCTCCGCTGGAGACTCACCCGACTTTTGTAAATATTCAGCGCAAGCAATCGTATCATTTATGGTGTTGCGCTTTTTTTTTAGCGTATGGCAACGACCTGGCAAGCCTCACCTAAATCGCTAGTTCCCCGTACAGTGGAGGCGCCCTTTGCTTCGGTTCAGTGACCCACCAGCAAATGAGTCGCAAGCTGCAGCCTATGACCGGTAAAAGTCGGACCGACGCTTAATCCTCGCGGGGCAGTCTGATGCCACCATCGTTGTTGTCTGTCGGTTTAAGCTGCAAACTCAATTGAATAGGAGCCGAATAGGCTGTGAGAGCCGAGTTAAAAGGAGACGGCCCTATTTTGATGGAAGCCGAGCCGTCGAAGCGAATGTCAAGAGTCGGGCTACAGGCACGTTCGGCGCTGGTTTCATAGCGAAAGATGGAATCTTTCAAATCGGGTCGGCTCGCAATGAAAAGAGCGCCTGGATAAGTCAAGCTTTGGTTCGGACCGGCGACGTGTGAGTCGCCATCGACATTGTAGTAGCTCAATTTTTCCCACAGTAATCTAGCTTGGGGCAATCCTATGGGCGTTCCGCCTGGGATCGTGGGTTTGACAAAGTCCTGAAACTGTTCTTTGCTCCACACCACAGTCATGATGCGATTGCCGTCTTGACTGAGGTTCTGTTCTAAATATTCCAGCTTCTGACTCGAATCAGTCATAGCAGCCAAAATTCGATCGATACAGGGCTCACAGACTTTGGTGCCGGCATAGGCCTTTTGGAGGGAGGCCGCAAGTTGATTCACCGCCTGATAAACCTCATCAAGCATAAGCCAATTATCTCGAATCTCTTGGCAATCTCTGGTACTGGCGCCAACGCTGGGAACAACGCTTGATTGCCCATAAACGATGACAAGTTCGCCGCTAGGGTTGGGCGAGGGCACAGGAATCGTCAGATCGAGGTACAGTCTGGAATCAATCACCCGCCTTGCTGCTGTTGTGCTAGTCAACAGGCTTTGAATCAATTCCGGAGAGACCTGCTTGCGATCCTGAGCCTTTAAGATGATCCGATGAATATCCTTAACATTTTGAGTGATGAGGGGTCTGCTTTCGGCTTGGATCGTTAAGC
Organism: Oligoflexus sp.; assembly: GCA_041736645.1. GTDB lineage: Bacteria > Bdellovibrionota_B > Oligoflexia > Oligoflexales > Oligoflexaceae > Oligoflexus. The sequence goes on along the minus strand of JBGSTF010000037.1, from coordinate 56,498 downwards.
CGTAACAGATTCCCCCAAGGACCAGCAGCGTTCGACTGAATGGACAAGCCCACATGAAAGCATCCCTTATAAAGACTCGGTTGGAAGTCCGAGTGCACTTTTATTTTGAAAAGTTTGAGTTCCCACTACGTGGCTAAGTCCTGTGAGGAGATCAACGCAGACCTCGGTCTTCAACATTGCCGCAAAATCCCCTGCTTCCCAAGCTAAGTGTACACACAGCTCGCTCTTTAAGGTCTTGGCTCGGCTTATCGTTTTAAAGAAGGTATCATCAGTTATCTGCCGACAGGAAATGGACTGGGTATTGGCAAATGCGGCACAGGGAGCGAGCTTTTGCTGTGCAACATCCCACACCTTGAAAACAGCCAAGTCCAGAATCTTCGCTGCATTCCAGGAGGCTTCGACGGTGGCTTCGGCCGGGGCATGACCTAGGGGCAAGAACCGCAGGGTCGGCCATAGCTGTTTGCTGTTCTCGGGAGCTAGAGCCCAATGTTCAATCTTTTCTTGAGCAACAGTAAACGCCAGAGCTTGCATGGGATTGGAGGGGCTGCTTGCCATGTAGTCTTTGGCCTTGATGACACGCAGAGCTTGTACGCCTGGCATATGCAACTGATTTCGTAGACTTGTGGCGACTTGTGTCGCGGCGAATTCTGGGGAATTAACAAACCAGGCTAAGTTCACATCGGTTGGGTCGCTAGCAATCAAACCATAGCGGACATAGACTCCGCCTTTAGTTTCCGAGCCAAAGGGTTTGCCGTTGATCATGGTGATTTTTTTGGTATTGAGCATGATGGGATCTGAAGCGATGCTGATATCGATATCCAGAGCTTTCCAGGATGTAGGGACCTGGCACGTGACAAGCTTAGGGGGCGACGTTGGATCTTCAGCGGACTGCAGCTCAATCTGAAAGCTCAGGCTTTGGTCGGGAACTACTATAAAATGCTGATCCTCGACACTGAGTTCAAATCGCCAGCCCTGCTGACCTTCGCTAAGCATGGCATAAGGATTGCCGTGTTTTTCGTTGGCGGCGAGCTCATCTTCGTTTTGGATCCAAGCCTCACGACAGGCGGAAGCTTCATCGACAATCAAAAGCGGTTGTGGGTTGGTGCCGTGGTTCGCGGCTTGGGCCTGGCCTTTGCCGCAGGATAACAGTCCAAGGCTTAGCAGCAGTGTGGATGGAATTTTATTCATAGTTTGTCTTCCCAAAAGATAGGTTTCGGATCTGAAAGAACAAAGTGCACACCCGCCTAAGGCCTACTTAAAGACGGGTGTGCAGACTCAAGAGACCCGATCCAAAAACCCCCTCGAGGCGGGTCGCGGCGCTGCTCATTGCCTTGCGGCAAGCTCCGCTGGCCGCCTATCATACCGGGGGACGGATAGGCTCAAAGGACGACGATCAATTGAGTGCAAGACCAAACTTCTCAAAAGTGTATCGTCGGTAGTCCTCCAAGAATGTTGCGGCTTTGCTGTTCAATTGGGCCGTTTCTTCCTGGAGAATCTTTGCAGAGTCATCAACTTCGCGAAGGGCAGCCTCGACTTCGGAGCCGTTGCCGTCGACGGCAGCATGTACAAGCTGTTTGTAACGATCGTGAGCAGCCTCATATTTTTCAAACAACCGATCGTAACTCTTTTGCTCCGCCTGATAGTCCTTGAAACTTTCGACCAGCTCTTCTGAACCGCTTTCTTCAAGCTCCTTGGCGACCAGCTCTAAACTCGGTGCTTTGGCGCTTTTGAGCTTGGTGAGGGCTCGGTCAATGTCTTCGGCTTTGGGGGGTGCGATCGGGGCTTCATGGTCCGGTCCTTGGGCCACATTGAGGGTTTTAACAAGGGTCGGCTTTTTGGAGTGCCCAATCCCTACCAATAACAGCCCGCTGAAGAGAGAGGTAATCAGAATAAGCTTGCGTTTCATGATCAGATTCCTTTGCAATGAAGTTCGATGACTCAGACGCGCTTGTTAAGGTGCATCGACAGTAACATCAACCACGGCATCACCCTTTACAGTGCGGAACGATTGCTCGTTATAGTTCCGGGTGATGACACCGGTGAAGTTCTCCTGGTGACTGGTCGAACCGCTCCGACTGCCGGCGATTTCATCCAGCGATTTCAGGACTACACTGGTGACTTTGCAGTAAACGTTTGGTCCGCAGATTGATTCAAGGCCAGTGCCGATACCGGAGAAGAACTTCGACTGATCTGGAATGTTTTGCGGAGCAGAGACGATTTCCGTTCGCCACGATTTAGCATAGTTCAACAAGAATTCAGCAGAGATTTCGTTGATCGCTTTGCTGCGCAGAGCATCGAGACGAGCTGTGCTGTCGCCTGGATTCGGAGCGCTACCCGTAGGATTTTCGTCAGTGGAGCAATTCACGCCGTTGTAGCTGCTGCCGGTGCGACGTGTGTCGTCCCATTTTTCACCCCACCACAGGAAGTTCCATTCACCCGAATTGCGAGTATAGTCCATGGTTTTTTGCACATCCAAGCGGCAAGACACTCGCATCGGATCAGATTTCACGTGGTAGGCGTAGTTGAGGGCAACCGATTGAGCCATCACGCGGTTGGGTCGTGGATGATAGGCATAGCTGTCGACAAAGTAGGCTTGGCGAATTCCGCCGATGGGCAGAAAGGTCGAAGCGCGAACGGGTTGACCGCGATTGGAACTTCCCATGCAGTAGACGCCCTGGTTGATCTCGCTGGTGAAGGTTCCGCTCGATGCCGACGGAGCAACTTCGACGGGACGCAGGGGCAGGCCGTCTTTACCGCGGAATTGCCACTCATTGGCCAGCCTCGAAGTACCAGGCAAGACCTTGAAGAGGCTGCTGCCCAAGGTTTTGAACAGCACAGTTTTAGGCGCGGTGGCAGCGCTACCCCCTGAACCTGCATTGCCGGCGGTGTGAGGGTTAGAAGCTACAGTAGACGATAACACGACATCAAAAATCGGTAGCTGGCGCACGCTGTAGGACTTTCCACCAAACATTGAGCTAGTCGCTAAAGCGCTTTGCATACCGGAAGCTTCCTCGCCCCAGATCGAATAACTGGCGCTAGCGAGACCGACCACTTTGGTTTCGAAAGCCTGCAAGGTTTTCTCGTTGCGACCGAAGACTTCGAGAGCGACCTTGTCAACCACATTCATAGCATTTTCAGCTTGGGTGATCGACTCGGAGAGTCGGGTCAAATCCAAATCGTACGATTGCCAGGCTTGTTTGGCGGTAAAGTAAGCGTCTTGAAGCGGTATTTTTTCTGCTTCTAAATTAGCTTTTTGCGCAATCAATGCGGGTGAACGAGCCTGACGATCGGCAACGGCCTGTTGCAAGACTTCTTTCGCAGCAGCCACTTGATCCGGGTTGGCAATACTCAACAGGGTGGCAGCTGTAGATACGGCTTGATCCAATGCCGCGAGGCTGGTCTTGATTTCGTCAATCTGATCGTTTTTCAGTTTCAATCGTTCTTGGGCGATTGAGTAAGCAGCATACTCGGGCTTTTCTTTGAGCAGTTCCGCCGAAGCAATCTTGGTTGCGAGAGTCGAAATCAAATTACCAAAGCGATAGTAGTTGCCGTATTGCAGGTCAAAATACGGAGAATAGGCGCCTTGCGCAGCTTTGGTTTCAAATTCGGCTGTTGGTGGCAAACGATAGGTGAGTGCGAATTGATTTTCAAACACAGGGCAATTGACCGCACCGTTGATGGGTCCATAGACGCCGGATTGTGTTTTCTTTGATGATGGCGAAACATAAAGAACATTAGGGTTGAGATGATCTTGAAAGAGTGATGTTCCCTTTAAGCTTGGATTGTTTTGAATGGCATAAGCCTGAGCGGCTGTGAGGGCCGAGTTTCTTTGGCTGTTGTAAGTGGGTAGGGCCCAAGCCTGACCGCTGCTGGCGCAGAAAGACGCCAAAACAAAGATAGATAAAGGTCTTTGAAGCATTTTACGAGACATAGTCGGAATCCTTCTTTGAAAAGTTGATGAATCGTTGCTGGTGCTGATCTCTCGCTTCGAAACGTGCTGCAAGTCATTCTCCTTTTTTTCAGTTCATTTCTGCAGTCGAGTTCCTTACGACTTAAATAAATCTTTTGGGTCACGGCTGACAATTCGTGACGACGCGAATTTCGAATTAGCGTTCTCGATTGAATAGGTTTTGCGAACAGCGCCAGGTGAGCTCGAAACCTGAAGAAGTCAATGCCAATACTCTGGACTTCAGTCTGAGAGTGCAAAGTCTGGGCAAGAAGGGTTCCGAGCAATTCGGTCTGCATGGGCTGCTGCAGAAGTCGACTGACGGTACCTGCCAACTGAAACAGATTCGCGCCTAAACCTTCTGCGCTGAAGCCAATCGGGCTCGTGCGCTTAGAGCTGGCAGGCAAATTGTTGCGGCTTCCGCCATTCAGAGCGTCGATTGGTGATTGCTAGAAAAACTGTGTATGTCACTTAATTGCGTAATGGTATCCAAAACTTATATTATTTTAGCGCATCTGTCATAACTGCTTGTTCTCGAAAAGAGTGATCCGGAGAACAGTTTCTGCTCGAATCCTGTAAATTTTGTTTGGTCCTTCGAAGGTAAAAGTCATAGTGAGATCGCTTGGATTGGACTTTTATCGAGACCCATCAAAAAAGGATTCAGCATGCGAAGCTCATCTCTCATTCTGACCACGGCCTTACTGCTATCGGCCTTTCAGTCTAGCTACAGCTGCGAGCAAGACCAGTCCCAACCAGCGGCACAAGCCCTGCCCAAGATTTCAGTCGAAACGAACAGTGCTACCATCCAGTTCCAATTTCGTGGTGATCTAGCCCAGAAACTGTACGAGCACTTGCAGGGTCCAGCTGTTCAGACTCGAATGTTCCGCCATCATACAACTGTTAAAACGGGTTTTGGCCTCGCCTGCCAAAAGCAACAGAGACACCGCAGCGACAGCTATAACTGCCAAGAAGTATTGAGCACAAAAGGCGAGTTAAGGCCGAATTTTCCCTTTCAAGATGAGCTGAAACTCAATAGCCAACTCCTGCGTTTGAAGATGCAGAGTCCCGCATTAAATCTCGTGTTTGATCAACTGGACGGCATCGTCAATCAAAATGAATTCGAAGATGGTTCATATGCCGAATATAAAAACGGACCCAACCTATCTTGCATTCGCTATGTGAGTGTTGATAATCAAGCCGTCGTCGTGTGTGAACAGCTGCTGTCTTCTGATGGCTATGCTCGCGGCACAGGCACCGATCCCATGATCGGCTCAGGAACCCAGCCTATCTTGCTAGAAATTACGGAGTAAGGGAACGACCATGCTGAACATATCGCCTTGTTGGATCCTGTCTCTTGTGAGTTTGCTGCCTTTTTCCAGCTTCGCCCAGGCTCAGGGCGCATCAAACGGCATGAAGGTGGCGTACAGCCTCGTGATCAAAGCCCCTCAAAATGAGGCTAAAAGTCCGGCCCAGTGCAGTTTGCAATACAAGGGAAACGTCTTGGCGCGCAGCACGGTACTCGGTACAGATAGCTATGCTTTCTCAGGTGCTTTTGTCATCGACAAAGGTGTTCGCGCCGTGCAATTGGTCTGCCAGAAGAAGGGCTTCGACGTCCTACGAGAAACGGTGGCCCTTGTCGAAAATAGCTTGAAAGTTGAGTCGAGCTTTCGTGACCCCAGTCTCTTTCAAAGTCCAAAGGTCAATCCGGAGCAGGGCTCGGCTGAGGTTCGGCTCATTATTCCGGTCTTTCAAAAACTCAAGCTGACGATCGCGGGTAAGAGTTTCTATCAGTTAGGATCGAGCAACGAAGAAATCTTTTTTAATAGCTATAATGGCAAAGCCATGTTGCCAGAATTTCCTCAAGCCAGCTTTTTGCTAGCTCTGCCTTTGGACGCTGAAATTGCTGATATACGGGTGAAACCTGGGCAAATTCTAGCGGAAGAACCTGGTTTATTAGCCCCTCATCCTTTCGAAGGGGTCGCGGACCCAGTGAAGCCCGTGGAACCTCAGTTCCAAGAAAAAACCTATTTTTCGGTCAAACCCATTCTATCGATGCAAAAAGATTTTGCCTTTCAGCTCATCAAAAGCGGGAAGCAAAACTTCGTCAGAATCACCATACCCTTGCTCGATTTTGATAGTCAAAAAGCACAGCTACGATTCTATCGCGATGCGACGGTGAGCGTTCGTTTTAAAAGTTCATCGACTTGCTTTCAAAAACCAATAGAAGGCCAGGATCCCGTCGATCAGCTGCGTTCTCAACAACTGGTCGGACTGAGTCAGCAGGCCCTCAATCCGACGGATCTTCTGCTGCCTTGCCAGTCCGATGGTCGAACCGGAGTCTGGATCGATCCAACTCCCCGCTTGTTGCGAGCGAATATTCTGAACTTGGCCGGACCGAACTTTGTTATCGTCGCTAGCCCTGAATTTCTAGGGGTCGCCGAAGAGTTTCGACAGCATAAGGAATCGCTTGGAATTCGCACCGCCGTACTGCCCTGGGAAGGTGGTTCTGCTGAGTCGCTGAAGCTGAGGCTGCAAGTCTTGAATAGTGCAAGCTCCCTGCAATGGGTGTTGCTTTTGGGTGATGTTGACCGCATTCCAAGCTATTACGATCGAGATTCGGGCGATTCAGGCTACGGCGATCATGCTTTGAATGCCGGTGATATCTTCTACACTCAGTATCCAACCGGTGATGTGAAGTATTCGACAGCGTTAGACCCTTCTTTCGGCATTGGTCGGATTCCTGCCCATACGGTTGACGAAGTGAAGGCCTCATTAAATCGCGTGATGCGTTTCGAAAATGCGCCGCCCTTGCTAGACAGCTATTACCAATCGCCAACGGTCACCGCAACTCTACAAATCCAGGCCAATTCAGACACAGGCAATGCCGATAATTATGCCGATTTTATGGAACAACTCGTAGCCCAACCTTACCTACAAAATGGCTTTCGTCCCGAACGCATATACCGGGCTGATACCGAACTCGCCAAGAGTCCCAAGTTTTGGGCTCCAGCCACACCGTTGGCTCCTAGCCCCAGACCCATAGACTACGCGAGTCTTACTCGATCCAGCCCTGGTCTTAACCCTGCGCTACTGTTTCATATCGATGGCTCGCAAGATTTGATCGATAAGTCTATCGCCCGTGGCACTGGAGTTCTGTTTAATAGGGGGCATGCTTCGCCAGAACAATGGGCCTATCCTAACTACACCTATGATCCCAATCGATTCTCATTGTTTTCTGAACAGTTGCCGCCGATCGTCTTCTCGCTCAGCTGTTTAACCGGATTTTTTGATAGTGAGACGATTCATGATTCGGGTAACATCCTCGGTCCCGAAAGTGATTTTTCTCGAGTCCCAGCCAATCAACGTTCTCTCGCTGAAGACATGCTGCTCGATCCCCATGGAGCCTTGGCCGTCATTGCGGGATCGAGGATGAGCCATTGGACCTTTAACAATCGTTTAACGAAGGGCTTGGCCCGCTCGGTCATCTATAAGCAGTCGACGACTGGCAGCAAATTAAGCCAGCATCTGGGTGATATTTTGCTGGATGCTAAACTTGCAGCAAAGAAGGTCAGCAGTCCTGTTGGCAGTGCACAAGGTTTGGACCAAACCAATCGCCATCACCTCTTGATTTACAATGTGTTGGGCGATCCCAGTCTGGAACTGCGCACCAATGCACCGACCAGGGTGAGTTCGAATCCTTCTGTGAACTACGACGCAGAAGTTCATAGCCTGCGCCTGCGGTTTCGAATGCAGTCGACCGCTTGTCCGTCCTGTGACTTAGCCTTGCAAACTGAGCAGCCTTTGGTGGTTCTCACCGATGGGCAGGGCAACACGATTCAGCGTGCTGTGGCAACGACCATCCGCGGCGAAGGCGGCGAAAATCGCGAGATTGTGTTTTCACAAGTACCTGTATTTTATGGGGCTTTATTGAAGTATACGATCAGCGGAGCGGATCTCATTCCGTTTCGCGCCGTGATCGACAATCGTCTCCAATGAAGTCAATGAGATCCCCTTCAATGAAGGGGATAGATCTGAACATTGAAACGAATCAGCATATCGGCTTCGGTTGATTCAATGTCCTGAGCGGACAGAATGCTGTGATCTTTGATTTTTTCCATAAATTCGGGCAGGCGGCTTTTTTGAATCGAGATCATCATCGTTTCAAAATAAGCATCTTTTGAGGTAAACCATTTGTGGAAGGCGCGTTGAGCATCTTCGACGGCATAGCGGTGAAAACTATTCATAGTGAGTCCGCTATCGTCGCTATCGGTGAAACGAATAGTATTCTCTCGCATCACGTAGCGTTGGGTTTCCTGGTCGAGACCGATAACATCAATGCCGATCAGCACGGAGAGAGCGTATTCCACATCTATGGCTCGAGATTTGCCGAAATAGTCTTTCAGCTGCTGTTTGCTTGGGTTGTTTTTGTAGAGTCCGAAGGCGCAGTAGACTTCCGCAGCGAAGACCATGCCTTGCAAGCGCGAGGGGAAGCTTTCTTCGACCTTTTTAAAGGATTTACGGAGCTGATCTAACTTTTCTCGCAAGACTCGTTTGTCAGCTTCTTGCTCGGCTTCTTCGAGTTCGAAGCTTACCGTAGCGGCGCTCGCCAAGCGTCCGGTTAAACCGAAGCACTTGATAAAGGGCTTCCAGTAGCGCTTATTTAAGCGTCGTTTGCCGTTTAAAAATTCCGACAGGTAGCCGCGCGACGGTATGCCGCAGTTTTTACAAAGCATGGCGATAGAAAAATGGGGCTGGGCCAGCTTCTTCTTTTCATAAAGTGCTCGAAAAATCTTCGACGGACTTTCCTGGCCCAAAAACTGCGTGTAGATGAAGTTTCGATCTTCTCCGGACAAAGCCATTGGACCAGCCTCCAGACTGTGGGTCCTGACATTCAGGACCGACTTAATCTGTCCCGATGAGAGGTGGAAGGCAAGGCTATATTTTTAAACTATAAAATTTATCTTTTTTTTGTGTTCATTGGCCACAATGCATAGCCTTAGGACCTATAGCCCTGACTTGGTCGAATAATCGTCTGGGTTGAAATTGAACTCCCAATCATTCTTCCTTTGCTCCCGCCCCCCCAAAAAAAAGCAGGGCCTAGTGAAGCTTGACCGATCAGCCGCGTTTAGAAAGCCTCGCTATTCGAAGTCCACCAGGAACTCACTGGGGCCGGAGTAAAGATCAAAAGCAATCTTCGTCGGCAAAAGAGAGGCGCTGACTTTGAGCAGGGGCGCAGCGTCTGCCTTGGAAAACAGATAGGTACAGCTCAGAGACTCAGTATTGCAGCTTGCCTCGGAAGCTATCAGCAGGCGATGCTTCACTAGAATTTTTGGTGCCAATTTGAAATAATCTTGAACAGCAGCCCCCTCCGGCAGAGCCTCGAAGTGCTCACCATATTTCAACAGCACGCTGTAAGCACCATCTAACTGTTTCTCGGCTTTGATATGCTGCTGGGGTTTCAGACGCAACACGGGGGCGCCCACCAAAGTCAATGGTGCCGGACGCGACAGCTGATCACCCAGCTTAAACTGATAGGACAACACTCGCTTCTCACCATAGGCCAGGGCCTGGGGCAATTTGAGGTGAACTTTCATTTCAGTAAATAAAGTTTCGGAACTATAACTCGCAACCGCTTCAGGGTCGAAGACAATCTGCCAATCGCGGCCCGCGAATTGAGGCAAAGGCAAGACGAGATCGATCTCGGACCAAACACTCGGAACGGACAAGGTCTGGGGAAAGGAAAATGGCCTGGGATATTGCACTGAATAGGTGTGCACGATACTTTCTTCACCCTGAGCGCCTATGAGTCTATAGGCGATGGATTCACTAAAGTCCCAAGCCCGCACCCGAACACTGCAGCGGCCATTCGCATCACAGGGAAACTCCAGATAGTCGCGCTCACCGACTTTTAAAGGAGTTCCACCGATAATCGTAGCCTGAGCTCGCACCTGGATTTTGGCCGCCGCTGTATCGCCGTCATAGCCATTCAGGGGCTGGTGATCGATTACAAGTTCATATTCAAAAGTCTGCAAATCCTCAGCGGTTTTGGCGATACTGCTCACATTGGGCAGGAAATGAGAATACTTCTGCCGAATCAGACGCAAATTCTGATACGCGCTTTCGCCGAACTCATTGGTCAAAACCAGAGCGAGGTCCTTAAAACCATCATTGGCCAAAAAGCGACCGCTGACCGTACACACACCCTGCTCATCACAGGGTATGTTCTGGTTGGAACCGTGTTCCTCGATCTGGTCATAGATGATGCCCTTCGTGCTATCCCAGTAGCGGACGTTCAAGGTCTTCGCCAGAAAATGCGATTGGTAATCAACGCCAGGACGCAAGGTATAGCTAAACCCATCCCAGAGAGTGTCGACTTCGGCACCAGCCTTGGACACAAAATTCGGCCCTACGTAGCGAATCTGATCGCGCTTGAAGCTCAGTGACCGCTCCACATACGGGCTCGTTGAAGTGGTGGTGTCCAGCCGATACATGAAATGGGGCGAACCGCTCGCGAACTCCTTTTTGCCGACAAAGGCTCGGCAAACCCCCTCACTGTCGCAGCTAAAGGACTTGGTTCGGCTTGAGGAATCAAAGCTATCATAATCTTTTATCAGCATATTGCTCGCATATATGATGGTTACGGCTACAGCCTTGGAACCATCAACACTGGCATATTCATGGCCTGGGCGCAGTTCAATCGGATACCATTGGCTACTATTGTCCCAAAATTCCAAGGCACTCGTATCCACCGCCACTGCTGGCTTGATCGTCAGCGTCTGGCTGGGGCTGGTATAGCTACCGCGTTGCAAACTGTATTGAATATTGACAAAAGCCTGGCTGCTCCCTGTGCGTAACTTGAAGCGGCATACACCTTGCGAATCACAGCGGTCGTCCGTAATATCAACTTCAACCGTCTTGCCGTTGGGCAAGCTGCGATCAAACTTAATGCCTGTTGCCAAGGCTCCATTCTTACTCTCATAACCCTGACCCGGGGCCAGGGTGTACTCGCGGTAATCACCGCTGTTGGCGACCAACTCCTGCAGAGTCGGTTGCAAGTCGGGGCTCAGGACTTGCAGACTTACCTGCCCTGTCAGCTCCTGGTTGTCATCATCGACCTGAAATTCAAACGATGGAGAAGCCTTCTGCAACTTGATATACGCAGAGCATGCTTGGTCGGCGCAATCAAATTTCTCCAAAGTCACACCACTGCTATTCAACACCCGAATGGAATGCGCCGGGCGAGCCCAGGAGGATTGATAGTCCACACCCTCGCTCAAGCTGATTTGCGATGCATCATTGAAAATCGATTTCTCCGTCTTCATATAGCGAATGACTTCAGCTTCAGCAGCCAAGACACCCGTCGGTCCCAGCATAGTGTCTGTCGCGAGACGAATGGAAATTCGCGGTTTCACACGCGATTGATTGTAGAAAAAGGATACAAGACAAACTCGGGTATCGCATGATTTAACTTCGACTTTGCCACCCTCAGCGTATACTTCACTGACACGAATGGGTTCATTCCCCAGATTCAAGCCCGCCTTGAGGGGCACATCAAATTCCACAGCTTTGCCAAACTGGGGTACAAAGGTCGCCGTTTCCTGCAGCAGCGGAATGCCACCTTTGATTTGCAGACGACCCGATTTCCAACGGTTTCCTGTTTGATCAATCAGAAAATAGCTTATAGTGGCAGGAAATTCAGCAACGCCAAGTTCCGTCTGCTGATAGCTAATTTCACAAATTCCATTCTGGCAGCTGCTGCCCAAAACTTTGGCATTGTATACGCTGTCAATGATGACTTTACTGGCCTGGCGGCTGGGTGCACCCGTATAGTGCAAAGCCAGAGCCTCGACTCCTGTAGGAGCAATGCGCACACTCTGGGTTTTACCGACTCCCCCATCAATCACCGCATCGGGGCTGGAAAGTTCCGATTCAGCAAGAGGACCTTGTTTGTTATTTTTATGTTCCTGACAGGCTCCGGTCAAAAGACCAAGGATCAGGACATGCCGGGTGGCTTTGGAGAAGAACATAACAACCTCAATGAGATATTTGTCAGAGAAAAAGTCGAGAGCTCGCCGCATAAAGACGATGCCGATCCTAAAATGCGCCGGAATTATAGGCTCAATTGCTTTTTAATGGACTCCAAAGCCGCAGCCTCGGTCAAAAAGGCCACTTCATTGCTATTGAGACAACCCGCCATTTTATAGCGGTTGATGATGGCCCGTTGCGGCCGTCCATACTGCTGTAAATTTTTCGCAACGCAGTAAGCCTGAAATCCTGATCCACAGGCCGAAACTTCCTCGAAAAATCCATTGTTACCCTGCAGGAACTGCCACTGATAATCGGGCTGATAATTCGCAATGCAAGACAGGCTGCTTTCCAAAGCCCCGGCAAAGCTCAGCACTGGATGATCGAGATAATCACTGATGAGTTTCTTGATAGCATTATAACCCGAGCGATTAGCCAGATATTCGGCATCCATGTCTTTGCCATCAGGAAGCGTGGGATTGAGGAGTTTGTGATCCAGAATATATTTTACAACGTCGTAAAGATTATTCGCCGCCGCCCAGTGCAGAATGTTGCGACCGTTTTCTCGCTCCACCGCGCCCACGTTGATATTCTCTTGGGCCAGGAGGTCCAGAACTTGCGCCGGTTGTTTGTAGAGACCCGCATAGAGCAGCGGAGTCCAGCCATATTCGCTAACCGCATTGCGATCAAAACCATCCTGTAACAGCCGCCGGGTAAGTCCGACACTGCCGCCGTGCGCACTCTTGTGCAGGAGCGTCTGTTGTCCGCTCATCTGCAAATGGCGATCAAAACGCGGATCACTATAAAGCCGCAAAGCGATTGCATCCTGCCCCTGTTCCGCAGCAAAAGCCAGCGCGTGACCGGTATAGGCATTAGGCGTTTGATTGGGCAGGATCCTCGAATCCGCCAGCAAAAGTTCGACCATTTCCATCCGGCCACTCGCGACCGCAGCAAAGAGCGGTGAGCGGTTTGAAAGGCCCAGACGATTCACCTCGATGCTGTTATTTTCCAGCAGTGCATTCACAACGTCGGCGTTGCCCCGTTGCAAGGCATCGCTTAAGGGCAAATCCTGCCGATATTTGGTGGCATTGACATCAAACGCAGGCAGCTGGTTGAACTGGCGAATAATGGCGGCCAAACCACCCTGCACGGCCGCACCAAAATAGGTGAATTCACCGGGATTGTGGGCTTCGTCGAGGTCGATACGACGATCCGCTAGGAGCAGACTGGCAATGGCACCGTGGCCTTTACTCAGTGCTAGGTAGAGCGGATTCGCCAGGATCTGACCTCGATTGATGTCAAGCTTTTCTACGTGCATCAACTCCTGCACAAGTTCAGTACTGCCGCTCGTGATCGCGGCCATAAAAATCAGATGATCCGAATAATCCAGGTGCTGCGCGAGCTCCGTGTCGAGACCCTGCACCGCATGGAAAGCGTCCCGTTTGCCATAAAGCGCCAGACTATAGAGTGCGTATCCCATGTTCTCGGCGGTCACGCGTGGGGTCCCGCGATAAAAATCGAGCAGCAGGTTAAATGCCACCGCCTGTCCATCTTTGGCCGCATCATCGAGATAGCTCAAGCTGTCAATGAAAGTGAGCCACTGCAGAGTTTCCGCGCAGTCATTCGCCACCGTGGTCGTTTGCAGCCATGTCATTGCAGCTCGCTCTTCCAGAGTTACGTCGGTAGCAGCACAAAGTTGAGTTAAACGCTTGGGATTTTGATCGTTCATCACGTGCGACGCATGCGAGCTGAAACGACAAGAGGTTCCGGTCAAACAGATGAGGCTTAGCAGTAGTCTACGCATGATTAGCATGGCTCTGTCCTTGTTTAAATTCATCTAACAAGACGTCTAGGACAGCTTTTAATGCACTTTTTTTTAAAATACCAGAGAACTCACGGCCTTCATAAAGACAAGCCAGCTTGAATGTATCGCAAGGATAACGATTGGTGGCTTCGAGTCGATGAGAATAGTACGAAAACGGCAAGTCAAGGCAGGGGGTAAATCCTCTGCTGAGATCTTCTATTCCCTGGCTGCATGATATCTCGCGAATCCAGCCGATTACTTGCTCAGAGATTGCAAACGCCACACAAAGAGAAACCTCAGCTTTTTTGGATAAGAAAGTGCCCAAGCTCGAAAAATATGACCATGAAGGCAAGAGGCAAGCTGAGCAATGCTCCACGCCAGAAGCGGTCCGCTGTCTTTTTGTAAAGGAAACTATTGAACAGCATCGAAATTGGAATAAATCCAAGCAGCACCCAAACTCGACTGTCAAAAGCGGGTATCAAACTAAAGATAAGATACTCAAGAACGACCATGAGTATGATTTCCAACCCGAGTAATATGCTGAGGGCAAGCAAAAAATAGGCAGAATTCTGTTGACGCTTGCCATTTCTAAGGGCGAGGCCCAAAGCATACTTAGCCAGAATTAGTCCCGCCAGTTTAAACCAAACCTGATCATAAAGAAAAGCCACAGGATAGCCTGAAGCCAGGACTTGGGAGCTCGAGCAAAGCAAAACCTGGATCAGTGCAATTACCAATACGGCTCTGTTCGCCAGCATAAATTTGGGTTGAAAAAAATAGGGTTTTTTTGCGTTTGCAATCTCTGAGCAAGAAATCAGCTGGATTCGCGAGATATCATGCAGCCATAGAATAGAAGATCTCAGCAGAGGATGAACCCTCTACTTTGACTTGCCGCTTTCGAATTATTCTCATCGACTCGAAGCAACCAATCGTTACCCTTGCTGACTTAAATGATTTGAATCCTAACGTGACTCTGCATGATTGTTTTACTGGCCTGTGGTCCTGCTCGATCATGTTGTTCAAATACTTATTCTGGCGAATCTCGATGTCAGTTCCTTCGTCGTCGTTATAGTCATTGATGGCGGCGGTGTTGGCTCCGCTTTTGTCAGTAATGATTTTTATCGGTTCATCATTCACTTTGATCGCTTTACAAAGAAAGCGCTTGGCGGCTTTCCTGCCTCGTTTTGCTGTCAAAAAGATAATCAACGGTATTGCCTTGCTTGTCGACTGCACGACAAAGGTATTTATCTTTGACTTTGACATAGGTCACGTCCAATCTCCAAGTTTTGCATACTGACCGCTTTAGGATGCGCACAGCCTTTTCCAGCTCTGGCGTGAACTTGATAACACAGCGGTAGGTGCTCCTTGGGGCCTCCATGAGAGGTGTTCCCGAAAGTCTGAGAGAACATTCCCATCCAGACCATAAGCTCTGTTGCTGGCTTCACTACAGGAACCGATCCAACCGATAATATGTCGCTTTGCGAAATATCCAGCATCGAGACCAATTGAAATTTTTCATAAATTCTTCGTAAGATTGCGAAACTTTCCTACCAGCAAATACAAATTCCTGGATTACCTGCATAGTGCGTGCTAAATATCCGCTAGTGAATAGCAGCTAAACCATTTCTTCAGTGCTCATAAAGAAAGCACTGTGAAACTCAGCTTACTCAACAGCTGAGCGGGAATGGTATCTCAACCTCGGAGAGCTTATGCATGGGAATATGCGTCCTCAGTTTTTGCTTCATGCCCTTCTCGCTGCTTCATGTGGAATGCTGATGGCTTGTGGAGACCGATCGCAAGGCCTGCAGTCTCTGTTAAGGAGTGAAGTCCCGTCCACTCACAGTGATACAGCGACATTGGGTCAAGCTTATCATAGTGACAAACGAAAATTCTTGAACGTTGCCTGCATTCAAGGTGATGTCAGCGAAGTGCAGGGAAATACCTCAGCAGAGTTCGAATTGAAGCAGGATCTCGGCTTCTCAGACCTCATTGACCGTTTGGGTGGGCAGTTATCGGTCGACACCACCTTTCCAGCAGTGCGGGCTGGTGCTTCCGCCCGTTATGCAACGGAAAACTCAGCGTCTGTGAATTCCAACAGCTACAACTTTTTTTGGCGTTCGACACCTAAAAAGAGAGTGCTCAAACGCAATGAGGAAGGGATTTTCAGCCTTTCACCTTTCGGTCAAAGCATTGCAAAAGATCCTTCCTTGGCTTTAACTCGGTGTGGTGATGAATTTATCACCAGCATCGAATATGGCGCCATGTTGAATATTTCCCTGAAGCTCGAGTTTCGCAATGAACTCGATAAAAAGGACATAGGCGGCAAATTAAAGGTCGATGTCACGGGCGGGATCGTAAAAGTCGATGGTCAGTTGGATTATTTGGATCAAGCCATTAAAAAATCGGTCAAGATCAGTGTCGAAGCCCAGCAGCAAGGTGGTCAACCGCTCGAACTTCTGAAAATAATACCCGACAACCTAGTCACATGCAGCTTGGACAACCCAAGCCTGTGTTTCAGTCTATTCGCCTCGGCCATTGCCTATGCGAAAAACGATTTGGCCAAGCAGTTTAATGGCCTCGATTCCTACAATGTCGTGAAATACACCACGCAAAAGTACAGTGAGTCTGGCGTGAATGCCTTAGAGCCTTCCAGTGGCTATCCAACAGTGGATGCGCGGGTGGAGGAAGCTCGACTGGCCGTTGAAGAAGCCTTTCAAAAGGCTTTACTGGATCGAACTCGGGCTCGAAAATTGCTCAACTCCTACCGCGAATGGCTCAGCGAGAGTCTTTACCAAAGCATTGTCGATCTGGAAGCCAAAGCGAATCGCAACAGCTCCCGCCTATCAAAGGTCTCGGTCTACTGTTACGACAATCCTTACAAGGGTTGCCTGGAAGAAGTGGAAACCACTTTCAAAAACTTGGAAATCTATGATGCAAAGCTTTTATCAATCCAAACCGCAGCTCTCGGTGACTACCAACGCTGCGAACTGGCGCGACAAGCCGCTGTCAGGGCCCAGGTGGTTTCCGAAACTTGGTCGCTTGGCTATCGGCACAATGGCTTTGCACCTATCTTTTTCAACAATAGCAGCCCGGACTCCGGAGTGGAGGCTTGGGGTCCTTGCTCTGAAGCCATTCCTTACTATGGAGACTTTTTTAAGGTTCAAAACTAAACAACAAGCAAAACCAGCAGGAGACACCCATGATACCTAGGAATCTCATACTCCCTTTCATGAGCTTTATGACTCTCGCTTTTTCTCTCCCAGACTTTGGCTTCGCTGATCCACCAAGGGTTCCTAAGCAACGTCCCGATCCCATTGGTGGATCGGGCGGGAGTACTGGAAAAGGCTCGGCTCCCGGTATACCCAGTCACCCCGTACAGTTCTATGCTGAAATGTTGCCCTTAAGTTTAGGTAAAATCAAAGAGCGCTGCGAGGACGACAGTCTTTCGCCAAGCGAAGCTATGGCGAGACTCACCTGGTTAAAAAATTGTCATCCGGGCTTACTTGTTGCCACATACAATAACATCAATGGCGATGACGGTAGCTCGGATCTTGAAAAAATTTACATCATAGAGAGCGAATGGTTCTACGTCGCCGGCGATCGCAGCAAAAGAAAAGTCCGACCTAACTATTTAACCTTTGGGACTTCGACCTATGAAAATCCCATTCCCTGGTATGCACCAAGGATCGCTTCAGCATCCTGTGATGAGTTTCCGATCAGCTACCAGGTATTAGGAGAATGCACCTCATCCTGCTATCAGCCGGAGCAAACCATTCTTTTGCCTGGAGGAGAAACTCCCATACGCGATGCTCTTGAACAAGGTAAAGATGAGGTCTACTCTCTCAGTGACGACTCCACGATGGAAAACGTAAGTCTTGAATTGCGAAAAGTTAAACATTACACAAGAAGTGCAACGGAGACGACGCAACCCATTCTCACCATCAAAACCGAATCGGGAGGTGAAATTAAGGTGACCAAGAATCATCCCCTCGTTCTGTCGAATGGTCAGCTGCGAGAAGCCGGAACCCTTAGGATTGGCGATCAACTTGTGCTGGTCGATGGCCAGGCGGATCCCATTCGGTCTTTGACGGAACAGGACTATCATGGTCGCGTGTTCAATATTCAACCCGACACCGAATCGGAGTTGGGACAGATTCTGGTTGCTCAGGGTTTTTTAAGCGGATCGTCTTGGTATCAAAATGATGGGCATGAGTATTTGAATCGATTGATGCTGCGAAGAAACGTCCCCGCTACCCTCTTCCGCGGAGATTTGCCATGAAGTTGACACTCCGCACCTGCGGATGGCTGCTGCCATGCATCCTTTTCTTGAGTTGGGAGAGATCAAAACCTCTCCCTTCAGCATTGATACAGAACCAAAGGCCGGCACAGCTTTCGCCGGCCCTTTCTCCCCGTGTAGAGTCTTCGCAGCCGACTACCGCACAGGTCGCAGCTCCTGATGAGTTTCAACGCATTGCGAAATTAAGTCGTTACCGGCTCCCGACTCAAGCAACGAAAGAAGAGCTTTTAGCCTCTCTTTCCGAGGAATCCTTACAAGAGTCAGTTTGGATTGCCTTGCGCCAGGGAGACCAACAAAGCTTTACACTTGCCGAAGAAAAGCAGAGGATGAATGCTGTCTCCATCGTTGGACTTATCGCTCGCTACAAAGACGTCAAGCGCCGTGATCAGCTGCTGCAGAAGGTGCAGGAACGGATTTTGGACGTTGACTTTTCGGGCATACGAGACCTTCGCCAGAAACAGAGCATCTATGGAGACATCACAGAATTGCTCTATATCTTGAAGACCTATGACCCTGCTGGTTTTCTGAGTGTCGCAAGCGAGATTGTGGAGTCTCACAATATGATTCTTCGTCATGCTTTGAATTCGAGCAGTTAGAAGAAGTAACCAAGAAAGTCACGACGTGAATCTTCACTACACCCTACTTTGTCTTTCCCTTTGGCTCCCGAACCTTGCCTGGGCTGGACAAGTATTGACGGGACCCAAGACCAAAATTGCCTTGGGTTCAGGATTGGATGTCAACACGGGCCAGATACGTGGGCCCTGCGTGGAGGGCTCACCATCTCCCAATCCGTCTCCGAAAAGCCTGCATTTTCAGCTGTTCTCTGGTCAAAGTTCCGATGAGATTTTCGATCAGCAGCAAGGCTATGGCAGTGGGCAGATTGACTTCTGGTTGCTGGGTGCCAAAGCGCGCAGCGAATTTATAATTCGCAATGGTGAAAGTCGCAAGCAGGCTTCCATGATCTGGAATGTCGAGTACCGTCAAGGGTCGCTCAATCTACTGCAGCCGCGCTGGAATGCTTTTGGACTTTCTGTTCTTAAAGATCGACCCAAGGTTTTTTCTCGCCTTTGTGGGGATCAGTTTGTCATCGGCCTAGCCAAGGGCGCTCAGTTCTTTCTATCAGCCACCCTTATTTTTCAGAATCAAGAAAAATACAGCTACTTCAAAACCCGAGTGTCTGTATCAGGACTGGGTGGCCTTATCAAAAAAGACAAGTCTTCCATTCAAGAAATGCAAGACAAAGCGCGCGGCGCTTATCTCGCTGTTGAATATCTGCAGCAAGGGGGCGACAGCTTTGCTTTGGATACGATAGGGGCCAGCCAGGCTTCTGTTTGTCCGATCGACCAGGTTGAACCTTGCCTGGATCGGCTGGCAGCTCTCTATCGCTACGCATTCGGAGCTGACGGTTTTCGCACTCATGCCGAGACTGTGAAATTGGAAGATCAAGCCACCCTCTGGTCGTTCAGTTCATCCTACGATGATGCGGGACTTATCCTCACTCCGTTCAACTCGACAGTGGACTCCCCGTCTGGATTTATCGATCTTTCCAATGAACTTTTCCTTTGGAGCCGCCGTCTCCAGGAGGAAGTCGCGGACAGTTCCAGCCGTGCCTTCGATCCCAGTCAAACCCAAGCCGATCGCGCCGAACAGTTCGGCCGTAGGCAAAGCCTTCTCAAGGAGTCCGAGCTTTTGCAAAACATTGCCGATCGCTGCTTGACAGATACCGATGAAAAGATCTGTCGGCAAAGAATCCAAACAGGACAAGTGCAAAATGCCCGGATTCGAACCAGGAGTTCCTTATGATCAGCACGATAAAACCCAGAGACCAAGGTTTGGTCCTTTTTATCTTGGGCTCACTCCTCCTTTCCTGTGGCGTAGCCCAGCCAGGACTCCTGGGTATTCGCGACAACAGTGGAGCTGATTCGGCAAGTCGTCCCGACAATGAGTATCAAGCTCGACCGCCTATGGAACTCAAGGATAGGCTCGATCAGGCGTTTATGCAGCTGCGTTCCGATTGCCAGATGGCCGGTGGAGCCTTTCAAGAGCGATCCAAGAGCTGTGTCTGTCCTTTATCGAAACAAGCCATTCCTCAGTCCTTCCAAGCTGTCTATCGTATGGATCCGTCTTTGGGGCTTAAAAGAAGAGTGTTCGATCACTTTGCCTGCCAGCAGCAGTATCTTGTTCGTCCGTCGACTCCTGGCATAGAAAATTTTTCCGCCCTCTTGCGCTCGGATCGCAATTCATTTTTGCTCGATCTGTCGACGTTACGCAATGCTGGCAATGGACGTTCGCTGCGGATCGAGGTCGATGGGTCTGTGCCTGATAGTCGACTGCAAGAGCTTGCCGAATATCTGGATCGAGTCGACACCTATATCGACATTCCAAGCGGACACCAGTGGCGGGAATTGTTTCATGTGCATATCTTTCCAAAACTTGAGGATGTGAATCCCTACAAGCGCATTCCCTACTTTGATTTCGAGGACACATCTCTTTTAGAACGTGAAGGCAACGATGTCTTCATTTGGGAAGTCAAAGACCTCCAGCATCTCAGAGCACCCAGCCTGGATTCATTGGAATCGATTCCAAGCCAGACAAATGGTGATCCCGAGTTTATGCAAGCTATGGATGCTTACCAAAGTTTTGTTCGCCAGGAATCGTCACTAGATATAACAGAAGATGTTCTTAATATCGACGAAGGTTGCCACAAGCTCTGCGACTATCGAGTGTCGTTTCGCATGGGAGCATATTTCTATTGGGTTGAAAAAAACTATGCCCGTGGCGGCGCCTTTCGTGAGGCTTTTTATCGAGGAACGGAGGACGGCATCCTCACCTCGGTGGCTCTCCTGTTTCGGGATCGGACACCCAGTCTGCTCATTCAGGAGCAGCAGCAGTTCCAAAAGGGTGCCGATTTTAAGGTCACAACGGAGGCCTATAGCTCTCAAAATGAGTTGATTCATTCCAATACTCAGTTCCCTTTACAATCCACTCATTTTCTTGAGCAATTGCACCAGATGAAATCCTTCGATGCCAAAACACCTCAAACCAATGTGCTGGTCTTGGAAGAAAAGACTCAGCTCGAAGAGGACTGGGAACTGTCCTATTGGTTGCGGGGACCCTTCGCCAGCGAAAGCCCTGCATCGGGTCAAAGCCTCTATGGTTGGATTGCGCCTCAGGTCAAAAACTCAAGTCTTTTCAGTTTCCTTTTTGGTGTTATGGATATCACTTGGACCTCCGATGTCAAACATGGTCGCGAGGTGTTGCATGACTTGATGAGAGATATCAAGCCAGGCGATGCCTACGCGATTGCCACTGATTTTTCATGGCTCTTGGAAGGCAAAAGGTTTGATGAACTCGTAAAAATTTCCCGGGCACGTATCGCCACCATATCGGCCATTCTTTCGGTCGATGAAAAGGAATGCAATCGTCTGTTAGCGCAGATGAATGCGGATATTCTTTGGGTGGCGGGAGCTGGCAATGAAGCGACTGAAAATCCACGCTTTCGTTGCCCACAAAGGATGGCACGAAAGGATCATCGACTGGTGGTCGCTGCAGGCACTCCCTGGGGTCTCGCCTCGTTTGCTGACTATGGCTTCGAATATGCTGACATCGCCGCTGATCCCAATAGCTATTTGGATCGCCGAGGTTCGTCTTACTCAGCTCCCAAAGTGGCAAACGTTGCTCTGAAAATTGTCCGCAGCTTCGGCGAGCGCTTGAGCAACCCTGAGGTCAGGCTCGCCATCCTGCTCGGTGCCGAAGTCGATCCCAAGCATAGGCTCGGGGTTCGGACTGGTGGTGCTTTGAGCGAAGAATTTGCCCTCAAAGCCGCGGCCGCCATCGTCAAGCTTTCCCAAACTGAAAGGCGGATTCTTCTGCTTGGAAATGATGAAAGAGAACAGCTCCTTGGCCGAATTATCCAGGCCTCCGGCGCGCTCTCCGAAGCAGATGCCAGAGAGCAGGCCAAACTCCTCACTCTCCACGATTTGTAGGGTGGATCTGAAACCGCAATCCAAAGCAAATGGATAGATCCCAGACCAGCCTTAAAGTCCCGTGGGTTATCCCACGGGAATAACTCACCAATAATTATCCCCGCAAAGCACTGCCCATCAAGTTTTGCTCTGTTTTTTAGTGAAGTCCTCAAGGCCTTGACCTTTGTCTCCGGACATGGTTGAAAGACTTCGTACAACTATCTTTGAGGCCACACGAGCATCCTATGCCAAGGTATTGCCGAATTTTTTGGGGACTCATCAACCTCTGCTTCGCTATCGGCCCTGCCCTGATAGGCGCGACGGCATGGGCTACCGAAAATCCGGACGGAAGCTCGATCTGGTCCGATACCCAAGACGTTCTGATCTTTCAACGCCCACCCGCACCTCAGATTACATTTCCTTGGCTCGAGCAGATTCGTGGCGTCATGATTCGATCCTTTCAAAGTGCTGATCAAGGCCGTGATTTGATCAACCTGCATAATAGCCTCGGCACCAAAGCCCAGACGAACTACGCGAAATATGTTGGTCCCATCAAAAGCCCAGTCAACCCGCAGAGCGGCGTTGAGGTCCGCAAGGCAGTGATAACATCCATACGGCTCTATGCGCAGAAAGAAACCAAGGTCAACGTCTTTCCTCAATCCCTGAAAGACGGCCTCCGTTTCAATGTGGGCGGCCAAGGACCTAGTGCTGGACCCCAGAAAGGCTACGTTTATAATGGCAATCCCGAGATGCGTTATGGATTGCGCCTGCGTTCGATCGAACCAAGTCGGGAGTCGATGAAATTAGCCAGTGTGGGCTTGGACGACTACGAATTGCTTCGCTACGCACCCAAAGCAAGTGCTGTCTATGAAATTGGGGAAGTGTATCCGGACTCGGGAGCAAGAAGTTACCCGGTCTCTGCTCCATCACTTCCAGAGCCACCGCCGAAACTTTCATGGTCCCAGCTCATGGGCCACGTCCCAGATTTCAATTTCAGTGGACGGATGGCACCGCGAGGCTTGCCAGGACCAGGAAGTCCGTTGCCACCGCAGTCACTGTTTCTCGATCAGAGCCAGGGTTACTACCAATTGGAGGCGCAATTGAGTGGCACGCTCAAACAAGAAGCCGTCGTTCATCGCCTCAGAGTTCCTGTTTACGGTAAGATGAATTATCGTCAGGAACGAAATAAAGATTTGCAGTACACCAAGACCACCTTTGAAAATATCTACAGCAATGACCAGGGCTTCGCCGTGCATTTGGAGCGCTACCACCTAGAGCGGCGCTATCAACTCGGTTTCCAGCTGCATCGCGGGACTCTCCAAAATTTGGAACTGCTTGCCCACGTTCCCGATACGGCGCTCGAAAAAGATCAGTTCTGGAATCAGCATCGCTGGGAAACTCGATTTGATTTTCGCTTCTGAGCTCAGCTCTAGGTCATAAATGCCTGTTCCATTTCGCGCAAGCTCCTCGTTGTTTTGCGAGCATATCGGTCACTTCGCTGGAAATTCAACGACTACCCCTAAATACCCTTACAGATGTAGCCTCAGCAAACGCCGCAAAAAATAGACCTACCAAAATGCAGAAAAGCCAGCAAGCGCCTTGTCTGCAGTGATTTGGGCTTTCAAATATCGATTGTAGCTACAGCCACGCCTGGAACACATTCTGCAAAGACTCCTCCAAGAATAAAGGCTCGTCAGAAGATGCGTACGCCCAATAAGCATCCCTGAAGCCTATGCCTCGATACCTTGCTACTCGAGTGGGAGTCTTGCCATGCATCTGAAGAGTCGAAACCTTAAAGAGGTTGCCCAACGTATCGCTATCCTTGCTCAAGGTTCGGTCGCTCGGCGTTTTTTGCAGAGTTTAAGTGACTTCAACCGCGAACAAAACTGTTCCATGACCAGTCTTTTATTCTATCCAAGTACGGATCAGAATTTGCCTTATGTTCGGAGCGCCGATGAATCGGTTCCCCTCACTTTTCCGACCGAAGCCTCCCTGCAGTCTGCAGACTTCATCAGCGCCTTGCGTGAACAACTTTGCCTTCATCAATTGGATCGACTCTGGATTGGCCAAGGCGCTTTATCTGATAGCCTACCGGTCATGCAGCTTTGCGAAGAACTCAAGATCAAAGTCTTTGGATCGATCATGGCAGCCGATCGGCTGTTTCGGGACCGCATTCAATTAAAAAATGAAGCCGTTGGCTTAGAAATTCCCTATATTCCTTGGGTGGAAATTGATGCTGCCGAGCCAGAGCTGGCGACTCGCAAGGCTGAGATCCTGGGTTTTCCCTTATTCGTCAAGTCTGCCCTAAAAAGTTCAAGCTCGCAGCTTGTTCGTGTCGATTCAGCCCTTAATTGGACCCGAGCCCTAAAAACTCTCAGCGATCGCATGTCTTCCCACCCCAGAGACCATCGATATCTTTTGGAAAAAGTCATAGAACCCGCCAGACATATTTCTGTGCCAGTGGTGGTGGATCGATTTCACAACATACGATGTCTCGGTATCAAGGAAACGATTCTCGAGCAAAATTTAAGGCCAGTCCTGGAAGAAATGCCCGCCGTAGGGCTTTCCTATGAGCTGAGCACTCAGCTGAACCTTTGGGCTGGTCAACTGCTAGCGAATAGCAATTTTGTAGGAATCGCTGAAATCGAGTTTTTACTCCAGCAAAGGGATCAAAAGCCACTGCTGCTGAATGCCAAATCAAGCCTGGAAGGAAGCCTCGAACTCATTGAATCCTATACGGCCATGGACCTGATGAAGGAACAAATCAACTTGAACTTGGATGGAGAGCTGCGCGGTGAAGGTCCTCAGCTCCCTCATCATGTTCTTGCCGCTTGCATGAAGGCTCAAGACCAAAGGGCCCAGCAGCTCGTCTACTTGAAGCCGGCCAGCGGACCCGGCATTCGCTGGGAAGCTTATCAAGGTGAAGGGCAGAGTCTGGCACCCTGGCCCTGTATCGGGCAAATTCTCAGCAGTGGGCAGAGTCGTTTGGAAGCCCTTCTCCGCCTTCAGAGAGCCACCAAGGAAACCAAACTTGTCATCAAAGATGGTGCCCCGAATAAAGGCCTCGTGCTAGCACGAATACAGCAAGAAATCGAGGCCAGCAGCCCTGGCCACGATATCAAAGCAGGGGCAGCTTATGGGCGTGAAATGTACGCAACTCTCGCCGCTTTGGAAGCCTACATGGATCATCACAAGGCTGAACAGGAGGTCTTTCTCAAAGGCGCCAGCCAAGGCCGACCAACGCTTCACCCGGAATCACATCTGGCCACCAGCCTCGATGTCGATGGCGAAAATTTTCAATTGCGGGTTTGTAAAATAGGACCAGATCGTTACCAGGTGCGATCCACTGGAGCTGCCTTGAATCTCAGCTATCGAGTCGATGGAGCCTTCGAGCGATGCCTGAGAATCGAACAAGAGAAGCCGCTCGATGTTTTGATGGAGTTTGACGATCAAGGTTATTGGATTGAGATTGAAGGCATCAGCCAGCGCGTCAAGCGCTCTCGAAGCGAACTGATTCGGGCTCCCGGTCCAGGAGTGATCCAAAATATTGCGGTTGTGGCCGGCGAACGAATTGCTGCTGGAGAAAGGCTGCTGACTTTGGAAGCGATGAAGATGGAACTGGCCATCGCCGCTCCTTTCGCTGGTACTGTGCAGAGAGTCTTCGCCTTAGCCAATACACCTGCTCTCAGGGGCACTCCATTGTTCCTGCTTCAGCCTACTGAAGATGATCGAGCGGAGGAATTTACCGAAACTTGCCAGGTCAAGCTTAACCCGAAATCCAGCATATTCCCGGAACGCAGCTTCGCTGATTGGGATCATACCCAAACCTACCTGCGAGCCTTTATGCTCGGCTACGATGTCGACAGCGAAAGCAAAAGCTTCTATCTGGAGTCCTACCGAAATCAGGTCCAAAAACGCCGGGAACCGGAGACTTTTGCTTTTGAATGTAAGCTCTTTGAAATTTTCATTCGACAGCAAAGACTCTTTCGCAAGCAAACGCAAATCTTCGACGATGAACTTTCGGCTTCATCGGTGAGCGAAGATCACTTGATCACATTTATGCGCACGCGGCAATTCACTAAGTCCCTGCCGAAGAGGTTCCAGACGGAGCTGGAGTTGGCACTCGCCCCCTACTATCAGTTCGAAGCGCCTGGGGCCGATCAGCTCCACGACGCTTTGTATTGGCTCTTCAAAAGTAAACGAGCTGAAGAGCAACAAATCGCCATTTTACAAACACTTTTGGAAGAGTGGCAAAGGGCCGCAAATTCGGAGGGCTTTGAACCGCTCTCTAGTCTGCAGGTTCTACAGGAATTGCTGCCCATCACCCAGAATCGGTTCCAGGGCTTGTGGGATCTTTGCCTGCAGCTCAAGCATGATTGGTTCGTTCGTCCTCTCAGCCAAAATCACCAACAGACCAGTCTGGGATTAGCCTCAACAATGCTCACCCGATTGGAAACACAGGGTGTGGACGAAGCCGCTTGGCAACAGTTGCATGATTTTACCTATCCGTTAGGCCAAGTCCTGACTCAACGACTGGCCGACGCCGCCCCCGGACACAGACCGCTGCTCATTGAGCTTCTACTGAATCGTTACTACCGCTTGTCGCCGCTGCCGAGTTGGGAACTGTTGGACCGTAATGCCTTCTGCATTGTCCGGACCGATCACTTCATGGATGGCAAGTCCAGCACCCTTTTAGGACTGTATACTCCAAGCGATCAAAGTCCGACAGAGATCACTGAGCAAGCGAGACTTCTTAGCCAGTTCGACTGGAATCATGCCGTGAACGTAGAATGGATAATCGGTCCGGAACTTCCCCTGCAAACAGTGATCGATAGGGTGAAGGCTTTCGACTGGCCCGATCAATTCCAGCGCATCACGCTGCATACCCACAAAACTACGGCCCATTCCAGTTCCTTTCACACATTGGTTCGTGATGAATCTCATCAATGGAATGAGTCGGCTTTTTTTAAGAACTTTCATCCCAGTTTTGCCGATCGCCTTCAGCTCATGCAATGGCAGAATTTCGACTTGGAGCGTTTGCCATCCCACGAGGCCATCTTTCTGTTCCGAGCTGTGGCCCGCAAGAACCCCAAAGACGAACGTCTTGTCGCTATCGTTGAAGTACGGGATTTGACTGGTATTCGCGATACTTCAGGCCGCTTGCTCAGTCTGCCCCATTTGGAACAATTGATGGGCGAGGCCTTTGCCGCTATGCGTGCGATCCAGATGCAAAGACCGAAAAATCGTTTGCATTGGAATTTGATAGAACTTCGAGTCTGGCCTGTTCTCGAATTCAATCGCGAGGAACTATTTGATTTGGCCATGTCGCTGGCCCGAGGCACGGAGCACCTGGGCCTGGAAAAAGTTATCTGGCGAGGGCCTATGAAAGTCGCCGGCTCCGGCCCTATCGAAGAAAGAGTCCTCGAGTTCAGCAAACCGAGTGGTATGGACCTCACGATCCGCGACTCTGGATTGCAAGATCGGCCTATCCCAGCACTGACTGAGTACGATCAAAAGGTATTGAGACTGCGACAAAGATCATTGATCTATCCCTATGAATTGATCCGCACCTTCTGTCCGGATCCTGGCGTCCATTCGATATTTCCCAGAGGCTCTTTTCAAGAATTCGACCTTGTTGGGCAACAGTTGGAACCCGTTCATCGACCCTATGGTCTCAACACATGCAATATTGTGGTTGGCACGATTGTTCATGTGACCGAACGTTATCCAGAAGGTATTCAGCGCGTTGTTCTTCTGGGCGATCCCTCTCGAGGACTCGGCAACCTTTCCGAGCCCGAATGCCGACGAATCATGGCTGCTATTGATCTGGCCGAGAAGCTCGAGGCACCTATGGAGTGGTTTGCCCTGTCTTCAGGAGCAAAGATCGCTATGGACAGTGGCACCGAGAATATGGATTGGATTGCGGCTGTCCTTCGCCGCATCATTGAATTCACTCAAGCCGCGGGCGAAATGAATGTTGTGGTGATGGGCATCAATGTAGGAGCCCAACCCTATTGGAACGCCGAAGCTACTATGCTGATGCATACCAAAGGTATTCTGGTAATGTTGCCGCACAGCGCCATGGTCCTGACCGGCAAACGAGCCTTGGACTATTCGGGCGGTGTTTCCGCAGAAGACGATCTCGGCATCGGCGGCTACTCCCGCGTCATGGGACTCAACGGTCAAGCACAATACTTTGCTCATGATGTGGCGGAAGCCTGTTCCCTGCTGCTCAAGCACTATGAACTTTGCTATGTGGCCGCAAAGGAAAAATTTCCCCGCCCCATAAAGACGGGAGATGCCTTTGATCGCGATATTTGCCTTTACCCTCATGGTGGCAATTTTGCGACTGTCGGTCAGGTCTTCGACGATGCTTACAATCCTGGACGCAAAAAGCCTTTTGAAATCCGTCAGGTCATGAACGCTACCATCGACCAAGATTCCATACCTCTCGAACGATGGGCGGATATGCGTGATGCCGAAATAGCCGTGGTGTGGGACGCCCAGCTCGGAGGCTATCCCGTCTGTCTATTAGGGATTGAGTCCAAACCTCTGCAACGTCGCGGACCTTCATCAGCGGACGGACCTGAACACTGGACAGGGGGAACACTGTTTCCCATGGCCTCGAAAAAAATTGCTCGTGCCATCAATGCCGCGAGCGGGAGTCGACCCGTCGTGGTGCTCGCCAACCTTTCGGGATTCGATGGTTCACCGGAATCGATGCGCAATGCTCAGCTGGAGTTTGGCGCTGAGATCGGTCGCGCCGTGGTGAATTTCCAAGGTCCTGTCATTTTTTGCGTGGTCTCGAGATTTCATGGAGGAGCTTACGTCGTCTTCTCCAAGACTCTGAATGATAATCTGCAAATCCTTGCCCTTGAAGGAACCTATGCCTCCGTGATTGGCGGTGCCCCGGCAGCAGGAGTTGTCTTCGCCGGCGAAGTCGAACAGAGAACTCAACAGGAGCCAAGCATTGCCCAGCTCAACAAGCATCTGAAAGAAGCCGCAGCTCCAGAGAAAAAATCACTGTTTCAGCAACTCGAAACCGCGCTTCGCCAGGTAAGAGCGGCAACCGTTGGCAAAATTGCTGAAGAATTCGATCATGAGCACAGCGTGCACAGGGCCTTGAAGGTTGGCTCTTTGCAGAAGATCATTGCCCCCCAAAGACTCCGACCGGAATTGATTGAGGCTCTCGAGCGTGGGATTCACCAAGCGAATCAATAGATTCGCTCGCTGATGCAGGACGAGGACTTTGCAGAGCCCGCATGCAAAGTCCAGCCCACTCACAACTATCCAGTATTACATCTCTTTTTCAAGCCCCCACCTTCACCCGATCCGTATGCTCGCAAAATCCTGACCCGCCGGTATTTATGTGTGTAACACCTCTCGCCCACTGGACTTTTAAAGTTCTATTCAAGTGCGCGCAAATTTCGCCGTTAAGAACAGAGTCATTTTAAAAAATGACGCGAGAGGGATCAGAAAAGGATTGACCCTAGACCAGAACAAAAGGGGATGAACGCAATGAAGACCTTGCATCTTAGACCACTGTTGCTACGTCTGGCAGTCCTGAGTTTAGTGGCACTTCCGGCTTGCACCAGCAAAAGCACAGGCCAGGGCGCTTCTATCGCAACTGGTTCCAAGCCATCCAATAGCCAAGGCTCAGCTGCTGATGTCACCCTGCAGATCTCCACGGAAGTTGGCAATCCCTCGCTGCGATTGACTGATACCGGACTGGACCTAGGCAATGGTGTGAGCTTGATCGATGCTCGAGTCAATATTGCGAAAATCAAAATCAAACCCGCTCGCGACGAAGATGCCGACGAGAAAAAATTAGATGACGAGGTCGAAGCTCGCTCCCGTGAAGGCGACAGCAGAGACAAGGACAAAACGGACAAGCTCGACAGTGAGTTCGCCGCACTCCTGCTGAAATATAAGGACCTGTTCGCCGCAGCCAACAGCGTCGAAGAAAAGGCTGCTGTTCGTAAGGCCTTCGAAGCTGAATTGAAAACCTTGAAGGAACAACTCGCATCGATTAAAAAAGGCGATGAGGATGCTGCCGATGCGCTGGAAGCGGAAAAGGATCCCGACGTCCGTTGGAAGGGTCCCTATGTCTATGATTTGGTGAGCGGTAAAATCACCCCAGAACTCCCAACTGCGACTGTATTTGACGGCAGCTATCATCGGATTCAGTTTCAATTGAAAGCCGATCGCGACTCCGCCGATCAGCTTCTCAACAACTCAGTCTTCATCAAAGGTTCGACTCAGATCGACGGCAAAGCCACTGAGTTCACCTTCGCTTTGGGTCATAGTGAAAAGATTCGCCTCAAAACTAGCGAAGGCATAAAAGTCGGAACCGACGGCAAGAATATACTGACGATAGCCTTTCAACCGGACAAGTGGTTTACAAATGTGGACTTTTCCAAGGCTAAAGCCAATGGCTTGGGTCTGGTCGTGATCGACAATCAGTCTAACCCCGAGATCTTCGCTGCGATCAAGAGCAACATTAAAGCCAGCACTCGCTGTGGCAAAGACGGCAGTCGTGACGGCAAAGAGGACGATGATTCGGCAGACACTGAGGATGATGATTCTGAACATAAAGACGGCAAGTCAGCTGGTAAGGACGACCACTGATCCCTGAAGAACTAACACCGACCAATGCGAGGCTTTCGATGAGTCTGAAGGGGAAATCGGCAAATGCGAAACGAGGACTGAAAACGTCCTTGGCCGATGATTCCCTTCAGGCTCGTTTTCTCGAAGCCAAAAAGCAGATCGATGTCACCCAGTACACGGCCTATCGAGAGTATCTCAAAGCCCTCTATGACCACATCAAGACGGGTCGCAAATCATACTCCTACATTCGTTTCGCCAGTGATCTTGGTCTTTCGGCCAGCAATGCGTTGTGGCTCGTCCTGACCATGCGAAGGGATCTTGCGGAAGCATCGGCACAAAAAATCATGGTGGCGTTGGAGCTTTCGCACGAAGCTCGCAAATACTTCATGCTCTTGGTTCATCACAATAATGCTCGCGACCCCGTGCAACGAGAGCAAGCAATGAAGGAGCTGGTCGCAATCAAATCGCAGCACTTCACCGACAATGAAGGGGATGAGGAAACCCTGGAATTTTTTCAGGAATGGTACCACCCTGTCTTGCGAGAAATGGTTGCTTTAGATGAATTCCAAGCCGACCCTGATTGGATCAACGAACGATTGTTTCTTCGATTGCTTCCGAAACAGATCGAGCGGAGCCTTGCCCTTCTGCAAAAATTAGAATTGATTCGCTATGATGAACTTCGGCAGCGCTATGTCTCGACCAACCAGCAGCTCTTCCCAAGCCGGTCAGTCGCACGCATGGCAGCGATTCGATTCAATCAAAAAGCCTGCGAAAATGCTCGAGAAAGCGTAACAGCAGTGCCAGCTGCAAGGCGCGACCTCAATGTCTTAACTCTCTCGATCACCGATGAAATCGCTGTACAAATTCGCGATATTTTTCATAGAGCCTGCGAACAGGCCATGGAATTGGAAAAAAACGCCGACAAACGCAATGAAGTGTATCAAATCAATGTGCAACTCTTCGCCCTGACTCGTAAGGCGCCGGGTTCCAAAAATGATGCTTAGCACGCAGAGGACTTTATGCCAAGGCTGATCTTAAAATCAAGATGGGATATGCCTCAGACACTGGGCTCTTTGCTCGGCTGCTTGCTGCTCTTGATCAGCCCATCCTGTGGATCCTGGAGCGGCAATCCACCCAGCAACCAGGTGATAACCGAAAGCGCTGACGGAAGCCAGGGGACGATCGATTTGACGATTCAGGGCTTAGGTACTTCCACGCAACTCGCCGATGGGTTCGTCACCGTTATCGACAAGCAGGGAGACGTCGCGGGTCGATTGATCTTGAGTGCGGCTCGGCTGGCCTTAGGAAGTATAAGAATCCGCAACGATCAAAGAGATGAAAGCAATCGCGCTCTTCTGCAAGGGCCTTTCATCGTCGACCTATTGACAAGCAGCGTAACACCAAGCCTCAGTCGCCTAGCCCTTCCCGAGGGTCAATACAAAGACATCAGTCTGCGCTATCGTCAGCTGGAAAAAGCTTCGATCAATGCCAACGATCCACTGAAGGGCAATAGTTTGCTCATCACCGGAACTTATATCGATAAGAATAGCAACGCATCATCGGTATCCATCGCTCTCAATGTTGATGACGAGATCTCGCTCATGAAGGAAGCGCAGACCAAGTCGATCGATGTCCAGTCCGGCATCAATCAGCAGATCATCATTGCTTTCCGTATGGATCAATGGTTTGATTTCTCGGGTCTGGAAGCTGATTTTAGCTCTTTTTCTGGTAAAGATATCAATATCAGCAGTGAGTTCAAAGGTCAGTACCAGAAAATACAAGAAGCTCTCCTCAGCAATATCAAAGGCGGTGCTGACTTCGGTCAAGACGAGGATCGCGATGGCAAGCTTGGACGACATGAGGACAATGACGAAGGCAACGATGACGACGATGAAAGCCACGCCGATCATTGAGCATATGGCAAAAAGATGTTCAAGCAGGTTCCACCATCATGGCCATTACCGATACTTACCTTTCCTCCAAGATTCTTGGCATTCGCTTGAATGGCCGAGAGGCCCACGCCTCGCCCACTGGTGATGCTGGTAACAGCAGCTAAAGAGATGCTATCGCGGAAGAGCAGTTCGCTCAATTCGTCTTGATTGCTGAAGGTATAGTTCAAGGCTTGCGCTTTGGCTTTGAGAGCTTGCCAATCAACGCCGACACCATTATCCAAGACTTTGACAACGAGGGTTTGGCCTTGCATCTCTGCTATAACCTCGATTCTGGCCTCCCTGGTCGCTAGGCCTTTAGCCTTTGCTAAGATAAAACCATGGTCAACAGCGTTGGTAAGACCGTGCAATAGCATCTCCGCCAAATCTTTAAGTAGACTGGGGGACCAGCGGTCAAAGTGGTCGACAATGGTGATTTGCTGCAGGCCTATTTGGGCAGCCTTTAGGTTCCGTCTTAAGATAGGAACGTGCTCTTGTACAATATCGTATAGGCTTTCGTACCCCTTCTGCACACTATCCGAACCGAGCCGAACAAAGATAAGTTCCACATAATCCTTTATAGTCTCGATCCAACTGCTCTTGACGACACCAAGTTGATCAGGTGAAAGATTGAGAGAATCTTCGAGTGAGTGCGTGGCATTTGCGAGTTGCCAGAGCCCTGTTGTGCGGGCATTTCCCTTAATCGTGTGAAGCTTTTGTTTGATTGTGATTTTATCGAGAATCAAGAACATCTCTGCATAATTCTGCAGATTGTCGCGAAGCTCAGCGACCATCGGGGCAATCTTTGGCAGTCGACCTGAAAAAATTTCATTTATCTTGTCATAGAACCGATCGAACTTTCTTTGTTCCCCTTCCACGGCGGATTGTAAATGACGCTTTTCAGTCACGTCGCTGACAACGAGTTGAATATGCGATACCTTGGACTCGAAATCAAGTATGGGTATCCAGTTTATTTCATAATGCCTCGATCCCATGTCGAGCTCACGAGGTAGACTCGATTCATTAAGTTCCCAGGTCAGCATCCCTTCTTGAAAAATAAAAGCCAAGGTATCAGAGAGGGTCGCGATGCTATCAGAGCTCAGATTCGATTTGTTGAATAGGATATCGAAGATGTTCATTCCAGCTAAGTCCGCAGGTATCTGGAGGATATCGTGCGCAAAATTCGAGTATTGGCCACTTATTGAGAAATCCTGGCCTATGCGAAAGATGCCTTCATTCACTGAGTCCAACAATTCCCTTAGGCTCTTCTGTTGAACTTCAATCTGTCGATCTTTGCTGAAGTTTTTCTTTAATAGGATCAAACTCAAGCTAGCGAGTAGGAATAGAAAAACAGCGAGGCCCAGACCCAGCCTGTAAAGCTGCTCGGAGCGCTTCTGGTTTTCCACTTCTTGACTCAGCCGGAGATTACGCTCCATTTCAATTCCAAGTCCAAGACTTCCTGATATTTTTGCATACTCGGCTTTCTGTCTCTCGGCAGAGACCTGCTGATACGCTTTAAAATAAGCACTCAGCAAATCATAGGCCTTGTCTTTTTTGCCAAGGTGACTGTATGCCTCAGCAAGAAAAGGATCCTCGGCGACCATTTCCTGATTGCCGCCTGCTGGAATCGCTTTTGAATCAGTGAAATACTGGATTGCTTTCGCGTATTGCCGAAGTTCCAAAGAAATCTTGCCCAACTGAAACAGCGTATTGCCGAGACCGCTTGTTTCCGTGGTGGTCTTGTATTCTTTAATGGCTCGTTCGCCATACTCTTCAGCTTGCTGCCAGTCTTTAAGCTTCTGGTAGTAGCACAGGTAGGCATAGTAGGCGTCGCCCATTCGCCTTGGATCGCCAAGTTTTTGAAAGAAACTCAAGCTTTTCTCAAGGTAAGGTTCCGCCAGATGAATAGATTCTGCATCATCCCTACGAATATAATCGAGAGCTAAATATCCAGACTTTTCACCGCAAAAAAACCGCCAATTTTCCTTAAGGCATCGACTATAGAGCTGCAGATCATAAAATAGCGATTGCTCGTATTTTTTTTCTGAATAGAGTGTTTCGCCAATGGCTGTTTCTATCGCGATGCGGGTCGGTTCATCAATTGCTGTGTTGCCTTTAAGCTCATCTTGAAGTGAAAGAATAATCTTAAGGCTTTCGGCAAATTGATTGATTTCGCTTAAAAAAGATGCATAATCAATCCGCGTCATGACATGAATAGGGCGAAACTCCGGTTGATCTGTCGCTGCAAGAAGCTCCTCATAGTTGCGTTTCAGGGCGATTTGTCGAGCTTCAGGCAGAGACTCTTCTTGCTTGGTCAGAAGTTTAAACGAACGGAACCATAGCTCGTAGGCCTTTGCATGCTTGGCTTGAGCGACTGCAATCGCACGATCGATCTGATTAACAGGGAACTTCGTTGTATCAAGATAGCTATGCTGAGTCCTTTCGGTTCGCAGCCAACGGTACAAAGATGCCAACCAAAGGTCTTGGCCGGTCTCGTCTATAGGTCTATTCAGAGTCAGTTCGAGCGTCTTAAGGAAATGGCTCGGATCATCGAGCATCTCGTGATGCCACGGCTCCATATTTACAATCGCCATACCATCAGTGGCTTGGACAAGGCTACCGCCATTTCCAAGCAAGACCATAAACGCTACGATCGCTCGTTTCATCAAGTTTGGTGACATCGTCATGACTCGCAAAGGCTTGGGTCAAAAACATTCTGGGAGCTTTTTCTGTCGGCTTTGGAGATTTACGCCGCCAGCCTCAATTCTGTCCCCAGTCCATTCGTTAACCACGACTTTTTAATTTCTAATGCTTCTCTCTTTTTAGCACGATCTGGTGGTAAGTGCCATTCGGCGCTCACCGCTTCCTCCTAGCGCCGGGTCCCAATGGGACGTAGGGACGGTCTCAGCTGGCTGCTTTCAGCTTAAGGCTGGACCCTTCGAATACACCCAGGAAGACTCCGAAGGCCTGCGTCTGTCCTGAACGATAGGCACACAGGAAGAACTCGGTTTCCGATAGGATGCTCCCAATCATATAGAGAGGTTTTTCATCCTTGACCCACCATTGGGCCTGCAGCGAGTCCCTATTGCGATCCAGCCAGAATTCATGAAGCCTTGGACCCGGCTGAGCACTATCGGTCCACAGAGTTTGATAGACAAACACCGGCTGATTGCGTTTCTCACAGAGGCTTAGATAGCTGAATGACTTGTTGTCAGCTGGAGCGGAAAAAGCTCGAAGACTGGCCAGCAAAGGGATCAAAAGAAGGACAAACGTTTTCATTCTTGTCACTCTCCTCCGCCTATTATCACATCGTCTCGGGGATTCTCGCCAGCGGCTGCAAAAGGCCCTCATTCCAGACTAGCGCAAAAATTGGCCGGCAAGGTCAATTTTTTCGACTCATCGCCTGCTGGCCTGCCTTGATTCCCTCTTCCCAGGCTGCAAAGACTACACTATGCTCGTCACAGCAAACCGGACTCTTTCTCATGAGGAATGACTATGCGCGAATTTTCTACTCGTACCATTGCTTTGGCTATCGCAGCCTTCCTTGCCGTCATCTTTGTATTTTCGGCTTTCTTTGTAGTTTCACCCGGGAATCGTGGAGTGATCGTCACCTTGGGAAAAACTGATCCTATCGTTAAAAGCGAAGGGGTTGGTTTCAAACCGCCGATGATTTCGACTGTCTACCAGGTTTCTATCAGGCAGCAAACCGAGGGCGTCAAAGCTGAGTGCTATTCGTCCGACCTGCAGCAGGTCAATATCAACCTCAAAGTCCTCTATAGAATTCCCGAAGCCCAACTGTTTATCATCTTTACCAAGTACGCCGGTAATCCATTCGATTCATTGGTCGCACCGCGGGTCCAGGAAGCCTTGAAGGAAGCTACCGCCCAAGAAAGCGCCGAAGGAATTGTGAAAGGCCGCGAACGCATCAAACTTCGCGTGCTGGAGTCGGCTCAGAAAAAAATCCAGGACCTCGTGATTATCGAAGACATCGTGATCGAAAATGTCACGCTTTCGAAAGAACTAGAAAAAGCCATCGAAGAAAAAATGGTTCAAGAGCAAGAAGCAGCAAAATCGAAGTTCCTCAAAGATAAAGCCAAAGTTGAGGCGGAAACAGCTGAAATTCGAGCGGCAGGTGAAGCCAAAGCCATTGATATTCGTGGTGAAGCAATTCGCAAAAATCCAGGTATCATCGATCTCCAGATGATAGAAAAATGGAATGGGGTCTCGCCCTTGGTTGTGGGCCAAACGACCGGAAGCTTTGTGCTCCCCATCGATAAAAAGCGCTGATTCACTCAGTGAAAGAGGGGGGGAGCTATCCGCCCCTTTCACCCGTCCATCGCTCTCTCCCTGCTTTGCTCTTGCAGCGTAAGGCCTCTCTGCTACACTCTATAAGGGAACAAAACTCAAGCGATAGCCGAGCTCTGCCGCTTGGTTGACCTCTGCGGGAGTGCGATGCTGTGGCAACTGGTCTCAATGAATTTCTCAAGCACATCAAAAATAATCCACAAAACGATACTTTAATCGATCGATTCATGGCTCTGCTTGCCGAACTGGAAACCAATGCTCGTCATCCTTACCTGGAAAAGCTTTTTCTGCTGCTGTTCGAGCATAACCCACACGGGGCTTTGCGAGCCGCCTATTTCAATCTCCAAACAACGCGAACGGAAGCTGTGGGACCGCTCTTGGAAATGGAAGCCCTTAAATGGGTGGAGCTATCGTTTCGCAAACTTGGTAAAGATCAGCACGCTTCGCTGGTCAATGAAGAGATTGTTCGGCAACAAAAGCAACTGCCGCCCCCCATCCCCGATCGGCGCAAGAAAAAGACGGCTGTCGATTCAGCCCCAAAAGCTGCCAAACCAGAAGAAAAAAAGGCTGCCGACGCCCGTTTTACCACTCAAAGAGCGGACTTCATCGCCAGTCTTTATGAAAGCTTTGCCAAACAACTCCTCGACGCCTTGGAAACTCAGCTTATGAGCTTCACAGGAGAACTCAAAGCCGACAAAGTTGCCGTTCACCTGATCAAATCGTTCCGGCGGGTTTATCGTGAGATGAGCTCAACCCTCCGCAATGCGCTGGCTGTTTTTGGCCACAATCCTTTGCTATTTGACGAAAAGGACCAATTCAGAGAGGAGCTGGTGCAGGTTTTTTTGCGCTCACCACCCTTTCGTAAAAACCAAGATCGCATAGCGGCTCAGCGTATTCGACTCGTGGCCTCGCTGCTGACGGCTTGGTTCGATCAACAGCAAGCCATCCCCGAAGCGGCTCGCAACATCGACCAGGATCGCTTGCAGAGCAAACTCCTGGAGATTGCGATTAGCGGCGTACTGCTCTTTGAAGATTGAATCTCAGCATGATGTGTGTGGCATCCATGACCAAAGGCTAGCATCCCCCGATGAGTGCAGGCCAGAGCACATCTATCTTAATGAACCCGGCGGAACTGAGAAAACCACAATCAGCGCTCCACTCCAGGAAAAAGCTTACAAGCCGCGAGGCGAATAGGGAGCCAGCGATCAAAACGACTCGCTGATACTTCCCAAAATAAAAAAGTTTTCATGTGTCTTTTCAACATCTTACATTCTCTTTCAACTATCTTGTCGAATAAGGTGTGCATCCGGCAACAATTGATGTAGAGTCCTCTTAGTTCGCTTCTAAATGAGTAGAGTCGTTTGTGCCTCGTCCTCTTTAGTGGCTGCCTAGCCTTTAGGAGGTTCTTGTGGGCAAAAAGCTATACGTTGGTAATCTTCCTTTCTCTGCAACTGATCAAATTCTGATGGACGCATTCTCGGAATCCGGTCAAGTTGAATCCGCAAAAGTCATCATGGATCGCGAAACTGGCCGTAGCAAGGGCTTTGGATTCGTTGAAATGTCCAGCGACGCTGAAGCAGCGGCTGCCATTGAACGTTTCAACGGCGCTGACTACGATGGTCGCCCCATGACCGTCAACGAAGCGAAGCCTATGGCTCCTCGCGAAGGCGGCGGCGGCGGACGCGGCGGTTATTCTCGCGGCGGTCGTTACTAAGACTCGCAGGTTTCGTTGAGTGATCAGCGAAACCGTCTTCAGTTTATCTGAAGAACGATACAACCCAGCAATAGACTCTTAAGGGTCAGTTGCTGGGTTTTTCATTTGCTGATGATCTGGCACCTCTGAGGTCTCTCCGCAAACAACTCCACGGTGATTCGACCAAGGGTATCTTACCGAAGGCAGTTTTGTCCTCGGCTGCTAAGCGCTGTACTGCTTGGAAAAAAACTAAAATCATTCTTTAAAAATCCCTCAATCCATCCAGTCAAAACTCCAAGAACTCATTCTACAAATTTAAAGCACAGCGGCGACGCTTGAAGCCAATCCATCGCCTGAAACCCTTTATTTAAAGGCATTTGCTGTCAGCGATCGGCATGAATTTTTTGTTGACAAATTCTGAATTCCAGCTTTCTTATTTGGTATTATCGTGTACTTAGCTTTTCAAATGAAAATCGATGGGGTACAATCCTTTCATACTAAACGAGATGAAATTTCGCTCCGGCCGCCCCGGGCTCTTATCGATGTGATACGAGTGGCATCATCGCCCAATAAATGGTGGGACTCATGTCTGTTAAAGCGGATCTTCTGGTCGACTACATTGAACGATGGCTCTCAGGCAGCTCACGCAGGACCATTCAACTCCTGACGCGGCTGTCCGGGGTTCCCTATCCTACCTTGCGTCGCATCATCCAAAGGGAGTCCATTCCTTCGGTTGAAAATGCCATGGCTCTGCTCAATCTGGTTTCAACTCTGGACGAAACGATTGCGTATTTCGAGGGCAACGAGTCCATAAAAGCTTTTTATAAGAGGGTAACCGAGAAGGCAGGTCTCGCTGGTCATGACATCATGACCCGCCTCATTGGACGAGAAAGCTTTTGGATCATGGCTTTGGGATTGACGATCGGCGCCACCCGGCAGCGCGTGGAAACCTTTCTGGGTGCCTTTGGAGTTTCGGAATTTGATATGATGGTCGAGGAAGGTGTCTTGGTGGAAAAAACTCCGGGCACTTATCGCGTCAATATCGACGAAAGCATTCTTTATGTCGAAAGCAAGCGCATCGGCAGCGAAGCCGCCAAGTATATTGCCGAGCTCCCCGCCAATGATCTATCTATCAAGCGTTATCTTGTTTACAACGTCACGAATGAGACATATGAGAAAATTAGAAACAGAATGATTGAGGCCTACATGGAATGCGATCATCTAGCAAAGACCAGTGACGGCACGGTCATGATTGCTGCCAGCTTTGTGGCCACTCAAGTGATGTCTGCGAATAATGAGGTATAGAATGCGATTTGTTTTGGCGGTTTTGTGCGCTTTCATGCTTTCCGGCCCCGCCTCGGCGGGCGGCATGTCGGGCGGAACAGGCATCGGTGGACTCATCCAGCTGCTGACAGAAAGCCTACAAAAGATCCTTAAGATTCCCATGACCGACATGGATCCTAACACCATCCGCCGCATTCTTATGCGACTCGCTGTATGCGGCGAGGCCATTGTCCAAATAGGCGATAAAACCGTTCTCATCAAATATAAATATGACCAATGGGAAGATGGCTCTAAGTCCTTGCAGCTTATCATACTCCCTGATCCAAGAGCGGCGAGCGAAACACCCGCTCTGATCGAAGACCCTGATCCTCTGACCGGGCCTTAACACTCAGGGAATGTAGTCGACCGTCACCGACATCTGAAAATCCAAATGCTGGCAATCACTATCATTGTCATCACCGGTGGTGATGAAGGCAAGCCGAGCTCTCGGCAACTGCTGCAGCTGCTTGTCATAGATCAGGCCAGCTTTCGCCGTTAACTTCAGAAAAGCATCTTGCGGCAGAGTCAGCTGCATTGTTCCATTAGTATCTGTCTTAGGAATCTGGCAAAGCGTGGCAAAATCCGCTTGTGCTGCATCCAAACCCAGGCAGTAGCTGAGCAGTTGACCATTGAGGTAGTCGAGGTTCTGCAGACCATTGGGTGGTAACCACTTATAAGTCGTTAAACCATTGGCATCCACGTCCAATCCCGTGGGATAGACCTGCTGCGCATTTTTATCTTTTGATTTGGTTGAATAATCCTGGCTCGAAGCTATGAGCAGATTGTTCAAGGTCAGAAATATTTCGTCATCAAATCTCATATTCTGCTTGGGCGCATCGAACTTCATATTGCACAGACGGGTCATACCTTGCAGGGGAAGGTCGACCATTTCTTCGCGTCGAGCGCGGACGGACTCGTTCTTGCGGCTTAAGTTATCGTTGGCTTCAAAATCGCAGCTTGTGGTTTTGGCGGGAAAGAGCAATGGAATAACCTTGGACTTCAAGGTTCCGTTCTTTTTAGCATCGACGCAGGCGACCTTCAAGGCTTCGGCATTGGTCGTTGCTGTCTCATTTGGAACCTGCACAGTGCTTTCGATCTTGGTGATCTCGGTGGCTTCAATGGCCTCCTCTGACACCGCAGCACCCGGTTCAAAGATCGCATCCGCAGAGCTGTGTGCAAGGACTTGCTCTAAAGGCTTGTCCTCAACCTGCTCGACACTATTGAAAGATGCAGGTTTACAGGAACATAAAAGAACAGCCACCAGACCGAACAAGGTCATAGAATTATTCATACCGTAAGCCCCCCAGGTCCCTCAGTATCGGCCCTTTCACGAAAAACCTGAGGCCGCTCTTTTTCCCATGTGTTATCGATAGCTTGGAGATATCTTTAGGACTGTGCGGCATGTGCAAAAGGAGGCTGCACCCTCCTTCTGCGATGAAATTCTGCCGTTCACGAGGCCTGCTCGAAAAGGCTCTAGGATTCCCTACCCTGAGGACTTCCCTCGCTTCCTTGGC
Organism: Oligoflexus sp.; assembly: GCA_041736645.1. Classification (GTDB taxonomy): domain Bacteria; phylum Bdellovibrionota_B; class Oligoflexia; order Oligoflexales; family Oligoflexaceae; genus Oligoflexus. The sequence goes on along the minus strand of JBGSTF010000037.1, from coordinate 15,094 downwards.
CGCCTTGAGCTCGATACATCGACTCGATCAAGCTTGCATAATGCGCTTCGACCACCTTGCGACGAATCTTGAAGGTCGGAGTGATCTCGCCTTTCTCAATAGACAAAGGTTCCGGAAGCAAGCGAAAGCTTTTCACTCTTTCAAAGTCGGCAAATCGAACTGCATACTCATCCATTCGCGATTGAATAAAGGCCACCACCCGAGCATCCGCCACCATCACAGCAGGTCCTGGAAAGTGGATACCCTGTTCTTTAAAATAGGTTTCAACAGCTTCAAAATTGGGCACCACCAAGGCCGAAATATAGGCGCGGCGATCACCCATACAGGCCACCTGATCTATGTAGAAATCACCACCCAAATACTTCTCAATCAGCTGGGGTGCAACTTTTTTGCCACCAGCTGTGACGATCAATTCTTTCTTTCGATCGGTGATAAACAGAAAACCGTCGTTATCCAAGCGTCCGATGTCACCCGTATGGAACCATCCCTCCGAATCGAAAGCTTCTTGATTCGCCAGGGGCTTATGAAAATAGCCTTGAGTGACATTGATCCCTTTCACCAGGACCTCACCATCATCCGCAATCCTTACTTCGCAACCTGGAATCGGTTTTCCGGTAGAGCCAAATCTGAAGCTGCCAGGACTGTTACAACTTATCGTGGGAGACGTCTCCGTCAAGCCATAGCCCTGGGCAATGAAAATCCCGCAAGAGAAAAAGAACTCCTCTATTTCTTTGGCCAGGGGCGCCCCGCCTGCCGATAGAAAACGAATACTACCGCCTAAGAGTTGCCTTACTTTCAGCAGCACAAGTTTATCAGCTAAAGCATATTGAATGCCTTGGAAAGCTCCTATGGATTCGCCATGAAGCCTAGAACGATGTTGGTTCATGCCGACGCCCAAAGCCCAGGCAAAGAGTTTCTTTTTGAGAAGCGAGGCACTCTGCAGACGATGCTGAGCCGCCGCATAAATTTTTTCATAAAGCCGAGGAACTCCGACCATAAAGGTGGGTCGAACATCCTGCAGATAGCTCACAACTTTTTTGGGATCGTCACAATAGTAAACCTTCGCCCCATGCGATTGGACCCAATAGCCAGAAACTCGACCATAGGCATGACTCAAGGGCAAAAATGCCAGTTCGCGATCACGATCACTTAAATCAAATCGGGCATTCAACGCAGTCAGCTGACTCATGAGATTGTCGTGGTTGAGCATTACACCCTTTGGTTCACCCGTAGTGCCTGAGGTATAGATGATGGTGCATAGATCATCATGTTGGACCTGACCCAACCGTTCCTTCAAAACTTCATCGACACCGTGGCCCTCAGCCTCCTGCAAAAAATCCTTCCAGAAGACGAGTCTTGCGTCGTGGCTGGTCAACGGTATGGGTTCAAAACACACGATTTTTAGCAAGGTCTTGGGTAGCTGTGAAGACTGAAGAAGCCTCTCCGCCTTGTTTACATTCGAGACAAAACAGATCACAGCTTCGGCGTCTTTGAGGATATAGATCACTTGATCGATTGAGCTCGTTGCATAGATGGGCACAGTTACCCCCCGCACAGACATCACTGCATAGTCAGTGATCGACCATTCCGGGCTATTTTCAGCCCAGATGGCAACTGCAGCTGACGCGCCAACACCTGCCCTCATAAGACACTTGGCCAAACTTGAGATTGCTTGGCCATATTCCTGCCAAGAAAGTGCTTGCCAGGCCCCATCCTTTACGAAATGAACGGCAGGTCTGGCTCCCCCGCTTTCAATCTGTCGACGAATCATTTGTACTATATGTCGGTCGCTCATGATCCCCTACTCCCCTTGCACCGTGTGATTGGAATCGCCCGTAACAAGAACTTCTGTGCAAAAGCTCCCACACTTTAGCGCTTCGAGCGCTATCGCTCCATATGAAATCGACTTATGCGCCTTTTCCTCGCTCTGCAACAGGGTCCAGGTGGCCCATCGATTGTTGGCAAGATGCTATGCATGAATTGAGCCTAGCTCCATGCTTCCCGCCTAGAGGAGTGGGCGATTTTGCATCACGAAGCTTTTTGGAGACTCGATGGCGTGAGCGTCGGGAGTTCAATGACGAAACTTGTCAGACTTGCTTGAGTATCCAGGTACAGCTTACCACCGAGGCCTTCGATGATCTGCTGCCCATGACTTAAACTCAGACCAGTTCCTTCATTGTGCTTTTTGGTGGTAAAGAAGGGTTGAAAAAGCTTTTCTTGAATGGCTTTGGGTAAACTTGGTCCATTGTCACTGATAACAATTGCCACAGTATCCTTGCGATCTCGCCAAGGAAAGCACACTTCAATGGTGATTTTTTTCGCCGATCGACCGTTAAGCGCTTCGATGGAGTTATTGATCAGCGCGAAGATCACCTGCAGCACTTGCGCGGCTTGTCCCTCGATCGCAATGGGTTCAGCATTCACCTGCAATTCAAGCTGAATATCATGACTTTCAACGCGAGCTCGACTCAGCACCAAGGCCTGGGCAATGATATTCTGAACGGCATGGATTTGACCCGAATGAGCCAAGGCATTGTCCGATACAGACCGAAGTGATTGGACGATAAAAGCAATGCGTTCCACTGTCTGCATGATCTTCGTTGAATAGCTTCGAACGGCCATGGCCTGGTGGGATGAGCCCTCGTTCAGCTGTCCAATAATTTCTGCATAGCCATTAATAATCATGAGCGGATTGTTAACTTCATGAGCCACGCCGCCGGCCAGATCGTTGAGGGCTCGCATCTTTAAGGAATGAATTTGGATAGCCTGCAGAGCAGCCTTTTCGTGCTGCTCTTGCTTGATGGAATAGATGCGATGAGAAAGACTGATCGACATCAATAGCATTTCGGTAGCAAAGCCCAAGGAAATAATATCACTCGGCACATTGATCTTAAAGATCGAACTCCCGACAAAGTAAGCGACGATGGCAGAGACTGGACACAGCACGGCGATTAACAAAAAGGTAGCATATCGCTGTCCTTTCATCATTTGAGCGATACATGCGGTGACACCGATGATGCCGACACCAAGACTCTGAATCGGGATAAGGGCGACCCCGCGGCTAGGCCAGAGGAATTGAATAGGAGCACAGACAAGGCCAAAAATCCCAAAAGCGACGAATAGTTTACCAAAAACCGAAGTCTTCCAATCCAGATGAAGGAAAGCGTAGGCAAGGTAGGCACCTGCGACAGTGGCTAATCCCGGCAGTGTCATCACCGAATTTTGCAAAGAGGGACGGAGGTTGCCCCACAAAATTCCATAGAAACCTGAGGTGAAGCCGATCACTGAGGTCACAGCCATCACAAAGATCAGGTAGGCGATATAGACACGATCTCGAACCGAAAAAAACAGACTCAGGTTATGAAAAAAAAGAGCCAAAGCAAGGCCAAAGTAGACTCCATAGGCACCGAGATAGATCCATTCGAACCACTGATTCACCTCCAAAGACCTCACCACATAGTGGGTATCCAGCAGGGCCAAGGTTCGTTGCTTGATCAGAATCATTCTGGTTTCTCTGGCAGGTACATCGATATAGGCCCCCATGCGATTGAGCTTCAGGTCTCGTCCTTCATAGGGCGACATCGTTCCATTTTCCAAGCTGCGCACGAGCTGGCCGGCCTGGTCGTAGATAGATATTTGGAGCTGCATCGGAGCGAAGTAAGGGGTTACCAGAACAACCCGCCGCGATTCATCACCGGGATTGCCCAGTTTTAGCTTCAGCCATGCGGCTCGGTTTTGATAGCCCCATGATTTTTTATTCGATTGCCAAAAAGAAGGGTCCTGAGCTGTGTCCTGTCCTGTCCTCTCTAGAATCTGCGTGGCATCAAGGCTTTCCCCATCCTGTTCCAGGTAAACCTGCATAGCAGCGCTTACGTCCTGGGAATCACCCTTCAACCAGAATGTTGCAGGATCATCCTGGGCCAACGCCGGCGCTAGCGAAAAAGACAGGAGTGCTGCGACCAGAGGCAGAACTCTAGCGAATCTTTTCAGTAAACTGCACCCGCCTACCATGAAGGAAACCTTTCACACGAGTCTACCCCCTCAGTCTTCGGTGCTAATCTTGATAAGTTTACCTAAGCTAGCGAAATATTGAATAAACAAGGATAGACGCCGATTTTTACGTAAGATTTCGGGATCTTATCACCCATTCGAACTATAGGAAAAATCTAAAACCCTTGCAAGACGACTCGACCAATCCGCAAAAGATCGGCTGATGGATAGGGTGGCAGCTACTGCCTTATGGTTTGCCGCAAGATCGATACAAAAATTGGGCCCGATGTCTAGGTTCTCGGCGAGCACACCTCAAGGATATACAAATTCCCAGACATGAACTCCGCAGTATCTTCGCATCTATTGCGATCTTTACGGTGGCTTCCGGCCTCCTACGTTCAAACAAGCGACCAAATAAACGATGGCATCCTCCTTGCAAAGGCATGCTTGTTTGGCGACTGACACCCTTTTAAATGTTTGAGACAGAACGTGAAATTGAGCCATCTACTACTTATATTAGCAATGGCCGAAAGCGGCTGTCAGGCCTCGCACTCGAACTCTCACATCAAAGCCGATGCTATAGGTAGACGTCTCCTTGGCCCCGCAATCCCTTATAACAGTCAGAACCTTAGTCCAGAGCAAAAGGAAATAACCAAGCAATCGATCGCTGCCACTCGCCGTCTCGCGTGGCAGGTATTTTCTCAGGTCGTTGAAAGAACTGACGTGGCCGTAGCCAAGCCCGACGGGAGTACAAGCACTGTGAGTGTGCCTCGACTCTTCACTTATTATGGCTCAGACGATGTGCAAAGACTCATGCGATCCAATTTTGCTTCGACCGACCAAGCAGTCCTAAAAGCCGGCACCGAACTTCCCGAGGAAACCTTTCAAAAGAGTCAAAGCCAATTGCAGACTGAATTGGACCGACTTCCTCTGCCTTTGCAAAAAAAGTGGCAGCGCTACATAACTGAACATCCAACACTGTCAGATTCAGATTTAATCGGCGTTTCAGGAATGAATCGAACTTTATATAGCCCCGATCTCATCAGTGCCATGATTCGCCGCTATGCGGCCCTGCAAGATTGCTTTCCAGCTGAAAAAAAACCACTTCCGCAAAACGAATTCATCCCTTGCTGGCAAGCACCACTCCCTGCGTCCTCTGTGATGATAAAGACTGCGTGGATGAATTCGCGCAGCACATTTGAAAGTTTCACCACGGATGCTGACAGTCTACAAAAGCTATTTGTACAAGCGGATAGCAGCTGGGCTCAGCATGGACAAGCGATTCCTACTCCCGAAGGCCTTATGCGGGCTCGGTTCAACAATGAAGAGTTTGTCCTGGGTGGGCTCCATATCGTCAGCAAAGACCTCGATGACTGGCTTTGGATCTCGGCTTTTTGGTCTCCTAATCCTGATGCAGATTTTGGAGAAGATCGTCCAGATTTCGTCAAAAACTTAGGTCCACCTTGGAATCAATATAAGATCTGCGCGGTATCGAGCTATTCAGTCAATCCAGCAAGCATTGCCGAGCTGGAGGGACCATTTCCTTCCTTGGCAGCCGCCTATAAGGTTGTATCGGAAGGACGAGAGGGCTCCTCTTGGTGTAGCAATCCCTATATAGAAAAGGGCGTTCACAACCATCGCGGCAATTGTATAGGTTGTCATCAATTCGCCGGTACAGATGTTCAACAGGAACGAATTTTAGCAGATCCTACACAGTTTCCTCTGCAAGGCAGCAAGAAACAGCGGAAAGATTTCCCTACTGACTATATTTGGTCTGCTTCGCAGGGATCTTCGAGTTGGCTATCGCTTCTCAACAATCTGCTTTACTTTAGACAAAACCAACAATGAGGAATGATCCTCTTCACTAAGGAAAATACCGTGATATTGCTCCGTCGACGTTCTACTGGTTTTCTCTTGCTGGCTCTGCTGACTGCATGTACTCAAAGTCCAAAATCAAAAACCAAAGAAGGCGAAATCTCATCCACACCGTATATGAACCCATTTTACGGGTCGAGTGAATTGGATACGCAAAAAGCCGCCGGGATCTTCGGTTTCGATACGAACGCTACGCCCAATACTTTTGCAAATGCAAACTGTATCGGGTGTCATTCGAGTTTTGCAGGAGTGGACGGGATCCAAACTCTTGGCGAGGAAACCTATAGGGTTCTCGGTTGCTTTGACAGTGATCCTCAGATAAATGCTCGAGGCACCTTGGCTTGTCTGGCCAAGTTAGCCATTCCAAGCAACGGACAGATGGCCGATGGCCAGCCAATCCCTGCCCGCACTTTTACCGACGAGGAACTGAAAACCTCGCTCCTCGCTCTCACTCCAAAGGATCTAGGCATCTTCGCAGCTGCGGCAGGTCTCAGCACTGTCGAGAAAATATTCAACACCGCGAACATGAGCAGTCTCTTTACCGAGTGGAAAGCTAAAGTTGGGATGCCATATGGCAGAAACCTTCTTCCAGATCAGGACGCCCTGCTCTTGGTCCAATGGTACGTGAGTGGCTTGACAGATTTAGAGAAATATGTCCTACATAATGGTCCAGACGTTTGTCGCAGTGAGGCCAATACGTTTATTGGCAGTAAAATTAAGGAGCATGTCACCCGCATGAGCCTTGAAGGGGAAGGTTGGGAGTTCGTTAATCTAGCTCGCGGTCTCACCATGTTTGGCTGCAGTGATATGGACAAGAGCAATTGCTTTCAACAAAAGCAAGACGCCAGTGACATTTTTCCAACTCAAAATGATTGGTTGCAAACTGGAGTCAAAGGCCAAATACGCAAACTCCATACCTTTCAGAATTCGACCAACTATTGGATCCGAAGTTCTGCTGATGGACGTTTTGTTGCAGCCGGTGGATCACCCAGCATTGTCGTCGATTTATTACCAAAAATGCAAGGCAAGGAAGCCAGAATAAACACAGTGAAAGCTGAATTTGATCCATCCTTCGCACCCGACAACCAATCCTTTATGTTCCAGGGGCAAAGCGGATCACGGGTATGCGTCCAGACCCTATTAGAAGGAGCTGATCCAGTTACGATTGATTTCTTGAACGAAGGCTGTTCTAAGAGCAATCTTGATGTTGGACTTTATCAAGGCTTGGGAAATAACCTTGCTAACGGTGACATCGTTACGATCGCCGGCGGTTTCCAATCTGATTCTGGCGATTCGGTTTTCCAAGAAATCGCCCCCTTGTTTTCCAAGAGCAGCGATCTCACGGTCAGTACGATTCGTCAGTCAAGTGCCAGTGCCTTTGAAAAGGTATCTCAATACACCATTCCAACTCCCTTTCATGCAAGTTGGATGGCATCACCAAGTCAAATCCTGGCTGCAGGAATTGTCTCAGCCTCCACTGATAGCAAAGCTCGACACGGCGGCTATCGCCTCATAATGTTGGATGAATCATTGAGCAAGAAAGGCGAACTTCCAAGCTGGGACGATCCTTCAACTGCAAGCATCTGTACCGGATCGGGTGAAAAGCCAAATTTCTCGTTTGACGAGCGCTTTTTAGCCTACTATTCTTATGACAAGAATTCCAAAAAACTCAGCCCTTCGGAATCTTCAGCGAATCTCTTCGTAGTCGATCTGCTAGGTGATGGAAAGCCCGTGCAAATCACTCAGATGCCCAAGGGCCTTTATGCGCAGTTCCCACACTTCCGTTCCGATGGTTGGCTCTATTTTTCGGTGTATGACAGCAAAAACAATACTCGTTTTGTCATGACCACAGATGCTGTTTTCAAAATGGCTCTCTAACTTTGGTCTTGTGAAACTCTTTCGGATCTCCAAGTCAGGGGCGCGGCTCAGGTTCGCGCCCCTGATCTTTTTCTCCAGCTGAGGGAGTTACGATCATGAAAACTTGCTGCATTCAAGACTTTGAATTCTTCAGCATTTTCGAATAGGATATCACAGGCTAGACTTTGGTTATCATAAATGACGGGAATCTTAAATTCCTTGACTCTATTTTCAAAGACTTTGATGAATAGTTCGCGATCGCTCACTAAATCAGCATCGTCGTCAGGCCCGCACCCATAGAGTCGGATAGTAATTTTCCTATTTGCGACAAGCTTATCAGTTCCCTTTTTGAGCTCCCAGCCCTTTTCTCCCTTTGCTAGAACCGAATTTCTGGCAATATGAAAGATGTCTTTTTTCTCGATATCAGGGGTGATTAGACTAAACGATAATTCATCATCACTGTTCCATTGAATATCTTTAGCTCCCCATGAGCCTTCTTCGTATGAATATTGCTTTAAGGGTCCTTGTCTATCTAGCTGCCAGATACTTAATCCACTTGCAGGTCCCTCCGAATTCAGGCTCAGGCATGCACTCACCAGGAGTGAACCAGAATTAGAAAAAATCGGTCTTCCACAAAAGAGTTGATATTCTTTGCCATCTCGTAGGTTCAATAAGATCTGTTGGTGGGATTCATAATAGAATGCCTCGACTAAGAATATCTGAAATTGTGGCCAAAAATCGCGAACTCGATATCGCTTCATTTTTTCAGTAGGTGCCGGAGCATCAATGAGTTTAATCTTGTCAATTTCTCCTAGCTCTAAGGTTCCCTCACAGAGCGGTTCATCCCATTGCTCTGTTTTGATGACTTTCCAGCTTCGTTTTGCAGGCCAAGCCGGATCCATTTTCTCTCCCAGCAAATGATCTGTACTTGCACATGGGTCAATGGGGATCGAAGTTTCCAATGCCTCCTTGCGAGGTAAATGGGACTCAGGTTCCTTGTGAGTGGAAGAAATGTTTGCCTTGGGAAACAAAATGAAGGCGAAAAAAACGAGAAGGAGCAATAGCCCGCCAACAATTAGCTGTATTTTTTTATTCTTCATCATTCACTTTCTTAGGGATGCTTACGTAAAGATGCAATAATTCCAAATTCGAGCTAATTTGATCTACCCTGCTGACAAGTCATCGCTAATGAACAAAGCGTTTTCGATTCAGAAAAAAGAGAGTGACAATAAAAAGGGCAAAAGAGCCAAATATATAAGGATAATTTGACGCCATATAGCTGAGATTTTCGGCGGCTTCATTATGAGTGAGTTTAGTTTGGAATTGGCCAGACATATACGAACTAAGGTAGTGCCAATTGAGTATCGCTGAGAGGCATCCTATAGCTGTAAAAATTATGCCTAACCAATAGCCTCGTTTCCGGAGCTTCAGAATTTCGATACCACACCAAACCTCTAGGCCACCGGAAATAAGGAGGCATACTTTATCCAGAAACGATGAAGGCAAGTAGCCGAAGATTGGGGTCATTGGTTTGTCCTCGAAAATGCGAGCGATTGATTCCTCGAAACCAGCAGCGATCATCATAAAACCAACGACAATGGTTACTAGAGTCTCGTGTTTATAGATAGACGGGTCCACTTGGTTCAGGTTCTGATCGATGCCAGTGACCCATTTTCCAAATGACTTATTGGACATGCGGATGCCGAAAACGAAGGTTGCGATGAGTAAATACCTAGGGATGTTCAATGACTGTTGCAGGCTTGGTTCTGCTCTGTGAACGAGTAGGATCAATGGAGACAAAGCAGTCGATACAACCAGCAAGTCATAGTAGAGAGCCACAGCTCGACGCATCCACGACGCTGGGTAAACGTTATTTTGCAATGACTGATTCAAGCTTCTCTCCTCCCTCTAGACTTACCTTTACCTTGCGTTCAATGATTGGGATTTCGCGTCTGCTTGATTTTTCCTTGTTAAAAAGCTCGTCTGTCAACCTTAACGAACGGTTGCAAATCACTTTGAAATTGAGATAGCTCCTCATACATTCTATCAGATTCTCGCCATATGGCGAAGCCGATCCTGGGCACATCGCTACAATGTTTCCGTGAACAAACGCAATCTGATCGTCGGCCTTAAGAATTGTGTGAAACTGGAAGCAGTCGTTGGATTATAAGAAAAGGTTATTGGCGGCAAAACCAAAGAGAATTCGTCCACTATATTGCAGATGACTCGACGAAACTCGAGGAACATCAGTTCTCGCGTCCTTGAATGGATAGAGCGACCGCAAGCCTGATCCAATTGGACCAACCTGACAAATGCTGGCGTGGCTAAAGGGAACAGACTCGCTTACATATCCATGTGTCGGTCGGCACGGGATCATTTTTTCGCAATGTTTTCGGCGCATAAATGTCTCTTAAACGTTCTACTGGATTGGCAAATCCCACGACTTTCGAGTCCTTTCTACGGGAGATTATCTGTGAATTTTACTCGATACTTGAGCTTGGCTCTGATCAGTTCCGTCGTCGCCTGCGGCAGTTCTACCCATAACGGCGACCAACATCCAGTCGACCCGCCTATTGTGGACCCGCAACCTGGACCTAGTCCCAGGCCTAAACCTACATCCACGCCTGTGCCCACACCCACACCTGTGCCGACACCCAAGCCTGTGCCGACACCCAAGCCGACTGAAACCTCGGATCTGGCTCCATTCTATATGACTATGTATTTCTTTGATAACGCGATTGCACAATTCCAAGTAAGCGGTGCCCCGAAATCATCGGTGCTTGCAGTGTCTGACGTCACTCAAGCTTTGCCTCTTCATATGGATTGGTCGGTACTTAATAAAAACGGTAGCGATATATCCGCGGACTATGAAGCGACTGTTCTGGTCCAGGAAAATATACTGAAGTTCATCGACATCAACCTGGATTCCAAACACTCTCAACTTGAATCCATCACGGTGATTTTAAAAAATAGAACAACCCAAAGTGCAGCAGGGAACATTCACTTTCAGCTTTTGAAAACAAGTCTGGAACTTGAAGGCGAAGCTCAAGCATTCCTGGCTTTTTTGCTTAATCATGCATTGGATTCCGAGGCGAGAGATAAAGTTCTGGCTTCGATGGATAGCTACGGTGCAGGTTGGTTCTCTAATTTTGCTCCAGCCTATGATTTCAATTTCAGCAAGAGTTCTTCCAGAGACGACGCCGAAATATTTGCTTTCCAAGTAGCTAATCGGATGAAAGGGCCGACCTGGTTGGACAATTGCAAAGCGGCCTATGAGTTTCGCTATGCGAAGGAATCTGACCGCGAGCTGGCCCTTTCTTTCGCGCAGGATGCTGCCGACAAAGCGAATGCTGCCATTTGGTTGGCAAATTACAAAGCAGCCTACCAATTCCATTTCAGCAAGGATTCTGACCGGCAACTGGCTTTCACGTTCGCCAATGAGACTGCAGATAGGACCGACAGTGCAGCTTGGCTGGCAAATTACAGAGCTGCTTTTGAGTTTTACTATAGCAAAGATTCTGACCGTGAACTGGCCTTCGACTTTGCCAAAAAAGCCGCAAGTAAGGCGAAAGCGGCCATCTGGTTGGAAAATTATAAAGCGGCCTTTACTTTTTATTATAGTAAGGATTCGGACCGCGAAAAGGCTTTTGCCTTTGCCAACGAGGCCGCAGGTCAATTGAATAGTGCTGTCTGGTTAAAAAGCTACAAAGCCGGCTTCGATTTCTACTATTCAAAGAACTCGGACCGCGACCTCGCCTTTAGTTTTGCCGAAAAGGCCGCCGGGAAACCAGAGTCGGAGACTTGGTTGAATGCCTATAAGACAGCCTATACTTTTTACTATAGTAAGAACTCCGACCGCGACCTCGCGTTTGAATTCGCGGAACGAGCTGCGAACCAGCCCGAGTCTTCTACATGGTTGAAGACGTACAGCACAGCCTTCACGCACTACTATAGCAAGACCAGTTCACGTGAGGCATCATGGGAATTCGCAGATCTCGTTGTTAGCAAGAAACAGGCTAATGCTTGGTTTAATGCCTATTTGAACGCCTACAATACAGCTCGCAACGCCGGCAAAAATCATGACGATGCGAGTACGGCTGCGAGGGTCACTGCTGATCGGTTGGTCGCTCAATAGTGCTACAATCGCTATTCCAGTCCGAAAGATGAGGATAAAAACCGGTAGCGTAACGTCCCTTGTCTGCCTGGAACACATACATCTCCTGATGGGTCCGCGACGACACCAATGATGCCTTTGGAAGGGCGTGCATTGTCAGAAAGTGGGTGTTTCCAGGCGACTCTATTGTCTGAATTAAACTTTTCAATTCATGTTTCTGCTCGTCAAAGGTGTTTAAGACTATTGCCAAGCTGCCGATCAAATCAACTCCCGCGGAAGAAAAAAAACCAGAGGAGAACAACCAAAACGCCAGGAACACCCAAAACCCATAACAGCAGCGGTGCCACTACGGTACCTTCCGTCCTTTTTAAAAGATTCATCTTATTTGTCCTTTTCCTTGAAGTTGCCTTCACTCATTAGTTTAACTGCAAAGATAAGACCAAACTCCAAGATAAGACCAACTGTCGGGATAGCCCCTATCGGAGTGGTGATTGACAGAGTTCAGCAGCGATTAATCTCGAAAATGAGACAGTGTGTCTCATCAATCTAGAGCACCGGCTAGACCGGGTCGTAGTTCTTCGTTGAACCAAAGTTCCGAGTCTAAGAAGACTCAAGACTTCGTGACATCCTATACTCCACCCCAAAGCACTAGAACGCATCGTGACCGCCGTCGGCAGCCTGCAAGGTGTTCATAGCTCAGAAGACATAGCAACCAACCGTTTAGAAGTTTCGAGTCTTATTAATGATTCTTTACTGGGTATGCAGCAGTCACGTCAGGAACTGTCTTTAGAAAACTTGTCCCCCAAGGATTCACGCCAGATGACAAAGGGTGCTGGCGAAGATCACGCCAAAATCTAAGCCAAGGGTTATTCCACCGGTCAGCTGTGTGCTAAGGTCCTGGGCTTCGATTCGAATACTTCCTGTCTCTGCCAGCGCCGATTGAATGTCTCTTGAGGGGTCGCTGCGGCAAAGTCAAAGGAGCCATATCACTGCAAAGGTATAGCTATAACGCCGAACCACTCAGGCGAGTGTACATACCGAAGAAAAATGGGGCGCAACGACATCCTCTGGTTTTGCAACTGGGTGGTTAATCGAAGACTTACGAATGAGGATCGATCCGATGCTGATTATGGATAGCGGCTGTGAGAATCTCAATCACGAAGTGGATTGCTTGCTGAACACAGCCTCGATTCGGCGCCTGATCGCTCAGATTGATATTGAGTTTTCTAACACCATGATCGAAGCGCTCTTCCAGCGTCTCACAAATCGATACCTTGATCTGCAGGATTTATCAAGGTGATGATAGCAAGACTATGCTCTTTAAGAGTGACGTCCTTGTTGCACTCACAACGTTTCCACTTGCTTAAATCGAATTAAAAGAACTCGGGACGAAGGCCTATTAACGACTCCGAGTGTGTAATCGCAGATATTATTCTTTCAAGCTACCCATCAATCTCCCATATTGCAAAGGCTAAGACATATGTAATCAATTAAGCTTAATGAAAAAACTTGAAAAAACTAGGTCTATCCTCAGTCGACAAGAGGGGGACACCAACATTGTTTGGCAAGTCATTCAATGCCAACCTGAAGTCGCGTTGTGCCTGTGATAACTTAATGACAGTTTTACAGGAAAAGCAGTTCACCATCACACGTTTTCTTATCGGAAACAGGGGCTGATCAGATGAAAAAATAATGCTAGGATACTACGCTAAGAAGGTCTTCGTTATTGAAATCGATCCCACTTCTTGGAACTGCAAGTCTAGACTTTAGGACATTGTGGGCATCTATTTACCCAAACTTTAGACAAGTCAATTCAGTTTCCCTAGTGAACGGAGTATTTTCTTTCTCGAATCCTGGCAACAATGAGCTGGAACGGGTAATTCTCTGCTTGGTATAATGTTTGCTATAAGGCACCGCGAGATAATTTGCTCGATGCGGAAGCCCGGATCGAAGAGATACTACAGCGCGTTGAACAATGGAGCGAATGAGATGAATTTTCAGGAATTGCCGTATGTCCTCCTTTTTCTCACAGTCATATCGCTCTGGTTTCCCAGAGTTAAGAATGTTCCGTTCTGGTATGTGCCCTTTTCACTCAGTGTGCTGGCAGGCTTAATAACGCAACGACTGAGCTGGACCGCCTTGCCATCCTTGCTCGCGCTCGGCATCGCAGTTAGGATTTTAAGCGACGCCAAGACTGGCCGGAACGGAAAAATAGGGGGCGCATGCGTTGTACTCCTGGTTGGCCTTGGGCTCGGTGCACACCTGCTGCCCGGCTTTCAAAACCTAAAAGTCATCGATAGTATGCGGATCAGTTTTGATGGAATACCTTTCACGCTCTACTGGAACTTTGACAAAACAGCCATCGGCGTTTTCATATTCGGCTGGTGCCATCAGCGCATCACCGAGGGTGCTGAGTGGCTCCGAGTTTTACGTCTGACCCTGCCGCGAGCCTTTGTTATCGTTCTCGGCCTAGCGGGCCTATCCCTACTCCTGGGCTTCGTACGCATCGACCCAAAACTACCGGACAGCACTTTTCTTTGGGCTGCGACCAACTTGCTTTTTGTTTGCATGGCCGAGGAGGTGTTTTTTCGGGGATTCGTTCAGTACTATCTGAATCAGGCGTTCATTTCGTATCGTCATGGAAAGTGGTTCGCTTTGCTCATTGCTTCGCTGCTTTTTGGTATGGCCCACTATGCAGGTGGACTACGGTACGTGCTGCTGGCGACAGTGGCAGGATTGGGTTACGGATGGATGTATAAATTTACGCGACGTTTGGAAGCCAGCATACTGACACATTTTATGCTCAATCTCTTCCATTTCCTCGTCCTTACTTATCCGGCTTTGGCTTAAAGTCGAAGCTCTGAAACCTATGCCAGTGAGTCTTGCGATGGGATAAAGTAATGGATGTCTTACCGCTGGTATAGTCCATAGGGTCCACTTCACCAGCCGCCCCAACGTTACCAAATGCAGCATTCCACTGCCCTTACCAGAATCTTGTAATCGCCCAGGCGATGTGGACTCGAAAGCGCCGATCTTGTTTGGTAAGAGATTGATTCCAGAGATCATGCAATTGCCGAAACAAAGCCCTTGGGTTATCCATAGCTCGTCGAGAGATTTCGTCTTTGCCTTGTTCAGTCAGCTTGGGCTGATGAAGAATTTCCTCGAGGGTGCTGTCGTCAGCTCGGGCGGACGCAAAAGATAAGAGGGAAAGAAAAAAATAAGGCTTAAGCTGGATCGTCCCATGACTCGCCTGAGACA
>JBGSTF010000025.1:0-27068 GCA_041736645.1 Oligoflexus sp. | reverse complement strand
AAGCCACGATCCACCCCGAAAATTAGCCCAAAAGCCAAAGGACGAGGAGCCGGTCAAAAAGCTGAGCTCTTGTACTACGGTCTTCATATCTGTGAGACTCTGGGCCGAGTGCGCAGAGATGATATCATTCGTGTCTACTGCACGGATGAATTGCTTCCCGCCTTCAGCGAACTGCTCCGCTGGTGCGCGACCCAACGGAAGGCTTACCACGTGGTAACTGCGACTGATTTGGAAAAGATCAGTGGGTCTGTCCATCACGAGGGTGTTGCTATTCTCGCCAAAGCACCTCAACATGGTGATTCCGTTGCTCTGCAAAAGCACTTAGAAGAAAAGTCTGCTCCTTTTATTTTTTTGGATGGAGTGCAGAATCCGCACAATATCGGAACGATCATGCGAGTGATGGCCCATTTCGGTTGGACGGCAGTCGCTGGGCATAGTCATCTGGCGCCGCTTTCGGCAGCCGCAGCTCGTATGAGTGAAGGTGGGGCTGAATTCGTTCAGACTTTTACCTTGAACGATGCTCCGAGTTTTCTAGCCGAACTCAGACGCAAAGGCTATCGCATCGTGGGAACTTCGAGCCATGCAAAGGTTTCACTTTATGACAAACCCCTTGCGAAAAAAGTTTGTATTGTAATGGGTCATGAAGTGCATGGAGTATCTGCTTCGATTGAGACACTGTTCGACGATGTTATTGTGATTCCGGGGACAGGTGCTGTTGAGAGCCTTAACGTTGCCGTGGCAACAGGCTTGATGCTCGGTGAATATGCTCGAGTGCAGGGTATTCCTGGTTACAAGTCTATCAAACCTTAAATTTTCATTCGAAGCCTACTATTGCGCACTTACTAGGCGACGTCCTGTCGAGACGAGGCCTTCTGCGAGCTCAGAAGTGTAAGCTCGTTCTTCAGGTCTTCTGTGAGTTCTTCAACTTTCTTGAATTCGGCTGAAAAATTCTCTCGCTTATGAGTCTTGGCTGATAGTTCCAAGGCTCGATTGGCTTCCACAAGGCTATCGGCCGCAAATACTGCCGACATGCCTTTCATTGTGAAAGATGCCTTTGCTATACCTTCATGATTGCCAACAGCCAAAGCCTCTCGTAGCTGATGCATGTAGCGATCAATTTCAACTAAATATCGACTGATAGCCAGTTGGATCAGGTCGGGATCTTCTCCCAAGCCAACGGCAAAGGATCGATAATTCATGATAGCCAAGTTTGGAGTATTTCGAACTTCATTTGCCTTATCGGGTAAGTTCTTTTTAGCGAAGGGATCAGTTGTGTTTGCTTTCGCTTGCTGATTGTCTGAAGCGAGTAAGACTATCGTGATTTGAATAATGGTTTTTTGAGACTGTTTGTCTATCTTCATCTGCCCACCAAGGGCTTGGATCAGGGTGTCGCAAGTTTTTAGATTAAAAATGTCGGTAGGATCATAGTCCTTGGCATCACCAAACTCCCAATCATGAGCGAAAAATGCTTCTTGGTGATTTCTAAGACTTTCAATGGTGATGTCGAGCTTTTTATCTGGATCTTTGCCTTCAATACTGGCCATCAGCCTAATTGTTCCTCGTGGAGTCCGACGAAAGGATTCGCTCATGAGGTGATTGAGGATGTGCCTGAGCTTCTTGCGGTCTCCAGTCGCTTGCAAGTCACTTGGTAGGTTGATGGTCTTATGGAATTCTATGACTTTTCGCTTAGCATGGGAGTCGTAGCCATGGGCAAGGTCTTGCAAGAGGCGTGTTATGTTGTAGTCTTCGCTATTGATCGTGATGGATCCACTCTCGGCAGAGGCAAAGGTAAAAATATCTTCAAGTCTATCCATCAGGGATTGGCCACCTTGAATAGCAGAGTCAATGGCTGTCCGCTGCTGGATATCTAAGGCGCCAGTTTTGACGTGATCCAGGAGCTCCAGAATTCCCTGCAATGCCGTTTTTATTTGATAGCTGATGCTGGTGAGAAGGCTACTCTTGATGCGATCAATATCTTGATTGCTATCCTGTGATTTAGCTGGAGATGGATGTGACCCTTCGGCAAACGGAGCCTGGAAATTTATTGGAAGAAACTGAGTGAGACTTAGGACGACGATGGCGAATGAGAATAGAATGCACAAGATCGGCATCAGAGTCTGAGCTAAAGAGTATTGATGGCTGAACACTTCGGCTGGGAAATCGACCCTAAGGAGTAATTTCTCGTCAGCGATACGCAAAGTCGAGCGGAAATTGCCATATAGTGGAATTCGGTCGAGGACTGATTCAGGTCTATCATCGCCCAGCCACCGTTCGATGTTTTCGATTTCTGGAGCATGAGATGAGGCAAGCCTCATGTGAAAGGCTCGAATCCCTTTATTCATGTTTACTTTCATGAGCAACTGATCGATTGGAACGATAACCATAAAGAGCCCGACCTGAGACTGAGTTGACCTTGAAATGTCTTGAGTCTGAGACCTGCGGATGAGGATGAGACCTTTTTGGCTAGGACTTATAGATATGATGGGTGTGACCCGGATTTTATTATCGACCAGTGCTTTATGAATGACGCCTTCAACCAGAGGCAAGGATCCAAGATTGAAACCATGAGGAAGGTATTCGAATGGAGATGTCCCCGCTGCTATCAGAGGCCAGTAGATAGGTCTTGGAGGTGAGGGAATGATGGCATCAGCATCGTCCCTTTGGACGATTGGGTCTATGATCTTTGAGTTGGTCTGTCCGTTTTCAAATGACTCGCGTTCGTCTTGAGTGATCCGTGGCACCCAAATGGAGTAGGGGTTGACGGGCAAGCTTTCCGCGAGAGGCTTGTCCATGGAGAATGCTTGGATAATTTGAATCGGATCCATAGTTTTTGAAAGTTCACTGATCATAGCAAGGTGTTGCGCAGCTCTATCGAGTTCCTGTTGGAGTTGTTCCTTCGAATCGTTGACGGAGTGTTCGAGCGAGCTATGAATATTGTTCATATTGCTTCGCAGTTGCAGGACCAGTAAGCCGATGATAATGGAAATGGCGGAGAGTGGAATGACGAGCATCTGTCGGAGATATTTTTTGGTTATTTTTTTATGAGCATTCAAGGGGAATCGAATAAGGAGGGGACAAAGAGTTCCAGCACCAAAGCTGTCACCCATCCACCATTGCGTCCAGTTGAGTATAAAATCTTTAGCTTCGATCAGGTGGAATGCTGTGAGTGTGGCTGTGGCGAGAGTTGCAGCCGAAAGGCAAGCGACCGGTCCGAGGATAATGATTTCAAGGACGAGATTGCGAACACTCTTGTGCTGCGGTATGCGCCTTTGGAAAACGGAGTAGAGATAGGCTCCGACGTAGGCTTGGAGTGCTGATGCCGATGCCAGCCCTGTTTGTATCAGAATCTGTTGGCCTGGATTTTGGGCGAGTTCTTCGAGGCGAAGATTGGTAACGATCGACCCCATAAAGACAGCGAGAGTGAGTGATGGGCCCCAGACAATCACGGCAGCCATGGCTATACCGGCTGCAGGCCATATAGGAGACGCATAGCCAGGTGGTAGAGCCAGGAGAATAGCCAGTCTTGCTGCACCGATATAGAGCAGGAAAACCCACAACTGCTGTAGGCTCTTTTGAATGCTATCGCTTGGTTTTTGGGTGGAACCTCTAAGCACGGATTCTCCTTGTTCGCCGGCTCAAGGAGTATCGGTTGGGGGAGCGGCCCCCTGATGCTGTTTGATTCCTATGACTGCTTTGTATAAATTGGCCAAGGCTTTTGATTTGATTTTTTGATCAAGCAGAAGCAGTCTTCAGCTGCATGAATTCGTAAAGTTGGTTCTGGTTTCAGGATATTATTGGGCTTTTTCGCAAAGTACCTTCTCGTCCCGACAGAAGCCCTTTTCTCCCCGTTCGCAAGCATTGAGCGACTTGGCTTTTGCTTCCAGCATGGTTTCACCCTTGCCATAGAAAGTACCTCCGAATGGAGTGGTCAGCATGCAGCTGTAGGAGATGCGTCGGCCTGTTTCAATGACGTTGATGCGACCGGCGATGCGCAGTCGGTAAATTTCGTCCTGGAGTTGACGCACCGCCAATTCCAGAATTCTTATTCTTTCGCGTAATTCACGGTCATTGGATTCGGGATATCTTATAACTTTGCTGCGAATTGTCGTCTGATTATCGGTTTGACCAAACGAGCGCTCATCATTTCGAATCGAGCCGACTGTGATGGGTATGAATTGTTCGTTGTAGAGCCTGTTGTTTGGCTCGATCTCGCTTTCGCCCCAGGCTGCCTCGGCGGCGCTTAGGGTGCAGAACATCAAAATAATTTGCAGGCTTTTCATTTTTTACCTCTTCATCATGATCCGAATGCACTTCCATGCGCCTCTTTGCAGTGTTTGTGCCAGCCAATAGATTCCGTAACTTCCTGAATCTAATGAATAATAGATGGTTTTGTAGGCGTGCTCTCGGGCCCTCGACTGTGTCCCATTCTCCTCTTTCTGTAAGTTTTTGGCCTTTTCAACCGAAGCGTTGATGGGTAGGAAAACCTTTAAAACCCGGAGCGGCGATGGTCCGCCCTGTTCTGACATGGATAGTCATGCTTGCATTGCTTCATGCGTGCAGTGGAGCGCCGCGTCGGTCGATGGCCGAGGAGGAGGACTTTGCCTTGGAAGGGGAGGACGATGGGGAAAAGGTCGATGACAAAGGCTATTTCAGTGATCTGCAGCGCAGTGAGGCCGCCATCGGCTTTGAGAGTTCGTTTCCTCTGCCATTCGCCGTCGGTAAAAGTATCGATCGCTTTGAAGCTGCACCGGAACAGGCGAAAAATCCCATCGCATCGTCGATTGCGATTCAACTTGGGACCTGTAAGTTTGCTCTGAAGACGGGCCCAGTGCAGGTTGATCGATTCATTTTGGCGGGTCAATGGATCAAGCTGAACGAAGCTTTGCCGGCCAGTGTACCGGTTAAGCTGGAGCCGCATATGGATCTCAATCTTAAGCTGGCAGCTAAATTGCAAGTGGAGCTTGCTCAAAATGAATTTGCCAATTGCCGAAATCTTCTTGCTGGGCGACGCGTGTATTTAGGCCGCTTTCATTTAAATAAGTCGAGAATTGGTCTTCTGGCCGGGCCGGGTTATCCTCGGGCGGTGTTTTCTTCACGTTCGATGGAACCTAAAGGCAAGAGGGTTTTTATTCGTTGGCAGGCCGGTGCTCCCAATCCCATTCTGATCGATGATTTTGATTTTCCAGCGACTTCTGAATCGGGTATCTTTCGGTCTTTGATGGGTGAAAAGGGCTACTATTATCTGGTGTTTCAGGCCGCTCTTCGCATGGATCAAGTGGATCAGGTTATGATTAAGATTCCTTTCCAACCGGATGCGAAATCGCGCGTTGGGGATAAACCGAATCGAGGGAAGGCTGGCAAAAAGAAGCCAGAGCAATGATTTTTTGCTAGAATGGTGTGGGTTAGCTAGCTGGGGTTTTATGGGAGTTGGGGTTTTATGGTAGGTGGTAGCAATAATCAACGCGAACATTATCGAATTTTCTATCGGGCTCCTGATCAGCCAGTCTTTCACAGCGATCAGGGCAAGTTCCCCATTGTCGATATTTCCGAAGGCGGTTTTCGCTTTGCCTTTAAAAAGGGTGCACTGTTCATGGAAGGGGATTATTTGGAGGGGACCATTGTGTTTCCCGCCAAACGTGGATCCATTCCCATCAAGGGTCAAGTTCTCCGGGTCTTTGAGCGCGAAATCGCGGTGCAGCTTGATGTGGATAGCCGTATCCCCTTAGCGAAGATCATGGAAGAGCAACGGGTTCTTATTCAGAAAGGCAAGCTCTGAGCTCAGTGAAAATTTCGGGCTGGTGGAAGTTTGTGAAAAATCTCTTGCTGACCTGGATGGCTCGTGGAGCTTGCTCGTTCGCGCAATGCAAGCAGTTTGGGATCTTTTGGTTTGCGCTCGTGAACCCTTTGGACGAGGATGGCATGGCCCTCCTGCTGACGTTGCAAGCGGCCTGTGATGCAAAGAAAAGCCTGCTGATGAGCTATTTTTTTATAAAGAGCTAGTGTTTGGGGGTTAAAGACGAGATTGATAAAACCCGTTTCATCTTCCAGAGTATAAAATTCCATCCCCTTAGCCGTCATGGGCGCCTGTCTCACCAACACCAAACCAAAGACATGCACAGTCGCTCGATCCGAGCGTTGCGATAGCTCAGAGGCTCGATCAAGTTTTGCCTTCGGCAGCTCGTACGACCAGTATTGATCTTTCAGCAGCTGGGCTGGGTGTTGACCTAAACTTGTAGCGAAGCTGGCGAAGTCTCGTTCCATCCTCTGCATGTCATCTTCTTTATCAAAAGCATAGGCATATTCCTGGTCGAGCAGGGGAGCAAAGGGTACGGCCTCGGCCATCCAGATCGCTTGAGCGCGGGGAATCCCAAAACCGTGCAAGGCTCCAGCGGCCGCCAGTGCTGCCAGATCACCCCTATGACTGATGCTGCTTTGAAAAAACTGCTGAAGCTCGGACCATAGACCTTGTTGATGACGGCGTTCAAGAAGCCGATCGGCGCCTGTTTTGGAAAGTCCTCCCACCAGGTGCAGACCCAGTCGAATGGCCCAAGAACCGGAAGATGCTTTCGGCTCCATATGACTATTCCAATTCGATCGATTGATATCGATGGGACGAAACTCGATACCCTCACGCCTAGCATTTTGAACCAAGGCATGAATGGAATAAAAGCCGACGGGCTGGGAATTGAGCAGGGCTGTATAGAAAGCCTCGGGATGATGACACTTGAGGTAGCTTGAAGCATAAGCGAGCAGAGCGAAGGAGACAGCGTGCGATTCTGGAAAGCCATAGCTGGCGAAACCTTTGAGCTGGTCGAGAATTTGCGCAATAAAGCGCTCTTCGACACCATTTTTGCGCATGCCAAGTTCCAATTTCTTCACCAGAGGTCCAAAGTCTCCTTGCGAACTCCAGCTGCCTATATGCTTGCGTAGTTCATCAGCTTCTCCCCCCGTAAAATATCCAACCGTCATCGCCATGCGCATCACCTGTTCTTGAAAAATAGGAATACCCAAAGTTCGCTTTAGAATCGGTACCAAACGTGGATCTGGATAGGTGATCGGCTCCTTGCCTTGCCGACGACGCATATACGAATGGATCAATCCTCCTTGAATGGGTCCCGGGCGAATGATGCCGACCTGAACGACGAGTTCATAGAACTTGCTGGGTCTGAGTCGAGGTAGCATCGACATCTGAGCTCGTGATTCAATTTGAAAGGTACCGACGGTCTCAGCTCTTTGAATCATCTGGTAGGTGGCTGGATCGTCCTCTTTGATATTGGCAAGAGTGAGCGTCAGTCCAGTGGACTCCTGAATCAGTCCGAAAGCTTTACGAATGACGGTGAGCATGCCCAAAGCCAAGACATCGATTTTGAAGATATTGAGATACTCAATGTCTTCTTTCGACCACTGAATGATACTGCGTCCAAGCATGGTGGCTGGTTCTTGGGGACAAACAGCATTCATATCCTGGTGATTGAGGACAAATCCTCCGGAATGAATGCCCATATGCCGAGGGAAATTTTTGATGCGAGAGACCAGTTCAAACCAAAGTTCCCAGGGAATTTCCGATGGCTCACCAAAAGCCTCTTTCGTCTGATTTTGAGCGGGGATCACACTCTTTGAAGAGGAAGCCTCCCAGCGTTCAAAGCGGAGTTCCTGCGACGATCCTACACTTTCGATCACACTCAAAGGAATACCCAGAGCTTTACCCACCATTCGTAAAGCGCTGCGATGACGAAAACGGATCACATTCGCCACCATCGAAGCTCTGTGTCGC
Source organism: Oligoflexus sp. (assembly GCA_041736645.1). GTDB lineage: Bacteria > Bdellovibrionota_B > Oligoflexia > Oligoflexales > Oligoflexaceae > Oligoflexus. The sequence goes on along the minus strand of JBGSTF010000025.1, from coordinate 19,294 downwards.
CCATAGCGCTGATAGATGAATTGGATAACCTCTTCACGGCGTTCATGCTCAAAATCGACATCGATATCCGGTCGATCACCGCGCTCTGTGCTGATGAAGCGTTCGAAGAGAACATCAAAGCGATCGGGATTCACCGAGGTGATTCCTAAAACAAAGCATATAGCTGAGTTGGCCGCTGATCCTCGCCCCTGGCAGAGAATCCCCTGAGCACGAGCCCAACGCACAATTTCCCAGACGGTGAGAAAGTAATCGGCGATTTCCAATTGAGCACTCAATTGCAGTTCTTTGCGCAGAATGTCTTGAATAGAGGAAGGCACTCCCTGAGGATACATCATCTGGGCTGATGGCCACACGATGTCTTCCAGATAGCTTTGTGCACTGTGCCCGGGAGGTAGCATCTCCTGCGGATACTGATAGCGCAGATCACGCAGGCTGAAAGAAAATCGCTCAGCGAGTTCAGCTGATCTTTGCAAAGAGGCAGCAAAACCGGGCAAACTTTGGTAGCGCTGATGCAAAAGCTCGGTCTTATGAAGACAGCGTTCGTGATTAATGAACAGATGAGGGATGATGTCATCGATGCTCTGATTCAATCGAATCGCTTGCATTATGTCGCTGATTTCTTTGGATTTTTCATCATGAAAAAAGCTGTCCTGGCTGCAAAGGTAGGGGATGTCGAGGCGACGACCCAATTCCAAAGTCAGAGGGATCCAACGATCCTCCAAAGGATTCAAATGACGACTGATGATGAGAAAAAAGTTGGATCCAAAAGCCTCTCGCAATTGTTGATAGCGCTGCATGACAGCTGGTATTTTTTCTCGCCTTATCAGTCCACGCATCGGCTGCAAGCAAATGAGATCAGAACTTGCAGCCGCAAGGAGCTGCTCCAAAGGCATCGTTGCTGTGGCTTTACTGTCTCGATGGGCATAGCTGATCAGTTGGTTGAGCTGTTGATAGCCACGAAGATTGAGCGCTAAAAGAATCACGCTGTCTCGATAGACCACCGGCCTTGCATGGTCCTCCGCCAGATGCAGTTCACAGCCATAGAAAAGTTTGAAATGATCTTTGTCCGGCAGTTCGCAATGCTGACGATAGGCGCGAACCAAGCCGTAAACGCCGTCATAATCCGTCATTCCTAGACCGCGATAGCCAAAAGCGTGAGCCCGCTGGACGTAATCTTCAGGATGAGAGCCGCCGGTCAGAAAGCTGAAATTGCTGTGGCAAATCCATTCCCACCACAGAGGGGACTTGTTAACCATAGACACCAAGCACCAGATATTTTTCCTCGGCTTCGCGGGCGACCCAGAGCAGCTGCTCGTCGCAGAGAACTTCATAGTAGTCGCGCACTCCTGGATGGCCGGGACGTGTCCACCATTTTTCCATAGTTCGCTCACGAAATTTCCACAGCCGACTTTGACCTAGATGAAAGAGGGGATAAGCTTTCTTTTGCATATAAAGTGGCCGCGTGCGCCCCAGACTGCAGAGGCTTTCCATGTGTTCACCAAGGGGCGGCGCAAGTTTTTCCTGATGCACTTGAATAAAAGAATCCTGAGGCACCCAATCTTCGCGCAAAGCATAGGATTCCAGAGGAGCAGGCAGTTGATTTTCTAAATTGAGCAACTCTTCCCATGAAGTGTCATCACCATCAGCAAAGAGTGTTGCCGCGCGTGGTGGTGCGAGGAGTGTTTGTGTGATGCGTAATTCCCAGGAAGCGATCCAGTCGCAAGGCTCTTCCGGATTCTGTAGCCGCTGCTGCAGGAGAGCCTTCTGTAAGGCGTAAAAGATTTGGAGTAGGGCTGTCCTCTGTTGGGGATGATCTTGCTGGAGGCTATGGGGATGGCGAAAGAGGATGGGGACTGAGATTTCTTTGAGGTTATAGAGGACAATCTTCCACTCCATGGCCAGAATACGCTGAGCTTTCTTAAAAGAACTTAAGAGGCAGAAGCGATTGAGATCGTCACGCAATTCTCCTTCGATAATGTCCCAATCACGCAGAGGCGTGTCCAAACACCGACGGACAGAAAGCTCGGCTGCTTGCTCTTCACTATGCCAGGGAAAACTGAGAGAAGCCGGACTCCGGTTCGAAGTCACGATGGGGGCGCTTGGACTTTGCCAGGTCATATCCCACAGCTCTCCCAGCAGAGCTCCAAATCTTCGTCTTATTTGGCTGGATGGCATATTTTTAATGGTGCTGGGTGTACTGCAGCCTAGACGACGCATCGCCAGCTGCATGGGGCGTCGCCTTTTCTGGAGCTCTAGGGCAGGACTTTGCTCCTGGCTGTGCCCTGTATAGTGGGCGCAAGCTTCCCACCAGTCATCCCAGCTCAATCCCTGCAGCAAATTTTCGCCCATACGACTGTGACGAGCGATGAGACTCTGCATGTTCTGTCGGGCCAGACAGGGTAGGAGGAGCAGGGCCTGCCAAGGATGATCGCTGAGCACCGCTCGGTAAGAGCCTGTTCCGAAGAGCTGATCGAGTTGCTTGCTCAAGCCCTGACTGAGAGTGAGCTGTTTGATCTGAGCCTGGGCCTGCCAGTAAGCAAGGCAGCTGGCTAAGTCCACAAGCCAGATGTGATCCTGCCAATGCATCACTTGAGGGCTGAGGCTATGACAGAGTTGTAAAGATGAGCCCGTCTCACTCTGCAAAACCTCTATCACTAGAAACCGACAGTCCTGATGCGAGACGGTATTCTGGGATAAGTCAGGAAAAGAAAGCAGCTTTTGCATGATAGAGATCCTCAAACGAAACTATGAAATGGCAGCAGGAGCTGACGTTGTTGATGACCTTTGAGCAGGGTGATGCACACGCGCTGCTGTGAAAAATCTCGCCAGCAATTGATGCGGAGACGAGCCCACACATTGCCCTGAGCGCTCGACAAGAGTTCGGGTTGAAGGATGAGAATGTGTTGCTGCAGACGGCGAGCTTGGCGAGCCAGGAACGCATAATCTTCGGTGCTGAGACGCGGTATGCTATCGAGCACGATCACACGAAAGAAACCTGACAAAAAAAGTGGTTTGAGTTCAATGAGAGGCTTGCTGCTGGCGGCAAAACGCAGCTGTCCCAGCTGGACGCCGCGAGCATGCCAAGCCAGAGGATTGACACAGACATCCCTTTGCCCATAAATCCATAGAACCCATGCTCCTAGCTGCTCTTGAGCCTGAGCACTGGCTAGAAAAGGCAAAATCAAATCGCGCAAACCCGTACCCCAGGGCAGACCCCACTCACTGAGCTCACCCCAGCCCAATCCGCCGCCTAGAAAGCTGTCCAGCAGGGGGATATGGCTGGCCAGGGGAGCCTGCAGAGCCTTGCCGAGGCCAGGGCTGAGCTGGCTAGCTGGGACCATAAAGGTTTGTTTTTTATCGTCTTTTTGCAAGTTTGACTCCTAACCATTCAAATGTATGGTAAAGGGTGTCGTCCACTTCGTCAACTCCGCCCGAAAGGGTTCTGCTCGCTTCCGGTGAGGTCTTGCCGATTTTCCTGTCTTAATTGTCAAGAAAGCCGGGGCTTTGCCGATGCATAGGCGCAAGCATAGAGGGCGATCATTGCAGCAAGACACCAAAATCCCAGGCAGCTCACAGCATGGCCAGAACTCACAGAGGCTGTTTGTGTTGGTATGGCTTTTTTGGGTCTTACTGCTGCAGCTCATCAGTCCCAGCATCATCCAGGAGTCCATCCAAACCTATGTGGCAGATCCCGTCCAATTTCGACTCCGGCAGATGCTCGGTAAGACGCCTGAGCTCTCGCCGCAACTCAAAATGTTTGCTTTGGATGATGGAACCGTCAGCCTATTGAAAAAACCTGATGTCGGGCTGCATGATCTTTCGCTGCTGCTGGAGAATATCGCTCGTCAAAAACCCAAAGCGATTCTGCTCGACAAAATGTTTTCCACGGCACCCGAGAATAAAGAGGACGAAGCGGATATTGCTCGGATCAAGCAGATCACTCCGATCTATGCAGGGTCCTGGATCAATCAAATCAAAATTAAATATCGTTCCCCGAGGCAGTTAACGGAAGAAGCCTATGGCGCCAAGCGTTGGTTGAAACCCGGCGAAAACTGGAACGGCATCACCCGTACCCTGCATGACATGCAAGGCTATATCTATGCTTATGACGATGCCTTTGAAGGAGCTTTTGCCGGCATAGGCCATCTGGGAATTGATCGCAATAGAAGTGTAATCTTTCCCTTCTTGCTCTATCAAAGTCAATACCTGCTTCCCCATCTGTCGCTATATGCTGCTGATAGCATTGCTGTGGGACGGAATCTGGAAATCAACGGTCAGGTCGTTCCTCTGAAAGAAAATGGAGCCGTCTATCTCAACCATCGCCCCGTGACGGAATACTATGCTACCAAAAATATGCGAAGTATGCGTAAAGCCTTGGAACGAGCCCGACAGGGAGAGGAAGAATCCTGGGTGAAGGAAGGGGATGTCGTTGTCATTCTGTTCAATTTCTTCACCGGCAGCACAGATATTATCGAAGGCGCACCTTTTGGCGAATTGCCCGGAGGTCTTTTGATTGCGACGCTGGTTGATTCGGTGATGGAACATCGTTGGCTGCATCCCATGGGATCTTTGCCCTGGCTGATTATTCTCGCGACTTTGCTTGGCACAGCTCTGGCCCGCTATTCAGGACCGATGCAATACTGGGCTATCCTGTCTTTGGTGATCGTCCTATGGTTTGGAACGGCGATTTATCTGTTTAGTTATCACAGCATCATCACACCTTGGCTGCTGCCTATGATCGGCATGATGGGAGGTGGGATGATCCAGTATATCTACAATCGATTGGGCAGTGAGTGGCGGGTGATGGAGATGGAAAACCAATACCTCCAGGAAAGAGCTCGTCGTTTGGAAGAAGAAAAAGCCAAAGTCCAATTCGCTGAGAGGCTGAACCTGGGGCGTGCGGTTCAAGAAATCCTTTTACCCCCTCAAAAGGAGCAGGTGTTCGGCTGCTTTACTCTGGCGATGAGTTACCAGCCAGCACAGGAGATGAGTGGGGACTGGATCTATCTCTGGCAGGCGGGCGAGGACGAGCGTCGACTGATTCTAGGTGATGTGGTTGGCAAAGGACCTTCGGCGGCAATTCCCGTCGCCGTTATCATCGGCATATTGGGCGAGTGTGAGGGGCTTGGAATGTCGATCCACAGCAGCCTAGAGCGGGTCAATCAGCGTCTTGTCGAACTCTTTGACAAACAGATTAGCAGCTCTTGTACCGCGATCTCCCTGCATCGTGATGGTCGTGTGGAACTTTACAATGCAGGATCTCCTGGTTGGTTTTTAAGACAGCCTGCGCAGACGCGCTATATCCCTCTGCGAAGCTCTGCTCTGGGAATTACCGAACAAAGTCAAATCAGCCGCGAGGAAATCTTTCCCGATCACTCTTCTATTCTCTTTAGCTTTACTGATGGTTATATGGAAGGTTCGCGAGCCTTCAAACGCCTCATCCAAAAGGTCGAACAGATGGCTTCAGAATCGATGACACTGGACACTCTGCAAAACGTATTGGATGAAGTCGGTAAGGATTTCCGTTTGGAAGATGATCGATCTCTCCTTCTCATCAATTGTATCAAGCCTTCCAAGACTTAGAAAAAGCATCCACCAGATGGGTTATGTGTCGCCGAATTAGCAGTCTGTGTCGCAACTTCAGATAGCTAGCAGTCGAGAGATTTCAGGCACTTACCTTTGGCATTATACTTGAAGAAGAGGAATGACCGAACGATGCAACGAACACTTGAAATGAGGAAATGAAACCATGTTGATGCCATTACTTATGACGCTGACTCTGGTCGCTCAAGCTAACAATTCCGATGACAATAGCGATAAAGTCCAGAGTTTTGCTGAACGCCTTAAGGCTAGCCATGAGCAGAAAAAACCTTCGGCTCTTGAGTCAGAAGATGAAACCGCTGAAGTGACAGCAAGTCATCCAGCTCGCGGTTTTCAAGTACGTATGACGCAAACAGTTGCGGGTCGTCGATAAGAGGAGCGAATGTTTTTTCGCTCCCAACACTTGCCGACTCTCATCGTAGGGAACTTAGACGCTCAAGAGAGATAGAGAAGAACTTGAGCAAAGAGTTTAGTTGAGCTCAAATAGCGTCCTCTGCAACGCCACCACGCGTCCTAGGACTGTAAACGGCTCGACATCGGCAAAAATTTCTTGGAATTCAGGATTCTCCGGTTTGAGGTACCAGCCTTTACGGTTGTCGAGGCAAAGTCGCTTGACTGTTGCGCTGTCACCGACCTGTGCTACGACGATGGTTCCGCTTGGAGCATCATGTTGCTGTTGAATCACCAGCCAATCACCATCTAAAATTCCTGCGTAGATCATGCTCAGTCCCTTGGCCTGGAGGGCGAAGAGATTTTCAGAGGTGACCGACCGAGGCAGCAGACTGCTAGAAACGCGCAGGTATCCGGAATGATCTTCAATCGCTTCCAGCGGTATTCCCGCAGGTACTGCCCCAAGACAAGGAACCAGAAAAGAATCGCCCAAATCCTGGCGACTCATAAGTTTGACACCGTAGAAGGCTTTCCCTTTGTCGGAAAGGGTCAATGACCGGGCCGCTTGCTTCAAGGGAGTCGTGATGAATCCTTTTTTACGCAGGGAAGCGATCACATCTTGAGCGGATCCAACGGCCTTATATCCCATAAAGTCACAAAGTTCGCGGAGCGTGGGGGCATAGCCCACGCGTTCGGTATGCGATTTGATGTACTCGAAGGCTTTGAGCTGACGGGGCGTTAAGTTCTGCATAAGCTACACCTTTCAGAGTCAATAAACGTTATCGTAGATATCCCATAGCACTCAACCGTTCCAGTAAGGGCGGATGCGAATGATAGACGCCCGAGTACCAGGGATGACTGATCGGCATGAGATGGCTATTTTCTCGAAGTTTGAGCAGGGCATCTCCCAAGTTTCTCTTATCTTCGATATGCTGCAAGGCGAAAGCGTCGGCTTGAAATTCGTTGCGGCGCGAAATCTGGCTCAGAAGCGGCTGTAAGATGAAATTAATGGGTCCAAACCAGAGCGAAAAAACCACCAAAGCCCCGTAGTTTGAGACTGCTGAGAGCCCAAAAGCCTGGTAGAAACTCAGCAGAGGTAGACACAGACTGAGGCCGTAAAACATCAGACCCGTTATAAAAAAACTGCGAATCAAAGACCAGCGGACATGGTGTAATTTAAAATGCCCCAATTCATGAGCCAATACGGCAACCACTTCATTTGGACTCATGCTCTTCACCAAAGTATCAAAGAGGACAATCTTCTTTTTGCCAAAAACACCGGTGAAATAAGCATTTCCGTGAGAAGAGCGTTTGGAGGCGTCCATGATGGAAATACCGTCAGTGCCAAATTCAATCTTGCGAGCCAGCTTAAAAATGGCATCACGCAAGGTGCCTTCTTCGAGCGGATTGAACTTATTAAAGAGAGGGGCAAGCAGACTGGGATAAAGCCAAGCAGTCAGTAGGCTGAATCCGAACAAGAGGAGCCAAGCGGGTATCCACCAATTTGTCCCTGTGCGACCCATCACGAACAGGAGAGCAGCGAGCAGAGGAGCGCCGAGAGCGATCGACAGCAGGATGGTTTTTATCTGATCACTGACGAAGCCTTTGGCCGTTTGTCGATTGAAGCCATGTTTTTGCTCAAGCACAAACGTAAAATAGATGTCAAAGGGTAGACTCAGAATCGCGCTCAGCACGCCCATGATTGCAAAAAAGCCAAGGCCGGATAAGATAGGGCTGCTTGCTCCGCCGGTCCATGTCGTAACAGTTTGTTCAATCCATCCTAATCCTCCGGCAGCCAGAAAAATAAGCGTCACAAACAGTTGCACAGCATTGGCGAACTGCGCGTAGTGATACTTGTCTCGAGCGTATGAGGCAGACTTGGCCATGGCTTCGGGACTGATATCAAGAATCTTGCCCGCATTGGCTTGTCGATCTGGATTCTGAGCAAAGCGGTGATTCACAAACGAGAGCCAAGTTTCGAGGCTGTATTGAGCCAGGCGAAGAACCAAAAAAATCGTCAATATTGGCGTAGCTTCCAAGGAGTTTATCTCCACAATCCAAGGGTCCAAAATGGGAAATCCCATAAATAGGTACGGACCCAAACTAACGATAGGTGAGCCAAAACGCAAAGCAAAAAAGTGTGAGAAGTCGAGCAAGTGCCTGAGTTTGAGTGGGCAATATAAGCCAAATTGGCGAAAAAACTCCGGAATTCATGTCTGTTTAGCGCCGTTAAAAAGACTCACCAAGTGAGCCTGAAGGCAGCTCTTGCCGACGCCGAGGCACTCCTGCATAAACGAAGAGCCCGAAGAGGACTCTTTCCTGGAGCTTATCTTATACCCATGACCTTCGTTCCCCATCCTCTTTTGCGCGGCGGACAGCTGCAGACTGTAGTGCCTTATTTTTGGGCTGATGCCCCTCCGCTTCAGCCTGACGAGCAAGTCACCGTCGTTTTGAAGGACGGCGACGCGATCGTTTTGGATGTGAATCATCCCGTCCACGCTTTAGCCAAAACTCCCATCGTTTACCTGATGCACGGACTCGGCGGGGATTCGGATTCATCTTACAAAGTTCGAATGGCGGCAAAGCTGACGAAGATGGGCCTGCGAGTCGTTCGCCACAATCATCGGGGAGCCGGCGATCATGGTCGGCTTGCCCAAAGCATTTATCACTCCGGTTCGGTCGAGGACGTTCTGCAAAGTTTGCAGATTGTAACGCAGCGCTGGCCCGATAGTCCCATACTCGTGGTTGGCTTTTCCTTATCCGGAACCATTCTGCTCAACCTCCTGGGCAAGCGCGTAGCTGAATTGCGACAGCTATCGCAAATTAAGGCGGCCTTGGCGGTTTGCCCGCCTATCGATTTGGAACTTAGTTCGCAAACCATAGATCTGTTCCGCAATAAACATCTGGATATGTTTTACGTTCGAAGTCTCATCAAGCAGCTGCTGGAACGAAGTGTGATTGACGCCGATTTCATCGCGCGCAAGCTTCCCAAACCTACTTTACGCCACTTCGATGAAGTCATTACTGCGCCATTGGCGGGATTTCTCAATCGTGACCATTACTACGAGAGCTGTTCACCCAAACATGTGGTCGGCAATATTCAATGCCCGACTTTGATTCTTGCCGCAGCCGATGATCCCATTATTCCCATCAATTCCGTTAACAAAGCCCCTTACAGCATGAAAACTCTGCTGTCGATGCAGCCCTCTGGAGGTCATCTTGGCTTTATCTGTCGGGATAAGACACCTCAAGGAGACAATCGCTGGCTCGATTATTTTGTGGCGACGTGGGCGGTGGAACAGTTGAAAACGTGCGCTTGACCTGAACGATCAAAACCTTAAAAAATGCTTATCCTGAGCGCCCGTTTTGGACCTCATGATTTGATGAGTTCAAGTCCCTGAAGACCAGACGCCGCTTCGGCTCGATTGACTATGCATGGCAATTGCAAGTCAATCGGAAATAGATTAGAAGGAAGATCACTTATATCCGAAACCCTGGCAACGATCGGAAAGGTTGATGCTACACTCCAAAGAAGCATTGCTGCAGGTGCGAAATCTTCGCACAGCTTTCCATACGGAAACAGGGAAAGTGCGAGCTCTTGATGGTATCAGTTTTGCTGTAGACAAAGGCAAAACGCTCGCTGTCGTTGGCGAATCAGGCTGTGGCAAATCGGTTACGGCCATGACCATCATGGGTTTGATACAGGATGCCAACGGCTTTGTTGAAAGCGGTGAGATCATCTTTGAAAACCAAGATCTCGTGCAAATATCCCAGGACAAAATGCGAGCCATTCGAGGCGATCGTATTTCCATGATATTCCAGGAGCCGATGACGGCTCTCAATCCGGTTTTTCCGGTTGGTGAACAGATTGCTGAAGTGCTTCGTATTCATCGAGGCATGAATAAGCGAGCGGCGCGAGAGGAAGCTCTCCGCATGCTAAAGCTTGTGCGCATACCTGATCCTGTAGCTCGCCTGGATGAATATCCCTTTCAGCTTTCCGGTGGCATGAGGCAGCGTATCATGATCGCCATGGCTCTGGCCTGCGAACCCAGTCTTCTCATCGCGGATGAACCCACAACGGCTTTGGATGTAACGATTCAGGCCCAGATTCTACGCCTCATGAAAGACTTGCAGCGAGAAAAAGGCACCTCGATCATTTTCATCACCCATGACCTTGGAATCGTGGCGGAGATGGCTGATCATGTGGTTGTCATGTATGCAGGTCGAGCCGTAGAGTATGGCGATGTCTATTCGATCTATGAAAATCCAAAACATCCGTATACTAAAGGACTGCTCCAATCGATTCCGACAGCAACGATTACCAAGCAACAAAAGCTTTATACCATCGACGGCGCGGTCCCGAGTTTGCGCAATCTGCCTCAGGGTTGTCGGTTTAACACAAGGTGCGCCTTCGCAGTCGCTCGTTGTTTTGAAGAGTCTCCCGAATTGCTGCCATCGGTCGGTGATCATCAGGTGGCCTGTCACTTGGAAGGATCATAAAACTGCATGAATCTGCTTGAAGTCAAAAACCTCAATATGCATTTCCCCATTCGAGGTGGCTTTTTCAAGCGCCAAGTCGGAGCGGTCTATGCAGTCAATGATATTTCATTCGAGCTGCGCGAAGGTGAAACTTTCGGCGTTGTCGGTGAATCGGGTTGCGGCAAGTCAACACTCGGTCGCGCCATCGTTCGGATCTATAAGCCAACATCGGGAAGTATCCTGTATCGTGGCCAGGACATCGCGAGTTTCCACGACCGAGCATTGAAGGACATGCGCCGGCAAATCCAAATGGTTTTCCAGGATCCCTATGCTTCGTTGAATCCACGCAAACCAGTGGCAGAAATTCTAGAAGAGCCCTTTCTTCTGCACGGCCTGGGTGATCAACGCGAGCGTCGAGAAAAAGTCCGCGATCTCATGGAACTGGTCGGTCTGCGCATATCCGATATGAACAAGTATCCGCATGAATTCAGTGGCGGCCAACGGCAAAGAATAGGCATCGCCCGAGCCCTCGCTCTGAATCCTAGTCTGATCGTCTGCGATGAAGCTGTGTCGGCTCTCGACGTTTCCATACAGGCCCAGATTATCAATCTGCTGATCGATCTGCAAAAGCGATTGAAGCTGACCTATATCTTTATTTCACACGATCTCAATGTCGTTCGCTATATCTCCGATCGCGTGGCGGTGATGTACTTGGGTCGTATTATGGAGCTGGCAGATTCCGCGGATATTTATGCTCGTCCGGCTCATCCCTATACGCGAGCATTGATGGCTTCAGCTCCCAAACCCGATCCAAGACGAGTGGATAAAGCCGAAGTCTTGGAAGGCGATGTGCCCAGCCCAAGTCGTCCACCGAGAGGTTGTCCATTTCATACAAGATGTCCACATGTCGCGGATCGTTGCCGCCAAGAATTGCCCATTTTGCAGCCGCTTGGCACGCAGTCCCAACGCTGGGTTGCTTGCCATTTCGCTCAAGAACTTAATCATGAGGCTATCCATAGATGAAACGCCGTATTTTGCTTCTCAGCTGCCTTCTAGCTAGTATCGCAAGTGTTGCTGGCTGCACCAAAAAGAAACCTGATGCTGCAGCTACCAAGCCAGGGCTGAAGATTTTCTATCACTATAGACAATCTGAAGAAAAGAACCTGGACCCAGTCAAATCTTTTGATGAAGCATCACGCCAGCATATTCGAAGCCTTTTCGATACGCTTTTGGAATACGAATATCTTAAGCGTCCTTATGAGTTGAAGCCTGCTCTTTTGACAAAAATGCCTGAGAAGCAGGCCGATGGCGTGACTTATCTTTTCACTTTGAAGACGGGCGTCAAGTTCCACGACAACGCCTGTTTTCCGGGCGGTAAAGGCCGCGAATTGGTCACGGATGATATCATCTATTCATTGAAACGATTTGCTGACGCCAATCAAAATCGATTGAGTTATACGATTATCCAAGGACTGGTCGCCGGTATGGATGAGTTCCGTGAGCTTTCAAAAAAACAGACCACGGGCTTTGACTATGACAAAAACCAAATCGAGGGGATTAAGAAAGTTGACAATACCACCTTCACGATCAAGTTTACCCACGATAGCCCGCTAAATTTCTATCCCTTAGCTTTTGAAGGCGCATCGATCGTACCTAAGGAAGCGATCCAAAAATATGGTGAGGAGTTTGATAAAAATCCTGTTGGTACCGGCCCTTTCTATATGAAGAGCTATTCGCGCCGAGGAACCACAGTTTTAGCGCGTAACCCGTCCTATCATGAAACCTATCCGACCGTAGGGGCGCCAGGGGACAAGGAGGCAGGGTTCTTGGATTCTGCTGGCAAGCAATTGCCCTTCGTCGATGAAATTCACCTTCCTCTGATTGAAGAGTCACAGCCTCAAATGCTGAAATTTAAAAAAGCCCAGATCGCATGGGTGGCCATTGCTCGCGATGATTACATCGCAATGGTGGATCGAGTTGATGGCAAAAATTTCAAGCTTAAACCAGAGTTTGCTAAGCAATTTCAGCTGTATTGGGAACCCACCCTGGCAACGACCTTTATGCGGTTTGGCATGAAGGACCCCATTGTGGGGAATAATAAAGCCCTTCGCCAAGCCATTGCGTTGGCCATGAATGCTGAGGGTTGGATTGACCTCATGCTCAATGGACGAGCTAATATCGCACAATCGATGGTGCCGAATGCAATCGCCGGCAGCAGTCGAGAAACAGGATCAGCTTGGTACACCCAAAATCTAGAGGCTGCTAAGAAGAAACTTGCCGAAGCAGGCTATCCCGATGGCAAAGGCCTGCCGACCTTGATGATCGAATACCGTGCTGTAACGAAAGATCAGCGTCAACAGCATGAATACGTTCGCAACGAGCTGGCAAAAGTGGGCATCAAGGTCGAAGGTAACTTTCAATCTTTCTCGAATTTCTTAAAGAAAACGGATGAAGGGAACTACCAAATCGCCGACGCAGGTTGGAATGCGGATTACCCAGACGCCGAGAATTTTTATGCACTCTTCTATGGTAAAAATAAAGCGCCAGGACCCAATACCAGTAATTTTGAAAACGCTAAGTTCGACGAACTCTACGAAAAATCTCGGCACATGATGAACGGACCTGAACGTTATAAGATGTTTCAGGAAATGGACTCCATTCTGAAGGAAGAGGTTCCCATGCTTCTGGTGGCGAATCAGTACGTTATGGGGCTCCTCCAGCCCAATGTTCGCAACTTCAAAAGAAATCTGATGGAGCAATATCCTTATAAATATGTGGATCTTGTTGAGTAGTCCCTAAGATATGACTGACTTTTAGGAATCACCATGCTGAGCTATATCATTCGCCGGGTTCTGCAAACTATCCCGATCACGCTTGGGGTGGCGCTGATTGTTTTGATTCTCTTCACTCAGGTGGGAGAGGATCCTGTGCGGGTCAAGCTCGGCAACCATGCGACCGCCGAAGCCGTTGCAGAGTTGCGGGCCAAATGGGATTTGGACAAACCGCTGCCAGTTCAGTATGTCCTTTTTCTTAAGCAGATTGTCAGCTTTGACTATGGTGTGTCGTTTAATTCAGGGGAAAAACTGAGTGAGATGTTTGCCAGCGGAGCGGTGGCATCGCTATCCCTGACAGTACCTCCATTTTTTCTGGGTCTCGCTATGAATCTGGCGGTGGCTGTGCTCATAGCTTTCTATCGCGGCTCTTGGATTGATCGTTACAGCACCGTGGTTTTTGTTGCGGCCATGAGCGTCTCATACATGGTGTATGTGATGTTCTTTCAGTACTTTCTTGCTTATAAGATGGGGTGGTTTCCGATCAGCGGATACGAGCCTGGATTTGGCTCTATCGTCTACCTAGCCTTGCCCTGGCTCATTATCATGGTGGTCAGTGCTGGACCAGAGATTCGACTGTTTCGGACCATTTTTCTGGACGAAACCAAGGCCGACTATGTGCGGACCGCTTTTGCCAAGGGCTGTTCCCCGGCGCGGGTGATGTTCGTACACATTATGAAAAATGCCATGATTCCGATTCTCACCTATACCGTGATCGAGATTCCCAACTTGATCCTCGGTGCTTTTCTCATAGAGCGATTCTTTTCGATTCCCGGGACAGGTGACATTCTCCTAGCGGCCATCAATAACGGCGATTTCCCCATTATAAAGGGATTGACCGTGCTGATAGCCATCAGCTTCACCTTCTGCAATATGCTGACAGATATTCTCTATGCTTACGTGGATCCTCGCGTTCAGTTGGATTCCTGATTAAAGGATATTAGTGAAATGAAAGCACAAGCCTCACTCGAGGGCAAAAATCTCATCGATGAAGGCGAGAGTCCTGGTCAGAGAGCTCTCAAGCGCTTGAAACGCAAGAAAATGACCATGATCTGTTTTGCCATTGTTGTGGCCTATATTCTGATCATGGTTCTTGGATATTTGCACCTGTTGCCGGATTTTCAAGAGCGCATCGGTGCTGCGAATGAAGAACCTTCTTTTGCTCTGGCGAAAATTCTTGGGACCGATCTCTTTGGAAGATCTGTTTTTTATAAAATCCTGATTGGAACCAAAACAGCCATGACGATAGGCTTTCTGACCACCGCGATCAGTGTGCCCGTGGGCATTTTCTTTGGCTCTATTGCCGGATATTTTGGCGGAAAAATTGATGCGGTTGTGATGTGGATCTATACCGTGCTGTCCTCTATTCCCAGTATTCTCCTCTTAGTGGGAATTTCCTATGTGCTAGGCAAAGGCTTGGTGTCGATCTGCATCGCAATGGGCGCCGTTGGCTGGGTCGGACTTTGTCGCATGATTCGGGGTGAAGTCATGAAGCACAAAAATCTGGAGTATGTGATGGCCTCGCGACTTTTGGGTGCCAGTCACATGCGGATCATTTTCCATCATATTCTGCCTAATGTGTTCCATCTGGCGATTATCAGCGCATCCTTAACGACTTTGGCTGCTATCAAGTCTGAAGTGATTCTGACCTATTTGGGAGTAGGGATTCAGAATGGAGCAAGTTGGGGAACGATGGTAGCGGATGCCGGCGGGGAGTTGGTGAATGGAATCTGGTGGCCCCTCCTGGGAGTGACCGTGGCCATGTTTGTGATCCTCTATGCCTTGAATATTGTCGGGGATGCCTTGCGGGATGCCTTGGATCCAAAATATGTTGAATGATGGGTAGTTACTCCTCTGTTTTCACTAGAAATTATCTGAAAAAAGCACTACTTTGGATTTTCATGAATATCCAAAGTAGAGGTTTGATTTGTACCAAAGACGCCTCAACCTTCCGAAAATATTAAAAGATTCATTTTTTCTCTGGGGTCCACGCCAAGTAGGCAAAACTTGCCTACTGAAAGCAAGGTACCCCGAAACTCCCTTTATTCAGTTGCTTAAAAGCGATGAATTCGCACTCTTTCAGAGCTATCCTGAAAGATTGCGTGAGCGAGTCCGGAAGAACCAATGGAAGTTTGTTATTATTGATGAAATTCAAAAAGTTCCTCAGCTTCTTGATGAAGTTCATTTGCTCATTGAAGAAGATGGAGTGGTCTTTGGACTCTGCGGTTCAAGTGCTCGGAAGGTGCGAAAGGGTCATGCAAATCTACTAGGGGGGCGTGCCCTTCGCTTTGAAATGTCTGGTCTTGTGGCAGCAGAAATCGGTTCAGAATTTTCATTAGAAAGAATGCTGAATCATGGATATATGCCGCTCATTTATGACTCGGCAGAGGCAGCACTTCATTTAAAGTCATACTGTGCAGACTATCTGAAAGAGGAAATTTTCGCTGAGGGTTTAGTTCGAAAGTTGCAGCCATTCAGTCGATTTCTTGAAATCGCCGCTCTTGGCGATACGGAACAACTGAACTATGAGACTGTAGCGCGAGATTGTGGTGTATCTGCGCCGACCGTTCGATCCTACTATGAGATACTTGTTGATACTCTGTTAGCTCGCTATCTTCCTGCCTATATTGTTCGGCCTAAACGGCGAGTTTCATCGAGTCCCAAATTTTATTTTAGTGATGTCGGAGTCGTCAATCATCTCGCTCAACGTGGTCAAGTTCTTCCAAAATCGAATTCTTGGGGTAAAGCATTCGAAAATTGGGTGTTTCATGAACTCACGACCTATATCGAATATACAGGGCGACCCGAAACCTTGAGCTATTGGCGTTTGACAAGTGGCGTTGAAGTCGACTTTATCGTGGGATCCATGAAGGTGGGAATAGAAGCCAAAGCATCGTCAAACATTCATTCGGATCACCTCAAAGGCCTGCGTGAGCTCCAAAGTGATTATCCTGAGGTCCAAAGGAGGATTGTGATTTCGATGGAAAATGAGTCACGAGTCACCGAAGATAAAATCGAAATACTGAGTAGCCAAGACTTTATCCGAACTCTTTGGGAAGGCGGCTTATTTTGAAGTGGTAAGCTGGAATTGCTCTGATTTTGCTCCCGGCTCTGTTGGCAATGTCCTAAGGGACGCCTAGGACCCAAAATATCTTGAATGATTGGTGGCTTGGCTGAAGTTAAGAGCTTGTCCCTTGACAGTTTCAGGCTTGTCCTTATCTTAAGATAGGTTATGACTCCGTCCTCCGTGGACGACTTTTAATAGATCACAAAAGGTAATGATTATGGCCACTTTCACCAAGCAAGTCAGCGACGCCGATTTTGAGTCCGTGGTTCTCCAGTCGAGTCAACCCGTTCTGGTGGATTTTTGGGCTCCTTGGTGCGGTCCTTGTATCTCGATCGGCCCCAGCCTTGAAAAATTGGCTGAGCAGTACCAAGGAAAAGTGACTGTGGTTAAATTGAATGTCGATGATAATCCAGAAGTCTCGGCTCGATTTGGCGTCCGGTCGATTCCGTTCCTGGTGATGTTCAAAGACGGTAAGGTCAGTGAATCCGTGGTCGGCGCCCAGCCCCCACAGAATCTGCAGAAGCTGATTGAACGCGCGCTGTAAGATGAATTTTGAAAAAAGATGAAAAATCCCTGCCTAAGCGGGGATTTTTTGTTTGGATTGAAAATTCGAGCGTATTGCAATGATCCAAAGAGAGAACTTAGGGACAAAGCGGATATTGCAGCACTGATTCAGGCGAACAAAACTCTCGATCCAATGGTCGGTATTGGAAGTTCTAAGTCAGATACATGGTGAGAAATAACATGACTTTCGAAAAGTATCTGCATTGGCTTGAGGAAAATCGCCGACTCTTCCCCGTTCCTCCTAAGCTTAAGCCTTCGCCCAAACATTCCATTTTAGTACAGTAATTTCATGTATTTAACTATTTTTGTGAATTGCCATGAGTTAAATGACTTTACAAGACTCTGCTTGAAGTTAAAATAGAACTCTAAATTTAACTGAGGTAAGAATGAAGCGTGGTCTAATTGGTCTATGGAGCCAAGAAAGCAAAGATGGCCGCGACTATGATGCATTCATACCCGACAATCTGCCGCAAAGCCCATCTTTGGAATGGTCATCCGAGCTTATAAATTCACTTGCTCATGCCACGGCTTCGGTTGCTAGGCTTGATGGAGCCGCGCACAATCTGCCCGACCTTCATTTATTTTTATACTCTTACATCAGAAAGGAAGCTGTACTTTCATCCCAGATCGAAGGCACTCAGTCCTCGCTCTCCGATTTGCTCATGCATGAAAGTGAAATCCTTCCTGGCGTTCCTCTTGATGATGTATTAGAGGTTTCTCGCTACGTGAGTTCCCTAAATCAAGGTATAAAAATGGTTCGAGACGGCACTAGAATAGATAGGACCTTAATTCTAGAGCTGCATAAAATCCTGCTCTTAAGCGGAAGGGGAGCAGATAAGGACCCGGGAGAATTTCGTTCAGTGCAGAATTGGATTGGCGGAAGAACACCCGACGATTGCAAGTTTGTACCTGCACCACCTAGCCAAGTCGAAACAAAATTAGAAAATCTCTTTCAATATATTGAAAAAAGCAACGATCCGACTCTAGTCAAAGCTGCAATTGCACATCTTCAATTTGAGACGATTCACCCATTTAGGGATGGAAATGGCAGAATTGGGAGACTTCTCATCACTTTACTGCTTTGCCAGGAAAAATTGATTAAAGATCCACTGATCTATTTAAGTTTGTATCTTAAACATCATCGAAATGAATATTACTCGTACCTCCAAGTTGTTCGATTGGAAGGTGATTGGGAATCCTGGCTAATTTTTTTCCTGCGAGGAATCTCTGAGGTTTCAGATCATGCCTACAATATCACGAATAAAATTCGATTACTTTTCGAAGAAGACGAAGAGAAGATCAGAAAAAATGCGAATCGAAAAAAACATAGCATGCTAGAGCTATTTCGCGTTGCAAAACAAACTACAGTTTTCACTGCGCCCTTAGCAGAGAAAATACTTGGTCAGTCCATTTCGAAACCCACGATATATACTGCTGTACAGGAGCTATGTGATCTTGAAATTTTACAAACACAGCCGAATGAGAAGGGTACGCAAGTATTCTACTACAAAAAATATTTGAATCTACTCATGGAATAAATATCAAAATTAGACGCGAAAAAGCCCGAGTGCACTCAATGTTCACTCGGGCTTTTCGATCTACTAAAATACCTAATGATCATAACCCCCATTTCGAGTTGAAGCACCTTCATTCGGCTCTCTGGACATACACTCTCAAGGGGTGTTGTCATGATAACGTTGGATAAGGGTGAGCGAGTACCATTCCTACATTGGTCGTCATTTGTAATGCGACAGAAATGCAATTGGGCATCATCTCTCGTCCTTGCTGCTAAGCTCACTTAGCCTAAGTCTTGCTCTCAGGAGAACTGAAACATTTTGCAGCAAGGAAGTTCAATGTGGAGAAGTCTTCCGACTTCCTATCTGGTCGAAGTTAGGATCATAGTTTTTCCCTGTTTTCAATATCATCAATGCGATGGCTGCAATTTTACGAGCCACCGCGATCTTTGCGTCTCGATCTGCGGTTCCTTTTGATCGTAATCTGTCGTAGTAGACTCTAAGGGATGAATTGCCGCAAAGGACTGCTGTTGCCGCACCCATGAACGCTGCCTTGAGCTCACTACACCCTTTTACTTTTCTATTTCCATAGATTTTGCCATCGCTGACTGCTCCATGGCGGACGAGTCCAGCATAAGACCATAATTTATGTTTATTCTCAAATCTATCTCCTGAGCAGATGATAGCGAGAATAGTAGTCGATCTTATATAACTGATGCCTGGGATGTCGCAAAGTTTTTTCGCAAGAGGTGAATTCTTTGCAAGCTTTTCGAGTTTCTTCTCGTAAGATTTTTTAATCTCACTGATCGAATTTATGTGCTCAAAGAGATTTATGGCTATAAATTTAT
>JBGSTF010000350.1:0-6286 GCA_041736645.1 Oligoflexus sp. | reverse complement strand
TACTCACCCGTGCGCCACTTTACTCATCCCGAAGGACTTTCGCGTTCGACTTGCATGTATTAGGCACGCCGCCAGCGTTCACTCTGAGCCAGGATCAAACTCTAAAGTTCAAATCCTAGACGAGCCGAAGCTCGCTTTTTTTATTTATAAGACTCAACACCCACCGAAGTGAGATATCAAGAATTGACGTTCGCGCTTCTTTTCTGTCTTCTATTCAGTTTTCAAAGAACCTTCGCTTCTTTTAAGAGACTTTCGAAGATCTGCAAGTTGCCTTGTTTTCTCTTCTTTTTTCTCACTCAGTTGCGAGGAAGCTGTTTATATGCCTTCAGATATTTTTCGTCAAGCATTCGTCAGCTGTTTTCTTGATTTTTTTTCCTGATACCAAGTCTTTGCGTCGATGTAGCATATATGTACTTGAGTGGGTTGGCCCTTAGTCCCATGGGGAATCTTGCTTTGGTCGGTTTGGCGGTGAAGAATTCTGCACGGGCACAAGCTATCGAAACAGAGAATGCTGGCAGGACCTTTCCCAACACTTACATGCCAAGTCGATTACGTAGGAACTTTGCTATGTGATAGATTATGAGGTCTAGTCGGTATCGCAGAGCTGGACAGAGGCATGAAACATGAGTGGCATACCAAGACTCGAATACTAGCAAGTAGGATCAAACTCTTCAGCACAACCGATCAGCTGAAGGCGGAAGATCTTCAGGGAATATCCCGAAATGCCGTGACTTTCATCAATAACCAAGTTTTGAAGGACTCGTAGACGGACAACTCGATGGTGCTGGCAAAAGTTCGCTTAAAAATTCTCGATCATTCCTCACTGAAACAGCCAGCAGATTTTCAAATATCGACGATATTCCTGAACTCTAGGGAACGAGTCTCAACATGGCCGTCAAAAAGCCATTTTAAACACCAGAAGATCAAACCACTTAGCACCGCCATCGCATCGCCCGCTTTCGATGCAATGAATACACAAGAACATGCATGAGGCCCAGTACTCGGCAGCTGTATGCCGAATCCAAAAATCTTTCTTGGCACTTTGTCTCTCGCTCCGTATATTCGTCAACTCCAGTATAGGCAGGATCTTCAGCCGCTAACCTCTTCTCGATGGGAAGACTCCATGGACATAGGCAAGTTACGTCTCCTTAAGGAGCAGCACGCTGGTTTTCGGCTCTTGCGGGCGCAGAATTTCCCCTTTATTGCTGGCTGTTTGTGGCAGATTTTTCCAGGCAGCAACCGCCGGGTTTTGGACCTCGAGGCTATGCAAAATGCCTTAGAAGACCAAATATTCCAACAACCTGAACTCGCGGAGGCTCTGCGGCCTCAAGATTGTTTGAAGGCTTGGGTCGAGGCGGGTTATCTGCGGCAATACTATATAAGCGAAGATGACCAGCCACGCTTTGAGCTGACATCCGCAGCAGAAAAGGCTCTCGACTGGGTCTTTAGTCTCCAACCTCGCGGATTTGTCGGAACTGAATCCCGCTTAAAATCAATATTCGATCTTTTGGAAGACCTTCGTGAGCAGACCGAGCAAAACCCACAAAAGCGAGTCGCCCTGCTTGAGGCAGAACGTCGCAAGATAGATTTAGCTATCGAAAAAGCCCAGGCCGGCGAAATCGACATTCTATCCGAACTCCAGATTAGAGAGCGTTTCAGTCAACTGGAAGACATGGCCAGGCAACTGCTCCGGGATTTCTCTGAAGTTGAGTACAACTTTCGCGGTTTGGATCGCACCATACGCAGCCGCATCGCCAAACTCGATGGAAGTCGGGGAGAGGTCTTGCTTTCGGTATTCGACGAGAATGATCAGATTCGACTGTCCGAACAAGGCAAAAGTTTTTCAGCTTTCTGCGAATTTCTCATGTCCTATTCGCGACAGGATCAATTGGAACAGCTGATGGACTATCTCTACAAACTCGAAGCGGTTCAAAAGTCGAAACCCGAGCCTTTTCTGGCCAATCTGCAGTCACGTCTACTCGATGCCAGTGACAAAGTGCGAAGCACCCAAAACCAATTATCCGCCCAACTACGCAGATTCTTAGATGAGCGGAGTCGACTGGAAAATACTCGGATCAACCGCCTGATACAAAACCTAGAGCAGGACATTCTGCAAGCCAAAGATCAACTTGCCGAAGACAATTTCTCTTCCTACTTGGACGATGTGTCAGCGGACATCGATATTCCGACCAGAAGTCTCTATAAAATTCCTTTAGCTTTGGATAAACAGAATAAAATAGTTGAGGCCGATGGCAAAGATGTGTCGGCTGCAGCACTGTTTGCGATCGAAATTGTCGACGACAGATTGATTCTTGCCCGAATTCGTAAATGCTTGGAAAGTCGCTCGCCGGTGTCATTGGAAGAGGTCTTGCATCGATTTCCCGTTGAAAAGGGACTGTCGGAGCTGGTGGCTTATATACGAATCGGCAGTCAGAATAAGAAGGCCCTGGTTGATGATTCGGAGACTTTTGTCATCTCTTTGGACATGGGCAGCCATCTCCGCAAAGTCTCAGTGCCCGTTGTTTTATTCAGTCGCTAAGGAGCCATTATGCTTATCGAAGATAGCAAATCATCGGAGCTTTTTCCTAAAGAATCTGGGCCCGCACTTTCTGCCCTGACCGTTCACCTCTTAAAAGGTCCTCTCTATGCCAATGAGAAGCCAAAACTTTGGTCCTCGCTGCTGGCATCACAGCACCATGTTCGAAGCTACCTGTCGGTGATCAATCTGGCGCTCTTTTTGGATGAAGCCGAAGGCTATGCTTTCCTAAGGCAAATCGAGGCGGAAAGCAGCGATGATCCTTTGCCGCGCTTGATTCAGCGTCGCCCGCTTGGATTCGCACTCAGTGTCCTCTGCATACTCTTACGACAGTGGCTGTCCGAACATGACATCAAAAGTGGTGACTTGCGATCCATTATCAATCGCGATCAAATTCATAGTGAGCTAGGTCTCTATTTGCCATCGTTGCGCAATGAATCCAAATTTGCGGATCGCATCGATCGCTACATTGCCCAGGCAATGGAACTAGGACTCATTCGCGAACTCAAAGGCGATAAGGATAAAATAGAGATCCTTCGAATCACGAAAGCTCTCATCAATGCAGAATGGCTAGGGGATATTCAAGAGCGTCTGGATCAGTACAAAGCCCATGCCTCGCTCGAGACAGGAGATGAGAGTCATGTTTGATAGACCCGAAGGATTTCGTCTTAATCGATTTGAGCTGTTCAATTGGGGAACTTTCGATCAGCAGGTTTGGAAAATCGAACCGCACAATCACAATGCACTGCTAACCGGTGATATTGGGTCTGGAAAATCCACTTTGGTGGATGCTCTGACTATTCTACTGGTTCCACGTCCGTCGAACTTGATCGTTTTCAATAAGGCGGCAGGGGCCGAGGCTCAGGAGCGGTCACTTCGATCGTATGTATTGGGGGAATACAAGAATGAGGTCGACGCGGAAAGTCAGAAAGCTCGTGCCGTTCCTCTTCGTGACCACCGCAACTATTCTGTCCTCTTGGCCTATTTCTATAATCAGACGACGGACCAATCAGTATGCGTCGCTCAAGTCTTCTTCTTCAGAGAGAAAGGTGGACAGCCCGATCGCCTTTTTGTCGTGTCGGAAGCCGAACTTACCATCGCCGGCCATTTTCAGGGCTTCAATGATATTGCTGAGCTCAGACTTCGGCTCCGCAAACTCGGAGCCAAAGTGGGAGATGGACTCAAGGAATATGCGGCCCAATTTCGCCGTTTGATGGGCATTGCTAACGATCGGGCTCTCGACCTATTTTATCAAACACTTTCTATGAAATCGGTATCGGACCTGACTCATTTTGTTCGAGAGCACATGCTCGACATCGATGATTCGCGGGATAGAGTTGAGAAACTTTGTCAGGGTTTTGAGGATCTCGATCGCGCTCATAAATCCGTGGTCAAAGCTCGGCTCCAAATTGAAATGCTCAGCCCACTCGTGCACTCTGGTTTGGAATTTCGGAATAAAGAGCAGGAGTCGGTCAACTTGCGACAGCAAAGAGATTTGCTGGAGACATGGCGAGCCGAACACAGTCTTCGTCTCGAACAGGAAAAACAAAGCAAGCTTGAAGAGGAACTGAATAAGACCGCAGCTCGCATCGAAAAGTCGGAAGCCGAGGGTGAACTGTTTCGAAGTAAAGAGATGGGACTCTACCAGGCCATCAACGAAAATGGTGGCGCTCGCTTGCAAGAATTGGAGCGCGATGACAAACGCCTGCAATCCGATCTTACGCGAGTTCAGAGTTTTCGAGAGATCTACTCGCAACGCCTGGAGGGACTTGGCTTCTCCATGCCCAAGGATTTGGATCAGTTTTCCGAATTGCAAGGCGCTTTAGATTTGCGCCATCAGCAGTTGACTATCGAAGAACGTGAATTTGATCAAAATCGCTTCGAGATTAACCTGCAATGGAAAAATATTCAGGCGGACATTAAAACCACCAAGGATGAAATCGAGTCCCTGGAAGGGCGACCCAGCAATATTCCCCGCCATCTTTTGGAAATGCGTCGGTCACTCTGCGAAACCTTGGACATCGATCCAAGCACACTGCCCTTTGCAGGGGAGCTTATCCAGGTCATTGCTGAAGAACAAGCCTGGGAAGGGGCCATAGAAAGGGTTCTCCATAATTTCGCCTTGAGTCTTCTGGTGAGTGAAAGTGATTATCACCGGGTCAGCGAATGGGTGGATCGCACTCATCTCAAGGGACGGATTGTCTACTACAAGTTAGGTCGCCCTCGTCGAACCATCGACTTGGGTCAAATTCATGATGAGAGTCTGGTTCGAAAATTGGTCCTCAAGGCAGATAGTCATGCCTACGACTGGCTCATCGCTCAAATAACAGAACGCTTTGACTACCAATGCTGTGAAACTTTGGAGGAATTTCGACGAAGTTCTTTCGCCATCACCAAACAGGGACAGATCAAGAGTGGCGGAGAGCGACACGAAAAGGACGATCGTCACAGCATTACCGATCGTTCGCGATTTGTGCTCGGTTGGGACAGCCAGGCTAAACTGAAGGCCCTTCGCAGTAACCTTTTAGTGAGCCAAGCCGAAGCCCACAGAATTGCTGAAGCTTTGGTCCAGTTGGATGCCAAGCGAGCTCTATGTCGGGAGCTCACCACAAAATTGGTTCTACTGCTTGAAACCAAATCCTATACGGCGATTGATCAGGACAGTCTTCTAAAAACCTTGAAAGAGATTCACAATGAGATGGATCTCATTGAGCAGGCTTCCCACAAATTGCGGGAACTGCAGGCCGAGCTAAAGATTCTACAGGAGCAGGGCCGTGAATTACGCCGAAAATTGCTGGAATTACAGGACAAACGAGCTGAGTTGAACGCTGATCTTCGCCAGTGCGCTGAAAATCAGGTCGAGTCTATGGCTATTCTGAAGCAACAGGATGGCTTGCGTTTGGCCGAGCTCATGCCGTCTCTACAAGCTCTCTACAGTGACTTGTTCAACGAGCCACCTCATTTGCAAAATGTTAAGGCTCGCGAGCGAACCATGCGCGAAAAAATCCAAGCGGAACTGGACCTGCTGGCCAAACGCCTTTCAAACTTACGCGACTCGACAGTCAAAGGCATGCAAGACTATCGTCGCAGCTTCCCGGTCGAGACAACCGAAATCGACGCCAGCATGGATGCTCTGAATGATTTTCAAAAACTTCTGAAAGAACTTCAAGACGATGGTTTGCCAGCTTTTGAAGAGCGTTTCAAACAGGAGCTGAACGAAAAGACGATTCAGTCTGTAGCTCACTTTCAAAACAGACTCGACCGATCCCAACGAGAAATTAAAGACCGCCTCAGACAGATCAATAACTCACTGAAAACGATCGATTACAACGATGGCACTTTTATTGAGTTGCAGGCTCGAGAAAATATCGATGTCGATATCCGACAGTTCCGCAATGACCTCAGAGCCTGTTTGGAAGGCAGTCTGAGTGGCACTCTCTACAATGAGCAGAGTTTCCTGCGAGTCAAGGCGCTTATTGAGCGTTTCAAAGGCAGGGAAGGAAGCCTTGAAGCCGATCGACGCTGGACCAATCGAGTCACCGACGTTCGCTTTTGGTTTGAGTTTGCAGCGCATGAAATGTATCGCGATAGCGGAAAATCGAAAGAATACTACGAATCGGGAAGCGCGAAATCCGGCGGTCAAAAGGAAAAACTGGCCTACACGGTGCTCGCTTCAGCCTTGGCTTATCAATATGGAGTGAACGAAGAGAGTAGCTATGGCCGATCCTTCCGCTTTGTCTGTATTGACGA
>JBGSTF010000345.1:0-186376 GCA_041736645.1 Oligoflexus sp. | reverse complement strand
GCTTCACCAAAGCCAAAGTCGAGAACAGTGCCTTCCAAAGACACAGGAGCTGGACATACGGTTGGGGTTGGGGTTGGGGTTGGGGTTGGGGTTGGGGTTATGCTGCCGGTTGGAGCGGTTAGACTCAACTCCTCTGCACTCAGCTTTCCAGTCCCCCAGACAACAAACTTTGAAACTTCCCAAACAACCAAGGAATTCGCCTTGGCAGAAAATTTTAAAGCCACGTTAATACGCTTGCCCTCGTATTCCTTGAGGTCAATCTTCTCGGTGCTCAAGAAATTAAAGTCCGTTCCCTTGGGGAGGGTCTTGATCTTCAAGGCCTTCCAAGTCATAGCATTCGGATCAGACGTAACAAGATCAGTGCTCACCAAAACGCTCACGACATCAGCAAATTTCTCAGATGGGGAGGCGTTGCGGCTAACATTGATGGCTTGTTCGATCACCAAAGCAGGATTTCTTGTTGCCGACAGATCAAACCTTGGACTCAAGAGCCAAGTTTCCATGGCTCCTCCAGTTCCCTTACTTATATCGCCAACTTTTGCATACTGGACATCACGAGTCGATGATTGAATCCAACCACTTAACGAGTTGCCGACAGTCGTGACGACCTTGAACGGTTCCAAGCTCGATTGAAAGAGCTTCTCATACAAAGGACGTTCGATCCCATCCAAGGACTTCCCTTGGTAAGCAGATACAGCATCCAATGTTAAAAGAGCGGCCTGCTTCAAATCACCAAGAAAGGTTTCGTCATCTTTAAGCAGAGCAATTTTATCGTAAGCTTGGAAAGCCAGAAACAATTGAATAAGACCACCTTCGTCCCGAAGGTCATTGACCAATCGGTACGAGGCAATCTTAAGTTCGTATAGGGCATCCGTTACACTTTCTTTAGAACGCGGCGAGGCGTTTTTCAAAAGAAAGCCCTGGGAAATATCTTTCTCAGCACGGCGGAGAATCTGGACCAAGCTGTCCAATTCATCCAAATGTTCCGCAGTCTTGGGCTTATTTCCCGACTCGCTGGAACAGCTACCCATAATTGAAGAAAAGGCAAGAGCAAGAGACAAACTCAAAACTCGAATCGATTTCATAAAAGCCCCCTTGTTGCGACACTGCGCGAGCTTTAGTAGCTATAGGTAGTCGTCAGTTTTACCACGGTATCTTTGCTATTCAGTTCACTCAAAATACGGTCTTCGCGAACATCGGTCCGGTTACCAAAAACGCTGTTTTTAGCCTGCATGAAATTCACTTCTGGGCGGAAATTGAACTTGCCAGCAACGTAGTCAGCACCGAGAGTTACGACTTTAAGGCCACCATGGGATACCGATTCATCAGCAGTCCGCAGGCGCTGAGCTGACTCAGGATTGCGGTCGATAAAGAACTGACCGAAGTCCTTAAAGGCAACGAAAGGAGTCAACTGACCCAATGTATAACCAGCTTTGATCATAGTTGCGGCATCGACTTTACCAAGCCAGTCTTGGCGGCTACCGTAGTAATCCGAGTAAACGGGACGGAAGGGCGTTGTGTCCTGGAACCAGCTCATATCACCTTTCAGGCGATAAGGATTGGTGCCAGCTTTGGTCCATGTTCTTTCGAAATCAGCCACGATCGGACCGACTTTGTGTTGCAGTTGCAAAGACCACGCCGCGTCGAGTATCGATCCGCCTTCAGCACCGTTGAGGTGAGTGGCATATTCTGCAAGGGCCATACTTGTTTCATTCTTGAATTTAACGCCAGCTTTGTAGCCTCGATCTTCTTTAACTTTCCAACGATCCGAGGCCGCGTTCTCTTCGATCGTGAAACCTGGAGTCGCAGGATACAGAAAGCTCGCCGAACCAACGCCGACATAGGCTTGCAACTCTTCGCTTGGTTTCCACTGCAATTCGAAACCAGGAATAGTCTTGGAACGGATATTTTCCGACTCGATCGGGAGATTGGAGATATAGGCTGGAGTTCCAGAAATGTAGTACAAGCGTCCGACATCCCAAGTACGGAATTCGCTGCCGATTTCAGTCCCCATGTTATAGGGATAGAACACCAATTTAATCTGCGAACTCGCATTAAAGGCGATCCAAGAATATTTGGACGTCGAATCCAGACCAAAGGTAGTCGCTCCGCGCGAATTGTCATCACCGTTGACAGCCAGATCGGCTTGCAAATCGAATTGTTCGTAGTGATGCAAAAGTCGGATGTTGATTCTGGAGGTTTTATTGTCAACCGATCCCAAATTCGGATCGATATTCAATCTAAGTTTGAATGAAGTATCTTCGGTAAAACGGTAGCCGACCAAGGAATCAAAGAGAGTCTCCTGGCCCAGCTGAGTGTTTTGGGAAGCACTGTGGACGAACTGCTCATAGCGCAAGTATTCGAGGTAACTGGACTGGACGGGAGCTGTTGGAATCTGCACGGCTCCGCCTTTGGTCTCCGCAGCGGAGTGGCTTGCGAGCAGCAGAAGGCAAGACGGCGCCAAAATTCGAATTGATCTCATGACCTGTTCCCCAGTTGAAGACTTGGTATCGCCCAGAGTTTCTTGGAAAACCCGAATGGGGGGCGTTTCCTGTCCTGTTTTGTCAAAATGACCATGGCGGGGATATAATTTTTCGATGACAAGGTCAATAAATATCATAGTGAAAATGCTTATATCAGGTCGCCATGAACAAAAATACATGGCCACCGGGCCGGGAAAACCTAGCGAAACCAGGATGCAGTTCAGCTGCATGTATCCGATACTTTTGCATAATCCAAATGCAATTTTTTGGTCTTCGGATATTCGACGCGTTGACAGGGTGAGCAATACAGGCCAAGTCTGCGAAAGCAGCGAGCCTTCTGGCTCGGCCTTCATAAAGATTCCATAAACACAGGCGCAGCAGGCTTTACAAGGCAGGCTGGCTTCGGATCAGAACAAGCTCAGACCGATTCCATCTGCTTTGAACTAGACAAACCTCGATGTCGCCTATTAAATCCAGTCAACTTTTAGGAGATATGTGCATGGATATCACGTTGGTTGTAGGCTCCAAAACCTTCTCATCCTGGTCGCTGCGCCCCTGGCTGGTTCTCAAGCAAGCAAATATTCCCTTCAATGAAATAGTCATCACTTTGAACCAGGTTGCGACCCGCGAACGTATTCGCCAGTATTCTCCGTCCGGTCGGGTGCCTGTGCTGCTTCACGGCGAGACGCGGGTCTGGGATTCTCTGGCTATTGCGGAATACGTCGCCGAACTTTTTCCCGACCGGGAGCTTTGGCCGACCAAGGCCCAAGATCGCGCCCTAGCTCGCAGTGTCAGCGCTGAAATGCATTCTGGATTTGCTGCTATGCGTCAGCAACTGTCCATGAACGTCAAGAAGCACCTGCCGTTTCCAGCATTGACTGATGACACGCAAAACGATTTGAAGCGGGTTTTTGACATTTGGAATGAGTGCTTGGGACGTTCTGATGGACCGTTCTTATTTGGGAAATTTAGTATTGCCGATGCGATGTATGCTCCGGTTGTCACTCGCCTAACGACGTATTCCATACCTTTGACCGGAGCGATCAAAGACTACGTGGAAACAATTCACGGTCTGCCAGCTATGAAGGAATGGATTCAAGGGGCTCAAAGCGAAAGTGAAGTGTAAATCTGGGAGAGAGATCGGGGATATCCTCAGGATTCCCCGAACCTCCTCAGGAGCGGGGAAATCAATCTGCTTTTCTATTGCTCGACCAGCTTGGGGTTTGGCAATCGTAGAGACCCGAAACTTCCAATTTGTGTTGGTTGCTGCCATCGCGGTTCATAATCCAAAGAGTCGATAAACCCTTGGCGTTGGAATCACCAATTCGATTCGACTGAAAAACAATGAGCTGCCCATTCGGTGCGAAGCTGGGACTTTCACTGTCACCACTTTTCAAGGTCAAACGTTCCAATTGAGTCCCATCCGGATTCATCATAAAGATGTCCCAACGATCAATCTCACGATCATAACCACCAAAGGCAATTTTGTCCGATTCAGGCGTCCAGCTTGGAGTAGCATTGTACCACCCGGAATAGGTCAACCGTTTGTCACCAGTAAGTTTTGGGCTTTCCCCATTCCATACCACGGAAGCGACAAAAATATGCGGATTGCCAAAGCGTCCCGATACCCAAGCCAACCATTTTCCATCAGGGGAGAATTTTGGATCCACATCCAAACCCGAACCCTCCAAGAGAAGCTTGCGATCTGTGCCAGCAGTCGTGATCGAGAAAATATCCGTGTCATCACCACGAGAACTGGTATGGGCTATGAGCTTGCCGTTGGGCGAAAAATTAGCTCCACTATCCAGACCAGGCGTGCTGGTGACCTTGCGTTTCGTGCGTGTCAAGGTATCGAATAGATAGATATCGGGAGATTTGCCTTCGTAGGACGTGAAAGCCACATAGCGGCCGTCTGCGCTCCATGCCGGCGAAAGATGGGGATACTCACCATCAGTGATTTGCGAGATATTTGAGCCATCAAAATCGGCGATAAAAATTTGTTTGTTAGAGGCTTTGCTGCGTCGACCAACGAAAACGATCTTGGAATTAAAAATTCCAGATTTCCCCGTATAAGCTTGCAAGAGAAAATCCGCATACTGGCGTAGCGAGGCTTTGTAATCGGTGATATGAGTGAATTGTTTGGCAAGAATTTCTTTGCTGCGATTGACGTCGAAGGTCTTGAACGATAGCGTTAGACCTTTTTGGGGATCTTCGGTGAGGGCGCCCATCGTCAAAGATTCCACACCCAGGGCCCGCCACTGGACGAGCTCTTCACCCGTAAGACCCTTGTTATCCACGATCCAATTCGCGGATTCATTGGCCTTATGAACTTTGACATACTGATCCCAAGCTCCAACATAAACACCTTCAGCCATAGCCGAAAAAAAGCCAGAAAACTGCAGAAGTCGAATGAGTTCCTGCGAACCTTCTTCAAGCAGTTTTTTTCCCTGTGGACTCTGAATCGTTCCTGAACCCTGAATTTTGGGGATTGCCACCACCAACTTGCGGAAGGCTGGGTTATCAATATTGATCATGGTTTGACCCGGGCCTTCGGCTGCCATGACTGAAGGCAAAAAGACCAAAAGCCCGAAGAGAAACAAAGAAAGACGCTTCATGGACAAATACTCCTCTATTTCAGCGACTGCACTGCAAAAGTAGATCTTCACCGGCCATATCCTTCGGTGGAGGATTGAAGGGCGAAGATTTTTGAACTGTCTGCATACAATAGTCATCGAAAACGCTATCACCAGAACTAGTCCTAATTTCCACCTTCATCAACTCGCCGCGAACGTTGATCACGACATTGACCACTGCTTTCATATCTGCTTTGGTCACCTGATAAGTCGAAGGCATTGCGTAATTTCTCTTCAACAAACCCGTTAAATAAGCCCTATATCTGTTCGCTTCGGCTATGCTTACGATCCCCCCAGAACTTGAGGTCACACCAGCATTCTTCAATACATCACGAATTTGAGCCAACTCGGAGTTATCCTGAGCTTTCAGTTCTTTGGACTCTTCTTTTTGCCGGTCTTTAAGCTTTTCGCGAACTAAGCGCTCCAAAGCTTCTGATTTTTTGAGCTTCACTGCGGCGTCTGGCTTCACAATCGCTTGGCCGTCTTGTTCGGCATCCTTGGTGATGTTCTTGCCTTCTTCGATCTTTTCATCTTTTTTCAGCTCGGCAGCGCCTTCCTCTTCCTTGATCTTTTCCTTGATCGTATAAGTCTTGGTCAACTGGGGCAACTGATTGGTCGGAACGCTGACTTCCTCAGCCTTCTGGGCACTGGGAATCACAGTTTTGGGAGCCGAACCAATATCCATTTCGTTCATCAGTTCGGTATCGATGCTCCACTCATCCATGACCGGTTTTGGCAAATTCAACAGATTGAGAAAACTCAGAACAAAGCCCAAAAGGTGGGCCCCGACGGAAATGCTAATAAACAGATACAGCGATTTGTTGTCGCTGCTGAGAGCTTCAGTGTCAGACTGCACGGTCGATGCCAAGGGGCTTCCCTCTTCCGTTATAGGGGTTTCTGAGGAGCTTGGGTCAGCATGCTGATACGAGTCACGCCGGCAAGTTTTGCGGCGCTCATGGCATCCACCACTCGACCATACACAACAGTTTTATCGGCCCGAATATACAGTTCTTTCTTTTCACGCTGTTGATAAAGATCTTTCAAGCGCTGATCCAGAACAGTCGCTGGAACTTCCATCTTTTCGATGAAATATTCGCCCTTGGCATTGATTGATAAAACCACACGGTCCTCGGCCATATCACGGCTACGCGCTTTGCTGCTGGGTAAATCCACGTTGATCCCTCCGATCGAGAGAGGAGCTGTCACCATGAAAATAATCAGAAGGACGAGCATCACATCAACGAGAGGAACGATATTGATGTCGGCCATCTGACCGCTATCTTCCTCATTATCCGACTGGGATGATTTAAATTCCATGAGAACACCTCAAAGGGGAGACTGGGTGCTGGCTGTGCCTTTTTTATCACTCACTAGGTAGCGGCCCACAATATTGAGGAAATCCGCGCAAAATCCATCCAATGAACCGACAAGATTGCGAATTTTATTGTTGGCTGCATTGAAGCCAATCACGGCTGGAATCGCCGCTAAAAGACCAAAAGCAGTTGCGATCAGAGCCTCAGAGATACCCGGAGCGACAGCGGCGAGACTGGCAGAACCTGATCGCGCTATACCTTCGAATGAACCCATGATGCCCCAAACTGTTCCAAACAAGCCGATAAAGGGACTCGAAGAAGCAATGATGGCGAGCAGTGAGAGATAGGATTCCAGCTTTTTACGCTCAGCGCGCTTGGCCTTGCCTAGTGAGCGATTGAGATTGTCGATCGCCGCATTGATCGCTAGCTGCTGCTGGGTCGCATGTTCCTTGAGCTGGCTACCACGCACCAGTTCTGCATAGCCGGTGCGGAAGACTTCCTTGGCCGGACTGTAGGGATATTCGCCCAAGCGACTATTGAGATCGTTGAGGGAGCGACTCTCCCAAAA
The DNA here is from genome assembly GCA_041736645.1 of Oligoflexus sp. GTDB lineage: Bacteria > Bdellovibrionota_B > Oligoflexia > Oligoflexales > Oligoflexaceae > Oligoflexus. The sequence continues at coordinate 179,379 of JBGSTF010000345.1, read as the reverse complement.
ATTCTTGATGAACGCTTCGCTGCTTGCGGTATGCCGCCGGAGCACCACCAACTTCCAAATGAAAATGGCCCAGCTTAAGACCGAAAAGCAAATCAGGATCAGAAGCACAGTGAAGACCACAAAGCCACTGCGCCAAGCCTGAGTAAGAATCGAATGCGAGCCAAAGTCAGCTACCTCAGTTTCCGTTTCAGCGTTGGCCTGTGCCGCCGGGGTTTTACTCGAATCTTTTGCTGGCATGTCCTGCGCCATAAGGGACGCTCTTGAGCCAAGGCCCAGAAATACCATCAAACTCAATGCCGTCGCGATTTTGAGGATCCGTTGCAGTGCGAAGTTCAACATGGGCCGCAAGACTCCCGAATGGTAATTTTGACATTTCTTCTAGTGTACAATCGCCGTTTCGTACCTGTCATCACTTAGGAGCTAAGATTGCTATCACGTTGCACCGATTTCGCCAATATCTCTCGCAAACGCCCATGGATTGTACTAAGTATGATGCCCTATGGAGGATCAAAAGAGGGGGTTTCGAGATGCTGAACCTGGAACAATTGGCCTTGGGAAAACCGCGCTACGACTTCACTCGCGAGGAAATCCTGGCTATTTATGATTTGCCCGTAACGACCTTGGTGTACCTAGCGCAAAGCGTCCATCGACGTTACTACGCTCCAGATGAAATTCAAATGAGTACATTGCTGTCGATCAAAACCGGTGGCTGCAAAGAAAACTGCGGCTACTGTCCACAGAGCGCCCATCATTCGACCGGCGTGGAATCTCATGCCCTGTTGGCTGTCGACGAAATTGTAGCCGCAGCAAGACAAGCCAAAGACAATGGATCGAGCCGATTTTGTATGGGGGCCGCTTGGCGAAATCCTCCCAAAAAGAGTAAGCAGTTTGATCAAGTTTTGGAAGCCGTGCGTGAAGTGCGCAAATTAGGCATGGAAGTCTGCACGACTTTGGGCATGCTGGACGAAGAGCAGGCCGTTGAATTGGCTGATGCTGGCGTTCACGCTTACAATCACAACCTTGATACTTCGCCGGAATACTATGGCGACGTGATCAGCACCCGGGTCTATGACGATCGTCTGAATACCCTGAAAAATGTGCGCAAGGCAGGCATGACAGTTTGCTGTGGCGGTATTGTTGGTATGGGCGAAAGCAAACTCGATCGCATCGGTTTGCTGGAGCAGCTCAATCACCTCGCACCCCATCCAGAATCCGTGCCTGTCAACCTCCTGGTTAAAGTTGAGGGAACGCCTCTCGCCCACGAACAGGACTTGGATGTCTTCGATCTGCTGCGAACCATCGCTACGGCTTGCATTGTCATGCCGACCAGTCGCATTCGGCTCTCAGCCGGACGAACCCAGATGAGTGACGAGGCCCAAGCTATGTGTTTCATGGCCGGTGCCAGCTCGATCTTTACCGGTGATAAGCTGCTGACGACGCCCAATCCAGGCGAAGACAAGGATCGAGAACTGTTCCGTCGATTGGGTCTTAAGCCGGTTGAATTGAGAACTGAGGCAAACGAGATGGATCTAAGTTCGAGCGCCTACGCCCAGAGCCCCATCGAAACCAGTCATACCGCCCACTAAGCTGGAGCCATCAGCGGGGAGAGTTTTTATGGATCAATCAAAAAGTTTCAAAACTCTCGCCCGCCATGTCCAGCAATATTTTCACAATATGGATTCCTTGAAACGGCGGCGCTCCTTGCGACCCCTGTCTCATTTCCATGAAATCGATCTCACTCACAATGATTATATGGGCCTCCGCGAGAATTCCGCTTTTCAATCTCGCGCCCACAATGCAGCGAAAGCTTGGCCTGTAGGATCAGGAGCCAGTCGACTGCTCGGCGGTGAGTACGCGATCTTCGGGGAATTGGAAAAGGAATTTGCAGTCTGGAAAGGCGCCGAGAGTGCTCTCTATTTTCCCTCAGGATATGCCGCCAATGAAGCTCTTATGTGCGCGCTCAACTTGGGCCCAACGGTGTTCTTTTCGGACGAACTGAATCATGCAAGTCTGATTGATGGCATGCGGCTGGCTCGTCTGGATCCACAGCAAAAGCAAATATTTCCACACAATGATCTGGTGTCACTCCAAGAAAAACTGAGCGCATGCACCGCTCCGGTGAAGATAGTCGTAGTTGAAACCCTCTACAGCATGGATGGCGACTTTTGTCCCGCCCGTGAATTGGTGCAGCTCTGCCAGGATCAAGGCGCTCTCCTCGTCGTCGACGAAGCCCATGCTCTGGGGGTCTATGGCCCAGAAGGCCGAGGATGGATGGCTGCGCAAGGAATCGATCCCAAACTTTACATATCAGTTAACCCTTGTGGGAAAGCCATGGCGGCGAGCGGCGCCTTCATCTCTGGACCGCTGTGGTTGCGCGAATATTTGATCAACACCGCTCGAAGTTTCATCTATACCACAGGTCCTTCCCCATGGGTTGCGGCGGCACTTCTGGAAAGTCTTGCCACGATCAGACAACTGAACCAAGAGCGACGCGTCTTTTTAAGTCGCTGCGAGCGTATTGGGCAGGCCCTGCAGAACATTGGATTCAACTGCGGAACCGCACATTCCCATATAATTCCTGTTATTTTAGGTCGTGATGCCATAGCTGTCTCTGCCGAGCAATTCTGTGCTGAACGCGGCCTCTCTGTGCGAGCGATTCGTCCACCGACTGTCCCTGAAGAAAGCTGTCGTCTGCGCTTGTCTCTGCATGCAGGGCTTGATGATGCGGATGAGGAGCTTCTCATCAGGGTGTTCAAGGAGCTTTACTATGCATTTTCCGGCGATCTTCATCAGTGGCACCAGCACTGATATTGGCAAGACATTTATCTCCGCAGCTCTGCTATCGGCAGCTCAGCGGCGCGGTCTTAACATTCAATATTGGAAACCCGTACAAACCGGAGGAATCGATATCGATCGTCAAGACGTCGATCGACTCTGCCCCGGCGTTTCCTTTGCTCAACTCCCGGTTTGGTCCTATCCCCTGCCTGCCTCTCCCGATCAGGCAGCTCTTGCTGCCGGGAAGCCGGCTCCCACAGTGGGGGCGATTGCTCATGCTATGGATGTTATGCCGGGCGTTTCCCTGCTCATCGAAGGAGCCGGTGGTCTCTTGGTCCCCTTGAATCAAGACAATGAAACCTGGCGTGACTTCCTGGCTGCAGAGCAATTGCCGGTTATTCTAGTAGCGGCGAGTGGCCTGGGTACGATCAATCACACCCTGCTGACCCTCGAAGCCCTTGACTATCATGGCATTGTCGTCCTTGGAACGATTCTCAATGGACAGAAGCACAACGCTAATCTCGACAGCTTACGACGACAAAGGCCCGACCATCGCTTTCATGCCTTTCCATTTCTCGAGGGCAAAGACCAAAATGAGCATTGGCCCGAAGCCTGCGACGATCTTTTGGATTTTATACTGGCTGCTCCCAATGTACAGGGCGATAAATTCTGGACGAAAGCCGATCATGATCACTGTTGGCATCCTTATACTCAACATCAGACGGCTGCCGAGCCGATTCCAATCGCACGCGCCAAAGGCATCTATCTGCAGACCGATAGTGGCGAACAACTGATCGATGCCAGCGCTTCCTGGTGGACCAATTCAACTGGCCACGGCCATCCGCGCATCGGCGCTGCCATCATTCGTCAACACAGGCGACTCGATCACTGCATTTTTGCCGGCGCTACTCATGAGCCTGCCAGCATTCTAGCGCAAAGATTGGCCGAGGCAACCGAAGGACTTTTATCCCGAGCCTTCTATTCCGACAATGGCAGCTGCGCTGTCGAAGTCGCCCTTAAAATGGCTGCTCAAAGCTGGCGAAACAAAGGCATCGGAGACCGTCAAAGCTTTCTCTTTTTTAAGGGTGCCTACCATGGTGATACCTTTGGCGCCATGTCCGTGGGAGCTTCTGAAGGATTTCACAAGGCTTTCTCGCCCTATCTCTTTCAGGGAAAAACTCTGGCTCCAGTGACATCGCATCGATCTCGTCTTTGCCCCGACGGAGCGCAAGGACTCGAGATCGGTCTCGAGCAATTGGAAGAATTTTTTAAAGATCAAAGCCGGGAATTGGCAGGGGTCATTATCGAACCTCTGGTTCAAGGCGCCTCAGGAATGAATTTCCAGCACATGTCCTGGCTTCGCAATTTAGGTCGGCTTTGTAAAGAGTGGGGCGTTCCTTTGATCCTAGATGAAGTTTTCACAGGAATGGGTCGCCTGGGATCGATGTTTGCCTATCAAAGGGCGGGTATCGAACCGGATGTCGTCTGCATCGCCAAGGGTCTGACCGGTGGCACACTTCCTTTGGCTGTAACTCTGACCAGCGAAACACTGTTTAAAACTTTCCTCGATCAGGACGGATCCAAAGCTCTCCTGCATGGGCATACATTTACCGGCAATGCCATAGCTTGTGCTGCAGCATTGGCGACGATGGATGTCTATCGGGATGAAAGAATACTCGATCGCGTTCGGCAGACAGAAACCCGAATGCGGGAATGGATCTCCACACAAGCCTCAAAGCTTGGTCTCATCGAAGCTCGATCCATGGGCGCGGTCATGGCCTGGGAGCTGCCTGGCTCTGGTCCAGCCAATTACTTTCATCCATTGGCCCAGCAGGTGCCTGTGGTGGCCAGACGTCACGGTCTCTTGATGCGAACCCTTGGCAATACGATGTACTTCGTACCACCGATGTCGATTCGGCCTGAGGAATTGGACGATGCCCTGAGCAGAATAGAAAAAACCCTCGGTGACATCCTTTAAGAGGACTCTCCACCGAGCGTCTAGCGACGTATGATCCTGATATTACTCAAGTATCATCGTCGTCATCATCTTCAAAGACTTCGTCGAGGGATTCCTCATCGGATTCCTCGTCGTCTTCATCAAGGTACTCATCCTCATCATCGTCGACGAAGGCCACCGCTTCATCGGCAACGGCGACTGGAGTGGCCTCTTCAGGATCCTCGTCGTTTTCTTCGTGCCAGTCGTCTTCCTCGTCCTGGTCCATTTCCTCGGCGGTATATTCGTCGGCCAAGTCTTCGAACTTTTCTTCCAACCAGTCCTTGGCGTCTTCCTCGGACTCAAAACCCGCCTTCATGATCTTTCCGGTTTCTATGTTATAGACTTTCCACAACAACGCTGGTTCTCCAATCACAAATGAGAAAGAGTGGATTGCTGGGAAGACCTTTTCCATCACGGACAGGCCTCCACTCCGAATCTTAGCATAGGCGACCTTAACTTGGGGACAGTGCCTCTGGAATCCAAGCTTGGATCCCTTGAACCAGGCTTGCTTGCCGAGCTAAGGTCTGAGAACGATCCTTGATCTGCGGCATGTCAAAGATGCCTTTTCATCTGGACTCATCTCCGAATCTTTAGTAAACCAAGTCTCGCTACAAATTCAAGGGATAGGACCATTTATGATGTGGATAGTTGCAATGGCGTTGGCCGCATGGGATCCTCAAGTTGAGCATAAAAACGAAGTTTCCTGCGATCTTGCACCTTATATGGGCGGTGGCAGCAGCACGGAAGGGCGACTTGATTCCATGAGCGGCCTGGGGCTTGGCTGTGCCGTCGTGCTGTGGGGCAAAGAGGATTGGACTGTCGGTCCCAAGCTGGAAATCTCCGAACAGCGCTGGACTGTCTTTCAATCAGAAGGTGAAGTCACCCGCTTTGATACATACCAAGCTCGGACGCTGAACCTGGGCCTGCAAACCAACTACACCCTATCCGACAGCTGGACGGTCGGTTATACGCTTTCCTTTGGCTTGGGCCAGGGCAGTCAGCAGCAGAATCTGTCAAGCTCCATCAGCACCCAGAATCTGGCTTTCTCGGGCATGACGCAGCGCGACATTCGGCATGAGCTTACACTTGTACGGCAGATCAACAGTCGCTTGGCTTTGGCGGCAGGCATTCAATTCGATGCTGCGGAACAAACCTGGGACGCGACGAGCGGGCGCTTGGATCAAGAAAACGTTGCACCCGGTAACCGATTGACCCTCGTGAGTGGATCCAGCCGAGACGCTGGCCAGGAACTCAAACAATCCGCCCGCTATCAAAGCGTCAACCTTATGTTTGGCGTAAGGCTGCAACTGAACAAAGCCAATCGCTGATCGCTATCTCTGCAGTTCAATAGGATAGATACAGCTTTTGCTGTCTTTGATGATTCCGTCCTGCTGATGCAGATCACGATCAGTAAATCCAATCGTGATGTGCGGATAAAAGAGCTGTGCTTGAAAACTCTCCTGAACTCCGCCAGCTTTCACAAACAAGCGACTCAGTTGCTCCCTTAGAGTGACCAGACCCTCAGCGCGGACCACCAAAAAGTAGGTCGAAAGTTTTCGAGTTAGCAGATTGACACTGCCTCGCCCCACACAGACGACTTCAAATTGTGTTTTCTGAATATCTGCTTTCTCAATGACTCGGTTGATCTGCTCCAAACTCAACTTTGTACGCAATTGAGCCATCTCTTGCGGTGCTAGAACTGTGATATGAGCTTCGCCTCGACTTTGAAGCGTTATGGAATCACGCATTTCTATGGCCTTTTTCAGGGCCAAAATCGGCTCGAAAGCAATATTCATCGCCGCATAATCACGGGATGCTGACCAGTTCACCGAAGTCCCTTCCAAGACCTTGGCATCGAGCGGAAGGCTCTGACTCTCGTCAGTTTTAACGATGGAATCAGGTGCCGTGTGGCGGCAACCGAGAGTCGTCAACAAGAGCAAAAAACCAGCAAATATCCATGTGACAAGACGCTGCATGCAGAAGGCCCTTTCCTATTAATCCAGTGCAATCAAACGTTCCATCTGACAGATAAGACCCCATTCTTCGGGCAAAATCGGTTGAATGGACAATCTTTGGCCTCTTTGCAGAAGAGCCATGGACGCGAGGTCGGGATGCTCCCGCAGTCTTTTGAGAGTAATAGGGGCGGCAAAACCTGCAACAGCTTCCACATCCACCATCACCCAACGCGATTGTCCCGCCGCCTCCGATTTCGGATCGAAATATGCTGAACTTGGATCAAGGGCCGCAGGATCGGGATAAGCAGCCCTGGCAATGCGAGCGATCCCAACGATCGCCGGTTCAGCGGTACTGCTGTGGTAAATGAAAACCTGCTGTCCTTCGGCAAACTCGTCTCGCATAAAATTTCTCGCCTGGTAGTTACGCACTCCCTCCCAGGGTTCACGACGATAGGGCCTCGACAGAAGATCCTGCCAGCTGAAAGTTTCCGGCTCGGTTTTCATCAGCCAATACTTTGTGCTCATCCTAATCCTCCTGGATGCTGAAAAGGCGTCTACCCGGCGGCTCGAAAATCGGATAAACCTTTTCCTTGCAGCTTGCAAGATATTCATGCTCCTGATGCCGAGCTTTGGCAGTCAGGCTGGGAAGGACGATTCGAAACATGAGCAAACAGCGCCTATTTATCATAGACACGATGGCTATGGCCTTTCGAACATTCTATGCGATTCGATCGCTTTCCACCAAAAGCGGCCAACCTGTCAATGCCATCTATGGATCCTTGCTTTTCCTCTGGGGACTCATCGAGAAGGAGCGACCCGATTATTTGGTCTTCGCTACCGATAGCAAAGAGCCGACGTTTCGTCACAAACTCTACGAAGCTTACAAAGCCAATCGCACAGAAATGCCAGAAGACTTAGCTGCACAAATCGCTCCCCTCTTCCAACTTTTCTCGGCCATGGGAGCGCCTGTCCTTAAAGAACCTGGTCTGGAAGCCGATGACCTCATCGGTTCCTTGGTCAAGCAGTGGGCTTCACCGCAGGTGCACTGCTACATCGTTTCGGGCGATAAAGATTTCATGCAATTGATAGGACCGCACGTCACTCTCTATCAACCGAAAAAAGGCGGCGAGCGTGCCCTTATCGAAGCCGCTGGTGTTGTTGAAAAATTCGGTTGCAAGCCCGAGCAAGTGATCGACATCTTGGCTCTTATTGGCGACGATTCCGACAATGTTCCAGGCGTTCCAGGCATCGGTGATAAAGGCGCTGCCAAGCTCATCCAAGAATTCCATTCATTGGATAATATCTATCAAAATCTGGATAAGATCAAAAACAATCGCCAGCGTATTGGCCTTGAAAACAATAAGGAGCTGGCTTATCTATCCAAGCAATTGGTAACGATTCATTGCGAACACCCCTTGCACTGGTCGCTCAATGATCTCCGTTGCAATATGGATACGGCCATGGCCAATCCCGAACTTCTTAATCTACTGGAACAGTGGGAATTCAAGACTTTTGCCGACAAAGTTCGCAAGCGCTTGCAAGAGCTGCCCAGCTCGGCTCAGCTCAGCGATGCTCAGGCGGCTGCGAAAGCTTCCCATCACTACCAATTGGTTCGGACCGATGCCGAATTGAAGAATTTTCTTGAGATCATGCAAACGGCAAGCGAGTTCTCCTTCGACACCGAAACAACAGGCTTGGACCGCATGGACGACACGCCGATAGGGGCAAGCTTTGCCATCGATTCCGGCGAAGCTTTTTATATTCCTTTGCATGAGAGTCAAAGGCTGCAGCCAGAGGCCGAGGTCAAAAGTGTCCTTGCTCAGGTCTTGGGTCGTCAGGGCGTGCTCAAGGTCGGACACAATCAAAAGTTTGATCTCCAGATGCTGAGCAATATCGGAGTCAGTGTTGCCGGCCCCCTCGCCGATACCATGATGGCGTCTTACTTGATCGATGCAACGGCCCGGAGTCACAGCCTCGATGAATGCTGTCTGCGTTATCTTTCTTACCGAAAGATTCCAACGGCAGAACTCCTGGATGGCCAAGGATCCATGCTCAATGCGCAGCTCGACAAATTGTGCGAATATGCCTGCGAAGATGCAGATTATACTCTCAGATTGTATAAGCACCTGCAGCCTAAGCTCGAGTCGATGGAGCTCGTTTCTGTCTTTGAGACCATAGAAATGCCTTTGGTACCCATACTCGCCCGGATCGAACAAACAGGCATCTTCGTCGACAACGAAATACTAGGAGAGATTTCTAATAAGCTAGCCGAACAAGCCGCGGGGTTGGAAAAGCTGATCTATGAACTGGCCGGCGAGACCTTCAATATCAATTCACCCAAGCAGCTGCAGACTATTTTGTTCGAAAAATTAAAAATTCATGAAGAACTTGGACTCAAGCGCATCAAAAAAACCAAAACAGGTTACTCCACCGATGTCTCGGTTTTGGAGCAAATGGATGCCCATGCTCTGCCAAGAGCACTTCTCAGTTACCGCACGGTAACCAAGCTGAAGAATACCTATGTGGATAGCCTGCCTCAGTTGATCCATCCCAAAACCGGTCGTCTGCATACACATTTTCATCAAACTGGCACTGCAACGGGTCGACTTTCCTCCTCTGACCCGAATATGCAGAATATTCCGATTCGATCCGAACAGGGACGAGAGATTCGCAAAGCATTCCGTGCCTCCAGGCCAGAAAATGTTATCGTATCTGCAGACTATTCTCAGATCGAACTGCGAATCCTTGCGGCTCTTGCTGGGGACGAAAATTTACAAGACGCTTTCAGCCAGGGACTTGATATCCATACAGCAACGGCAGCCAAAATTTTGAGCATAAAGGCCGATCAGGTCACTCCCGATCAGCGCTCCCAAGCCAAGGCTATCAATTTTGGTATAATCTATGGCATGGGTCCCCAGAGACTGGCTCGGCAAACCGGCGTCACGATGAAGGAAGCCAAAGAATTTATTGATCGATATTTTACCAACTATCCGCGCATTCGGAGTTATATTGAAGGATCGATCGCCTTTGCTCGCGAACATGAATACACAAAGACCATAGTCGGGCGGCGGCGGCCTTTGAAAGAGATCAACAATAGCTCCGACGGCGCAGGACTGGCCAACGCGCAGAACATTGCCGTCAACTCCCCTGTCCAGGGAAGTGCAGCCGATCTCATCAAGAAGGCGATGATCCAAGTCCAAAAGAAGCTGGATGAATCAACATACCATGCTAAAATGCTTCTTCAGGTCCACGATGAATTGGTTTTCGAATGTCCCCGCAGTGAGGTCGAACCTGTCATGCTGCTGATCCAGACCGAGATGGAGCATGCTATGGATCTCGGCGTACCCTTGAAAGTTGAAGTCGGATTTGGCGATAACTGGTTAGAGGCGCATTAAAAATGTCAGAACAAGAAAAATCGGACGATCAGGAACCAAAGACGCGAGCGGAAAATCTCAAGGTGATGGGCCTCATGGAGCACGTGGATGAGCTGCGGTCACGGCTCTTCAAGTCGATTCTGGCCATTGTCATACTTTTTTGCGTAGCGTTTTTCTTTTCCGAAGACCTCATTAACTTTTTAAAGCAACCCCTCGTAGACGTGCTGCCCAAAGGCGCCAACGCCTTGCATTTTACAGGGCCGATGGACGTGTTCATGGCCCAGTGCAAGCTAGCTCTCTTTATGTCAATGCTGCTTGGCTGTCCGATTTGGCTCTACCAGCTTTGGCGTTTTGTGGAACCAGCTCTTTATCCTCACGAAAAGAAATATGCGATCCCCTTCCTGGTCTCTTCAGTATGTCTTTTTGTGACTGGGGTTGTATTCTGCTACTATCTGATGATTCCCTGGTCGCTCAAGTATCTGATCGCTCTCGGTTCGAGTGTCGCAACTCCGATCATTACAGTCAGTGACTATATGTCCTTACTGACTCTTCTCATGCTTGGCTTTGGGCTGATATTTGAGACACCCATCATTTTGATCATCCTGTCCATGGTCGGCGTGATTAGCGCGCAGACCCTTCGTGAAAACCGCAAGGTCGTGATCGTCGCAATTTTCATCATCGCTGCCGTGATCACGCCCACTCCGGATCCGATCGGACAGTTGATTATGGCCTTTCCTATGTATGTGCTGTACGAATTGTCGATTTTTCTCATTCAATACATCGATAAGAAGCGCAATGCCGCATAATGCTAAAGATTCATGGCAAGGAGAGCAGGGAGCCGTCCTCACGAGGCTGCTCCTGCCCTTGCTATGGGTTTGGCTCCTCTTCACGGCTCAGCAGGGAATCAGTGCAACAAAGCCATCGGACCAGCCGGAAGTCTTCAGTCCACGCGTCAATGCCTGGAGCATTGGTACGAGCTTACGTCAGCTCAACCTCTCTACTGGACGCGATTTTAGTCTGAAAGCGATATGTCCCTATATCGATATAGGTCGCGGCTGGATCCATTCAGAATGGTGGAGTAGCATTGAGCTCAACCTCATCCTTGGACCCAATGGTAAGCGCTTGACGGACAGCCCACCCTTGGACTTCACCGGCACAGGGCTGCGCATGCGGATTGGCCACACGCTACCAGGACACCCCCTGCGTCAGACCTCCGGCGATTGGGGTGCAGAAATCGGTTTGGAATATAACGAATGGATTGCCCGTTCCTATCGGGATGAAGTGCAGGCCGACGGTAAAGTATCCAGCAATTGGGTGGTTCGCAGTCGCTGGGTTTTCTTGCAGCCCGCTGTGTTTTACAGCCTTTTGCAAGCAGCTCGCCCGCAGGGCCACAAGCCTGAATGGATCACAACCCGCATGGAAGGCATGGTGATCAGTCTCGGCTTGAGCGTCCCCATTCAATCGCAAATGCAGGCCACATTCTCGGAAAACAGTGAACGTCAGAATTTTTCAGATCACTGGCGTGGCACTGTCGCCTTTCTTTCTCTTACATCCTGGCTCGGTATCTAGACGCTTGCCAAAGCCGTATCGCTGGGATTTCTGTTGCTCCCACCGGGTGCTCTCTGCCATAAATCACGTGAATGTTTGGTCACAATGGGAGGTTTTCTGTGAAAGCTTGGCGATGCGTCCTATGGGGCGCCCTGTTTAGCTTTGCTGGATCCGCACAAGCCGTTTTGAAAAGCAGCGACGTGCAGGTTTTGCAATTGAAGAATGGTATGAAGGTCTTGCTCCTGGAGGATCACTCGATCCCCAATGCAAACATGTATACGTTTTGGAAAGTGGGATCGCGCAATGAAGTGCCGGGGATCACTGGGCTCTCCCATTTCTTCGAACACATGATGTTCAATGGATCAAAAAACTTCCCTCCCGGATCCTTTGACAAAGTTATGGAAGCCGCTGGTGGATCAAACAATGCCTATACCACCGAAAACGTCACTGTCTATACCAACTGGTTCACGGCCAAAGCCATGAAAACCATTGTTGATCTGGAAGCTGATCGAATCTCTGCTTTGGAATTTGATGATGCTAAAATTGAAAGCGAACGTGGAGTTGTTCTTTCCGAACGTTCCACCGGCCTGGAAAATGATCCTTGGGAAAAACTTTACGAATCGGTGAAAGGTATCGCTTTTGAAGCTCACCCTTATACCTGGCCCGTCATAGGCTTTGAATCTGACATCAAAGCCTGGAACAAAGACGATCTGGTGCGATACTTCAAAACCTACTACAATCCAGCTAATGCTGTGATGGTTATCAGTGGTGACATCGATCCGGCTGCAGTGAAAAGCCTCTTGGCCGAAAAGATTGAAGTGATTGCCCGCGATGACAAGGTGCCTCCTGTTCGGACGGTCGAACCGAAACAATCGGGTGAAAAACGGGTGTTTATCACCAAGGAATCGGCAAGCGCTCCGCAAGTTCTGCTTGCTTATCATGTTCCCGAAACCAAAGATCCTGATTTTTATGCCTTGGATCTTTTGAGCGAAATTCTCAGCGGCGGACCTTCCTCGCGTCTGCATAAACTCCTGGTCGATGACAAACGCCTCGCATCGAGTGTTTCCATCGATTTGCCTCAAGCCTTTGATCCTACTTTATTTGCTATTTTTGTGTCAGGTATGGAAGGCAAAGATCCTCGGACCATGGAACGCGTTACGCTTCAAGAGCTCGAAACTTTGAAGAAGAAGGGCGTGACAGCTCAGGAGCTGCAGAAGGCTAAGAACAAGAAGATTGTCGATATCTATCGCCGCATGGAAACCATCAACGGCAAATCAGAATTGCTCGGCAACTACGAAGTTTTTTACGGCGGATTCAATAAACTCTTCGAAGCCAGTGGCGCCTATGAAAAAGTGACGACCGCTGACATCAAGCGAGTCCTGGGCACCTATTTTATCAAGAGCAACCGAACTGTCGGCATCCAAGACAACCGCGAACCCGCTGACGTCAGCCACTGAAAGGGTACTTTCATGAAAGATCAACGCAATTTCTGGCGGACCAAGCTCAGCGCCCTGCTCTTGCTGACTTTAGCTCCTTCGCTTTCAGCGGAAGCCTTCAAACTTCCGGCTTATGAGTCCTATCAGCTCGCCAATGGCCTCAAAGTCTTTCTCATGCCACAGAAAGAAGTTCCCTTACTCCATGTAACGGTGGCTGTTCAGGTGGGCAGTGCTTCGGACGGTCAGCAGTATGGTCTGGCGTCATTGACAGGAGACGCCTTAAACCTCGGCACCAAGAGCGCGAGTAAAGCAAAACTAGAAGAACTTTTCGATTTTCATGGAGCTGCTTTTGGCAGCGGAGTGAATCAAGATTTTTCTTCCGCTGAACTTTCTCTTGCATCTAAAGACGCCGAAACTCTCCTTCCGGTTTTCGCCTCCCTGATCACCAGCCCGACTTTTCCCGAAAAAGAGTTCAGTAAGCTTCGTGATCGAACCGTGACACTGCTGAAGAAAGCTAAAGAGAGCCCGAACCAAGTCGCCGATCAGTTTTTTAATCGACTCATTTTTGACAAGCATCCCTATGGTCATCCTGTTTTGGGAACGCCGGGTAGCATTGCTAAATTGAGTCGCGGCGACCTTGCTAAGTTTCACAGCACCTGGTATCGCCCTCAAATGGCAGCCATCAGCGTGGTTGGTGATCTCGATATCGCTTCGATGAAAAGTTTAGTGGAAAAGAATTTTAGCTCCTGGTCGGCAGGATCAAGCGCCTCTCAAGTCGCTCAGACCCGTCCCTTTGAAGGTAAAGCTAGCAGCAACGGTCGGGTTTTGCTGGTGAATAAAGAAGATTCCCACGAAACAACCTTCCGCATCGGAGGACTAGGCGTCCAACGAGACGATAAGGATTGGGTTGGTCTCCAAGTAGTCAACACTATTTTGGGTGGCCGCTTTACATCGCTGCTGAACGAGGAACTCCGTGTTAAAACCGGACTGACCTACGGCGCACGAAGCCGCTTTGATGCCTTTAAAAATAGTGGGACCTTTGCCATTTCATCCTTCACGGCAACAGAAAATACCAGTAAGACTCTGGAACTGGCTGTGAAAACTTACCAGAGTTTCATTAAAGCTGGTGTCGATGAAAAGATTTTGGAATCGGCCAAAGCATACGTCAAAGGCCAGTTTCCACCCCGTTATGAAACGCTGGAAGCTTTGGGCAATCTGTTGGTGCAAAAATGGGCCTACAATCTTCCAGATAGTATTATCAACAATTTTGAAGCTGATGTGGATAGCATCAACGTGGCAAGGGCCAATGAACTGATCAAATCTCATTTTCCTGCTGAGAATTTGGAGATTCTCCTGATCGGCCAAGCTTCAAAGATTCAAGACATAGCAAAGAAGTACGGACAATTGATCAACACCGATATCAATACCGCCCAAGAAGGTCGCTTGTAGATTTTCTTGCAGTAACATGGCAACGGGGGATGATCGTGACTGTGGAATTGAAAACGGATCGTCCCCTGGGTGCCTTTCTCTATATGCTGCTGGCTCAATTCTCCTTCAGCTGCAACATCCTCCTCATTCGTATGACCGAACGCGGCGAATCGCAGGCTATAGGAACTCCCTTCAAGCTGAGTCCATGGGAGCCCATGGTGCTTCGCTCCATGGCTATGGCTGTGCTTTGTATCGTTCTTCTCCGCAGGAATCCTGGACATAAGCTCCAGCCATCGGAACATTTTTGGCTCTGGGCCCGAGGGACGGCCGGCGTCTTGAGTCTTTCGGCCTACTACTATGGTGTTCTGCATATCCCGCTGGGAATGGCTTCCCTCTTCTCTAACTCTAGCGCACTTTATGTCACTGTCCTGGCTTGTTTTATGCTGCATGAAAGGCTTACGAAATGGCGAAGCCTTGCTCTCGTCCTGGGCTTTGCTGGGGTGGCTTTGGTCGGCCTTGGGGCCAAGAGTGGTACAGGGCATTCGATCGACTTTCACGACGTTCTCATCGCTATGCTGAGCGGTCCACTTTCGGCTGCTGCCTATTTTTCGATTCGCATGCTGAAGCATATTCGAAATGAACAGATCATGCTCAGCCTGGGCCTTGCGGGAACCATCCTCGGCCTCGTTATGCTGTTGATCTTTGGCTCCCATTTCCCTCACAGCACGGTGGGCTGGATGTGGCTTATAGCTTCCATTTTACCTGCTCTCGCGGCTCAGCAATGTCTCACTATGGCTTTTCGTCTGGCACCAGCCTCCCAAGTTGCGCCGCTGCAGTACTCAGCTCCCTTATTTTCAGGAGTGCTGGCTTACTCCTTTCTCCAGGAGACCATACCGCCTCTTTCTTTGCTTGGTATGGCTGTCGTCATACTGTTCGGACTTTTTTTGCCCTACTGGGAAGCCCGGCGAAGTCTCGACAGAGCCTAGAAGAACTCCACACATTAGCCGGCTTTGTTGCGTTTACCGATACTGAGCGAGAATTCTGCTGGATTCGAAATTCATCATGCAGCCATGGAAGAGAAGATCTCAGCAGAGGTGCTACCCCTCCTCAATTTTCAGACTCAGGCTCAATTGCAGCTGAGGTTTTGAGTCCAGCGGGAGTAAGAGTTGGTCATAGTCACTTCGAAGAAAGGCTTCAGTTCGCCGGTACCATTCATCTTCCACTGTTTGTCTGTACTGCCCCAAGTCGTTTGACCATCGTCGCTGTGTGCATGGAGATAAACGATGCGGTTTTGGGTGACAGCGATGAATTTTTGTTCCCCTGGTTCCAAAGACCAATAACCGGCAGTTGCCCACGAAGGATCGCAACCGTCGCAAGCCAAGGTCGAGGACGAACCGTCTTGGATAATTTTATAATGGGTGGCTACCCAGAGTTTTTTGCTGCAAGAATTTTTGACGCTGACTTCATAACGACCCAAAGCTTCCCCAGAACCAATACTGCCTGGATTACTAATACAATCGCCTGGAGTTTGAATACTACAAGCCGCGTAGCTTTGGGTAGCGAGGACCGAAGTGAGTGCGAAACTGAACAGACTTTTGGCTAAAAATTTCATGGGAATGGCTCCTGAGATTGAGTGATCTGCGTTCTTGCAGTGCAGCTAGGAGTTAGGGCAAAGCCAAACATTGCGAAGTTTTTTAAAAAAAATATCCCTGCTCTTTCAGAAAATTACGACATATATCGCCATTTTAGCGGCACTAAATTGACTGAAACCCCTTCTGACTATGCCGCATAATTCCCGAGGATATACGTCATGGCTTAAGTGAACGCTACCTTCTTGGGTACCAGCGGGCGTTGAACATCATAATATCCCGCTCAAAGCAGTGTTCATCCCAAACGTCTACAGGCTCCAATCTTGCGATCCCATGAGCGGCTTCGACGTGATTCCATAATATATTGTAATTATTATATAATTTTGATATTTTTGAATATTATTTAAGAACTTTAGGCCCTTGCCGATCCCTGCTGTAAGGGAGGTTCGATGACAAGGCAGTTGACACATTCAGGTCTCATTCTACCCGTGATCCGCAAGGTCATCTGCCGGGACGATGCTTTCGTCTGCAGCATCTGTCGCACCGAATATTCCAGCAAAGTTGATGCGAATAATTGTTTGAATCATTGCTGGTTTGATATTCAGGATCTCTATCCGGTGGTGCTACGAAAAATCAATGGAAGACGTGTGGTCTTTCGCTGCCACTTCTGTTGTCGAGACTATAAAGACGAGTCGGAGGCACTCAGTTGTGCGCGACGTTGCCAAAATGATCGAAACAATCTTCATGTTCGCGAGCAGCTGATCAATGACTTACCCATTGAAGCTCCCACGCAAAGGCCCTCCAGAATCCGCCTGGTTGCCATGAAGCTGCCTCCTTCCAAACCCGTTAAGAGTCGACCAATTGAAGAATCGACTGAGATGGTTGATGAACAGCTCCATGTTGAGACCGAGACGAGTGAGCAGGAAGCCGTCGAAAATCTCAGCGAGCAGGCTCCTCCCAGGCGAACTAAAGCGGATTTTCCCAAGCAATGGGTCCGTATGGATGCCAAGTACCAATGTCGCTACTGCAATGCCTTGTTCTATACAAAAATGGAAGTGGAGGCATGCTTCAACAATCACTTCGATGAAGAGGGTTTTGAGAAAATGGGAGCCTGATATCTGGCAATTGCTGCAACGCCAAAGCCTGGGCCTTGGGATCATTAGCATTTAAAAAGCGCGCGGGATTCTCTGCTGTAAGCTCGTTCACGTTCACCTGCTGCAAAAGACGATAAAGACTCTGCTCGCCTTGAGCAAAGGACGACTTCGCAAAACGCAGAAAATCTGGCTCATATATGGAGCAAAGCGGTTCTATACCCGTATCTAGGGCATAGGCTGTGGCTGATTGAAGTGGATTCCGCTGCCCCAGAAGATTTCTGATATCCGTTTCCCTGAGGAGCGGCCAATCACAAGCTATAACAAGCCAGGCGCATTCTCGATGACTTGCATAGGCACTGAGCAAAGCTGCCAATGGTCCAGAACCCGGAGAGGCATCTTCAATTCTAGGAATTTCGGGAAAAACATCGTCCCTGTATTGGAACGGTCTCTGACTCCAAAAGAAGGGAATAGACAAGTTTTGAAAGATTTTCCACCATCGCTTCAGCTCGGCAACACCAGAGTATTGCAAAAGAGCCTTATCGGTGCCCATACGCTGGCTTTTGCCTCCGGATAGGAACAGTGCCTTAAGTTTGGGGACGCTGGATGGTAATTCGCTCAAAAGGACCTCCAATGGCCTATTCAGCGATACCTCGATCGCTGAGCTTGGTCAAGGTGAGGCCCAAGACCCATCGTTATATAATTGATTTTATAGGAAAAAAACCGCAGCGAGTGCTGCGGCGGATGGCTTAACGACGATGTTTAACGACTGTTTCAAATTTCACGATATCGCCAGCATCGATGGGCATGGCTTCGTAATCATCCTCGGCTTCGTCGTTCCCAAATGGCTCAGGGGATTTGTGATGCTTGTGATCTTTGAGCTTTTCCTTCTTCTTCTTCAATTGACTGACCATTTTATCAATCATGTGATCCACGGACCCATACATGTCTTCACAGGCATGCTCCACATTCACCGAAAAGCCATCTCCCCCAGCCAGGGAGCAAAGGACATGATGCTCGTGACGATCGACCGAAAACGTGACGTGGGCCTCGATGGGTTTGCTGACAAACTTGTCCACTTCGACTTTGATCTTGTCTTTTGCGTAATTTTGCAGTGCCTGAGAGGTTTCCATGTGTTTGAAGGAGAAACGAAACTGCATAGGCTGGACTCCAAAGATCGGGTTGCACGCGGAGTTCACTTCCCTGGGAGGAAGCTGCTTTCTCGAGGTAAGAAAGCCTGTTCTCCGCTCATAAACCCATTATCGGCTGATCAGCCGAATGGATGAAGTATCCAATCCTGCCTGTTTGGTGGGATGAAAAAGTTTCCCGGGATGAGGCACAACTTGCGAAATTCGCGAATTTTTTTTACAAATCAAGGTTGGTCTGAAGTCGTCCGGGCTCGCACAGTCCCGGCCAAAAAAAGGTGGGCGGGTGAACGAAACTGAATCCGGAGAGTCACTGCAGGGCGAACTGCAGAAAATCTCTTACCAAAATCTGGAAAACGGCTGGTCCGTGGTCCGATTGCGTCTGGACAATGATGACCGCATGGTCACTGTAACTGGTCAATTTGGCCGCATTTCCGTGGGTGAATCTTACCAAATTTGGGGAACTTGGGTCGAAAACCAGAAATATGGCCGTCAATTCAAGGTTGCCCGCTATAACACCAGCCACCCAGCGTCGGTCTCGGGCATCCTTCGCTACCTCAAATCAGGCATGATTCGGGGCATCGGTGACGTCACAGCAAAGCGGATCGTAGATCATTTCGGCCTCAAAACTTTGGAGGTGCTCGATCACGACCCCGATCGACTGCTGGAAGTCGAGCACATTGGCAAAAAAAAGAAGAAGCAGATTATCGCCTCGTGGAACGAACGCAAGAGACATCGTGATACCGAAATCTTTCTCACTGGGTTGGGACTATCGCCGAACTTTGTCAATCGTATCATCCAGAGCTACGGCGACCAAACTCGCCAGGTGATCGAAAATGATCCCTATCGCTTAGCACGCGATATCGATGGCATTGGCTTTCTCTCAGCCGATGAAATCGCACTTAAAATGGGTCTTGCTCTGGATGCCCCTGCTCGGATCAGTGCAGCGATTCTCTTTCAACTGGTCGAAGCCGAAGAAGATGGCCACTGCTACCAGACACGGGCTCAGATGGCCGAAGGCTTAAGCCGGCTCCTACGATTGACCGTTGCTCGCATCGAAGAATTGATGGAAGCAGCGCTGGCGGGTCTGATCGATGAAGGCTCGCTCGTCTTCGATGAAGCCGCTCTGGATGATGGCGCCCAACTCGATATCTACTATCTTTCACGAACCTTTCAAGCCGAAAGTCGAGTCGCTGAAAAACTCGGTGAAATGCTACGAAACAAACTTATTCTGGGCGATCAGGAGCAGCGAATCGACCGCTGGCTGCAAAGCTATTCAAGCATGTCAGGCGCCCAATTTTCTGAAGAGCAGCTGGATGCGGTCCGAAAAGCGGTGAGCAATCGGGTCTTTGTTTTGACAGGCGGACCGGGCGTTGGCAAGACAACCACCGCCAATGCAATTATTCGCCTCCTCATCAAAATGAACAAGTCAGTGTCGTTGGCTGCTCCCACCGGGCGCGCCGCCCAAAGGCTTTCCGAAGTGGCCGCGATTGGCGCAAAAACCATTCATCGACTTTTGGAGTGGTCTGCTACGGAGCACTGCTTTTTGCGTGACGACGTGACACCGTTGGACGCTCAAGTGATCATTGTCGACGAGGCCTCTATGCTCGATATCCATCTGGCCTCTTCGCTGATGAAAGCGCTCAAAGCGGATGCTCAAATCATTTTTATTGGCGATGTCGATCAGCTGCCTTCGGTGGGACCAGGCAACGTCCTTCGCGACATGATTGAATCCGGTGTCATTCCCTTCACCAAACTGAGTCGTATCTTTCGTCAAGCAGCGGGATCAGCCATCGTTCAAACAGCGCATGCCATCAATCGAGGCGAGATCCCGATTTTTCCAGATAATGGACCGAGTGATTGCCAGTTCCTAACGATCAATGATCCCGATGCCATCAAGGAAACGATTAAAGAATTGCTGTCCAAGACCCTGCCCGCGAAAACCAATTACGATCCCATGCGCGATGTGCAGGTGCTGACGCCTATGAATAAAGGCCCTCTGGGCACTTCGCTGCTCAATGAAGAACTGCAAAATTTGCTCAATCCTGGACAAAAATTCGGCGAAAAACTGGAAACTGAAACAATGAGTTTTCGGCCCGGCGATAAGGTGATTCAAACTGTCAATAACTACGAACTCAATGTCTTCAATGGAGACATTGGATTCATTGAACATGCAGGTTTCGATGGTGGGCAGCTGCTAGTCAACTTTGGAGACAGGAAAGTCACCTATAGCAAAGATCAAACCTACGACCTGAAGCTCGCCTATGCGATTACCATCCATAAATCTCAGGGCAGTGAGTTTCCTGTGGTGATTATCCCGGTAAGCATGCAACACTTTATCATGCTGCAGCGAAACCTGATCTATACCGCTTTGACCCGTGCTCGACGCTTAGCCATTTTGGTCGGAACGCCAGCGGCTCTATCACAAGCGGTCCGAACCCAGACCAGTCTGAAGCGTCAAACCCAATTGATCTTCCGCATCGCTCGTCGCCTCAGGCCGTTTTCATAAAGGAAGGGAACTCCACTTTGCTGTCCATTCCTACTCGACGTCTGTTACTCGTGTTCGGCTCGGCTTTGATCATCACTCGACTCATCAACGCTTTCTGGCTGCCTGCAGCCCAGGACGAGGCCTATTACTTTTTTTGGAGTCGATCCCTCGATTGGGGATATTTCGATCATCCCCCGATGGTGGCTCTCCTATCCGCATTGGGCAATTTGCATATAGGATCGGTTTTTCTATCGCGACTAGGCACCTTTCTGATCGGGCTTTTATCCTTACCAGTGCTCTATAGTTTGTTTCAACGCTTAGGTGGTCGTGAACGCAGCTATTTGTGGCCTTGCATGATCCTGGCCTGCTTCAGCGCAGCAGCTGTCATTCAGGGTTATGTCACCACCCCAGATATTCCTATGGTTTTCTGCTGGATTCTGGCTCTGCATGAAGCTGCCGCTGCACTGGACGACAAACCCAAACGCTGGCTCAGTGCGGGACTTTTTACCGGTCTTGGATTCTACGGCAAGTACACAATGGCCCTCATCGGTCCCGTCTTTCTGGTTGCTCTGTTAGCCAATCCTAAAAAATTGAAGGAGAGATGGCCTTATCTAGGAGCTCTGGTGTGTATATTGACCCTCCTGCCTCATCTCTTATGGCTTCAGCAGCATGATTGGGTGACCTTGCGTTTCCAATTTGGTCGGGGCTTGAAAAGTGTTTATACCATCGACATGCAAACAGGCACCGATCTGCCAAAGGCCGTGGAGCCGGCCAAAGACGGTGTTGAGTTTACTATGTCACAGTATTTCAAATTGCCAGATGATGAAATCAGTCAGCCCAAGCCACCGAAGACCGCTTGGCAGAAGTATCGGGACAATGTTTCCGAGTACCTGGGAAGTCAACTCGGACTCTGGGGTCTTTTGATACTGCCGATCCTTGCTGCTATTATCATGAGGCAGCGGCGAACCCATTCTTGGCGAAAGCCAGAGCTCAAGGCATTGGCCTTCGCCTCATTCCTGGTTCCACTTCTCCTCTTTGGATTGCTCAGTCCTTTTCAAAATATTGAAGCCAACTGGCCCGCCATGTACCTCATCGGAGCGTCGGCTATCATCGCTCAGTCCTATCGTCTTCATGAGAAAGCTTTGCTTTGGGCAGCAGCCGGCAATCTATTCATCACTTTGCTTTTGAGTTTTCATATTCACTTTCCGATATTCAGCCAGAAGCCGCACAAAGATCGATTGCTTAAAGAGTCTCATGGCTATGAAGAGCTCGCCGCCTATCTGAAAAATCTACCCGGACCGGTGCTGGTGGATACCTACCAAAATACCAGTCAGATTGCATTTTACGCCCCATCGCTCAAAGTACAGCAGTGGCCTGGAGTTGCTCGAACTTCGGAATTGATTCGCCGAGCCGAATTCAATCCTTGGCGTTGGCAAGCGCTGCAAAAAGAGGGCGGATTCTATTTGCTCATGGATAACTTTGTGCCTCCGCACATTCCGGGTACAGAAATCAGTCAGCTTTCAGAGATTCTGGATTGTGTGGAAGGTGGATTGAAAATTACGCCCTGGTCTGATTTGCAAGCCTACACGAGACCTTGCCAAAAGCGGGTCCATCGCTGGAGCTTGGCTTACTATTCCATTTTAAGCGCTGAGTCTATAGAACAAGGCTCTTGAGCCCTTCAATGATGGCATGATTGATCTCGGCTCGATCTTCCAGGACCAATTTCATAGTCGCACCAAAATAAACATAGGTGCCAGCCCAATGATCTTCCATACGAACGGCAACACCCGGCTTACATTCAACTGCTATTGGACTACCGGTATAGGCCGTCAGAAAAAGTCTGAAGCTGGTTCGAAGATTCTGTTCGACGTGCTTCAGTTCAGTCTTGTCGCCTGAGTTCTTATTGCAACTTGGGTGATGGGGACTATGCAGGCTTTCTATGCAAACATTACAGGCTTTTACTCCCCAGATTTCACAGTTTACCAAATTGAGCTTTCTCACTCCGCAGTGATAGCAGATAGGGACCAAGGTCACCGAATCATTCCGATTGCTAGGTTTTGAAGCCAAATGAAATTTCCTATTTTCTGAAGGGTCGGCCTGCTGAGTTCATCGGTCAGATTCTGTGGCAACTTGAGATACTCCGGTCATATTGGGCCATTAAGGTTTAAGGAAAGACCAGTTTCGACCGAAACCTAGAGTGGAGGTGGTTCATGCACGTGGCACTGGTCGAAAAGGATCGGATGGTGGTCCAGCTTGTTCAGCAATATCTGGCTGAAGCTGGTCACACTGTTGTGGAAATCGACCCTTCATTAGAGTTGATTCTGGCAGCCTCTTGCGACCTGTTAGTCATGGATCTGAATCAAGTCTCAGCCTCTGGAACTCGTCTCTATGACGAGATCCGAAAGCATCCCAAACTGCTTACATTGCCTTGTATTTTGATAGCCGGTCGTATCACCATGAGTGATGTCCAAGTGTCCAAGAAAGATACCGTTGCGACCTTTCTGATCAAGCCCTTCACCAAGTCAGTCTTTGACGATGGATTGCATCGCGTCCTTCGCCAAAGCTTGATCCGCAATTGCCAAACTCCTCCTCAAGAAAATCTTAAAAGCGCTTCGGACACCACCGGCATCGTCATCAACTGGCGTCAGGATATTGAAAAGATTCTGCAGTACCAGCAAAGAGTAAAATCCCAGCTGCAGATCGATCCAAAGGATATCTATGAAGCCAAGCTCAAGGACTTGAAAAGCCGATCAGACCAAGCTGCTGACACCAAAGCCCTCAGGCGAAGTATCCTCGACATGATACTTCTAAAGTCCGTGGTCATTGTCGATCGCGATGACTCCAATCGACTTTGGTTGCAAGATTATGCTCGTCAGCATAGCATTCTCAATGTGGATTCCTTTGAAAGTGCCGACGATGCGTTTCAACATTTGCAAGCGACGAGCAGCGACCTCATCATCATGGATTGGTCTAGCGATGATGCCGAAGGACTCTGCCTCTACAATCGTCTCCGCTCTCACGCTTCAACGCAAAAAATTCCCATTGTCCTTCTGAGCAAAAGCGCGGATGACCAAGTTATCCAATCTTTGTTTGAAGAGGATCTGCAGCTCTGCACTTTGGAAAAGCCAATCCAACCCAAGAAGCTGCAGGAAGCGATTGTCAATCTTCTCACCAAGACTTTGAGTTCCGTCAAGGTTCAAGAAGCCTTGGAGCAGGCTATGAAACAGATATGCCCGGCAGGGCTCTTGCAGGACTTGGTTCACGACCTCTATGAACGATTGCCGGCCATGAAGCTTCACCTGGTCGATATGGTTCATCGTCTGATGGAAGGCAATCGCTTTGAAGAGGCCGAACGACTATCACGATTATTGATTGAAAAACCTGATCTAGCGATTGCGACGTCTACCATCCTATCCAAGATCTATCACATGACCCAAAGAACCAAAGCGGCTACGGATCTTCTGCGTTATGTCTGTGCCGTGTCACCTCATCGCTTGGATCGACTTTTGCTCGCTGCTGAAGCAGAAATTTCTATGCTGCATATTGAAAAAGCCAAAGCCTATATGGACAGAGCTGAGCAGATTGACCCGAAAAATGGCAAACTTAAAGCCCTGAGCTATGTTTCCGAGCAAATCGAAAAGCACGGCGATGCGGTTAAAAATGCTCCTGCCAGCAATCTCGTCAGCATTCTCAATACTGTCGGCATCAC
Source organism: Oligoflexus sp. (assembly GCA_041736645.1). Taxonomy (GTDB): domain Bacteria; phylum Bdellovibrionota_B; class Oligoflexia; order Oligoflexales; family Oligoflexaceae; genus Oligoflexus. The sequence continues at coordinate 154,845 of JBGSTF010000345.1, read as the reverse complement.
CTTGGCCAAATCAGGTCAACCCGAAGAGGCCGTGCGCTACTACCAATCGGCTCTGATGATCGATTCTAACCGATTGGATCGAGCCCGCCTGCATTATAACTTAGGCCTCAGTTATGAACGCATCAATGCCTTTGATAAAGCTCTCGAGCAGCATGTTGAAGCCGACAAACTCGCAGCAGGGGAATTGCCAAAAATCAAATCCCACCTGGAACAGCTTCGTGGCGCTATGAAGAAGCTACTAGCAAGCTGAACGGTGGTATTGCTTCAGGATTATTTTCGTTCATAACCAGCGTAGATATCCTGAACATATTTTTCAGGCAGTGGAGCAGCAAGTTCGCCATCCGCCAAGAACTGGCGTATCGCATAGCGTGAGTAGCGGATATCAAACTTTTTGAGAATCTTGTAAACATCCACAATCATGGACTCGGCATTCTTGTGGCGCCCGCCTATTTTGTACTTCAAAGCTTTTTTGAGAAAGTTTCTCAACATTGATTGCATACGACGGTCATCACAGCGAATCGCAGAAAAATCTATATTTTTCATCGCACTCTGTATTTCATCGCGCTTTTTGCTGGCTTTTACGGCTTTTTCACCGGTAACCATTTCGAACAGAAGCAATCCCACACAGTAAAGATCCGACTGCGGAGTGATCGAAGATTCCATCACGTGCTCAGGCGAATAGTAACCTGGAGTCCCGACCATATAATTCTTATAGTTTTCCACTTCACCATTGCATGCTAAACCAAAATCCGTCAGTAACACTTTGCCAGTATTGGATATCAGAACGTTGGGACTAGAAAGATCCGAATGGATTGTGTCGTGCAAATGAAGGTAATCGATGCCTTGGAGGATATCAATCGCCACACACATTGCCACCAGAGGCGGAAGACGACCAAAGTGTCTCATCATTTTATAGAGCGACCAACCATCAATAAATTCCGTGACTATGTAGCAATTGGGAGGATCAAAGTTTGCATCGATATATTCTACAATATGCTTGTGCTTCAGTCTGGCAACGATCAACAGCTCGCGGTGAAAAATACCGAGAAATTTTCGGCTCTCCTGATATTTGTCGTGCAAAATTTTGACGGCGACAGCGCGTCCCGTCCGAGGATCGGTTGATCGAAAGACTCGACCCAGCCCACCTGAGCCGACCTCGTACTCGACCACATAGGGCCCGATTTTTGTCACGGGTTCCGGTGACGACATGCCCACACGCTCCTGAACGGGATTTATCAAGTTCCCTATCGGCAACTTACCGGAAGAGTTGATAAGGCATGGGTCTTCAGACTTTGGTCAAAAGACCAATTTAGGTGAGAAGTTTAAGGCTATCCGAATACCTAAAGCCAATGCTATCCAGGCGATTCAGGATTTCATCGTAGAATTGATCGGCATAGAATCCCAAAAGTCCGACACAGGTACAAAACGATTCATAACAAAAGCGGTTGTTGAGAGCTTCCAATCCCAATTCAATTTGACCTTTGCCACACAAGCTCAAACGAACCATTGAGCTTGTGCCATTTAACTCCAAAAGACAGCGGGAAATCTCCGGCCAGCTCTCCCAATCGATATTCAAACCAAGGTAGGGTTCAATCTGGAAGGCGATCCAGGTTTCGGTGAGACTGATCCGCAGGGGAAAGCTTCGATCCTGACCTTGAAAGGCAGTCTGCCACTCTTGATTTCCCGTATTGCGGTACGTCCAGCCATAGGTGGCAAGATAGGTTTCGAGTAACGGACCGGTACAACGCTCCATTGCTAGTTCAACCCCTTTAATAATATAGTATCAGGCTAGCGAGGATCGTCGTCCTCGTCAACTAAAGGAAAGCGAGTCACGCTTGAACCTCGATCGCCAGGACCCCAAAGCCGAAGTCAAAAGGGCGAATTATTTTTATCAGTCTTTGCAGAAACTCGACATCACTCCAAGCAGTGGTTACCTGCAGGAGCCTCGGGATCGGGCGCACATTCGCTACCACTTGTTTCCGAGCGAAAACAGCTCCGTCTGTTCCATTCTTTTTCATGGTACGGGCAATGATGGACTGTTTGCCTGGGAAAGCATCATCCTCGGCTTGATTCGCTCGGGTCGTTCCGTCTTTAGCTTTGATTTGAGCGGACATGGCCAAAACAGCAGTACCTGTCTTCGTTCGGATGATTTTCTGCGGAGCGCGGACTTTCTGGGCCAAGAACTTCCGCGACTCCTTCCTGAAGTCCAAAGTTTTGAAGCCATTGGCTATAGCTTGGGAGCGAAACTGGCTCTGCACACTGTGCTGCAAAAACGCTTAAACTGGACTAAATTGGTCGTCATGGCCCTTCCCGACCATATTGAAATCAGCCCGCGCTTTGTCTTGCATGAATTGCTCAGCGGAATATCACTGGCTTTTTGGCAGCAGCTCGTCCGCTATGGTTGGCGCGCGACACTGCCCTCATTTGGGTCTTTTCGGCGGAAAAGCTTTCCAATTCGCATCGAACCCTCGATGGAAATCTCATATCCCAAAATGGTCGCTCAGCTTCTCCAGCAAGAACCTGCCCTTGAAGCTGGAAAGAACCTCGAGATCCCAACCCTACTCATCTACGGGAAAAACGACTGGATGGCGCCATTGAGCTATGGCCAGCAACTTGCGCAACACTGGCCTCACTCGACTTTAGCCGAGATCAAGGGCGCGAATCACTTCCTCTTGCCGCTTTTGCCAACGACTGAGGCCAAGCTTGGGCAATGGCTATAACGCGGCAATGCCGACTCACTGCTCAACCGCACCTTGCTGGGAATTCAACTCTTCGATGACTTCCTTTTGCTGCACGACGTCCTTCATATCATCCAGGAAGAGTCGCAGGTTGGCTGTCGATTCTCGCTGCGAACTCTCGATGAAAGCTATCTGCACGGGAACCGGCTGTCTGGACAGGAGAACCGCCAAGGCTAAGCGATTGTCCGGAATATGCTTTTCCAAGACTGCGTAGGCCATTTCAGAAAGGGCCCGATTGCGCGACACGGCGTATTGAAAGACTTGCGAGACATTAGGATGGTTAAGAGGCAAAGGATTTTCCACAAAGAAGCGGAAGATGACGGTACAGGTCAGCAGATTTACGGTCTTTTGATTCAATTGCCGAAGGTCTTCTAAATCGGCTTTGTTCAAATAGTCGATAAAAGGCGAAGGTGCCTTCGCTGGATCGAGCGCAAGCATAGCATTGGCATATTCGGGATTGCCCTGCTGCATGAGCCCTAGAACCAGAAAGCTATAAGCATTTTTAATAGCATTTTCCTGAACAGCATTGGCCATTTCCGGTACAAGCATTTCCTCTTCACGGCCTTTGGTCAGCGCTTCACTGAGCAAAAATTCGATGGCTTTACCAATATCTGTCGACGGACGCAGCTCCGCCAACCGCCAGCCTATGCGACGAACGGATTCTTGCTTCGATCGCGCCATCGCCTGCAAAACCATAGGATTCATGGATGGTGAGCTGACTCGATAGATATGGGCGACATTCAACAGGACCGGCGTTGGTAGCTCATCATGCTTTTGCAGCAAGTCTATCTCGGAGAGTTTGTGAAGCTCGGCCAATTGCTGGCGGTCGCGAGCCAAATCGCGAAGCTCTTGCAACGACTCAGAACCATAGGCAACCGACTGACGATAGGCTTCGTCCAGTTTACTATCTTTAGTGATCTTTGGTCTTTCAATCGGTACAACGGCATTAGGATTCACTGTTTGGCACGAGATAGTAAAACCGGCGAGTATCCATGCGAACAGACGATTATTGCGTGCCACCATCAATTTTTTTCTCCCTTACTGAGTTCTTTTCCGACAGCTTTAAGCAGGACTTTAATCTGTCCACCCAGAGCTTTTTCGAGCTTTTCAGGCCATAGTCCTGTCTGATCTTGATTTCGGGTGATCAGCTGCAAGGAATGGCCTGATTGCCAAACGATCTGCTCGATACCCAGGTCCAGATGGGCCCTGACCCAGACCTCGACCAAAATTTTCTGCGCCATGCCTTTTTCCGCGGGACCTTGAACGATAATATCCAAAGCTTGGCCAAATTTTTCCAGAAATAACGACGGCCAATCTAACTGCACCGCTCTTCGTGATGGATTGAGACTTTGCCATAGCTGTCCGTGAAAACGGACAAGACTCTGCAAGCGTAACAAAGCATAGATGAGAAGCAAACAAGTGAGCGCGGAAGCCACATGAAAGACTAAATTGAAGCTGACCACGTCCCTTCCTTTTCCTATGAAACCCTGGCCCAAAAAGCCTCTTTCGATCATGGTAGCGCAAAACGACCCCGATCCACCAGCGAGAAAACACCTAGGCGCTGCTCGAAAGATCGGTTGAACAAAGGCTTCCGCGCGGGTATTTTCCAAATGTTGATCGAACTTAAGAGCCAAAGCGGATAAAAGCCGGGACCATCCCCGGGGTTCTCGATTCACAGAATCACCCATGGAGCAATCGTGAGCCTAAAAAGCATGACAGCCTTTGGCAGCGGCGAGGCCACCACGCCTACCTCTGTCTACCGCTGTGAGATTCGTACACTGAATTCCCGCTTCTGCGACATTTCGATCAAAATGCCGCGCAGTCTTATTGCCTTAGAACCAGGTCTCATCAATCGTACCAAAGAACGACTGCTTCGCGGCAAGGTCGACGTATTCTTGGATGTGGTTCCCACAGATCGCACTGCTGTTCTACCGAAGTTAAATGCCAAAGCAGTCGGTCACTATTTAGAGGCAACCCATCTTCTATCGCAAGCTGCGGGTCAGACGCTAACCCCCCTGACCGCCTATGAGCTGCTTCGGCTAGAAGGTGTTCTTGAGAACCAATTCGCCGGCGGCAGTGAAGAGCAGGTGAGGTCGCATGAAGCTGGTATATTCGCCGCCGTAGATAAAGCTCTGGCGAACGTGATCCTGCAAAGGCAAGGCGAAGGTAAGGCCTTGGAATCAGCCTTTGCCAAAATCTTGGAAGGCATTCAAAGTGATCGCGAAGCTATCCATGCCAAGCGAGAGTTGGTACAAAAGCATCTCTATGAAACCTATAAAAAGCGCTTGGATCGGCTCTTGACGTCGCTTGAGGAAAGCGGCCAGAAGGTGAGCAGTATGCTCCCGGAAGAACGTCTGCTCGCCGAAGTTGCTGTGCTGGTCGATCGCGCTGACATCGAGGAGGAGCTGACTCGTCTCGCGGCCCATGAGACCGAGTTTCGTCGATTGCTTAAGGGTGGCGACGAAGTCGGGCGCCGTATGGATTTTCTGTGTCAGGAGATGCACAGAGAGGTCAATACCATCTCGAATAAGTTGACTCAACTCGAAGTCGCTCATCATTCGCTTAGCCTGAAACAAGCGGTCGAACGTCTCCGTCAGCAAGTTGCCAATATCGAATAAGCCGCAGGGCCTCGTAGCAGGAGTAGTTTCTCAACATGACAGTATTTGTGGTGTCCGCCCCATCCGGCGCAGGAAAAACGACTTTAAATCGCCGTCTTCTTAAAGAGTGCCCGCAGCTTGAAATGTCCATCAGTCACACGACTCGGGCCCCTCGCAAAGGCGAAAAAGAAGGCGATCACTATCATTTCGTGTCGCGCAGCGAATTTGATGCCATGGTTCAACGCCAAGCCTTCATCGAATGGGCTGAGGTTCATGGCAACTTTTATGGAACCAGCATAGAAGAGCTGGAACGCATTGAAAAAGCTGGTAAAAGCCCATTGCTCGAAATTGATGTCCAAGGCTGGCACAAGGCCCGACCTCTCTTGCCTCGAGCGGTTGCTATTTTTATTCTCCCTCCGAGCTTGCAAATTCTCTGGCAAAGGTTGGAATCGCGAGGATCGGATAGTCTAGGACAGCGCTGGCTACGCTTTCAAAATGCTCTCGATGAGATCAAAAATGCCAAGGAATACGATGTGTTCCTGGTAAATCGTGAGCTCGAGACAGCCTTTCACGAGTTGAAAAGCCTGATTCTCAGTGGTAAACCCAACCTTGAGGGTCAAAGCGAAGGACTCCTTCTTTGCGAGAAACTCAATGATGAGTTTAAAACTGCCGATTGGATAAAGGGACTTCAAAAGCAACTGGGCGGCTGAAGGCAGCAACCCGGCAACATTCCATGGGTCAGGGATCAGCCACGTTCCGGACCGGGTCGAGAGCATGACGACGGATCGAATTAAAAAAGAAATACCTAATCCTAACAGCACTTTGCCGATCCCGACAATGACGACTCCCGAACAAGAATATCAAGGACTCTTGCGGAGCCTTGACACCTACATGCCTCATATCGACAAAAAGCCAATCCAATTGGCTTATGAATATGCCGCCAAGTGTCATGCAACGCAAAAAAGAGCTTCAGGTGAACCCTATATCACTCACCCTTTGGCAGTCGCCAGCATCGTCGCAACCCTGAAACTCGATACACCTTCCATCGTCGCCGCGATTTTGCACGATACTGTCGAAGACACGCAAGCCACCCTTGAAGAGATCGAACTGCATTTCGGTGTCGAGGTGAAAGACCTTGTTGATGGACTGACCAAAATCAGCAAAATCAAGTTTCGATCGAATGAAGAGAAGCTTGCCGAAAACTTTCGCAAGATGATCGTGGCGATGGCCAAAGATTTGCGGGTCATCCTCATTAAGCTGTGCGATCGTTTGCACAACATGCGCACGATGGATAATTTGACGATCGAAAAGCGCAAGCGCATTGCACAGGAAACCCTGGATATCTATGCGCCGCTGGCCAACAGACTCGGGATCTATGGAATTAAGAGCGAACTTGAAGATCTCTGCCTCAGAACTTTGAAGTATGAAGTTTATCAGGAAATTCGCCGCAAAATTTCCTCCAAGAAGTCCCAAAGGCAAGACTATATCAACGATGTCAAAGAAGTTCTGGAAAAGGAGCTGAGAAAATATGGCTTCACTGAACTTCAAGTCTACGGGCGCCCCAAGCATTTCTTTTCCATCTATAAGAAAATGATCGAGCGTCATCTAGAATTCGAGGATATTCATGATCTGTTCGCATTCCGGATCATCGTTGCTTCGATCAAGGATTGTTACGAAGCTTTAGGCGTTGTGCATGCGATGTGGAAGCCCATGCCGGGACGATTTAAAGATTATATCGCCATGCCTAAGGCTAACCTTTACCAATCCTTACACACGACGGTGATCCGTTCCAACGGTGAACCAGCCGAGATACAGATTCGAACCAAAGAAATGCACGAAACCTGCGAGTACGGAGTCGCTGCTCACTGGGCCTATAAGGACAAGGATAAGAGCGTTCATGTTACGGACGCCCAAAAATTTTCCTGGTTGCGCCAGATCATGCAATGGCAAAACGAGCTGAAGGATCCAGATGAATTTCTGGAAGCCTTGAAGGTCGACCTTTTCGATGAAGAGATCTTCATCTTCACGCCCAAAGGCGACGTGCTGTCGCTACCAACCAATGCCACAGCCTTGGATTTTGCATTCTCGGTCCACAGTGATATCGGCAGCAAATGCATTGGTGTCAAGGTCAATGGCCAGATGTCACCGATCAAAAAGCGTCTAAAATCCGGCGATATCGTCGAAGTTCTGACCTCGCCGCATCAAAAGCCAAGCAAAGACTGGCTAAGTTTTATCGTCACGTCGAAGGCTCGCAATAAGATACGCTCCTTCCTTCGCAGTGAGCAGAGAGACAAGAGCCGAAAGCTTGGCCGAGACTTGCTGTTGCAAGAACTTTCCAAGCAACGTCTGAACATAGAAGATCTGGAAAAGTCGGGCGATATCCATAAACTCATCAAAGCCGCTCGTGAGAGCCAGCTCGAAGATGTCCTGATTGCCATCGGCTATGGCCGCTTGAATGCCAAGGATCTGATCAGCAAAGCCATGCCGGCTCCTGAACCCAAGGAAACGATTCAGGAGCAGATTCAAAGGCAGGGTCTCGACCAACCTGCAAAACCCGATCGACCGGTGAAGACGGCTCATGGCAGTATTCTTGTGTCCGGCTATGATGATGTCCTTGTCGCCTTGGGAAAATGCTGCTCGCCGTTGCCGGGTGAACCCATCATTGGATTTATCACTCGCGGGCGCGGGGTTACCGTTCATCGCAGCACCTGCCCGAGAGCCCTGGATATGGATCCGGCACGTAAAATGCAAGTAGAATGGTCTAAAGGTCAGCCAGAGGCAGCTTATCACCGTTGCTCGATCAGTCTTAGGACTCAGGAAAAGCCGGGTGTATTGGCTGAAGTGACGACTGTGCTCAGCAACAATGGTGTCAATGTCCATAAGGCGGAAGTCAAAGTCGAGAACGATCTCACAGGTGTGTTGGAGTTCGAACTTGGCGTTCGAGATTTAGGGCATTTGGAAACGATCATTACGAAACTTGAAGCTCTTGGATCGGTTCTTTCTGTGCAGAGAAAAAACATAGTGAAGCAAAGACGCCTGCGTCGAGGTCGATTCACTTCGGGCGGCATGCGCTAACATTTTGATTGAGGGACTGATATGCGTCAAAAACTCGCTTCGATAGCGCTGGCTGGACTTAGCTTTTTCTTCCTCACCGGATTCGGAGAAAAGCATTCCAGCGTCGAAGCTGTCAGTGGCTACAAAGATAAATCGGTCGAGCTACAATTCAAGGTCAAACCAGACGCTGGCATGAAAATCAGCAAGGAAGGGCCTTGGACATTGCAATTAACCAACACCCAAGGACTCAAACTCGAAACCAAAGAAGGTAAATTCGAGAGCAAGAGCTTCGATGAAAATCTGCCCGGCTTCATTCTCCGAGTTCCATCCGATGAGACGGTGAAAGCCGGAAAGGTCGACTATACGATCAAAGCTTTTGTCTGCACAGAGGATAAGAAACACTGCTATCCGCAGTTGCACAAAGGCAGCTTGGATTGGAAGAAAAGTTAATTGGCCAGAGGGTGCTTCGGCACCTATTTTCCCGCTCCATCCAAAAGTCGAATCAGCTGAAAGCCTTTGAGAGTCGAGTGATTTCGATAAAATTGCATGTACTCCATGAAATCCTCATCCCCCACTGTTAAGCTCGTCACGGATGCATGTCTGAGGATAATCCTGTCATCCTTGAGCATGAGAAACCCTTGATGGGATATATCCAAAGCGGTTCCAAGAGTTGACCGGGTATCCCAATTGGGTCGGACGAAGTTTGCTAACAGAGCCCCTTTACTCAGTTCAAAGCGCAAAGAATCCAAAGCCTTGGGATTGCTCAGCAGATCTTGAAAGCTGACATAGGGTAGGGTGATCAGCTGAGGCTTTTCCTGGCTATATTGATCATCAAACTCTTTTAACATTTGAGGATGCTTTTTTTCATACCAGGAGCGTCTATCGATTAATGTTTTAGATTCTCTGAGTGGCAAACCCAAAAGGGAGCTTACATCCTGAATATCAGCTTTTCGCAGGTGATAGCTCATCCAATCCAAGGATATAAAATGCAGCCGCTCGGTAAATGATTTGATTCCGTCTCGATAGCGAATGACTTGGAGATTTTGCACCCACTCTTTTTCACTGTGACTTCGATGGAGTGCCCATACGGTTTCCACAAAAGTCGTGCAATCGAAAGCATCCAACCGATAGATGGGGTCGCTATCATACTGCCCCTTACCTTCCCCCAAAGCATCGGAATGAAAGCGGGCATCCAGAAAATACTGGCTGATGTCTTCGATTCTTTCGCCCAAAGGTAGACGTGTTGCAAAATCTCTCGCCATCGCAGGCAAGACCCAAGACCACAGTGCGAAAAAACCGGCGATGCGAAACAAGCTGAGCTCTCGGATCATAACTGTTCCTCTGGCCTCTCATTCGCGGCCCAATTGTAGGTCTCCAAAAGCCACCCCAAACAATCTATCTATATGAAATCATTAAAGTAAGCAGGAAAGTCGAATTCAATTCCTCTAAAGTCAGAATAACTATTTGTTTATATTAGATTTCTTGAGCGCGAGCCGGATTCCAATGGAAGCCTTCCCGTCTTTATCCAGGCAAAAAATGACTTCCTTCTTGCAAGGCTGCCCAGCTCGCTCTATAGACCTATGTCCTGAAGAGTGTCCCAGCTGAGGAGTCGACAATGTCCCAGGTTTTGACCAGCCTTCCCCATAGTTTAGCGCTCACCATGCCGGCGGAATGGGCCCCCCATAGTGCCACTTGGATGAGCTGGCCTTTCGACGAAGAGATGTGGTTCGATCGACTCAAGGAAGTACGCCAGGAATACAGTCAATTGGTGCGCACCCTCGCTCGATTTGAAACAGTTCACCTCATCGTCCGTGATGAAGAGGCAGAAACCACGGCTCGAGCTCATCTGAGTGACGTCAATAATCTTAAGATGCATCGCATCCCTTTGAACGACGTATGGATGCGGGACAACGGACCTTTGTTTTTGGTCAAAAGCAAGGAAAGTCCCATCGGTTCGCCCCATTTAAGTTTTGTGAACTGGCGCTTCAACGCGTGGGGCGAGAAATACGATTGGCAACTCGACAATGAAGTTCCCCTGGCCCTCGCTTCGATTCTTGATCTGCCGCACTTCGATGCCCCTTATATCATGGAAGGTGGCTCGCTAGAAATCAATGGCCAAGGCGCTTGCATTACAACCGAACAGTGTCTGCTGACCCCTACGCGTAACCCTGGTCTGGCGAAGGCTGACTTGGAAAAAATACTCTATGAGTACCTTGGCTTCAATCAGGTCATTTGGCTCAATATGGGACTCGAAGGCGATCACACCGACGGACACGTTGATACCATCACCCGCTTTGCCAATCCGACCTGTGTTTTGACTTCAGTGACCCAGGATCGCAGCGATGTGAACTGGGAACGGATGCAAGAAAATCTGGACATTCTGCGTCGAACACGTTTGAAGGATGGCCGCGACCTGCGTGTGATTGAGCTGCCGCTTCCCGAGGAAAAGCTCTTTCTTACGGACGGAACCCGCTTGCCCCCAACCTATGCGAATTTTTATCTAGCCAATGGTGCCGTGCTTGTGCCTCAATATGGAGATAGCAATGATAGAGCGGCACTGGATGTTCTGAGACGAGCCTTTCCTCAACATCAGGTCATCGGCCTCAGCTCCCGATACATCATTCAAGGTGGCGGAAGCTTTCACTGTATGACCCAGCAACAGCCCCTCGTCTAAGTCTTGAAAGGACCTAATCATGAGCCTCGTGCAGCTTGCCCTAATTCAAATGAGCATTTCGCGCAATCGTGAGCACAATATCGTGGCTGCTGAATCCTTCGTAAGGCAGGCCGCCGCTCAGGGTGCTCAAATCATTTTACTTCCTGAACTCTTTGAAAATCACTATTTCTGTCAGTTGGAACGAGAAGAGTATTTTGCCTGGGCTGAGCCCGTAGAATCTCACCCTTTTCTGCAGCGACTGCAAAAATTAGCTGCCGAACTGCAAGTCGTCCTGCCCGTAAGTTTCTTTGAAAAGGCCGGCCAAGCCTATTTCAATAGCCTCGCGATGTTTGATGCAGACGGTCGAATGCTCGGAATCTATCGCAAGAGTCATATCCCCGACGGACCTGGCTACGAAGAGAAGTATTATTTTAATCCAGGCGACACAGGCTTCAAGACTTGGCAAACTCGCTATGGATCGATAGGGGTTGGTATCTGCTGGGATCAATGGTTCCCTGAGTGTGCTAGGTCCATGGCTTTGCAGGGCGCTGATCTTTTGCTTTATCCTACTGCAATTGGATCCGAGCCAGCGGGCGAAGTGGCAACCCCCAATACTCCTGACATGTGGCAAAGGGCGATGGTTGGCCACGCCGTGCATAACTCCTGCTATGTAGCCGCAGCCAATCGAATCGGTGTTGAGACTTTTGAAGAATCCAGCTGCACCTTTTACGGCCACTCCTTCATCAGCGACTATCGCGGTGAAAAGATAGTCGAAAAAAAGGCCGATTTCTCGGGAATTTTGCAGCTTGGCATCGATCTTGAGGAAGCCCGAAAATTTCGTGCCGGTATGGGCTTTTTCCGTGACCGAAGGCCCGAACTCTACCAACATCTGCTCACGCTGGATGGTCATCTCAGATAAAATGTTTGGTTTCCGGCCATAGCTCTTGAATGGGTTTCTTTAGGTTGCGACATAAAAAGAGACCCAGCTGCCGCTCGTAGGGCATGCGTAGCGGGTGATCAAACACTGATAATAGCCTGAGTTCCCCGCAGGATTTTTGATGATCTTCGGCTTTGCCCCCAACGATAAGAAGGATGCTGGCGTCAACAGGCTGGGGTCCCCACAGATAGTAATTGTTGTGTCCTGATGAAGCTGGTGGCAAGCCTAAATCTTTGCCAAAGTAGTCTATAGCCGCCGCCTGTCCATAGTTTTGGGTATAAATGGCGATTTTCTTTTGATCCTGCTCAGGCAGACGATGAAATTCCTGAGCCACTTGTTCAACCAGCTCTCGCCACCCAAACATATCCGCATAATGTTGCGGCAGCACTCCCGGCTTCTGATTCTCACCACTTTCGATCGGAATACCCAGCAGCTTTTGATAAGCTATGAACGAGTCAACGGGGAGTATTGGCAGCGCCAAAGGCATTGTTACCAATCCTCCTAATACCAGAGCTACTGGATACAGCCATCGAATCTTCGCGGAATACTTTTCAAACTCCAGACTGGCAATAGCAATCAGTGGGGAAAACCAACCGACAGCGTAATAAGCTTTACCAGACCCGACCAGAAGCAAAAGCAGAAAAGCGCCAAAAGCTAGGCCATAGCCTCGAAATCTTCGCCATTCCGTATTCCACATCAAGATCCATAACGCTCCTAACCACAGTGGCAAGACCAAGGGATGGTGCTGCAAAGTCAAGTCTTTGAAGAGCCCAAAGACTGACAGCGAATGATTTTTAAAGACGCGAGCATTGTGCTGAAATTCAGCTGTAGGCCAGCCATGTGCGGCTTGCCAATACATATGGGGGCTCAAGAGCACAAGGGTCGCAAGGGCCAAGTCAATCACTCGGCGCAGGTATGTTGTTCGATCTCGGGAAACGGGAAAGAACCCAAGGCAAAGCAAGGCAAGATATATGGCACTGCTATGCTTATTGAGAATTGCAGCACTCATGAGGACCGCGAGCAGGCAGAGCCGCTTCCAACCCAAATCAGTTAACTCTGAAAGCAACCAAAAAATGGCAAACCATAGCAGCGATTCCAAGCTATTCATCGAATAGAAATGATCGATCCCTAGACGAATGGGAGCTATGACAAGGGCGAGAGCTGTGACACTCAGGGCCAGATATCCGCCTCGATGTTGCCGCAACCAGACAAGCACAAGGCCGACATGGAGAGCCGAGACCGTAAATGACCAAAATCTATAGTAGATCAATTTTTCATGAAAGACGGAGCCCAGGACCGCACTGATCCAGGCAACCAAAGGCGGATGATCCACATAACCCCAAGCGAGCCTTTGACCGCAGACAAAGTAGTAAAGTTCATCCCGAAAAATTCCATAGGATGAGAAGAAACAAGCATGGAGAAAGAATACCAGGAGCATCGCGATAGAAATGAAGATGAATCCTGGCCTTTGCCTCATGATAGACCTTTATATGCAGCACGTCCGTGCTTTGACCTAACTATTCGAAAGACCTCAGCAAAGGTATAGACAGAGGCAGCTCATCGGTCAAGGCTGGACTCGATACTCTCATGCATCTGCTGGCAAAGGCTGGAAGGAACCTCCTAAGACAAAAGGCCTCCAATTCTGGAGGCCTCTCAACACGAAAACTTAATGAGAGTTAGATTGTGGGCTTGGCATCAAGAGATTTAATCCAATCCAACAAAACCTTTGCTTCAGGAGACGCTTTGAAGGTTTTGTCGCCACGAGGCATCGAACCTGATATCACCGTGGAGCTGATGGCTTTACGAAACTTGACAACATCAGCTTCGGTATCGAGAACAACTCGGCCTCCGGCATTGCCTTTGGTGTGACAGCCTTGGCAATTATCGGCGATGATGGGCTTGATATCTTTGTCAAAAGTAACTGCTGGAACCGGTGTAGGAGTGGGGGTTGGAGTCACCTGCGCTTTCAACCACTCGACCAGTTTAATACCATCGGCACTAGTTGCAAAAGCATCGTCACCAATGGGCATCGATCCGACCGTTACAACGGCAACAATGGCTTGATTTGCCTTCAGAACTTGCGCTTCTGTTTCCAATTCGAGTCCGGCACTTGCATCGACTCCTGAATGACAATAGCTACAGTTGTTAGTGACGATCGGTTGAATGTCTGTTTCCCAGCTTATAATGGGTTTTGGTGTGGGAGTGGGAACTGGAGTTGGTGATGGGCCGGCTGCCATGGCCGAGCCTGCTCCCAGGAAAAAGCCAGTGACGAGCAAGAGTTTCGACTGTTTGAATCCAAAAGTGAATTGCATGAAAGACCTCCGCATTGTGCGGCCTATAATGGAAAGGAGCGCTCCCACCTGTCAAGTCAAGGTCTTTCAATACATTCTGTCTGCACCAGGGGACGAGAGCCTTCCAGGACTGGATTTCAGAGATATTGCTTCGCCATTCGCAACCTCTGTAAGGCCCTCAGTTGATAAGTTCTCAACTATAACCTGCCGGATGATCTTTATGCCAGCGTAACGCTGTGCGGACAATGCTATCCAAATCCGAGTATCTACTTACAAAAGCGACTAATCGCTTTGCCTTGGTATTGTCCGCGTAAAGTTCGGCAGGATCCCCTGCCCGACGGGCTCCGAACTTATAGACGATTTTTTGTCTCAAAACCCGCTCCACAGCTTCGATCACCTCAAGATTGCTGTACCCTCGTCCCGTACCTAAATTGACCGTTTCATAGGTCCCGGTAGCCGCCGCATGAAGAGTCAGGGCTGCTTTGATATGAGCGTCTGCAAGATCGGATACATGGATATAGTCCCGCACGCAGGTTCCATCTCGGGTGGGAAAATCCCGACCAAAGACCGTCAACTCTTGCCCTGCAAGAACGGATCGAAGGATGTTAGGTATAAGGTGAGTCTCAGGTTGATGGTCTTCACCAATCATTCCACTCGGATCGGCGCCACAGGCATTGAAGTAACGAAGGGACATGGCTTTTATACCATAAGCACGACAGCTATCTTCGATGAGCCATTCCGCAATCAATTTGGAACGACCATAGGGGGAAATGGGATTTTTGGGATCATCTTCAGTCATGGGCAATTTCGAAGGCGTTCCAAAAATTGCACAAGTGGATGAGAAGACAAGCCCAGCAGTCGACTTCACGGCTCGCATGGCATTCAGTAAGCAGCGCACACCTTCGCCATTGTTTTCATAGTAAAGGTCAGGCTCTGCGACTGACTCTCCAACGAGAGCATAGGCAGCAAAGTGAAATATGCTATCAAACTGTTCTTCTTGCAGAGTGGTTCGTAGCGTTTCACTATCGAGGAGATCTGCCTCAATCAATTTGACTTCTCGAGGGACAGAAGCCCGATGACCGCGGCTCAAATTATCATAGACTGTACAGCTATGACCTTGCCGCAAAGCTTCCCAAACAAAATGAGAACCAATATAGCCTGCGCCACCAATCACTAAAAATCGCAAGTTTCACCCCCCAGAGAAGTTAGCTGTCATAGACTCTTATCAATTCTTCAGCTCCGCAAAATGTTTCTGGCAGTTTTTCTGGCTTTCGCTTTCCAATTGACTGCAACGCTTTTCATAAAGGGTAAAGACTTCGACGAAGGAAGGATCCTTGTGCCAGTCTTTCAAAGAGTCTTGCACTTTTTTAGCTCGAGCCCAATTCCTACCGGAGAACCCATCTTTAAGAAGCGTCGCGGTTTCATAGTACTCCTTCGTCAAGCTCAACAGATAAACTTTTTGATCAGCGTTCTTGATCCGCGCATTCAACATTAAGTCGTTGGTAATCCATTGCACCTTGGTCGCTCGACCCTGCGCTGATTCACGTGCCTTGGCGGCCCAGCCTTGAGCTGCTTTGTCATTTTTAAGCTCTTGCTCGAGCGAAGCCAGACTGCTGTAATAATACCAAGGGGTATTTGTGCGAGCGACTTCTGCCTCGAGCAGTTTACGGGCCCCATCAAAATCACCCACTTGTCGCAGGAGGTACGCGGCTGAAGAAATCGCTGCATGACGTTCGAAAGGTGTCTTGGCATTTTGATCTGCCTGAGCCGCGGCTTTTTGAATGTCTGCTTTGAGCTTTGCAGGAACCGCCCCTTGAGGGCTTTCGAATTTTTGAAATTCAATGGCAGCATTCCAAGCTTCCAAGCGAGTATCGACGGAGTTGCTAGGATTGTTGGCGATATCAGCCGTTGCTTTGAGCCAACGCTTTTTCAGGTCTTTGTAGCTGTCTCCCTTGGCCTTACCAAACAAAAATTCAATGGTTGAACCAGCCGAAGAATTCAAAAAGGGACGGGCCGCTTGCACACTTACCTTGTTAGCAAAAATCACGTCCAGATAGCGATTCGACTCCGATTTGATGTCGGCAATGCTATTGGCTGATTCTTTGTCATCTTTTTGGGCCATGGCGAGGGTAAAGAGATTCGCCGCAAAAATAGCCTTTTCTTTGGTGAGGTTCGCCGGGCAGCGATCCGCTGCACGTTTGGCAGCATTGAGCAGACGATCGCCCGTATAGCGACCTTCTGGAAGTTGATCCCAACTTGTGTAGGCTAGCAACTTCCAGTCGTCGGCTTTGGCATTACCACCTTCCAAGCGAGCAAAAGCATCGCCAAAGGTTTGGTTTTTCTGCAGAACAGGTTTTAAGGCTTGGGCAAATTCCTCTTCGTTCAAACTGGTATTCAATCGATAGAGCTCCCGACCTTCACCCGAAAGAATCAGTATCGTCGGATATCCGGAAGCCGACAAACGCTCGCCCCAAACCTGAGCCTCTTCCGTATCCCCATCCAGATAGACTGGAATGAAATCCTTCATCAGCTCGGCAAATCGAGGCTTGGAAAAAACTTCCGATTTCAATTCATTGCAGGGCGGACACCAAACTGCGCCCCAATAAAGAAAGACCAACTTATTCTCGGCTTTGGCCTTGGCAAAAGCTTGCTCTGGAGGTCCTTTGAACCAGACTTCAGGCTGCGGTTGACCCTGCATAACAGTCTCTTTTGCTTGTTTCGTTTCGGCTACGGGTGCGGCCCCTGGAGTCGCACAAGCTGTCAGTATAAGGCCCATTGCTAAGCTCAACGGTGCTATAGAACTTCGTTTCATCGTTTCTCCTTACTTCTCTTGGAAAAGGTCATTTAAACTAACGCTGGGAATGATAGCTGCCAAGCACTTTCAGTGTGCGAGTCATGGCAGCCAAGGTCTTGATGGCCAAATCCCATGCCGGATGTTCTGGTCCAGCCGCCACCTCTAGAAAATAGTAGTAAGTCCATGCGGCATCCTTGGTCGGCCGAGCCTCACAATGAACCAATTCTATGCCTAAACTTTGCAGGATCCCACAGAGAGGGCCGATACGCGCAAACCCCTCTCCCGAATGGAGGAGCAAAAGACTGAGCACGCGCCCCTGCTTGGAAGGTTTCAGCTGAGGCTTCTTTTGAGCTTTTTGCAGATGGAGAAATCTTGTGAAGTTTTCGCCTCGGTCGGCAATATCGTTGGCAATGATTTTCAATCCATAAAGACGGGCCGCTTGGACACTGGCGATAGCAGCTGTTGCCTCGGGCTTGTGCCTGGACAGGTGCTCGGCTGCACCTGCCGTATCAAAAAATTCTTGAGCAACCAGCCCTCGCTCCTTCAAGTAATGGGCACACTGAGCCAAAGCCTGTGGATGGGAGATGACTGTTTTGATCTCAGACACTTTACTTCCTGGCGGAAGTAACAGGCAATGCTGGATGCGAAGAATTGCTTCCCCGGCTATCTGCACAGAGAATCGGGCTAAATGATCGTAATTTTCATGAATCATTCCAGCCAATGAGTTTTCAACAGGGAGGAGGGCGTCGGTGATCCGACCTCGCGTCAGATCGCTAAAGACCGCTTCAAACCCCGGTAAAGGCTTGGTTCGCACAGGGACTTTCTTGCCAAAGTGCTGGAGTATCGCTAGCTCACTGTAGGCACCCGGTAAACCTTGAAACCCGACCGTCCTTGCCGCAGTCATGCATCATCCTTCCATCAGGGCAAAAAGCTCCGCTTCCGTCCAGATCGGAATGCCGAGTTCCTTGGCTTTTTTCATTTTTGACGAACCAGTATCGACGTCGTTGGTCACCAGCGCGTGAGTATTTTTTGAAACCGCCGATCCGGTTTTTCCACCGGCTTCACGAATAAATTTTTCAATCTCATCGCGAGGTCGTGACAATGAACCCGTGATAACAAACTGCTTGTCAGCCAGAGGTCCCGTTCCAGCTGCATGCTTTCTTTGCGGTGCCTGCGGTTCGACACCTACCTTCAGAAGCCTTTGAATCACCGGCTTTTTGATCTTTAGCCCATGAACGATTTGTTCGGCTGATATCGAAGCAAAGCCATCGATTTCTATAAGGTCCGAAGTTTTCATTGCCAAAACAGCTTCCAAACTGTGATGGTGCTCGAGCAATTTTTCCCAAGTTCGCATGCCTGCTCCTTCAATGCCTAGGCCATTGAGGAAATTGGCGAGAGGGAGCTTGCGGCTTGACTGAATATTTTGAAACAACTTTGCGGCCATTTTTTCTTTAGTAGCAGGGAGTTTGAGAAAGTCTTCGATTTCCAACTTATAAAGATCAGCTACATGTTCAACAAGACCTGCCTCTCGCATCTGCTCCAAACGCTTTTCACTCAGATCGTCTATTTCTGCCGCACGAATCCAATTGAGAATAAACCCAGATCTTTGTGCCGGGCATTCATCCTGATTGGGGCACTTCAAGCGCACCCCATCGAATTCCAGGGTGTGCTGACAGGATGGACAAACGTCGGGCCACTTATATTGGCCAAGTTTTGGGACGAGAACTTGCAAGAATTTTGGAATCACTTCGCCCGAACGAACGATTTCAATTTGATCACCGGCTTTCAAATTATAAGCCTTCACATGTTCCGCATTGTGCAGAGTGATATTGGTGATCTGAGCACCACTCAGATAAACCGGTTGAATCACGGCAACCGGCGTGACAATACCAAGGCGAGACGTTGCCCATTCAATACGCTCGATTTGAGCCGTCGCTGTTTGTCCCTGCCACTTGAATGAGATCTTGTACCGAGGATGGTGCCCGGTGCTCCCTAACTGCTGATGAAGACTCAATCGGTCATACGAAAAGACCGCTCCATCATAAGCAATATCTCCCGCTTCCATCCATTGTTTGACTTCTTCGAGATAGCCTTTGACATGCTCTTCTGTCTGCAGAATCCGATGACTGGGAATGCGAAAGCCGCGCTGCTCGATCCAGCTGCATTTTTCCATTTCTGTGGTGAACGTTTTGTCCAAGCCAACACCCAAAGCATCGAAGGCGAAAAAATTAAAATAACGACAAAGGTCGATATGAACTCTTCGACCCAAAAGTCCTGCAACTATGTTGCGCGGATTATTGGGACGTTCCAAACCACGATCCAACATCTCTTGCACTAAAGCAGCAAATTGATGAGTGGTGCAGTACACTTCACCGCGAATTTCAAGGTCGAGAGCTTGATCCAAAGTTGTCAAACAGTCTGGAATCCAACGCACCTTGTCGGTAACGTCTTCACCGACTCGGCCATCACCCCGAGTTTTTGCGAGCTTAAGAACACCCTGACGATAGATCAAACTCAGACTGTTGCCATCGACTTTTGGAGTGCCAACAATGCTTTCGTTGTCCATCCAGGACAGCAGCTCTTCCACCTTGTAGGTTTTATTGAGTGACAGCATCGGAACATCGTGATTCTGACGGCTGGAGCTCTGGCTTGAGGGATCAGAACCCACCATGTGCAAAGCGGGATGACTGGCATCCAGACCCATCAGCTCCGCTTCAATGGCGTCATAGGCGGCGTCGCTGATTTCTGGCCTACCACTGTAGTAGAGTCGCTTGTGATGCAGGATCGCGCCTGCCAGTTCAGAAATTCGATCAGAACGCGGAGATTTGCTGGACATTCGGAGCTATTCCTTCATTTTGCTTCGACTTTTTTTCGCCAGATGCAGAGCCATTCCTCGAGCACAGAATGCGGATTCGCTATCAAGGCACAACTGCTGGCATGACATAGATTAAATTCCGCATCAAAAAGCGCCAAGGCATCATTTTCATCAACAGCAAAAGGGGGACCATTCGGCGAACGGACTCGGCGAAAGAGAATGGCCATAAACAGTCCTTCTGGCTTTAGTTTTTCATGAATTCTCTGCACATAGGCCTTGCGGTGTTCAGGTCCTATCGCACAGAGCATTGCTCGATCAAACACCGCATCGTACAAAAAAGCTGCTTCATCTCTCGCAAAGGCATCGGCAACACTGAGGCTCAATCCTTCCTGTTCGGCATAGAGCTCCTTGGCCTTTGCAATGGCATCAGGAACGATATCGACCGCATCCACCTGAAAGCCTTGGCGTGCCAGCCATGCTTCATTATGCGCTCGGCCACATCCTGCCGAAAAGATACGGGCAGGCTTTATCAAAGGTCCTTGGAGCTGCGCGTGGGCAACCAGCTGCTCGAGCAAAGCATGCTCTCGACCTTGATCCCAACCGGTTTGCCCGTTGACCCAGCGATGTTGCCAGGCATCCGCAGCCTCGCCTTTGGTTTCCATTGTAGCTTCCTCTTGGAACGTCTATTTGACTTGATTAAGCAGCAAAAATATTTGCAGCTTTTCCCGCCTTGGGAATGCAGGTAGCCTTGGCCTATCTGCCCTGATGCAAGGGATCACGTTGCCAGAAAAGGAAATTTTGTGAAAGCCTGGAATCCAACCCAATACTTGGTGATGTCGGTCTGCTTTTGGTTCATGTCTGTACCCAACATGGGTCTGGCCAAGAATGCCAAAGACCATGTGATCTATCGAATCGGTTTTATTCATCCGCGAAGTGGACCTTTGGCTTCCTTTGGCAATTCGCTATCACAAGGAGTGAAGCTCGGTCTTTTGCAATTTCGCGCCGAAAATCCCAAGTTAGGAGAGCAAGTCGCTCTGGTCGCAGCTGATGATCGAGGGCTGGCCAGCGAAGCCGAAAAAGCAGCATTGAGATTGGTTCAACAACAGAAAGCCAATATTCTCATTGGCTCTCTGAGCAATATCGCTAATCAAGGTATCGCTTCTGTCAGCAGCAAGACATCCACCCTCCTGATACTGCCCCGCGGCACAGACGAAGACTTGACAGCTTATCCTTACGTGTATTCGATGAGTGCGACGGACAAACGCCAGGGTCGGATTCTGGCTCAATTCGCTTTAAAGTCGTTACGTCGTGATCGTGCTGCTCTCCTTATTGACAAAAATTCTCCGGATGGTGCCATGATCGGCAAAGGTTTCGAAGAAGCTTTCACCCAAGGAGGGGGCCAGTTTCTGGGACAATGGGAGGAAGAGAACACTCCTGGGAACTTGACTGAAGTCCTCGGCAAAATCGCCGCCGCCCAACCCAATGTCGTCGTTTATCCAGGATCCTATTTGAGAGTAAGCAACCTCTTGATCCAAGCGCGAAAGGCTGGAATTAAAGCGACTTTCGTCGGAAGTGATGGCTGGGATCACGACGATCTCTACCGCCAAGGTGAAGATCTCGGGAGCCAGTACTACTTTTCTTACTTTCACAATAGCGACCCCCAAGCCAGCGTTCAAGCTTTCGTCACCGATTATGAAACCAACTTTGGTCAAAAGCCTGATGTACTGGCTGCACTCGGCTATGATGCTGTGCGAGTCGCTCTGCAAGCGTTTATGCTGGCGAAGTCGCCTCAAACTGCCTCCTTGCAAAAAACTTTGGAGGGCGCTCGCTTCCCAAGCATCTATGGAGCAGGACGTTTCGCCAAAGATCACGTATTCTTAAGACCGTATCCTATAATCATTACTACGGGCGGCCAGCCACGTCTTATGTCCCGTGTTTTGCTAGACGATTGAAGGAGTAAAACTGTTTTATGGATGAATCCGTTCGCGTCATTAGCTCAGCTGTGCAGAGTATGTATGAAGCATTCCCTTATCCAGACTACAGTTTATTTGTTCCCCTGCGTTGGCAAGAAGCCTATGCAAGCACTTCGCTTTTTAGTCGTCAACTGCTCAGGCATAAGCTTGGCTATACTCCAAGATATTCCACAAACCCGCGCCTATTGATTGCCGGCTGTGGAGATATTCAAACATCCATCCTAAGTCACTGGGAACCCCGATCGCATGCTTTACTGAGTGTCGACCTGTCGGCCAGGAGTCTCCGCAAAGCCCGTTTGCGCAGTTGGATGATGCTGCGTCCGAGCAGCTTTCAACAGGCAAATCTGGAGGACCCCCAATCCATGCCACGGGGACCCTTTCAGCATATCGATGCCTATGGAGTCTTGCATCACCTTGCCAATCCCGCCCGAGCTTTGCAGGCATTGAGCGAATCTTTGCAGCCTGGCGGCACCATGCGCATCATGGTTTACAACAGTCGGGCTCGACGCTGGATGTTTCAACTCAGTCGCTTCTTTGCCCTCCTCGGACTGTCCGCCTATAAGGTGCAAGACCTAGCTGAAGCAAGACGACTTTTGCGCATTCTGGCTCAAGTTCCGGCACTCAAGGAAAGACTGCAGGCCATGCAGCCCATCATCCAAGAGAATGCTCGTTTGGTGGATGCCTTCTTCCATGCAAGAGAAGCTCGTTTAGGACTCTCCTACTGGACTCAATCCTGGCAGGAAGCGGGACTGGAGCCGCTTGGACTTATGGACCGCTATGCGGAGCTGGATGATCTGAAAAACCCTCTTATCACTTTGCCAAGTCTCGAAGCATGGGATGACCGTATCCATGACCTTCGCTTTGAGAATAATTTGGAACTGTACCTGTGGAAAAAACTGGGGATAAGTTCTTCTGCAGAAGGCCCAGCCCAGGATTACAGGGTTCCTTTTGGTCTTCGCCGCCGCCTGCCGCCTCTGGCTTGGTTTCGTTATAATGAGACTCGAAGCATCCCACGGGCCGATTGCTGGCGGCTATGGCAAGCCTTTCTGAATTGGCAATTTCACGGCAAAGGTCCTGTACTCGATAAATTATGCAGACATTTTTCCGAGTCAGCCTTGCAGCGATTGAGTCGATTGGGAGTTGTCTTTCCCGATCAATTCCAAAGTCGCTCCTTGAAAAAAATCCTTGAAAGCCCAATGCAGCCGAGCATGGATATCCCCAAAATTCCTGAGGCCATGGACCTGCAAAGCAATAGGGAACTGACGCAAAAATGCGCGGCTATTCTTTTGCAGAATAAGTTACCGTTAGCACGTATGCCATTGATTTGGCAACGGCTGGCAAAGGCTCAGGAACCTTAGATTTTAGGAGATTTGATCAGGTCGGGACGAAGCGATTTGGTTTTAAGCAGAGCAGACTCGGATCGCCACTGCTTAATCTTGAGATGATCGCCGGACAGAAGAACGTCAGGAACTTTGTGTCCTTCAAACTCTAAAGGCCTTGTATAGAGCGGGTATTCCAACATCCCCTCCATGCCGCTACCAAAAGAATCGTCCGGTGCACTGCGCTCATTGCCGAGAACCCCAGGAATTTGCCGAAGGATGGAATCAGCCATCAAAAGTGTTGGCAGTTCGCCACCAGAGACGACAAAGTCACCGATAGAAACTTCATCCGTCACGAATTGTTCAACGAATCGCTGATCGATTCCTGCGAAGCGCCCGCAGATAAAGGTGAGATCCTCACCCGAAGCGGCCAACTGCTCGGCATCTTTCTGGGTCCACAGACGCCCACTCGGACTCGTGTAAATCACTCGTCCTGGACGCGGCAAAGCACGAAGTGCTGCCGCCAAGGGCTCAACTCGCATCACCATTCCATCACCACCCCCGAAAGGGCTGCCATCGATAGACCCATGCTTATCCACAGCATAGCTGCGAAGATTGATGGAACGCATTTCCATGTTCAAGCGCGTCGCCGCTTTGAACACTCCAAAGCGAAAATAGGCTTCCATGAATTCAGGGTGAATGCTGATGAATGAGAAACTTCGACTCACGGTTTATTCCAAGTATCGGCGAAAGTGTCAGCCGTAACGATCAGCTTTAGAAGCGGATCGCTACTGCGAAAATTCATGTCGAAGTATGCGGAAACAAAGGGGATTTCAGTCCATCGCCCATCCGAAGCAACGAGCTTCACAACATCGCTCGCCCCAAAATTGCCCACCGCATCGATGCGTCCCAAGTCATTGCCCAGGCTATCGACGACCGCTTTTCCAACCAGATCGGACCATAGATATTCGGTCTTCTCTTCCAAGGGAACCAAAGAGCGATCGCACCAAATGGGCTGCATCTTGAGGGCTTCAGCTGCTTCGCGACTGAGTAACTCCAGACATTGAACCACCGGACGGTTTGCCGACCGACGTGTTTCAACGATCGTCAGAGCCCGGGCTGTCTCCGGCTTGTCGCCAATGAGAATTTTCTTCAATCCTCGCGGCAGATCATCATCTCGTTGAGCAACGAAAAAAGCACCGCGAAGGCCTTGAGCCTTACCAACGATGCCAATCTGGATCCAAAGATTCTTCACAAGACCTTAGGCTTGCTTATGAGTCTTCGCGCGTTCGAGCACGACTTTCTTCTGACGAAGAATACTAGCGACTGCTTCGGACACGTTAGCGCCGCGTGCATACCAGTAAGACATACGCTCTGTATTCAGTTCCATAACCGAAGGGTTACGCGTCGGATCGTAGTATCCCAATTTTTCAATGAAGCGACCGTCACGAGCATTGCGCGAGTCAGTGGCAACGATATGGTAGAAGGGACGATTTTTTGCGCCGTGTCGCTGTAAACGTAAGGTCAGCATTCCTACTCCATTCTCCGATGAGCTTATTCCTGCACAGATCGATAGGAGAACCTCGAGCTGTGTCTCTCGTTTAAGGAAGCATGCTATAACAAAGATCGGCAGGACTTTCTAGAGCAAATTTCCGGGTCTTGGCTTTTCGTCAGAAATTCTTCCTTTTTGACGCCATTATAGACCCTCTGAACTGCTCTAGCGGGGCTACGGCAGTGCCCAAGAAAGCGTCAGAATTCCGACATATAGCGCCTTCTTGGCCATTTTGCTAAGATAGAATTCAGGACACCTTCATACGAGGATCTCCGTGAAGCTACGCATGTGGGGCACCCGCGGCTCTTTGCCGCGCGCAATTACTCATGATACATTCGTTAATCTCGTCGACTCCTATGCCAAGCGAGCCGAAAAGGCCGGTTTAAGTACGATCAGCGAGTTTCGTAATGCCCTCCGTGACGGCGATCTCGGTCACCCTTTGGTCTACGGCGGCAACACGACTTGCAATGAGATCATCTACAAGAATCATCGCCTGTTCGTGGACATGGGAACCGGCTTCGCGGATGCGTCCAGCGAAGTCATGGCTCAGGGCCGAACGGAGTTCACTGTGTTTATGACCCACTTGCACTGGGACCATATCATGGGATTGCCGTTTTTTGTGCCCATCTATATCCCCGGCACCAAGCTGGTGATCTACCATGTCCATCCCCATGCCCCGGAATACATAAAAATTCAATTCAACGGCATCAACTTTCCAGTCAAATGGGAAGAGTTAGGGGCTCAGGTTGAATTTCGAAAGGTCAAACTTTACGAGCAGGTGAAGTTTGACGATTTGACGGTTTCGCCTTTTGCACTCGACCATCCTGGCGGCTCATTTGGCTATCGCTTTGAAGCCGCTGGATGCTCGCTCATTATCGGCGTCGACGGCGAGTACAAGCGCTTGACTCCAGAGGCCTTAGGCAAAGATTTGCCCTACTACCAAGAGCTTGACCTCCTGGTGTTCGATGGCCAGTACGAAATGGACGAACTCGCCAGCCGCTATGATTGGGGCCATTGCAGTCCACCTATCGGCGTGGATCTGGCGATGCGCGAAGGCATTCGCAATATCATCATGACCCATCACGATCCAAGAGCTGGAGAAGCCAAAGAAGAACGCATGCTTCAGCAAGCCATGAAACACAGCCAAAAGCAGCTCGAGTTCTACAAGGACTTGTGGATCGACCTGGGCCAGCCGGAAGGGCCTCGCATCCAACTGGCCTATGACGGCCTGGAATTTGACCTGACCCGACTCACACCACGCAACCAACTGCCCAAATATCGCAAAAAATAAGCGTTCCTCACCGAATCCAAAGACCAAAAGGCTGCGTTTCTTGCTCCACAGAGCAGAAATGAGGCCTTCTGGCGTTTTTGGAGGCGCGATCAGGTCCCTCCAAGCTTGACAGAGGAAGGCCTTCCTGGCGATGATGCGAAAGGTGGTATCAAAGCCAGGTCAGGGAGTTCCTTTGACTCCCTCATTCACTTTAAGCGAGATCACACAGTGCTGAGAAAAATCTTGATCCTCTCTTGGTTCGGGCTATGCTTCCTTTCAAGTTTGGCTAAAGCCCAAGATATCGGCGAATATAAGGTCGTTTTGCAACGCGGCGACTACACCAAGATCAGACTGAATCTGAGCGTCTTATCCCTGGATGCCCCCGATTGGACGACCTTTGAAATCAGTTCCAAATTCAGTGAGCAAGACGGTATCGATATGCTCACCAAATTTCTCGATATCTGCGTCTTGGACGGAACGGAAGCGGACAAAAAGTGTGGTGAAGCTCCCAAGAAAGTCACCTATACGAATGGACTTCTCGACAAGACCGTCATCACGTCTCGCAGCACCGACTACACAGCTGCTTTTGTCTCAGGAGCGACAAAATTCACACTCCCCGATAACTCGACTGGCCCTCTCATTTATAAACTCACCACTCAGATCGAGCTGACGGCAGCGAACACGAGTTTGCCTTTCAAAACGAGTACAGCTATCGCAGTTCGGCTCTACGCAGGAACCGCTGCTATCGGCAGCAACAACTACAAAGAGATCGAGGGTACAAAAGCGACCCTGGCCGTAGCGGTGAATGACAGCCCTGGGGAATTTGTGGTTCAAAGTTCGAAGGGCACTCTCACGGGAGTTTGGACAGACGATGAAGTTGTCGACTTGGCTGATGGCAACAAAGGCTCTGCGGACGGTGTGCTCGCCTTTGTCATTGCCGAACCCTTTAACGATCAACCAAAGATCACCATCCACAGCTACAATCAAACAGATCCAGCATTAGAGACGACATATCCAAATTCGTGTAGCATTGTCGATGTGGATGGAACCAGCTGCAAATTGAACTGTGTCGATGACCAAGGAAGTCCACTCCCTGACGACAAATATTATCTAAAGACAACCGACCTTCAAGCCGCCGGCTATAGCTACCAGGAGTCAGGAAGCAGCAATAGCGTCAGTATCACTGGTCTCTCGAAAGAAACAACCTATGCTTTTGTTGTCCAATACCAACCCGATGGCCTCCTACGAGACTGCCGTTTGAAAAAGCCCAGCGATGCCGTAACTCTAAGTGAATTGGGCGGCGGACCTGAACCCACCCTTAAAGATCCACGCTGCTTTATTGCAACAGCAGCTTATGGTTCCACACTTGATCCGCATTTGAATAGCCTGCGTTGGTTCCGTGACAATGCTCTGCTCGTGACTGGCTGGGGTCGATCACTGGTTGCAACTTACTATCGACTGAGCCCACCTATGGCCGCTTTTATTACCGAGCATCCCAAACTGCAAGCCCTGGTCCGTGGCGTGCTTTGGCTACCAGTCGTCCTGATCGAATTTTGGCGTGAGCGACCCTCGCTACTTTTGACAATCTCTGCCATGTGCGGAACAGTGAGCTTGCTTTTTCTTCGCCGTCGCTCCTTAAGAGCGTCGGTCTAATTTCTTTACCTGGACGGAACGGATTAATATTATGAAAGCTGAAGCCCCACAACCTGTTCAACTGAAAGACTACCTTCCGCCTTCTTACTGGGTGAAGAAAGTTAAGCTGACGATTGACTTGGATCCTGAAAAAACCCTGGTTCGTTCGGTCATTCGCTACGACCACAATCCTGGCCAAGCTCGAAGCCTGCGCCTGGAAGGGTCTGAGCTCCAACTCGTGGAAGCTAAGCTGAACAATCAAATTTTGAAGCTTACGGAGTTAGACGTCAGCCCCAGTCACTTGGCGTTGAGCGAATTGCCCGAATCCTTTGAACTGGAACTCGTCACAGAGATCAATCCAAGAACTAATTTGGCCTTCGAAGGACTCTACCTCTCCAATGGCAATTACTATACACAATGTGAGCCAGAAGGCTTTCGGCGCATCACCTATTTCCTTGATCGTCCCGATGTGATGACGGTCTATGAGACCACGCTTCGCGCCTTAGAAAGCACTTGCCCGGTTCTGCTTTCAAACGGCAATTTGATTGAAAAAGGCAAGCTCGACAATGGGCGCCACTTTGCAGTCTGGCACGACCCTTTTCCGAAACCCTCTTATCTCTTCGCTTTAGTGGCCGGCAACCTGAGCCGAGCCAGCGCTGAATTCACAACTCAGTCGGGACGCAAGGTCGACATTCATGTTTACGTTGAACATGAGAACATGCCCAAAACTGATTTCGCTCTGGACGCGATCAAACGCGCCATGATTTGGGATGAAAAAGTTTATGGACTTGAATATGACCTCGATCTTTTCATGGTTGTGGCAGTCAGCGATTTCAATATGGGCGCCATGGAAAACAAGGGCCTGAACATCTTTAACTCTAAATATATTCTGGCCAGTGCAGCGACTGCGACCGATGAAGACTATGAGAAAATTCTCGGCGTGGTCGGGCACGAATATTTTCACAACTGGACCGGAAATCGGGTGACACTTCGTGATTGGTTTCAGCTGAGTCTTAAAGAAGGTCTCACTGTCTTCCGTGATCAGGAATTTTCCGCTGATGAAGGTTCTGCCGCGGTCAAGAGGGTGACGGATGTTCGCATGCTCAGGGAGCAGCAATTTCCCGAAGATGGCGGTCCCATGGCTCACCCCGTTCGCCCTGAAAGTTATATAGAAATCAATAACTTCTATACGCCGACCGTCTATCACAAAGGCGCCGAAGTGATTCGCATGATGCATACGATGATCGGCGCGAGCACCTTCCGCAAGGCCATGGACGCTTACTTTAAAAAGTACGATGGCCAAGCCGTTACGGTTGAAGACTTTCTCGATGTGGTCGAAAAGGTTTCAGGACGATCACTGGCCCAATTTAAACTTTGGTACCAGCAAGCCGGAACACCACAACTCGATGTTCGTCGGACCTATGATGCGGCGAAACAATCTATGACTCTCAAAGTACGGCAGACCCTTCCTGCGACTCCAGGGCAGACTCAGAAAAAACCCCAACTGATCCCGTTGCGCGTTGCTTTTATCGGTGTCAGCGGCTTGCCTTTGGATTCCCACTATGCTGGCAAATCCGGCCACGAGCATCTGCTGCTTGTAACGGAAGAGAGCCAAGAGTTCAGCTTTACGCAAGTGAAAGAGCAGGCCATTCCTTCTTTGCTTCGTAACTTTTCAGCTCCCGTTATCCTCGACGCACACCTGGAAAAATCCGAGCTCTACACCTTACTGCGATCCGACACCGATCCTTTCAATCGGTATGAGGCAGCCCAGACTTTGGCCTTGGAAACAATTCTTGCCAAAGCGAAGGGCACCATCTCGAAACTCGAAGATGCTCATATTGCTGGGTTCAAGGCCCTTCTCAAGGACGACACCATCGATCCGCGTCTTGTCGCCATGACCATCCAAGCACCGACGACCGACTACATAATCAATCGCGAAAGCAATTCTGATATTGAAGGTCTGTTTAGCGCTCGAAGCTGGCTGCTCCAGGAACTGGCTAAAACCTGTCAGGCTGAAATCATCGCTTGCTATGAGCGGACCCGGGATGCATCCTACCAAATGACCAAGGAAGCCATCGCCCGTCGCGACTTGAACAATGCATGTCTCCAGCTCCTCGCAGGACTTGGAACCGAAGATGCACTCAAAAGATTGCAGCAACACTACCAATCCGCATCGAACATGACCGACACCATCGGCGCTCTTTCAGCCATCGTGCATCTGAAGACGCCGTTGCGAGAAAGCTGCCTTGACGATTTTTACAAGCGTTGGAAGAAAGATCCTTTAGTCATCGACAAATGGTTTCAGGTGCAGGCCAGCTCTCAGCATCCAGAGGTTCTGCAACACGTGAAATCTTTACTCGCCCATCCTGATTTCGACATTCTCAATCCCAACCGAGTCTATTCTGTTTTCCGTCATTTCACGAAAAGCAATCCCTACGGCTTCCACCATCCGAGTGGTGAAGGCTATCGAATCGTCGCTGAATATGTCCTGCGCATCGACAAAAATAACCCACAGGTCGCCGCCATGCTTGCCGGAGTCTTAAGTCGCTTCAGAAAATTCGATGACAAAAGGCAGGCCCTCATTCGCCAGCATCTGGAGCAAATCGCCAAGACTGAGGGATTGTCACGGGATGTCTTCGAAGTTGTATCCAAATCACTCGCTCCGACCAGCTAGATTCGGGCTAAAGATTTTTTCCTCCGGGCTCCCTTTCAAAGGGGAGCCCTTTTTTACATGCTCCTCGCGACTGCAAAGTCCAGCCCTGACTTGTTTTTGAGTGGGAACTTTGCTCAATCATGATAAGATCCAGCAGCTTTTCGCAGCCTGCCGTTTACCAAGTACCAGACTGACTGATATGCTGTTGAATTGAATGAAACTAGGCCGACTTGAGTCAATTGCCCGGCCTCACCGCGCAAGGATTTTTTTATGAAGCGTCTTTTGTTTGGAATGTTTGCCGCAGTTCTCCTGTCAGCTTGTCAGCCGCTCTACCACGCCGAACGAAGCTACAAAGTTTATGAAAAAGAGCCGGAGTTTTTCCAAAATCTCATGAATACCCCTCCGGAAAACCAGAATGCTAAGCCAAGCGTTGTCTTGGAAGACAGCAGTTATCCCATTTCTCTGCAGCTGTATCAGGACGGTCGATTTTACTACTACCTCAAACGACTCGGTGATGGCTGGGGGAATTGGGACTATAAAAAAGGTTATTTACACCTTTACGCTGAGCGTAAGCTTTTTGTCATGAATTTTGAAATTCATAGCATTGACCCTGAATCTTCGGCTGTGAGTCTGGAATTCTCCGATCGCTTCGGACCCAAGTTTTTGAAACTCCAGCAGCAGACCAAATAAGTTTGCAAGTGTTGGGACCCTGCGACAAGGAGCCTGCCCGTGCCATCGAAACCTATATTGAAAACGCGTGCTGAAGCGACTGACTATCAGGAAACATCGCGAAGCGCTGACGTTTTGAGCTTTATTTCCCAACTCTGCGAACTCACTCCTCTAGCTCGACAGGGATCTTTAGGCCAGAGCAGTTTGGGTCAGGAAATCCCGACGCTGATCCTGAGCGATCGCAAGTGCTTTACCCCAGAATTGGCTCGTAAACAGAAGAAAACGATCGTCTTGGTCGAGGCCAACATTCATGCGGGCGAGGTCGAAGGCAAAGAGTCCTTGCTCGCCTTGGCCCGTGATTTAACATTGACGAGCATGGGTCGGACTATTCTTAGAAGTACATGCCTCGTTCTTGTGCCCAACTTCAATCCCGACGGCAATGATCTGATCAGTCCGCTTCACCGCAAGTTGGATCTCCAAAATCTGGAGGGTCAGGACGGGCCTGAATCGGGAGTGGGAACTCGCTATAACGGCGAAGGTTTCAACCTCAACCGGGACAGCATGAAGCAGGAAGCACCTGAGACTCGATTGATGGCAAGATACTACCAGCATTGGTGGCCACACCTTTTCATAGATTGCCATACCACAGATGGTAGTTTGCACGACTTTGCCATGACTTTTGATACCTCACGTGGGAATGAAGAACTGTTCGCACCGTTGCGCACTTTCGCCCGGAATATGCTCGAAAATCTCAGCCGAGAGGTCGAACGCAAGAGCGGCTATCGCAGCTACTGGTACGGTAATTTTGTAAAAGAAAACGATCCGACATCTGGCTGGCATACCTATCCAGCCCTGCCTCGATTCGGCAGTCATTACCGAGGCTTGCTGGGTCGCTTGGATGTTCTGCTGGAAACCTATAGCTACCTCGATTTTCCAACGCGCTGTGCTGTTATGCGGTCTTTTCTGCTCGAATTGTTCCGCTTTGCGGCAAAGAAGCGCGAAGCAATTCTACGCGTTTGTGAAGCCGAAGAAGTTCGCATCAAGCATCGCGGTCTTTATCCCTCGCCCCTCAATCGAGTGGCCATCAACCATGGAGTGGCTCGGGAATCGCCGGAAGGCGCTTTGATTTTCGAATATCCAGCCTATGCCTTCGAAGGCGACAAAGCAAAAATTCAGTCCTTTGACACAGAAAGTCTGGCAGCCAGGATATATCCCGGCAAACGCAAACGCAGCTATACTCTTCCCCATCTTCGTGGGTTTGTGCCAACAGCCGAAGTTTCAACCCCAGCTGCCTATCTTGCTCCTGCTTACCTCGGACCTCGACTGGAGCAGCATGGAATCGACTTTTTCCGTCTCAATGAGGGCAAAGAGTGGGATGTTGAACGCTACAAAATCCTCGCTCGCGAGAAAACCTTCAGTCCCGATGTCGCCGCCTTGGTACCTAAGCTAGGTGCAAGCGAAGTTCCTCTCAGCCAAAAACCAAAGCCTGTTCGCTTTGAAACCGTGCTCACTGTCAGAGCCGAAAGAGCCAGGATTGCCACTGCAGCCGATTATGTCTTGGTTCCGACTGCGCAAAGGTCTGGAACGCTGGCTGTCTATCTTTTAGAGCCTCATTCTGACGATGGCCTCACTCGCTGGCAATTTCTGGATCATGACCTTCGAGTCGGACACTTCTATCCGATCTATCGCATTCTGGATATTCCTGAACCACCAAGAAAAGCTGAGTAGGAGCCTGGGTGGGGCTTTGCCACTCCGCCCCGTTCTATTGAAGCCCGGAGTCATCGATGTCCAATCTAAGTTTCCTCGCGGGCTCTAAAGCTTTCGCAAAAATACAGCGTGACGGTCTTGCCGCCGATGATGTCAAAGTTATCGCCGGTGCTGCAGGCGGACCTAAGTGGCTTATTTTAAGCCAAATCGATCGCATTCTTTTCGGTTCATTCTTTCAAAATCGGCAGGACTCTCTCTTCTTGTTAGGCGCATCTATTGGAGCCTGGCGATTTGCTGCCGCTTCACAAAAAGATCCGCTACATTCGATCAGCAAGTTTGAAGAAGCCTACATCAATCAACGCTATTCGGCTCAACCTAGTCCCTCAGAAGTGACCCGCACCAGCTACCAAGTCATGGATGGCATGCTCTCGGCATCAGGACTTCAAGAGATTCTGCAGCATCCCTACCTTCGCTTGAATATACTTGCAGTCAGGTCGCATTGGCCAACAGCGAGCGATCATCCTGTAGCTCTAAAACTCGGTCTGGGCGCTGCCGCGCTGAGCAATATATTCAGTCCAAAGGCACTGGACCTGTTCTTCCGACGAACACTGTTTTCGGACTCACGAAGTCGTGCCCCTTTCTATCAGGCGGCTGGATTTGACGCCGATCATGTGGCACTCAATCAACAGAACTTGCGGAACACCCTCATGGCCTCTGGATCGATTCCGCTGGTCATGTCAGGCATCAAAGATATCGAAGATGCACCTAGGGGTCTTTATCGGGACGGAGGAATCGTTGACTATCATCTGGACCTTCCTTTTCTGCCGCCCGATGATGAGGGCATCGTCCTGTTTCCACATTTCGAAGAGCGTATTATCCCTGGATGGTTTGATAAATGGCTGCGCTGGAGAAAACCGTCTGCTGAGCATATGGCCCAGGTGCTCCTGGTCGCACCTTCTCAGGATTTCATCAATCGATTGCCATTGAAGAAAATTCCCGATCGAAAAGATTTTGCTCATTTTCAAGGACGAGATGAAGAACGGATTCAATACTGGCGAACAGTCATCCACGAATGCCAAAGCTTGGCGGATGAATTGCAAGAGACTCTTTCTCAAGGCACTCTAGCGCAAAAACTCAGAGTTCTTCCGACTCGAAACTAGGCCGCATAAGGGCTTTTAGACGGTATAGCCTGTGTAAAATTGCTGAGTCTTTTTGCCCTCCAATGAAGCTCGTCTTAAAAAACACTCTCACCCCGATCGCTTAGTGCGAGCTCAATCGATCGTGGTGAATGCCCATTCCTCTTTTCAGTCACTTCTGAAGATTGAAGTATTTAATTTTTTCTATACTTCAGACCAGCCTATCGTCTATGGTCGCTAAATTATTTCTTCACAACCGAAAATGGGGTTTTCTAAATGAATATCAAGCGATGGGTGACTGCCGCAGCAGTCCTGGCCCTCGGGCAATTGCCGATTGAGGCTCCCCTACCTGCAGCGGAAGATTGCTTAGTTAATCTTCCCTTACAAAACTCGCGTGCAATCACATTGGGCGATACGTTTTACTTGCCCAAATCGTCCGGCACCGCGAACTGTCCCTCGCTTTTGAACTGGAGATTGGTTTCTGCACCAAAGGGATCACAGAATCAAGTTTACAACACAGGCAGCGAGCACCCTCGTTTCACAGCCGATATTCCTGGCGGCTATCAATTCAAGGCTGGTGATAGCGTCGTTACGATGAATGCTATCCGTCGCAGTCATGCCGAACGCTTCCGCAACCACTATCTCACACCATTGTTCGGAGCCGCTCAAATAGGGTCTGATGTCTGGACAGCCAATGGTCCAGCCTATTCAGTCAGTCGCATCGAGCAAAGTGCTGATGGTTCCATGCAAAAAGTCGCCGAAGTTGAAACCGCGTCCTGGCCCGCAGCGATTGCTGGGAGTGAACAGTTGCCTTATGTTTTGGTCGCCCAACGGGGAGCCGATTCCATTGGTTTTATTGATCACAAGCGCAATGTCTTGATCGACTCACTCTGGGTGGGAGATGAGCCAACTGGCTTGGCTCTGAGCCCAGATGCCAAAACACTTTATGTCTCGCTTGCTACAGAAAGTGCGATCGCCGTTGTCGATCTCCCCAGTCGAAGTTTAAGGCCAAGGATTAAAGTAGGATTTGATCCTCGAGCCCTGGTCCTTTCGAAGGATGGGTCAACTCTATATGTAGCATCCTATCGTTCAGCAAATCTAGAATACGGACCGGGTGGCAGTCGTCCACTGGCAGATGATCAGGATATTTTTGTGATCGACACGGCGAAGCAGCAAGTGGTGCGGACGATTGCTTCCGTTGCTGCTGATTTGCGAGCTCTGACATTGAGCCCGGAGAATGACAGGTTGTATGTAGCAGCAACCGACGGTCAAACCCTTCCCGCGCAAACTGATGCGACGGCCAAACCTTTCACTCATTTGATCGCTGATATTGCGGTCGCCGTAAAGGCCGATGGCAAGCCGGAATCTTTGCTGCTGGCTGACTTGACTCGACAGGACGGTAGCGTTGGACCCTTTGTGAATCCAAGTGGAGTCGCAGCCCAGGATGATCAGCTTTGGGTATCGGCTGAAAGTTCGGATCAAGTCGCAATTTTGGATCGCGCAACCCTACGAGAAAAGAAACGTATTCAGGTGGGTTCAGGACCCCGGCAAATCGTTGTCATGAAAGATGCCGTCGCCGTCCATTGCTTTCAAAGTTTCCAACTCTATATCCTGAATTTTGATGGCACGATTCGCGATGTGATCAAGCTCACTGAAGACCCTCGATCTCCTGCTATCGCGCTTGGTGAAAAAGTTTTTGTTCGCCCCGGTAACACCTATGCGGCCAACCACTCCTGCACCAGCTGTCATATTGAAGGGCAAAACGACGGAATGATTTGGCGCTTTGGCCCTCAAATCTGGCACAACGTCCGTCCACTGCAGTTGCTTGCTGCCACCACACCCTTGGAGTGGGGTGCCTATGTAGCAAATGCGGATTCTTTTGGTTTCATGGGGCCGAGCTCCATTGTCAATCGACCACCAAGCAATGAAGAAGCAGAAGGTCTGGGCGCATTCTTGAATTCTCTCATAGGCCCTCCCCGTGCCACCGGACAAACCCAACTCGACGGTTCCTACAGCCGCCTGGGATTGCAGGGAAAAGCTTTGTTTGAAGGCAAAGGCAAATGCACCGGCTGCCACACTCCCCCGCTCTATACCAATCGCCAATTGATTCCAAAGGGCAAGTCGGGTGAACCTGCCGATGTCCCTTCGCTCTTGGGCGCCTATCGTCACGGTGTCTATTTCGTAAAAGGTCAGAGCCGAACGATGGAAGATGCCGTGAATGTCGCAACCGCTTATGTCGGCTGGACTCCAACCGCTGAAGAGCAAGCGGCGTTGATCAGTTTTCTCAAGGAACTGACTCCCAAAGGCTCTCATCCTTTGGCCATATACCCCGACATAGATAGCAATGAAATGTTGGCTCCGACGGTCAATCCAACAGTGGCTTTTGCTGAACCTGTCGATGATAGCCGACCTGATATGACTTCAACAGAATTGGCCAGCAAGTATCTCACTCTGGTGAATGCAGCTGGGGAAAATATTCCTTCCTCTGTACAACTGGAAGGCGGCCTCCTGCGACTTGTACCCGACGCTCCACTCACGGCAGGTGAACGCTATACATTTAAAGTGAAGGCGGGTTTGCCTTTCCGGGATGGCGGAATTCTCGAGGGTGATCGCGCCTCAAGTTTCAAAGTCGGTCGACCAGCGCTTGCAGAACTGCCTCGTGACCTGCAACTCAAAATCACCGTTCCCGTGCCCGGACCTCCCACTGTGCCACCCACGACCAAAGTTATCGTCCTTCCGCTGCAGATGACAGGGTCCGATGCAAACAGTCTTTTTGCCAAGTTGAATATCGGCGGTGGCCGCGAGCAGAAGCTGAGAATTTACCAGGATGCTGAGCGCATTCGGCTTCAACCGTTTGCCCTGCCAGGAGTTGGTGGACCTCCCGGAGGATCGACTCTGGCCGATGCCAGTTCAGTCAACGGTACATTGCTCGTTAATGCAGAAAATCCAGGGCAGTTTCAAAAGGCTCAAGGTACATTGACCATCGGTGCACCAGGCATTCGTGTGCCCCAGGTCGCCTGGACTTTAGAGAGCGCGCCAGCGCTTCGATAAAAAGTAAGAAACATGATCTGGTAGGAGGGGAGTTTTAGCTCCCCGACCTCCCACACCACCGGACATACGGTTCCGTATCAAGCGGCTCATCGAGATAGTTTGAGCTTTCCTGCCTCTTCCCGCAGCGACACCAATCCACGCTTCATGAAATTGGCATTCTTAAACGCCCAGTGCATGTGTGAAGTATCCGAGTTCCGCCAAGGTCCCGGTTGGTTAAATACTCCTCGCACGGCGAGTTGTTCTGAATGCCTATACCCAACAGGTCTGATGATTACAGACACTTAAATCTTTGAGTCCAGAGAAAATGATAAACATTGAAAAATTACGCAAAAAATCGCCCAGTCCCACGTTTACTCTCTGGAGCGACATTATTAGGGGATCAAGTTTCCCATTAACCCTTAGGAGATCATCATATGAAAATGCTTAGCGAGCACATTATTGCCTTGGGCCTCATATCCCTTGGACTAGTTAGTTGCGGAGATTCCAGCGAAGTTTTGAGCAGCAAAACAGCTGCCGTGACCCTGCCTGGACCACCTAACCCAGGGACTATAGAGCGAGTTCTACCTGATTTGGTCATCGGCAATGCTGTGACAGGTGCGCTCAGAACCACCAGTGCCAACAAGATTTTGCCGGTATCCGTAACTGTTAGAAACCAGACTTTCGTTGGTACGGGTGGATTCAAAATATCGGCAACTTATCAGCAGCCAGGTGGCAGCGAATACACTGTGGCCTTCAATGTTCCGGGACAAAGCGAACTGTGGTATCCGCGATCCAACGGCCTGAGCGGAAATGGCAGCAGCACTTTCACCGGAACTCTAATTTTTCGTGGTAACCTAAGCGGCCCGGTAGCCATTAGGTTTCTGGTCGATAGTTGCTCGGGTGAAGAATTTTTTCCTGCTTACTGCCACGTTAGGGAGTCAAGAGAAGACAATAATTATTCCCTACCTTTTAGCGTCAATCTTTGATCCGCAAAGCTCGCGGATAGGAAAAACGAACTATCCGCTCGATTCAGACGTTCCCACTTATCTTTTGCGTGGTAGATCGCCTTCCCAATGGGAGGACTATCAGGGTATTTATAGGCTTGTCCTCTGATCCATTCAGACCCACTTGAGCCGTCAGCTGCAACGAGGCACGCGAATATCTGGTGTGAAATTGATAACCCGACTGTAGATTTTGGTATGATCCACTTCAAGCCCTAGTTCTGTGGCCATTTCTTCAAAATCTCGATAACTCAGCTTATAGCTTAGGTACCAGCGGACGTTTAGTATGATGATATCTCGCTGAAAGCAGTGTCCTTCGGTCCCAAATAATCATGGGCGATCTCCCTTCGTAAATTGCCTTATGAAATCATGACACTTGGTGGCTGCAAGAGAGCCCATTTAATCAATTAAGAAGTGAAAGTAATTTGCAACGGCTACCATAAAAATCCAAGTAGCCACATGGGCAATTGCCGTCCTGAACCGTGCAAAAGATCATCTGATATTACGTAAGAGTTCGGTACCCCAGCTCTTTGCCTAAAGCCTTTATTTCGTCCGCCCACTTCAAAGATCTCGCCGTTGATAGTTTCAAAGTCTCCGCTCGACCCAGCAAAGACCCCATTGGGAGCGTCATGGATATTCATGAAATTATCGATGGCCATATACACGAACGTCTCGCGGAGTGTGCCGATGTTTGACGCTTCGGCAGGAGCGACCGCAACTAGGTAGTTCGGATTGTCGAAAAATATTTTTTCAGGTTTTCGGAGAGTTCCGATACTTTCTTTGTTTTTAGGCAGCAATCGGATAATGTCGGCCTTATGAAGGTAGAAGAAGTATTCCTTGATCGTCGTCTCAGAAGTTATCTCCAAGGCTGCTTTCAATTTAGCATAGTCTGGAACGAAGGGCCCTGATTTTGAGATCAAGGTTAGGAGCCTTTTTATCTTGCTGATGCTCGTACCATTGAGTGTAGGGTAGCTTGTCAACAAGTCCGACTCAATAGTCCTGTCTATCGCTTGCCTTAATGTTTTAAAGAAAATATCCCGATTATTGATACTGATGGATGTTGGAAAATACCCTGCCTGCAGATATTCCTGAAACTCTTCCAGAAGATTTATTTTCGAACCTTGCGTGATTTCGGTTATTTGCCCCGTAATATCGCTGTGACTTTTTAATATGTCGTCGAGTTTGAAATTGCTGAGGTTTATCGCATAAGTTAGGTTGAGATATTCACGGAAGCTGAGACCAACGCATTCGACTTTAAATGCTCGACGCGATAAATCCGCGCTATCTAGCTCTATGGCTGACGAACCCGATGCTATCAATTCTAGTTTTGGATAGAGATCACGAATTGATTTGAGTTCGTCAGCGAAATTTTTGCGCTTCTGTATTTCGTCAATGGCTAGAATTTGGATCCCTGAAGTCGCAAGATGTTCGACGATATCGATGAGTGATATATCTCGAATCGTTACAGCATCAGCCGGCAAATAGAAGGCCTTTAGGCCTTGTTCTGTCCGCTCTGCCATATATTGATAGATCGCAGTGGATTTCCCAACACCTCTCTGCCCTTTCAAAATAAGACATAAAGGTGTGCCATGCTTAAGGCTTGAATAAAAATAACGCTTGAAAGGCAAACCACGGGATTCACTGATTATAGAACGATTCGCCCGTTCAATCTGAGATAATTCTTTAATCATTTCTGATCCTTACCACTACTAGGGGTCGAATAGCCGTCAGAACATATTTGCACATATGTCTTATACCATAAAAACACATCTATACATATGTATTTATAATTAAATACATATGTGCACATACGTTATATGCAACTAGATGAAATTAAACACATTTATTGCAAAATGCGCCCATTAGCGCAGCAAAGGCAGCAAGCCAGCTGTGTGTGCGGGCTTCGATAAAAAGAAAAGCTTAGGAAAGAAAAAGTTTGCTTAGGTGAGCATGAAATCTTTCCATATCAAATGGCTTTTGCATCAAAAAGCAGCTGCTTATTCCTCGAATTTCATCCAAGGTAAAATTTCCTGAACAGAAGATAAATGGCGTCTTATTGTTTGGGCCAACTCCATCACGAATTTCACGTAAAAGCGCAGAGCCAATCATTCCGGGCATAATATTGTCGGAGATAATAAGGTCAAATCCTTCAGCCATAGCGAATTTCAAAGCCGAAAGACCGTCTCGAGCTAAGGTAAGATCAACTGAAACAAGGAAGTCTTCCAGTTCAATCGCGAGGAGTTCGAGCATTTGCGAATTATCTTCAGCCACGAGTATTTTGAATACTTTACTCAAGTTTCTATCCTTTGGACTGTCATAGGGCGACACAAGCGTAAACGAGTTAGACTATTTCTCAAGTGGATTTATCGGAGTCGAATGAGAGTTCGTCCTTTTGACTGTCGATTGATCATCTCTTCAGCTGCCTTGGACAGATCATTCAAGGTCAATTCACGATTCACAAAAGCATCCAAAGATTGAGGCCGCCAGATATTGGCCAAATTCTGCCAAATATCCCTCCGCAAAGGCAAAGGGCAATTAGTCGAGCTGATACCAAGAATACTCACACCACGCAGAATAAAAGGCATCACAGAGCCTTGAAATGCTGGACCGCCAGCCAATCCTACACTCGCCACATTGCCCCAAAGATTGATGTGTCGAAGCAAGCCTTCAAGCAAAGTTCCACCAACATTGTCGATAGCCCCTCCAAATCGAACTTTTTCTAAGGGTTTGTGGCCAAGTTCCAAAGCTTCTGGCGCAAGGACCTGGGAGGCTCCGAGCTTCAGCAAGTGATCCTTCAATTCGGGTTTGCCACTGACTGCGATCACTTCAAAGCCAAGCTTAGCCAGCATGGCAACGGCCAGTGAGCCGACTCCGCCGCTCGCGCCAGTAACAACCATAGGACCTTTGTCAGGAGTTTGGTCATTGAGCAGCAGGCGATGCAAACAGATTCCGACTGTGAATCCTGCTGTGCCATAGATCATCGCGTCTCGTGCACTGAGTCCGCTGGGGAGTGGAATCACCCAATCGGCAGGTACGCGAACGATTTGAGACAGGCCACCATCTTGATTTTCACCGAGACCACAACCGGTCACCAGCACAGGAAGGCCAGCAGGAAAGCGCGGGTCGTCCGAATCTTTAATCACACCGGCAACGTCTATTCCAGCGTTCATTGGATAGGATTTTAGAATTTTTCCCTTGCCAGTGATAGCAAGAGCGTCCTTATAATTCAGGCTCGACCACTGTGCTTCAATCGTCACAGCTCCGGGAGCCAGCTGTTCCAATTGCATATCCACCAGCTGAGCTTGAGCCGGTCCATCTTTCAGAATGCGCAATGCACGAAATGTCATAGCAATCCCCTCGCAGCAAATCTCATGGTGGATTTAGTCGCGAATCGCGGCGAGAGGCAAGCCTATTTCAGAGTTCAAGCTGCCACAGCTCTTCCAAACTCTCGCGGCGACGGATGATGCGAAATTCGGAGCCATCAACCATGATCTCCGGTGCACGAGGTCGACTGTTGTAATTCGAGGCCATCGATGACCCATAGGCACCGGCGCTGCGTAGATACACAAGATCACCAGGCAGAGATTCTGGCAATTCTCTATCCTTGCCAAAATAGTCGCCCGTTTCGCAGATAGGGCCGACCACATCGAACAAGCTCGTCGCCGTCTTGCTCGACTTGACCGGCAAAATCTCATGATAGGAATCGTACATCGCGGGGCGAATCAGATCATTCATTGCACCATCGACGATCAGGAAATTCTTCTCTGGGGTTCGCTTACTTGAGAGCACCGAGCAGACGAGAACTCCGGCGTTGCCCATCACCACACGACCCGGCTCGATCAGGAGCTGAAGACCTGTTGGACGGACGGCACTCAGGATCGCTTCGGCATAGCTCTCCAGCTCAGGGGGAACCTCGGATTTATAGCGAATACCTAAGCCTCCGCCGAGGTCGACAAACTCCAAGCGGTGACCTATTTCCCGAAGTCCTTCTGCAAATCGGCACAGTCTGACCGCAGCCTCGGCGAGCGGTCCAACCTCGACAATTTGACTTCCAATATGGCAACCAACTCCAAGCAGCCGAAGAGATGGGAGTTCGCGGATCCGGTCCGCTAGGGCTTTGGCTTCGCTTTCTACGAGGCCAAACTTAGTGCTGAAAAGACCTGTAGTGATTTTAGGATTCGTTTTAGCGTCGATATTGGGATTCACGCGCAGGGAAACGGGGGCCACTAGGTTTCGTTCAAGGGCTAATTTTGCAATCACTTCCACTTCAGCCGGAGACTCGACATTGAACGAGAGTATACCCGTTCGCAAAGCGGCGACAATCTCGTCGCTTCGCTTTCCCACTCCAGAATAGATGATTTTTTTTGGATCCACTCCAGCCTTGAGACAGCGTTCCATTTCACCCATGGAGACGATATCAGCGCCGAATCCAGAAGCAAAAATCTCTCGTAGAATCGACAAGTTACCATTCGCTTTAACCGCGTAGCAAGGCAGCGTCGGGTAGCCGGCAAAGGCCGCCAAAATGCGCCGACATTGGTTCAAGATGCTGGCCTTGGAATACACATAGC
Organism: Oligoflexus sp.; assembly: GCA_041736645.1. GTDB lineage: Bacteria > Bdellovibrionota_B > Oligoflexia > Oligoflexales > Oligoflexaceae > Oligoflexus. The sequence goes on along the minus strand of JBGSTF010000345.1, from coordinate 112,456 downwards.
ATGGTGTCCCCACTTCTTTGGCGATCCTAGACAGGGCAAGGTCCTCGCAAAATACCTCGCCTCCTCGAACGTGGAAACCTTCCATGCATTATCTCCTGCAAAGCCTTAAGGGGCTTGAATTACACATCGCTCTATGAAATCAGTTATGGAACAGCTTGCTGGCGCAAGACATAATAGCGAGGGCCTTTGGCAAGGTCAAAACGTTAATGGGGAGACTTGTTCATGCTGCTTCTTTTTCGAAGGCTCGCCCTTTATTGCCTCGTCATACCTCTGCTTGAGAGCTCAGTGGCATCAGCCAAACCAGTCATCCTTTCTGTCGGTGATTCACTGACTTTTGGTCTCGGTGTTCCACCGGAAAAAACTTGGCCTTCCATCCTTGAAGCCAAACTCAAAACCGATGGTTTCCCTGAGGTAAAAGTCATCAATGCTGGTTCCAGCGGCGCGACCACAGCCTTTGGAATTTCAACCTTGAAATTTCATCTCAAGCGAAGTCAACCAGATCTTATCATCTATGCCCTGGGTGCAAACGATGGCCTGCGTGGAATCGACCCGAATACCACCTATAAAAACATGCAGCTGGCTCTCGAAATGATCAGGGCTAAGGGCATCAAAGTCTTGCTGCTCGGCATGAAGGCTCCTCCCAACTATGGAGAAAAATTCCCTAAGGATTTTGAATCGAGTTTCATCAAAGCCAAGAACGAATTTAACTTGAGTTTCATCCCTTTCTTTCTGGAAGGTGTCGCCGGTGATAAAAACCTCAATCAGGCCGACGGCATTCACCCGAATGAAAAAGGCTATGAAAAGGTTCTGATCACGATTTATCCAAGAGTCAAAGAACTGCTCGAAACCAAACAATGAAACAAGGGCGGATGACATATGGCATTGGTTGAGGTCAGTGGAGTATCGAAAGAGTTTAAACAAGGGGACACGATCATCCCAGTCTTAAGAGGTCTCAGTTTTTCCGTTGCGGCGGGGCAAACTCTGGCAATCGTTGGCCAATCTGGTTCGGGCAAATCAACCCTCCTTTCCCTGTTAGCTGGCCTTGATCAGCCGAGCCAAGGATCCATTACGATCGCCGAGCAAAATCTGAAGACACTGAATCAAAACGAGCTCACTCGCTTTCGTGGTCGGTCAATTGGCATTATTTTTCAACAGTTTCACCTGATGCGAAGTCTGACAGCACTCGAAAATGTTCTCTTACCATTGGATATCCTAGGGGTGGCAGGGGCGGAAAAAAAGGCCTTGGATGCCTTGGATTTAGTCGGCCTAGCATCTCGAAGTAAGCATCTGCCCCAGCAACTCAGTGGTGGCGAATGTCAACGAGTGGCTATTGCTCGCGCCTTTGTCGTGGAGCCAAGTATCCTCTTAGCCGATGAACCAAGTGGCAACCTCGATGCGGTGACTGGCGAAAAGGTCATGAATGTTCTGTTTGATGCGGTCGCAGACCGAGGGATGACTTTGATATTGGTGACCCACGATATGAATCTCGCATCTCGCTGTCAAAAGCGACTGCCTTTGGTTCAAGGTCAGATTCAAACTCTATAAGCAAGGATAGCCTCATGCTGCTTCGCTACGCCTATCGTGAATTGCGCAACAGCCCGCGCTTCTGTTTGCTATTCTGTTTAAATATGACCTTGGGACTCACTGGCTTCATCGCGCTCGATGCCGTCAAACGAAGCTTTGAGGACAGACTGCTGGCGTCTGCAAAAAACATGATGGCAGCGGATCTTTCCATATCGGCGCGACGCATCCTCTCGGCCGACGAGCAGCAGAAGGTCATAGCCTCCCTCCCGAGCGGATCCAAGCAGCAAGAAGTGCTGAGTCTCTATTCTATGGTCAGCAGCACATCGCGCAGTCTTCTGGTTGAGCTCAAAGGAATCGAGCAAGGATTTCCTTTTTATGGCCAGATAACACTGCAAAAGTCGGGCGTGCACCAAGGCAAGGATCCTCTCGTCCTCAGCTCAGCTCCTAAAGTTTGGGTGGTCCCTGAACTCTTGATTCAACTGAATGTCAAACCCGGCGACACTGTACGTATAGGCAGTTTAGATTTTGAAGTTGCCGATGTCGTCGAGGACGATAGCACCGCTGCCATGATCGGCGCATCGATGGCACCTCGCATCTATGTGGGGAAAAAATCTCTGGAAGACAGTGGCCTCATCAAATTCGGCAGCACCACGACCCATAGTCAGCTCTTTCAACTCCCTGTCGGCAGCTCTATTGAAACAGTAGAAGATTCTCTGGTCCAGGCTTTAGGCGACCCAAGCGTTCGAGTTTCTGCGTATAACAAAGCAGGGCAAGACAATGGCCGTATGCTGGCTTACCTTTCGGACTATTTGGGATTGGTTTCATTGGTCGCCTTAGCTTTAGCATCGATTGGAGCCTCGTACCTCTTCCGCCTCTACTTGGATCGCAAGCAGACAGCGATAGCCACCCTCGTCAGCCTCGGTTTGACCCATGGCCGAGCCCTGGCCCTTTATATGCTCCAGCTGTGCTTTTTGGGGGCTGTGAGTGCCGGCTTGGCGATAGGCATGAGTCTTTTGTTGCTGCCGTTTGCCTCGAAAATTCTCAGTTCTCTCACACCTGTTCCTTTCGAAATCGAAGTTGGAATGGCGACCTTCAGTCTGGCTCTGGGACTTGGCATCGCCGGTTCCATATTGGTCTGTTTGCCGCAACTGCTCCGCATTCGAAAACTCAATCCTTCCCTTCTTTTTCAGGAATTTGCTCATAGCGAGGTATGGCAACCTACATTCTGGTTGAGCTACCTACCCAGTTTCGCTGCGTTCTATGCGCTTAGCCTCTGGCAGGCCCACTCTTTTCAAGTTGGAACCCTTTTCTGCGCTACACTGCTGGGCTTGGCGTTGATTTTCGCTGCCGTGGCCTGGACCGGCTTGCGCTTTTTATCAAAACGAACTCGCCAAGGTTCCCTCAGCTCGCGTCTTGCGATCACTTATTTGCGGTCGAATCAAAGTCATAGTTTGAATTCATTCATTGCGCTTGGCATAGGCGCGGCACTGATTAACCTGATCCCTCAGATTCAACATAGCATTCAATCAGAACTGCAAAGACCGGACGGCGAGCGCTTACCGAGCCTTTTTCTATTCGATATTCAGGAAGACCAGATCACAGATCTTCAGAACTTAGTTCAATCAGAGCAAATAGAGCCTAAGGCTGTCGCCCCCATGATAATGGCCCGGCTCACAGAGGTGAATGGATCACCCTGGCAAAGAACCAAAGAGCCCAGCCTAACACGCGAGGCCGAGCAGGAAGAACGTTCCAGAAATCGGGGCGTCAACCTATCCTACAGGCCCTTTCTCGCTCAAGCAGAATCGCTCGCTTCAGGGACATTTTTTAAGGAGCCTTATTCCGAAGCTTCGGGCAAACCTGGGGAAGTATCCATTGAACAGCGCTATGCCGAACGTCTTGGAGTCAAGCTGGGCGACACTCTAACTTTTGATATTCAAGGCTTGCCGGTATCAGCCATCATCACCAGTTTTCGAAGTGTGAAGTGGAATACCTTTGAACCCAATTTTTTCATCGTCCTACAGCCAGGCCTTGTGGATGACGCTCCCAAAACCTTCTTGATGACTCTTCCTGATATTGATTTCGATCACAAGCTACAGTTACAAAAAAAGATCGTCGAGAAATTTCCTAACGTCTCTATCATAGACGTGAGTAAATTGGTCTCTAAACTCAGCGAACTCATTCGACAGATGTCATTTGTCTTAGTTGTTATGGGATGGCTGACAGTGTTGACCGGACACGCCGTTGTCTTTTCCATTGCTCAAAATCAAGCTCTGGCGAGACGATGGGATACCAACTTGCTAAAAATTCTAGGTGCGGAATTCAAAATAATCCTGCAGGCAAGCCTTAAAGAATTTGGTTGGCTGGGAGCAGGTTCGGCTATTTTAGGCTCAATTTTGGGCTTGGCCGCCTCTTATGTCGTCGCCACCATTTTGTTCAAAGGACTCTGGCAACCATCACTGACGATTCCATTGGGGGTTACCGTTGCACTGATCGCCGTCTGTCTCATCACCAGCTATGCAGCAACAAAAAAGATTCTTGCCGAAAAACCAGTGCTCTATGTGGACGATTGAACATGCCCTTACGAACGATTGCCGACAACTCGAAGTGACACTTGACCTTCGCGCATGGCATGAACTGCATTCACTGAAAGAAGTAACAGGATGCAAGCCCCCATTTGGTGAAGAGAGCCCAAGGCCACTGGAACCATGTGTAAAAGGGTAAATACTCCCAACGAGAATTGCACCATCACCATGATCAGGATAGCTTGAAAGGAAAAAATCTGCCGACGACTCAGGTCGGCCTGCTTGGTGCTCAATAGATACAGACCAACGGCACTAAAGAGCACCAGCCACCCAGTGCTTCGATGAATAAATTGAACCGTGACCGGATTTTCCAGGTAATCGAGCACCACACCCATCGAGCCAATGCCAGGTGGAATCCAAAGGCCGTTCATCAGGGGAAAGGTGTTGTACATGTGTCCTGCATGCAGCCCCGCAGTCAGTGCTCCGTAGAATATCTGGAACACAATCAGCCCAAGAAACGCCGTGCTGAGAGTCTTCAAACTCGCCCCTCGCTTACGACTCCGCAAAGGCGAACGAAGATCTAAAGCAATCCAATAGAGAAAGCACATGAGGAAAAGCGCCAAGAGGAGATGGGCTGCCAAGCGAAAATGACTTACACTAGGTCGATCTACCAATCCTGACTTGACCATAAACCAACCCAACGCTCCCTGGGCTCCACCCAGAATCAGCGCGACAAAAAGATTCCGCGCTAACTCCCCCCGAACCCTTCTCTGCACGACGAAAACAAGCAGGGGTATGGCAAAAACAAAGCCTATCAAGCGCCCCAGCAAACGATGCGCATATTCCCAGTAAAAGATGAACTTGAACTCGTCCAGCTGCATGTCGCTGTTGACCTTTTGGAATTGGGGAAACTGCTGATATTTTTGAAATTCTACCTGCCACTCCTGGTCACTCAGCGGAGGCAGGACACCGGTGACAGGTTTCCACTCGACGATAGACAGGCCCGAACGTGTCAGTCGGGTTAGACCGCCCACAGCCACCATGGCAAACATCATAATGATTGTAGCGAACAACCAGATGCGAATGGCAGAACTCGATTGGATTTTGGCCATGGAAGAACTCCTGCAGACAGGCAATATCCTGTGAAATCAGCAAACGGAGTTCAATGCATACCTTGAGCGAAGCTAAGTGTCAATTGGTCGAGTCTGGGTTCAAGAGACGAAAGAGGCTGCCTTCCACTTCGCTTTTTTCGAATTGATTGAGGCCCTCCGCGACTCCCCGGATCTAGATTCGTTCGTGAGATTTGGGTGCCCCGGGAGTTCGAAAGGGAGAGTTCGCAGGATGCACGAAATACGAAAACACTGATATAATAACTCAAGAATGACGAATCGAGAGTTGAGGATTGGGTTTGCTTCCCCCCGCGGGCAGGCCCTATGGGATTTTAAGACCAAGAGGACCTTTGTCATGCCGATCAAAAACAACAAAGTAAACCAGTTGATCAAAGAAATTGCCGTTCAAGAACCTAATGAGCCGGTGATTTCCATGGTTTCGGGCCAGCAATTCATCACTGGCTTTTCTGTGCTCTTTACCCACAACCCCAAAGCTGACAATAAGATGACTCGGGAATCTTATGCAGAAAGCCTCAAGAAATTTGGCTTGGAAAAGAAACCTCAAACCCCTTGGTCCATGGTTCACTCACGGATGATTCCCAAGCTTGGTACGGTATCCTATTCAATCCATTTCTATACTTTACAGGCGGTTGAAGTTGAAATTACAACGGACATTGGCACCAAGTCACTGAATAGCAAACTGCTGTCCAGTGCTGAGCTGAAGCAAAATGTCGAAAGTATGCGATCCGCACTTCGAGCAGAGACAAAAGAAGTCATGAAAATACTGAATATGATCGACGATCCAAAGCTTGCAGCAACCTATGGCGCGGCGTGACTTCACAATTAGATAAGACTCTATGGCTCAAGAGGCTGTGCGGATCAAGACATCTTTGTCTCGATAGGACATGGAAGCTTGATCACGCACCATCTCCTTCAGGAATCTTCTAAATATAACCCCTGCTAGGCAACGATGGAAATGCTTCTCATCAAAGGATGGTGGCACGAAGAGAATATTTTCTGGCAGAATCGCCGATCCATTGAGGGTGTCGATATCCAGCTCTTCCTCTGGGAATAGGACGACTCCATCCTTCTTGCGATCACTTTCATCCCGCAATTCGATGTATTGCTTGACCATCGCACTATCTAAGAGCACGAGGCAAGGTGAGCCTTTGAGCTTATCTGAAACACCTGTTTCAAAGGGATAGTGATACGATTGATAGATCCAACCGCCCATCACTTTATGGAAAAAGCTATCAATCTCAGACTGCAAATTGCTCAGCCGTTCTGTAAAGATTAAGACCTTGAATTCATACTGAGCAAACCGCACCGGAATGTTCGATGGAACGTTGATTTCGAGAAGTTGAGGCTGCCTTAGATAGAGTGATCCGCCATTCTTTTTCAACATAGATCCTGCTGTTTCCAGAGCCTTGGATCCCTTTTCAAAACCCCACTCTCTAGGCGTCGATTCCCCTTGGATCATCGCCTTAAGGCGATAGAAGACGAAACTATCGACACGACGACGACCCATATGTTCTTCAATATTAATTTTTATTTTACAATGGGCTGGACAGCGCTGATGAAGGTCCGTCAGCAGCATACGCAGAACTTCGATAAGACTAATTTTGTCGGTAAATATCGTGATCCGATCAAGATCCTGGTAGGTGATTTCAAAACGCTCGGCGGCATAGTGAAGGTAGTCTCGAAGGACTTCGTCGAGCACGTCATGCAAATCGTGAATCCCCAGAGGGGTTATAAAATCTTCGGTGGCTGATGGGATCGAAAAGGATATCTTAGTGCCCTTTCCTTTCTCAAATGAAATCGAAAGATTACCACTCAATCCCTGAACATAGTCCCGCACCACATCCATGCCTAAGCCACGACCTGAAATTTCTGTCACTGTTGTCGCTGTCGATACACCCGTATGGAAGAGCAATGGAATGATTTCCTTGTCATTCATCAGGCTCGCTTGTTCCGCCGTGACGATATTCATTTCAATCGCACGTGATCTAATACGCTCCAAATCAAGACCTCTTCCATCATCTGAGATCTCAATATTGACCATACCTTCGTGTTCTTTAGTCTTCAGCGTAATTTGACCCTGCCGCTGTTTACCAGATTTTACACGCTCGTCAGGCAATTCAATGCCATGATCAATCGAATTGCGTAAACAGTGCAAAAGTATATCGTTGATTCGCGCTAGAGTGCTGGAATCAAAGTGATGATATTCAAGATCAGTATGAATTTCAGCAATCTCTTTGCCCATGGAAGCGGAGACTTCCTGCAGCATCTGATTGTAGCCATGAATATACTCGCGCAACGATGCCTTATCAAAGCTCGAGAGGGCTCGACTGAATTCTTTTTGAATAAGTTTGAGATGCCGTTGCTCAAATTGTGGATCTCGAAGAATGGAAGCAAATTGATTCATCAGCGATCGAATCCACTGAACTCGATATTTCAAGTTAAAAGCGCTATTGCGCTCTGATGTATTGAGAATTTCTTTGCGAAGACTGGCATAGGAGTAAACCTCTTCGCTGATCGCCATGATTTTCTGAGTCAGTTCGGCCAAAACAGGCGGAGTAAAGGTCCGTTTCCCAGTCCGCAGTTCTTCCAAATAGCTTTCGACTGTATGGGCCACATCCTGGATCGAAGTCAACTTGAAGAGTTTGGCATTGGCCTTGATGGTATGAACGGCTCGAAACATTCGATTGGCAGTGTCGATGGTATTGACACTTGATTTTTCGCGAAGAGCTTTCAGATCATACTTAATGTCTTCGAAGAGTTTACGCGTTTCGCTCATGAAAAGCTCGAAGAGAGAGTCAGAAACCTGCAGCAAGGCAAAGAACTTCTCCATATCCTTGCGCTGTTGCTCAGCTTTGCCTTCGCGCTCTTTGATTTCACTGATATCTTGCATAATCAGGTGCACACGGACTAATTTTTCAGCTTCGTAGACAGGGATGTAGCTAAGCCGAGCAAAGGCCGTTTGTCCTCTCTTAAGAGGCGCTTCCGGAGGCAGGCTGAAAGATGTGGCCAGCCATTGAATCTTATTCATGCCGAAGGCATGGCGAAGCTGAAAATTAAGCATCTGCAGATCATCTGGCGTCAGACGCGTCACCAGCCCCAACATCTCGACCAGATCACGATCATCGAGGTTCTCTACTTCGCTGAGGCTTTTCGGAAAAATCGGTGTTTCCAAGCGAATTCTTAGTTCTTCGTTGACGCTAAAAACGGCGAATCGCATGTTTTCAACGACAAATTTTTGCAGGCCATCGGACATCATTGTGCTGCGAGCCGGCTCTGGGATGAGCTCGGTCGATCCTATAACGCGATCATAGGCCGCCAGCCGGCGATCCCACCAGCGTTTGGCGAGTGCCACGACCAGCACAAAGCTGAGCAGCAGACCCAGCAGGCGACTGGTTGAATCACCAAGCAAAAAGACCCAAACGCCTGACACAAGCGTATTGACGATCAAGGTTCCCGCTACGAAACCTAGACTGCTGGGTGCTTTTACTGTTGGCACTTCGTCCTGACTCATGTCCGCCGTTTCAATCTGTGATTGTCCGAATAAGCGTTTCGGTCGGCAGTTGACATGAGTTAAGCCAGACCCCTTTTCAAGCAAGGTCGGGAGATTGCTACCAACATGATTCGACAGACACTATCTCTTGGTTTTGCTCAAGGGTCCAAGACTCCCGATCGCGTGGAGAGAAGCACACGAAGCTCCTTCCTCTTTCGTCACTTCCCGCTTCAGCTTCCAGACGGTAGCTTTGCACGGTACCTCCGAGCAGCATGCTGCGGTAGGCATAACGGGGAGCGGGCGCTTTCAAGTCGTGACATCCATGAATCAGAAAGCCTAACTCGGCTGCTCCGACAGGTTGTTCACAATTGTCTTTGCCTTGAATGCTAGCACCATAGGCTTGGTCGAATTTTGCAAATTGTCCATGCTCGATGTGATAAACACTCTGGAGAGTCTGCATATAGCTCAGCATCAAGCGAGCTTCGGCCTGCATGCCACGCTGGGAAAGCTGACGGTAACTGACATAGCTGAGACCGCCAAGTGTGCCACAGACACAAGACAGTCCGATCCATCTTTGAAGGGTGTGACTTCGCAAGGAAGAATGTCCTAATTTTGATTCATTTGGGCTGCCTTGATTCTATCATAGTCGGCATTTGGGGACTTGACTTTCAGGCCTAAGGCATCATCTTTATAAAGGAACGTAGCTCGCTTCCTATCAGAGGTTAAACGTGCAAAATTATTACGAAATATTAGGCGTTCAAAAGTCGGCAACGGAAGCCGAGATTAAGAAGGCCTATCGCAAGCTTGCCATGCAGTATCACCCTGATCGAAATCCAGGGGATAAGGAGGCCGAGGAAAAGTTCAAACAAATCAACGAAGCCTATGCTGTTCTTTCTGACACGCAAAAGCGCCAGCAATACGACACCTTCGGCGATCAGCGATTCCATCAGCAATACAGCTCCGAAGATATCTTCCGCGGTACCGATTTTGGATCCATCTTCGAAGAGATGGGACTCGGCGGGCGGAATAGTTTTTTTTCGAGCATATTTGGAGGGGGAGCCGGCGGATATGGAGGGGGCCGAGGTGCGGGCGGATATGGTGGACCGCAAAAAGGTCAGGACGTCGAGTACCCACTTTCGATTGGCTTCATGGAAGCCTACTCAGGCGCTGAGAGACGCGTCAATTTTTCATTGAGCGACGGAACTCAAAGGGAATTGACGGTTCGCATCCCTAAAGGCGTCAAAAGCGGTGCCAAGCTTCGTATCAGTGGACGCGGGGCTGCATCCCGAACAGGCGGAGCGCCTGGCGATCTCTTCATCCAGATCCAAGTGGCTGAACATCCGGAATTCAAACGTATTGAAGACGATATTGAAGTCGCTCTAGCTTTGAAAATATCCGAGGCTTTCCTGGGCTGCAGCAAAATGGTGAACACTCCCGATGGTCCGAAGAAAATCAAGGTACCCGCAGGCGTTCGCGCAGGAACCAAGATTCGCCTGCGTGGCCTAGGATTCACCGATGCATCGGGTCAGCAGCACGATCTGCACGCTGTTGTTGATTTGGAAATTCCAAAAGAGCTTTCTCAAGAACAGATAAAAGCCATAGAGAGTCTGGCGGAAGCCGGATTGTAAGCAAAAGGGAGCTCGCAGGCTCCCTTTTTTTTGGCCTTAAGAAGCGCCTGGCGTATAGCGATCCAACTCTAAATAAATCGATCCAAAGGTCACTTCACCTTCCACTTTCAGCATGAGATGATTGGGATGGTCGGCTGCTACCCACAGGAATAGCTTGCCTCTTTGCTGCAATTCCTTGCCCAGATAGGTCTTCACCGCGAGTTTAAATGCTCGGAAAGTTCCGACCTTAGTGGTGAGCGTTTCGACCGCAATGGGTGTTGCCTCCAACCACCAATTTTTTTCCGAAGTGTAGACGAGAATGCGTTCGGTCTTGTTCAACTCCCAAGTATAAGTCCTGAGTTTGAAAATTGCTCCCAAGGCATCCACTGCTGCGGGTTGAAGAAAATGATCGCCGATCGATTCCTTTTTCTTTTTGTGGTCGACCGTACGCTCATGCACAAGGCAGGACACATGATCAAAATCCAGCCATTTTTCAGCATGAAAACGCCGGACGAAGGGTTTCTCTTCATTTTGGCTAATGTAGAATTTTGTCACTCCAAAGTCCCAGGGATGGGAAAAGGCCTGCATCGTATCATGTCCGGCAAAAATCATTTTGTACCAGTCACCCGTGTAGGCTTCGGCAGAAAACACTCGATGCCATCGTCCTTCTTGCACAATCGATCCATCTTTGCGAGCAATCGCCATATTGTATTTGGTTGGCGCTTGCACCCGCATGAAACCATAGCCCACATGCACCTTGAGGAGACCGTATTTCAAAATGTAGCGGGACTCCTCGCCGGGCTGAAACGGCATATCTTTGTAGGTGTCCGCTCGACTCATATCCGGCGCAGAGACGGCATCTGGCGGGCAGACGTCGGTCAACACCTCACGCTCTGCCCCTGGCACCGGTGCAATCGCAGCTTGTGTGTTATGGGGTGGCGGAATAATCTGTGTCTTTTCGACTTGATTGGCTGGTAAAGGCGAAATGGGAGTCGGGGGAATTATCTCAGTTGAAGGATTTTGAACTGCTTTCGGCCCAGCCTTGGTGCTTATTGCCTCGACAGCACTCGGCTTTGTGACTCCAACTGAACTGGGCTGAGCCTGAGCGGTGAGAACTCTGCCGAGAAGGCTTAGAGACATTGCTAAGACAAGATAGTATGAACATCGCGCGCTGCTGGAGGTATTTGTCATCCCAAAGTTCCTGTGTGCGGCAGTGCCAGGGCATTCTGGTCACTCCCTACATCTTAGCGCGCTTTCATTGACTTTTATAGGCCCGCGTGATAACGATTCAAGCTCTGAGCAAAAAAATATGTCCGATGGGCGGACAGTATCAGGAGTTAACCACATTTATGCAATTACACGAATCCAAGCTTGCAGGTATCGGCAACATCCGCTGGGAGGATGAGGATACCGGTTTCGACCATCAGAAGGGCGAAAGCCAAGAATTCGCTAACATGCTGAATTCAGCTGACACAGGCGAAGTCAAAGAAGGCTCGATCGTTCGCGGCCGCGTCGTACGTTTTACTGACGATTCCGTGATCGTCGACATCGGCCACAAGTCCGAAGGCGAAATCCCCAAGTCGGAATTCCTGCAGCCAGACGGCACACTTTCCGTAGCGGAAGGCGATGTCGTGGAAGTCTATCTGGACTCCTTCGAAGACAACGATGGCGAGATGGTTCTGAGCCGCGAGAGAGCAGAAATGTTCCGCGCCTGGGATCGCATCTCTGACGCTTATGAGAAGAGCGAAATCGTCGAAGGTCGCGTGATCGCCCGCGTTAAGGGTGGTCTCTCGGTCGATATCGGCGTCAAAGCTTTCTTGCCTGGTTCGCAAGTCGACCTGCGCCCTGTGCGCAACCTCGACAAGCTTATCGGCGCGAAACTCAGCTTCAAGATCATCAAGTTCAACAAGAAACGCGGCAACATCGTCCTCAGCCGTCGCGTCTTGCTCGAACAAGATCGCGAGAAGCTGCGTAGCGAAACCCTGTCGCACCTTAAAGAAGCGGCTGTCCTCAAGGGTATCGTTAAGAATATCACTGATTACGGTGCCTTCATCGACCTCGGCGGTATCGATGGCTTGCTCCACATCACTGACATGTCTTGGGGCCGGATCAATCATCCTTCCCAGATGTTCGAAGTGGGCCAAGAAATCGAAGTTAAGGTTCTCTCGTATGACGAAGCTCGTCAGCGCGTATCCCTTGGCTACAAACAACTGCAGAACGATCCTTGGCTTACCGTGGCTGAGCGTTACACAGTCAATTCTCGCGCCAAAGGAACTGTTGTCAGCTTGACTGATTACGGCGCCTTTGTCGAAATGGAACAAGGCGTTGAAGGCTTGATCCACATCAGCGAGATGAGCTGGAGCAAGCGCATCAAGCATCCATCCAAGGTTGTGCAAGTCGGAGACGAAGTTGAAGTTGTCATTTTGGCAATGGACACTGAAAACCGTCGTATCAGCCTCGGCATGAAGCAAATCGAGCCCAATCCTTGGGATATCGTGAAAGAAAAATACCAAGAAGGCGACGTGATTCGCGGCAAAATCCGCAACATCACTGACTTTGGTATCTTCGTCGGTATCGAAGACGGCATCGATGGCCTCATCCATATTTCCGACATTTCCTGGACTGACAGAATCAACCACCCTGGTGATCTCTTCAAAAAAGGCGATGAATTGGAAGCTAAAATTCTGCAAATCGACGCAGAAAATGAGCGCTTCTCTCTCGGCATCAAGCAGCTAGGCGATGACCCATGGGTCAAAGCTTCGCGCGAATTCGTTGCCGGCACAAAAGGCAAAGGCCGCGTGACCAAAGTCGTTGACTTCGGTGCTTTCGTTGAACTTTCTCCAGGCGTCGAAGGTATGATCCATATCTCCGAACTGTCCGACGAGCAAGTTGCTAAAGTCGAAGACCAAGTCAAAGAAGGCGACACAGTTGAGTTCGTCGTTCTTTCCAGCGACAGCGAAGAGCGCAAGTTCTCGCTTTCACGCAAAGCCCTGCTGCGTCAGCTGCAAGGTGATGAGCTTCGTCAGTACATCAGCAACGTCGAACCAAAAACCGGTTTGGCTGATGCATTTGCCAAAGCTAAAGCTGCTAGCGCTAAAGAAACAGAGAAGTAATTCTCTGCAAGGCGGCAAGGCTTGTCTTCGGGTCGAGTCTTGCCATCTAGAGGCTTCAGTTACATAGTATCGAGCGTTTAACACGCTCTTGATAGCTAGAACGGGCCCAGTTACTATTAACTGGCCCGTTTTTCTTTGTCCCAGAGAGGGAGCAAAATATGAGTTATCTACGCCGATTCTTTAGCTTTCTCGTCGTCCTTTTGGGTTTGGGCTATGGTGGGTATTTTGGCTTTTTGAACATGGACAAGGTTTATGTCAATGTTCCTTATTTCGGCGAGTATCGCTTAGCGGGTTTTCTCGCTTTCCTGACGTCCTTCATCCTAGGCGCTTTTTTCGCTGCACTATTCTTTGGTTATGACTTTTTTAGGAAGAGCTTTGAGGTTCACAAGAGTCGTCGGGCCCTATCGCTCGCCCATCAGGAGCCTCACCGTCGTGTCAGTCGCTTTCTGGAAGACGACCACGAAGCTACACCGCGCCGCGAGCCTTCGCTGTAAAGCAATCTCCCTCATAGGGTTTTCACTAGAGCTTTGCTATATATTTCGATAGCAGCCTCCTGTATGGCTGTCTTTCCCTTTTTCAGGAGGTTTCCTGACTTGAGCCTTTCTATCGCCCGTGAAATCGCCTATGACGCTTTCGTTGCTGTCATGGATCAAAGAAAAAAGCCGGAAAAAGTCCTGGCTGAACTCTATGCCTTGCATGATGCCAAGTTGAAGAGACTTGACCGAAATTTCATAAAAGAAATTCTTTACGGCAGCCTTCGTTGGTATTCCAAACTTTATTGGATTCTGCAAAACACCTCCAAACGAGATCTCGACAAATCCAGTCCAGAGATTCGCGCGGCCTTGGTGGTCGGCACTTATCAGATTTATTACATGGATCGCGTTCCTGATCGCGCTGCGGTTAACGAAAGCGTTGAATATGTTCGCAAAAAAGGCCAACACAATGCCTGCACCTTTGTGAACGGCATCCTTCGGCAGATTGCTCGTCGCGCAGCCTACTTTACCAAGCCAGATAAAGTGCAGAAGCCACGTGAGTATCTAGCCTTGCAGTTTGCTCACCCGCAGTGGCTGGTCGATCGTTGGTACAAACGGTTCCGCTTTGAGCGCATGGAGGGCATGCTTTCCGCTAATAATCAGCCACCTCCGATCAGCGTTCGCATCAATGCTATGAAAACGCCCTTGGAAAAATCCGCCGAGCTGCAGGACGAGCTTCTGCGTGAAGAAAAAGCCAAGAGTGATCGTCGTCCTTTACGTTCGTCGCTGCATTTGGATAAATCTCCAGACACCAGTCCCGAGACGCTGTTTGGCAAAGGCTACTACACCATCCAGGACGAAGCCTCCCAGCTGATCGGCTATCTGGTAGCGCCGATCGAAGGCCAGGTTCTGGCCGATGCCTGTGCAGGGCCGGGCGGTAAGCTCTCGCATGTCTATGAATTGGGTCAGGGTAAAATCGAACTCATCGCCGTGGAAAAGGACGAAGACCAGTATCTTCGGGCCAAGGACACCATGCACCGCATGGGTCACGAGGCTGTGGAGTGGATAAAACAAGATTTCCTGACTTGGAATCCTGATAAAAAACTCGACAAAATCCTTTTGGATGCACCGTGTAGTGGTTTAGGAGTCCTGCGCCGCCACCCTGAAGGCAAATGGCAGAAGAAGCAAGATATCATCGCCCCCCTTGCCGAACAGCAGTGGAAAATGATTCTGCATGCTCTTGGGCTCCTCAAACCGGGTGGAGAGCTGATCTACTCTGTCTGTTCCTTTGAAACCGAAGAAACCGAGGAGCATCTGCAGAGACTACAGGCTCAGTTCAGTGATATGATAGAGGTCGTGTCCCCACTTCCCCGTTTGCCGGACTACTACAAAAAGTATGTCACGCGCGATCATTTGTTTGCTGTTTATGCGGGCAATTCCGATGATATGGATGGGTTTGGGGCCTTTATTCTTCGCAAAAAATAGCTCGCAAAAACGTCCGAGGTCGGTGGAATCAAGTATCCAAGGATGGTACTCATGCTTCGTTCTCTGCTTTTGGTCCTAGGCCTGTGGTTTTTCATGCAGCCAGGACTTGCGTCGACTGAAGAGGCTGTCTATGCACCGCAAGCCCCGGTTCCTGTTCCGGGATTCAGCCTCAAAAATACTGCAAACTTCGATGAATTGCGTCATAATGTTTTAGAGCTGATAAGTTCCAGTAGAAAAAGAGTCTGGCTGATCACCGACTATCTTACCGATGGTGATGTGGTTTCAGCACTTTTTTTGGCAAAATACCGAAAGGTTGACGTCAAAGTGTTCCTGGGTCGAGACAAACAGAATCAATATCTCTCACGCCTCACCTACCTCAAGGCGCAGAATATTCCTGTTTTTATCAGGCCCGAGCACGGTTTCATCGCGCCGACTTTAGTGTTTGTGGATCAAAAACTCTACACCATCAATCGCGACCTCAATTCCCTGGCTCGCATAGGGCAAGCTCAGATAGCACAGGCTTCACCAACCGATGTGAAGAACTTCGTCAGTTGGTTTCGCGATGCTCTCGAGTATCCCGTTCAGGCTTTACCAAGACCAGAACTTCAGGTTGGCCGCAGTCGCTCCCGTGGGAGTGAAACCTCGGCACGCAACTCATCCCGCGAGAGTTCCTCGCAGGAATCTGACTACTCTGGTGAAAACGATGGATCCTATAACTACAATCGATCCTCTTTATCCCGACGAGCCCCTGAAGGTGTGCCTACGCAACTGCCAAGGGTTCCTGTCTGGCAAAAGAATCGCGATATCAGGCTGAAAAATCCGAGTCAGCCAGGTCCGGTTGATTCCCCTTCGATCGCCCCGAAGTCATCACCGACTCAGCCAGCACCAGCTGCCGATGACCGCGCCTTCCCGGGTCCAACGGCACCGACTGACACCAATGCCGTTCGTCCAGAAAGCACCGTCCCGTCAGGAGCCATGCCGACTGGTCAAATTCCGGAGGAGCAGCCCTAATGCGTAAGATCAAACTTGTGTCCCTCTTCAGCTTCTTCCTTCTTATTGGATGCACGAAGATGTGCAATTCCGGTAGGGAATCCATGACCCCCGAAGAGGTGGTTCAGGCCTATCTGGATATCTCTTTGAACATGACCGAGGTTGGACAGAAAAAAGAGCTGCTCAAACTTACCATGGGCAATCTGAAGGGGGCATTGGAAGGTGCGTCGGATGACGTCATCACTTCAGCCTTTATCAAGCAGAACTTCAAATTGGATCGTTATTCAGTGGTCGAGCGACGCGATCGAACGCCTCGGGAAACAGAAATAACCTTTACCCTCAGCTATCGAAACCTGGGCCCTGATAAAACGGCCAAAGTCGAGACAGCTCCCCAGACCACAACCGAAAACACCGTCTCTGTGGTGAAGCGAGACGGCGCCTGGTATATCAGTGATGTGCTTGGTAAAAAGACGTCGATTGATTTCATATTAGGCGACGAAATCAGGCCTGCGCCGGGTGGCAGTGACCCAGGCCCTGTCCCAGAGCCTGCTCCTGCGGAGCCAGCCAAATCCCCGTAACTTAGGAAGCCTTGGCCGTTTGCTGCGTGCCGAGAAATTTGACCTGATAGATGACCCGAGTTTTGTCAGTCTTGGCAAAGCTCGGTTTTCTGCCTCGCTTCGATGAGCGGAACGAATCCGCCTCTTCTAACCTAAAGCCAGTGATTTGTCCCGAGAAGAGGAAAAGGCTTCGGATGAATCAAGCGCTTTGAAAAATTTAAGTGACGTTAGGCCTGATTACATTGTTGTTTTCAGATTTTTTCAAGTTCCAGCCAAAAAAGGCCGATAAGCTCTGATCATTCAGAGGTTATATGGCGCTCAAGATTATAGTTTTCGCAAGTTTCGCGATAACAGGGTCACTGTTTTATCTCTCGAAATCAGGTTCGGCAACCCATCAAGCGAAGACTGAAAATCTTGCAGATGTGGAGCGCCAGCCATTGGAGGAGTTTGCGAAGCCGACTAAAAAGGTCAGGCGAGACAGGGCAACGGCGACACTCACCGAGAATAGTTCAAGTTCCTTAGATGCAAGTTATGCTTCACTCCTACCGACAAGGGATGAACCCGGTGTACAACACAGTCCCAGAGTGACCGCACGAGCTGACTTTAATACAGAATATGTCGAACCAACTATAAATTCCTGTTTCAAGGATTTGATTAGACGAAAGAAAGAAATTTCTACAGCTCGTGATCGAGATGCTGAGGGCTCGTTTAATGGTTTGCTCAAAATTAGCGTTGCTTTCGATCAGAACGCAGTCGCTTCCATTCAGTCACGGTCGATTGAAATTCGAGATTTAAAATTCCATAACTGTATCGAAGCGGGAGCCAAACAGTGGAATTTCCCTCAGAACCTGGCAGCTCAATCCGAATGGAGCTACTCAAAACGCTTGATCTATGACGTTTCCTATAAATACGATTGTAAAGGTAGAGGGGGAGTTCTGGTACCAGTCGGCCCAGTCATAGTACCAGTGCCCGTGGGAGGCTCTGTACCCACGTGCTTCTGATACTGATATGGATTCGGATCGATTGATTTCATATTAGGCGACGAAATCAAACCTGCGGCGGGTGGCAGTGACCCAGGCCCTACCCCCCCACGGAACCAGCCAAAGCTCCGTAACTTAGGAAGCCTTGGCCGTTTGCTGCGTGCCGAGAAATTTGACCTGATAGATGACTCGAGTTTTGTCGGTCTTGGCAAAGCTCGGCTTTCTGCCTCGCTTCGATGAGCGGAACGAATCCGCTTCTTCCAGTACCGATTCCACATCCGATGCATTGGCCATTTTAGCAACCAAAGAGCGGAATGAATCACGAATCGATGAATCGCGAACGATCATCGGTACGAGTTCCTTGAAAAAAGGCTCCCGAGCAAAGCTAGCCATCGCTCCCAAAATTTCTCGCCCCAATTCGCGATGATCCACTTCTGCAACTTTTTTCAAAAGCAGGGCCAGATGCTGCAGGTAAGTTTTACGGCAAATACGTGCCTCTTCATCTGGCATTGCTAAAAGATAGTGGCTGAGTGCCTGGATGAAGAGTGCAAAGCGTTCTGGCTTCTTAAGCAGATAATGCTTCCAGGTTTCCTGTAGTATCGTTTGGGCATGATCGTCCGCTTCGAGAATATGCGGAATATTTTCCAACAGAAATTGTAAGGCCACGGCTTCCGTCTTCTTATTGAAGAGGAGTGTAAAGAGATGCTCGAGCACTGTGTGACCAAAGCGTCCCATGATGCGATTGAAGCCGACTTTATTGACCTTGCCTTTTTCCATAGTTCCAAAGTAATGGAGCAAACTCAATCGAATGCAGTTATCGTTGCTATTGCTGACCGACAGGAGGTAAGTGGAAATTCGGTCCAAAAGTCGTGCGGCGC
The DNA here is from genome assembly GCA_041736645.1 of Oligoflexus sp. GTDB lineage: Bacteria > Bdellovibrionota_B > Oligoflexia > Oligoflexales > Oligoflexaceae > Oligoflexus. The sequence goes on along the minus strand of JBGSTF010000345.1, from coordinate 93,707 downwards.
GAACACCCATTTCCTTTGGATTTTCTAACTGTACTTGGCGAACCATATTACCAAGTTCACAGATAAGGGCGACGGCTATAGCGAAAATTTCTTCCGAATGCTCAGCATCAGAAACTTCTGCTGTGATAGCGAGTTCGACCAGGATAGTGCAAGATTCGACGCGATTGGGCTGTTCCAAGATCTCGTGTAAAAAGGCTACCAGAACATCTTCATTATGACAGTTGGCGAAGATAACAAGCAGACTTTCGATGAGAATTTCTTCTGGAAGCCGGCTTTCGACTCGTTCAGAAAGTCTTCCTGCACAATAGCGCACGAGTTCTTTGAGCTGATTATCATCAAGAACTTTTCGCAGTTGCTTAAAGTCTTTCCAGATCAGCAAGGCTCCCATATCCACCAGCTGTTTGGCTTCTTCTAAAGACTCCAGATTTTTCCAACTGGCTGAATTTTCTTGGACTACTTCCGACATACCATCCCTCACTTCTCGACGTTAGCTGCGCCTCTAGCAAGATCTTTCACTTCACAAAGCGGCCTCGATCACCTCGGCGGTTGGCATCATCCACCAACTGCTGAATACTGGCCTGAGCCGTAGACTCAATCTTGGTAAATTTGAGGCCGTAGCCTACCGGAAAACGCTCATCTTTATTGAACCGGATCACAGAAGCTTCAGCATTGAAAGCTTTCGGCACCCCATCGCATCGCACAGATAGCTTCAATGATTCACCGATGGTGAAGATCTGATCGCCCGTCTCTACAAAAATTCCAACAACTGAGATATTCACTCCCTGTCCGATCGTCAATTGGCCGTTGTTATGCACCACAACCCGCCCATTGATCGTCGCCCGCGGAGCCCCTTCAAGGCGCTTTTCAGCTTGCTTCTTATATTCCTCTGGAGTCGCTGCAGGCTGACCCTGATTGGGATTGGGAATCCCGAGGGCTTCATAGCCTTCCTCAATGGGACGCCAATCCTTCCAGCCTACCTTGAAAATGTAGCCATCTTTGGCGATCATGTTATTCAGGAACAGCTGCGAAACCTGTTGGGTCTCAAAAGGGCCCACCTGCTGTCCATTTTGGTATAGGTACCAAACTTGTTCGCTCATAGCGACTCCTCAAACTCTTCCCGTGTCCTGCCGCGGACACCCCGCATCGACCTTAAAGGGACCGAACGAACGGCCATGAGGGTGGATCGGCATTTTAACCAACGCGCTTTAGACGAAGCTTAAAGTTACAGACTTAACTTCATAGATTTCAGTAAGTTGGACATACACTTTAAGGTGGAGTGAATTCATGAGCCAGAGACCTTTTGGGAAGTTTTACCAAGTCGGCTTAATTTTGCTCCTGATTTGCGGGGCTTCGCATGCTCAGGGGGCTAGCAAGCCGGCCTGGGATTGGGCAAAGACTCCGGCCAAGAAGGATTGGCAGACCTTTGTGAAAATGTCGGAGCCCGATCACCGTAAGGCATGGCAAGAACTAGAGAAAAAGGGCCTGAGCTTTGAAAAGCTCAGTTGGGAGTGGCGAACCGGGTGGATTCAGGTCTGTTCCCGTCGTTCGAGTAAGCTTTGCGGTCAAATTCTGCAGTGGGGCCTTTTTGATCGAGCCCTGGTAGTGCGTGGTGAGGCCGCTAGCCGCATGGGTGAAAGGTTCGCGGGGACGGCCCATCCTCCTGCTCTCAGGCTCCTAGCGACCGCCTATGCGGTGCAGCAAAACAAGAAAGGCAAAGACCCTTTGTATGTTCAATTTCGAATCCTGCATGCGATTCAGCAAATCGGTGGAAAAGAAGGCAAAGCCATGGGCCAAAAACTCGCTCTCGCTTCACCTGTCACGGCTCGCTACTGGACAAAATTGGCTGTTCGCTAGTTGAAAAAGAAGGTAAGTCGAAGGAAACGATCGCGACTGGATTCGAACCAGTGACCGCTGGATTAGAAATCCAGTGCTCTATCCAGCTGAGCTACGCGATCAGAAGAGGACAGGATCATACTCGCATCGTGCGCAAAGCGTCAACACCGGAAACGCGGCGTCATCTTTCGCTAGCAGGCTGATGAGAGAGTAGGCTTCGGAGCGAGGCAAGCTCACTGAAGTCAATTGGACATGCTATGGGCTTTGCGTTTCAAGCTTAAGGCTGACGAAGGTTCGAACAGTTTCTGCTGCCAGAAGTCAGTGCCAACTCCACGATTCTAGCAGGGCGACAGTCAAGGGATTGTCGGGGCCTTTCAGACAATGGATTCGATACACTTGTCACGGGCGCGAGAACGCGAACCCTGGCCCGGAGTGTATGCCGCGAACTTGGCCAATTGTGAATGGCCAGTGCGAGGATAATTCCGCCGATTGTGCGAAAAAAATAGATCACATTCATAACGAGATACCCCAAAGATCTATCGGTAGGATATGCCTATTTCTAAAATATTCTTATTTTTTACATACATTTTAGTGGGTTGTGACTTTTCAAAACTTGCGCTTGTTGGCCGGAAAGCCTCCGTTGAACTCGAAGCTCTGAAAAACATTTTCAAAGGTTTACGGCAACGGGATCACTCTGCTAATTCCCTTGACTAGATTTCTCTTAAGTTTTGGACTCCAAATGTCGATCCAGAGCTAAGCTTAGAGCCGGGAGATTAGCCATGAAAAGATACATTTTATTCATCGCACCAACTGCCCTTTGGCTCAGCTGTGCCCCCCGAAAAACCGTGGCCGAGCAGCCCAAGACCGAAGCGCAAAATGCCAATCAGGAAACTCAAGGTGGAATCAGCACAAACGAGTTGCCAGGCACTACGACCGTGCGGGGTAAGAGTTTTTTCCTTGATGAACAAGGCAAAGATATCGCCATCTTTCTGCGCGGTGACTTCAATCTTTGGTTAAATGATGGCAAACTTGATGTCGACTTGCAGGGGCAGGCCGCGCAGTTCACTTATGATACAAGCAAGGGCTGTTATTCAGCAGCCATCGGAATTTTCGGAAAACCCGGAGTTCAGAACTTTAAAATTTCCGATATAAGAGATAAGCGTAGTCTCAACTCAGGGGCCACAGTCACCGGATGGAGCAGAGTTGATGTGGGATCATTTTCGACCGACAAAGAAACCGATGTGAACCTTGCGGAATCAACTCAGGTAACCGTCAACTACTCACCGGGCCCTAGTGACTTTCTTGGCGGTCGAATGAACCTTCGAGCGTTGTTTGCGAAAAGTGCTCTGTATAGATTCGATCTGTGTCCGGTCGCGAGCGACAAAACTCGAGCTTCGCTGACAATTAATTTAGAACAAGAATTGGCTCAAGCTCCGGAAGCCCCAGTCTATGCCGAATACTTGAAAGAGAAGTACTATGTTCGAGGATTTGGCAAAAAAGATTGGGCTATCATTCCCGAATGGGAGCTGGTCTTTAAGCCTTCCAATGGTTGCTACGAAAGATCCTTCACCATTCCTAGTATTGATGAAAACAGCAATCCAGGAGAAGTTCGCCACTTCAAAATTGCCCCGGTGGATTGGACCAAAATAGTTTACGGAGCCAAGGCAGCCAGCCCTCAAGTCGTTCCCGCTGGCACCGGAGTTCCCTTCACTTTGGATAACAATCTCGGGAATCTCAATTTGATCCTGGACGGCACGCTGGCAGGTCCGTATACCTTCAGCCTTTGCAAAAAACCGAGCACTGACGAAGTCATATTAAAAGTGAATCCATAAGATCATCGGGACCCCAGCTGACTATGCTGCCAGTTCCTCAGCAGTCGGCGCCGTGCCCAAGCGATAGTAGACAAGGGTTGCGGCCTCATCATCGCGCACATAAATTCGCTTGCCATCCAAAGGAAGCTCGACAAAATTCACTCGCATGGCAGGACTGAGTTGGTCGTAGACGTCCTTTTGCAGGATGACAATGCTATCTTTGACATTAAGCTCTGGAAAAATAAGATCGCGAAGACTCTCGTAGCGAGTCGCTAAAATGATTCCGCGCCCGAATAGGTCGTAAACTTGCGCTCCACCTTCGGGGTAATAGGCTTCAACCGGACCACGAGCGATTCCGACTGCGCAGTGCATGGGAACAGCAGCTTGAATTTTGGCTGCTTTTTGATGAAAGATTCGCATGAATTCGAACGCCAGCCACAATGTGTGATCCGCTTCCTGTGCTTCTGGGCTGGCGAATGGAAAGCCAACTGTGCAGAGAAATCCATCACCCATTTCCTTGACCCGATAGGCATTGGCCACCAAACGCAAACCATCATAGCGCTGCATCATCAAGGCCGAACACTCATGAAACACCGAGGAAAGGAACTGCCTCGGATCGGACAAAGGCAATTTGCTGCTGCCTATGACGTCAAAGACTAGGCAATAAGCTTTGCTCACTCCTATCGGCATCGTTCTATCTAAGGGCTGACCATCCCAGATTTGCTTGACCTGGTGAGGGTAAACTATTTTTTTCAATTCTGTATAGGCATGATCCCTCTTCTTCCGCAAATAGAGGTGATGCTGTCGAATCTTGTAGCCAACAGCCATCGACAAGAAAATCATTTCAAGATCTAACCCAAGAGGCGGCGCGCAGGCAATAAGAAGAACGGGCAGCCATGCTGAGAGTGGATTGGCCAAATATGCCACCAAGATCCCCAAAGGAGGCAATATCATGGTCGCTAACAAAGCACGAGCCACTGGAACTCGTCGATAGACAGCATGAATACCGAGGCTGAAGGTAAAAGGAATCGCCAAGAACACCAGAAGACTGACTAGACGTGTCGCCGTTGGATGATCGATCAGATCGATGATAAGAATCACAGGCCAGGTGCTAAGGAAGAAAGCGAAGATCTTTTTCCATTCGGGCAGTCTTTCAGCGACTTCGAGCATATGATAGAGAAAGAGCGCAAAGAAGAATACGCACGAGGTATTAATCATAACGTAAGTCCAAAACGGCAATTCAGGAATTCCAAGCTGTTCGGCCATTAGATGGGAGTTTGCTTCAAAATACAAAACAATGGCGAAATTGTAGGCCACGTAAAGATAATGACTTTTGCTCCGCAGGCTCAACGCCAAGACTAGGTTGTAGATCAGGAGAGAAATGCAGATCCCCAAAGAAATTGCAATAAAGTATCGATCAGGTGAGTGATGGACCAGATTCTCGTAGCTCCGAATGACAATAAACATAGTGGGATGGCTGTAAACATCGCGCTTAAGTTCAATATAGATTTTCCAGGAGCCTGGCGGCACAGCCACAGACCGGGGCGCGCGAGCCAACTTTTGTTCAAAATTGACAACACGCTGGACGGAATTTTTGATCGGATCTAGAAAAAATATGCGGGAAAGGCTGGGCGTTCCAGATCCGTTGACATATAGTGCTATGTCCAAATCCGTTTGGTTATCGACCCGTAATCCCAACCAGAAATCGCCTTGCTGAGGCTTTTTTGGATATCCCAGCGGTAACCCCAAAGAAGTGTTGGCTTGGAAGCGTTCGTCAGTGGATCCGGCCAAAATGTTTTCTGATGGTTCTGGATTTTCTGTGTTGTTCAGATAATAGAGATGCTCTTTTACATAGATTCGATCAACTTTTCCATCAAAACGAAGCGGCGCAAACTCAGCAGCGTTCAGCTGAGTCTGGAGCAGGAAAAGGCCAAACATAAATAATAAACGCAGCATGATCACATCTCGACTTTTCGAAGGGCAGCCCTTCGCTGAGTCCTATCGGATGAAATCGCTGGCTTATGATCGATGGACGGTAAGACAGACCAACTGGCCTTGTCCGCATGCAAGTCAAACACCCACTTTTCATGGCCTATTTATTGAATTTTTCAGTTCATCCAACTGGCTTCAATGAAGTCGACTCTCATCAAAATCCACCTTCATACACCAGAGCTACACCCTGATTGCGGGAGATCTGCTTCGGACTATTGTTCTCTTCGAGATAGTAATACTGCCAACCCAATCCAAGGCCTCCAAAGAGGTTCTTGATTCCGAAAAACGCCGAAGCCTCTAGGCTGCCGTCGGGAAGATTGGCGAGGCTCTTGCGCTGAGCTAGGCCCTCGTTGGGCAGCTGCTCGATCGTATCATCCAATCCATCTTTGGTCTGTCCGCTATAGATATAACGAGCCGAACCTGAAGCTCCCAGTTTCCAAAAGATATGCATCGAAGCGAGCGCTTTTACATATTGGGTATTGATACTGGCAATTTTTGTAAATGGTGCATCAGTGCTCGCACGACCAGAATACTGGGTGCTTGTCATACCGGGACCAAAATCCAAACTGGAATCAAACAGAGAAAAAGCCACTCTGCCGTGCAACCAATGGTCGAGTTCATCAATGCTGGGCTTTGTTTCGGTGCTCAGCGTAACGGTCAAGGCCGTTAGCGTATAGTGAGCTGAGAAAAAAGGCAGGATAAGCACGGCGAAGTCATTGGTGATGCGACGCGCTTTGACATCGATGAAATAGTCTTTATCATGATTGATTTGACCAAGACCGAGGTCGAGACTGTAGCGAAAAAACCGATAGTACACACGTCCCAGCGCACCGTACCAGGAACGCTGAAAACCAGAACTTTGCGTATCACTCAGTTCTGCCTCTTTCAACTTTTCGCTTCGATTGCCCCAGGTATAGCTTGCATAGGGCTGAACGGTTGCTCCTGGATTACCGGGAGCTAGAGGAATACCTTGGACCCGAGCCCCAAGACCAAATTCGGAAGATAGGACATCGGAGCGGACCCCATTGGATTCAGTTGATCGCGCCCTGACTCCGGCGATCGGTCCGACTCCCCAATCAAAAGCGTCTGGGCTCCAGTCGGGAAAAAGCAAATTGCTTGCAGCGTCTTCTAGCGGTTTTTCCAAAGGCTTCAGCACTTTTTTCGCAGATTGACCAAAAGCCAGCAGACTGCAACACAATGTAAGACTACCTAGACTCATCCTCAACAATTGATGAAGTGTCATGCATGCTCCGCTTTGGCTCTGAGAGATTCACTAGAAAAAGCATAGAGGAGCCTTAGCAGAGTGGCTAGCCATTTTTTGTGGTATGCGACGACAGCCATTCCTCCGGCCAAAAAGTTGCCGGCTCCTCTTCTCCTGCCCAGTAATCCTCCATCAACTGACCATCTTGAAAGATCTTCTTCGCCCCTCGATCATAGGTCTTGCGTGAATCGGGATATTCGCACACGTCGACAGCATTCTTATTCGAAAGGGCGAAGAAGACAAAAAGTTCATCGTTTGGATTATAGAACTGGTGTGTGACACCGAGAGCAAAAAAGATAAGATCTCCCGATTGAACCCGCCGGAAAACCCCATCCTGTCGCAAAACTGCCTCCCCCTTGATCACAAGCATCAACTCTTCTTCACCTGAGTGACGGTGGTAAGGACAGGAGAACTTTTTGGGGTTCAGCGTTTCCAAATGAAACCCTAAATGCTGAGCTCCCCATTCACTGGCTAAAGGAAGTTCAGATCCTCCGTAACTGGATCCGTGCTGCCAGGTTTCAAAAGCGCTTAGATTGAGCTCGTTTAGCGAAAAGATGTGTTTCAAATTTGTCTCCTATCTTTTCTCTTTCTTATCGGGATCACCGCATATTACAAGGAATTTCAACGATCATACGATCATACGATCATACACTCGGACAGATTGGATTATTCTTTCCGTTCAATAAGTCTTAGACCATCTCCGGCTTTATACTGTAGAAGAAAGAAAAATCTCTTTAAAAAAATCGCGCCATGGCAGTATTTCAAAACCTTCTACCAATCGTTTATTGGCAGCCTTACAGACACAAATCAAACGTGCAGTCGGGACTAGCGTTTGAAAGCTCGCGAGTCCCCCACGGATATCGCTCACACTTGGATTGACAGAACTCTTTATCTCAACAGCCAGAGTCGCAGCACCAGGTCGCTCAATAATGAGATCCACTTCCGCCCCATGTTCTGTTCTATAATAGCTAAGACTAAAATCTCGTTGATAGTAAGTGTTGAGTCGTATGATCTCATTTAAGACAAAGTGTTCAAAGGCTCTACCATATTCGTAAGTCTGAGCCTCAAGAGGTACGGTTAACAACTTGCACAAGGCTCGCACAACACCAGTATCAAAAAAGTAAAATTTTGGATGGGTAGCAAGCCGCTTTCGATGGGACTTCTGAAAAGCTGGTAAAATGCTACCTAGTAGGGTGTCTTCGAGAATCGAGTAATACTCTTTAATCGTTTTGGCGGAAGTTCCCGTATCTCGGCTCATGGTTGCGTAATTGAGGATTTGGCCGGATTCTTGGGCTGCTAGAGGCAAAAACCTAAGAAAAGGACCGAGAGATCGAATGATGGCTTCAACCTCTATTTCCTCTTTCAAGTATGTTTCTATATAGCTTCTGAGCAGTTGATGCGCCTCTTCATGTTCCGCTAGATAGATCTTAGGCAGCGTGCCTCGGCTGAGAGCACGATCGAGATCAAATTGATCTCCCAATTCATGATGTGTAAGTGGAAAGAGCTTCAGATTCCAAGCTCGACCTCCAAGCATATTCGCACTCGACCGCTTTAGTTTTCTAGCGCTCGAACCAGTCATCACAAACACCGGGGGGTTGGGCGATTCCATGAGACGATGGATTTCATCAAGCAGCTCAGGAATTTTTTGGATTTCATCGATAATGACCAGAGAAACTTGGTCGCGTGCTGCTTGGATCTCTTCTCCAAGCAGTCCTGGCCTAGCTTTTAGACGAAAATATTGATCGCTAGCGAGCAGATCATAGTGAAGCTGCCTTTCTTCAAGAAAAGCTTGACGGATGAGGCTCGTCTTGCCTACTTGGCGAGGGCCGAATAAGAAAAAACTGTTTATTTTCGGAATCTTAAGCATTCTTGGAATCATGGTTCAGAAATCCCGCGTAATTCGGAAGCTATATTCACTATACGGGAAATCTGTTTAAATTCAACAGCTTTTAGGTGATCGCTCACAGGATTCATCCGCCACATCGAACAAGACAGCTTGATATTGAATTTTTTAAGCCTCCGATAGAATGATTGCATCATATGATACTATCATTCTCTATAAGTAGGTCCCTATTCCAGGTAACAGCTCTTGTACTAACTCTAGTCGCTGCGATTCAAAGAATTCTGGGACGCCTTGAGGGACGTGAAGCCCAGCCCATTCTTCCTGAGTTGCGAGGGGGTAGGATAAGCAATTATTAACCGAGAGAATGTCACTTCTTAAGCTTTTCTTTCAAGAGAGCCAATGCATCTACGGGAGACAATCCATAAGATCGACCCACAACGGTTAGAACTTCCTCCGCCGCATATTTTTGCTTGCGCTGCCGACCGCTTTTTTCCGTTACAATTCCATCCTTTTCCAACTGCTTCAAAGCTGCCACCGCAGCGGGTAAACTGACTTCTAGCAGAGTCATCACTTCCTGAACGCCCATGACGGGCGAGGCGATCAAATGAGGCAACAGTCTTTCCGCTGCTGAATTGCGCCGAGCTGTAATCCTAGTTTTCCAAACGGACGGAAGATTCTTGATGGCTTGCTTGGTCCTCTGCGCCTCAGTGTGTGAACCGACCAAGGCATCTCCGATATAATCCAGGAGCGGCAAAGGATCCAAACCCTTCTGGAAGGCCTTGAGTCCATCATAGTATCCATCCTTGTTGGCTTCTATGAAGCCAGAAAGGTGGATCGGTGCGTGTCCTGCCAGAATCATCTGCATGGGCCAGATCATCCGTCCCACGCGACCGTTCCCGTCCATGAAGGGGTGAATGGCTTCGAAGTGGGCGTGACCGATGGCCATTCTCAGCGGTAGAGGAATTCCCATTCCTGCGTCGTCATCTTCTTGAATGATAGGATCGGAAAGCCAGGCAATGAATCGGTTCATGAGAGCTTGGACATGCCGGGGTGGGGCCGGGTTATAAGTAGATTCTTCTTTTCGGCGCAAGCCATCGATTTGTACGATAGCTCCGGGACGACCGGGCATTCGATACTCTCCGGGAATTCCATCATAACGGGATTCCAGAGCGATGATGGCTCGGTGAATGTTCTGGAAGAGTTGGTTGCTAATACCTGCGAATTTTTCTTTCGATATTTTAATGATCAATTCTTCCATAGATCGGGCATAGCCTATGACCGACATGGTATCTGGAGTATATTCTTGTTCTTCATCGGTATCGGGATTGGAAAAGACTTCATCGATCGTGGAGTAGGTACCTTCGATTCGTGAAGATGCAACGGCTTCCTGTCTGGTGATCAGCAAGGCCACCAACCGATCGATTTCATCCATTTCGGAAAAAGACTGTGATTCGTTGAGCACACGGCGTGCTTTGCTCAATAGACTGGTCAGCTCTTTTCGAGGCAGGGTTTTCAGATAATCCTGGGTACATGGAAGGGGACGAGGAACGACGAACCAAATATATTTATAGTCAGGATGATCAATCTTTTCAATGCCATAGCCAAGATTTGGGTCATATTCGATATTGAGCTGACGGTGGAGTTCATCGCGCTTCACGGCAAGATCCTTTAATTAGAGACTTCTTATTAAAGGATATCTGAACATCCTTTAATTAAATAGAATTAAATTAAGAATGCCGTATAATTATATGATATTGTTAATATATTTCACAATAGGGCGCTCCGCATTCCTTCCCGAAAGCACACAGCCCATTTCAGACACTGCATCATGCTTTATGAGTCCAGCCTTTCTCTTGCTCAGAGTTGATAAAGGCAAAATAACCGATTTTTTTTGATCGAATGAATTGCAAAAAGAGGGAAGGTCCAATGGGATTAAGGCGAGTAAAAAGACATTCGGGGGAAAGACAAAGTTTCCTTTCCCCAGATCTTATGCTCAAATAATCTCAACCCCAGCAAGACTGGAAGTATGAATCGTGTTGCAGCCACAGGTACGACGACCAGCGGATTGAAACAGCCCACCACAGTGCAAGCATGTGCGGGTTTTGATATCGATCGAGCTCAGTCCCATCAGGCGACGAGCTTTATTTTGTTGTTCGATTTCTTTGATCACAGCGGCTGGTAGAACTTTGATTTTGGCTGTAGGGGCAGAGACTGTGTCGTTGGATTGAATTTGCTGAACGTTGGCTTGTTCCATGGAAACTCCCTTAAGCAGAATGTGCTGTACGTCAACACCATCTACCAGAGAGTAGAAAAGACGCTGGAACCCCAGTTGCGTCTTGCGCCTTATTGAATCGAACTACATCAATAAAGCGCTCATCTGGTCAGATTGTCTCAAAACTGAGTCTTAAACGAAGCAACCGCCAACAGCAGCCAGCCAACGATGAAGGCCACACCACCTATCGGAGTGACAGCACCCAAGACGCGAACTCCCGTACCAACCAGGGCATAGAGGCTCCCGGAAAACACAAGAATTCCAAACACAAAGGCCCAACCTGCGGACTTAACCAGGGCTGAATCCAGCCGAGACGATACCATTCCTACGCCGAGTAAGGCGAGAGCGTGGTACATCTGATAGCGAACGCCGACCTCAAAAATCGCCAAGTCTTCGGGACTCAATCTTGTTTTCAAAGCATGAGCCCCAAAGGCTCCCAGACCAACTCCCATTGCGGCAAAAAGCGAACCCAGTCCAATCCATACGGTCCAGAGCATCGGCAGCAACTCCCAGATAAAACAAATCGCAGGAGGCTGTCTTCTCACGGGTCATCATGACCTCTTGAAGAGCATCCCCCTGCGCCTTGACTTCAATCAGCCGTAAATTTTCGCCATTTCAGCCAAAGTCACTTGACGGATCTTTGGAGCTTGGCCAGCTTGACCAAACTGAATCATGCGTTCCTTAACAATCTTCTTCATCGCATCGCGAGCGAGGGTATTGTAGAAACGCGGATCAAATTCTTCGGGTTTTTCTGCAAAAGCCTTGCGAATAGCGCCTGTGATGGCGAGTCGATTGTCGGTGTCGACGTTGATTTTACGAACACCATGACGGATACCTTCTTGGATTTCCGCGACAGGAACGCCCCAAGTTTGCTTCAACTTGCCGCCGAATTGATTGACGATATCCTGCAAATCCTGAGGAACGGACGAAGATCCGTGCATCACAAGGTGAGTGTTGGGCAAGCGGCGATGAATCTCGCGGACCCGATCCATAGCGAGGATATTGCCATCAGGCTTACGAGTGAATTTATAGGCACCATGGCTGGTACCAAGAGCAATGGCCAAGGCATCAACCTTGGTCAGCTCAACGAAGCGGACAGCCTCTTCTGGGTCTGTCAGGAGTTGATCGTGGCCCAAGGTTCCTTCGAAGCCGTGACCGTCTTCTTTATCGCCTTTGCCGGTTTCCAAAGAACCCAAGCAACCCAGTTCGCCTTCAACGGACACGCCGAAAGCATGGGCCACATCAACAACCTTGCGAGTGGTGCGGGCGTTGTACTCAAAGTCTGCTGGAGTTTTCGCATCTTCCTTTAGCGATCCATCCATCATGACGGAAGTGAAGTTGTTGCGAATTGCGGAAAAACAGGTCTCTGGGCTATTGCCATGATCCTGGTGCATGACGATCGGGGTTTCAGGATAAAGCTCGACAGCAGCTTTCATGAGGCCGACCAGGTAAAGGTCCTGGGCATATTTACGGGCGCCGCGCGAAGCCTGGATAATCACAGGGCTGTCAGTTTCCCGAGCGGCTTCCATAATAGCCTGAATTTGTTCCATATTGTTGACATTAAAGGCGGCCACGCCATAATTGTGCTCTGCTGCATGGTCGAGCAAAGCTCTCAAGGGGATCAAGGCCATAATTCCGCTCCTTCCGTTGGTAAGCCCCGAAGACAGGACGAATGCTTCGGGACAGGACTCCCACCTTCCGCTGAAATGAATGCCGTTTCGACTGTTCTTGGAGCGGAAAGCACTGATGTTTCGCCGCATCCTACCTTGCTCGATTCGAGGCGGCAAGCTGCGACAGAACCAGCTATAGCGGCTCGCTAAGAAAAGCACAAGCGAGGTGAAGGAAGTCAAATTCTGGGACTTCCTGCAGGAAGAAATATTCTAATGGAAGAAGAAGTACGGCCTAAATGGCATAAAAAAATCCCAGCAATTAGGCTGGGATAACTTTCGAAACATTCAACTGATTAGTTCGCGCAAACAGTACCAACAGAAGGTTCCGTCGCATTTGCAGGGGCTGCTGCGGGAGCAGCACCAGCTTGGGCTCCGAAGATGACATTGGCTTCGTTGATCGCGAAATAATGCGTGGGATTGCCTGGACATATGCGGTTGGTAGCCATGTTACCGGTCAGCGCCTGAGCGACGAAAGCAGACGCCGAAGCAGTTGGAACCGAATACTGGTAACGAGGCAGTGGCGAGTTCCCTTGGCAAGGATCGATTCTAAAACCGATAGCCTGAGCTCCCCCGTTAGCAGCCGGCGCACATGCATTACCGGCGTTGATGCTACCAAGTCCAGCACCTAAGACTTCGACGGTTCGAAAGGTGTTGTTATCCAACGAATAGGTTTGTTCGAGAGTATAGATATGCGAAAGAATATTCTTCGCTTCTCCCATCTTCGCTTTTGCTTGGAACTGTTTGAACCTTGGCAGCGCCAGTGTAGCCAAAATACCGATAATACCAACAACGATCATAAGCTCTACAAGGCTGAAACCTTTTTGGTTTCTGAATGTTGACGTAAATTTCATTGCAGACTTCCCCTTAGTTTTATTGAGACTCGAAGCGTTGGGCTTGTAAGAGACATTTCGGGTTTGGCGCAGGGATTCTTTAGAGGCGTGCCGAGAATTTCTCGGCATCACCACTTAAATTCAATATATTCAATATATTAGGGAGGAGAATAACTCGCCCGGGGAGTGGTTATTCAGGGATCTGAACTTGCGCAGAAAGGATAGGAAACCGGCACCAAGAAGTCGGATCAAGATTGTAATCGTCCAGATGAAAGCACGGAGCATAACGTTCCCGCTTCCATTGGTTTTGACTCCAAAGCCGATAAAATCGCTCAAGGAATTCTCGCAGTTGAGCTTCGGGGTAAGATGCGAACCTTTCCCGAAGGGAATTGAGTAGGGACTCTGGTTCCATTCTATCACGAATAAATGCGGTTTCGATGGCGTTCAAAATTTCATATGGCATCAAATCGGTTTCGTCTTTTTGCCCGGCAGCAGCCGGACGAAGTTCGGCAGTCGGCTCTTGATGATTCACCAGACTTAGCGCTGCAATCGGCCCTAGACCCAGGCTGCAATCTTTCTCTGCCCAACGCAACCATGAGCGAAGAAAGTGCTTATCAATCCCACCAATCGGAGCCAGCCCACCGGCGGTATCGCCGTCCATGGTCGCATAGCCCACAGCAATTTCACTGCGATTGCTGGTCGCTAAAAGTAGAAAACCTTTTAAATTAGCAATGAGCCAAACCATGGGAGCGCGTGATCGGGCCTGAATATTTTGCAAGGGAAGATCGTCACGAGTCCAATCCAAGCTTCGACCAACAAGTCCTTCAGCCTTGCCCACATAGGAGTCGACCAAATCTTGCACGTCCACTTGCAGATGCTCACTGTGAATCGCATTCGCCAACTCACTAGCCGCACGTCGGGTCACGTCCCCACTTTGCTTGGTGCTTTGGTAAAGAGTGGAAACGTGCTCGGCAATCCAATTTCTGGGATCGGTCGGATCTTTTTGTGGCAAGGACCAACCCAACCTTCGTCCCAATGCCTCCGGACCCAGGGCTTTTAAACCCTCGGCAATCATATGAGCACAAAGAACAGAGATGACACTAGAATCACAGCCACCCGAGAGGGAAATCATGAAACCCTTGCTACGCGATTTGCGGACGTAATCGAAGAGTCCGAGCTTTTCCGCTTGCAAAAATTCAAGCTGCGGGCTGGTATAGGCATCCTGCTCCATTCCCAAATATTTGGCGGAAATATCGCCGGGCCTGGATCCCGGAGCATGAATGGTTTGTCCCGTGACAACGCGATCGACCTCTTCCGATTGACTGCTATCGAGCACCGATCGATTCTTGAGTTTGGCCACGCGCGCTAAATCGAGATCGACATCACGGATCAAAAGCGCTCCATCTTGCAAAGTGAAGCGCTCACTGCGAGCGCTGATACGACCACACTCGCCGAGTATAATCTCACCGTCGTAGATCGTGCGACCGGCCTCTAGCCCTAACAGGTTGGTGTAGAGATAGTGCACTTGAAAGGCACGACTGGCATCTGTGACCAAAGTTTCACGCACTCTGGCCTTACCCAAAGCAAAGTGCGAGGCACTCAGATTGACAACCAATTCGCAGCGGCTCAATGCAGCATCCGATGCGGTGCCTTCGGCTGACCAAGCCTCTTCACAGATCACCACTCCCATCTGCAACTGGCCCAGCTGATAGGTCACATCGCCAAAGGGAACGTTCTGACCCAGCAGGGCAATGCTATCGACGCGCTGAAAGGCCCAAGGCCTAAACCAACGTGACTCGTAGTGCAAGCCTTCCCGTGCCAGGAGCTTCTTCGGATTAATGCCGAGCAAACGTCTATTCTGGACCACTGCTGCACAGTTGAACATGCTACCGCGATGATAGATCGGCAAGCCGAACACCGCAGTGATGCCGTCGGTTTCCTGCATCAGCTGATCGAGCGCTTGCAACGCCCGTCGAGCCGTATGAACCGAAAGGAACATGTCTTCACAGTTGTAGCCTGTGATGCAAAGCTCAGGAAAACAGATCACCTGAACCTGTTGCGACTTAGCCTCGCGCAAGAGCTCCGCCAGCCTTCGTGCATTCCCTTCCCAATCCAAGGGAAGCTGATTGATGCTAGCTCCCGCGATCCGGAGTCGATCCATGATCACATCCTTTCAGGTGGTTCAAGTCCAAGCAGCGAAAGACTATATTTCAGACCTTGACTCAAAGCTTCGAGCAGACTCAAACGAGCGCTTCGCAGTTGGTCTGTTTCCGCCTTCAAAACCTGCACTTGAGCCAGGAAGCGATTATAGACTTTACAAGTATTAAAGATATGGTGACACAAAAGGCTTGGTTTATTCTGTTCGCAGCTCTGCTGAATCACACCGTTCAAATCGTTGAGATGCCGCAGAAGCTCCCGTTCATCTGGCCCGTCGAGCAATTCAAGATGGCTATCACTCGGCAGATAGGCTTGCTCCTGGGCCTTACGCAGAATCGAGCGAGTCCGAGCATAGCTGTACATCAGGTAGGGGCCGGTGTTGCCTTCAAAACTCAACCAGTCCTTTAAATCAAAAACGATATCTTTAGCCGGATCAGAGCAGATCATTCCATAGCGAATTGCTCCGACACTCAACTTCTGCCGAATATCTTGGATCTCTTGTTCTGACCATTCACCCCGATATTTTTCAAGATTCTTATCGAGCTCTTGTTCCATGCGTTCGCGAAGTTCGCGGAACTTGATAATATTACCTTTACGCGATGACATCTTTCCTTCCGGCAAGACCACCATTCCGTAGCTCAGGTGAAAACAATCTTTGGCTTCCGAAAAGCCCATTTTTTCAAGGGTACGAAACACCTGTTTGAAATGAAGATTTTGTTCCGATCCAACGCAGTAGATGGATTTTTTTATTTGAAACTGACGATATTTGACCCGCGCCAGAGCCAAATCCTTGGTCGCGTAAGTGGTGTTACCATCTCGTTTCCGAACGATGACAAAACCTAGTTTCTCTTCTTTCAGATCGAGCCCGATGGCGCCATCTGACTCCGCGAAAACTTGGTTTTGCAAATACTCGTCAACAATCACCTGACTTTCTTCAGACACTTCGGACTCATAGAAGAACTGATCGAAGCGAGCCCCGATCCAGCTATAAATTTCCGAAAAATCATCCAAAGACCACTGCCTTGTGGCGCGCCACTCTTCGTAGATATCCCCTTTTTTGGACTCAATCGCCCGCAAAACAGCAGAAACTTCCGCGTGATAAACGGGAGCTTGTTCTGGCGTCGCATCCTCCAAGGTATGAGTGGCTTGGGTGTACATTTCTCCCAGCCATTCGCCGCGTCTTTCGGTAGGAGCTTTCAATTTATTCTTTTCGATATACCAAAGACACTTGGCGATGTGCGCCCCTTCATCACCGATGTAATTTGCCATAATAACGGGAAAACTACAGGCTTCATAAATGCGTCCCAGGGCATCACCCAGGGCCACGTTACGCATATGTCCCACGTGGAATGCCTTGTGGGTATTGGGCTGCGAGTATTCAATCATCACGCGCGGACGATCAGCTAATTTCAAGCGATCGAAATAAGTTCCCTGGCGCAGGTGAGGGATCAAAAACCGAGCAAGAGCCGCGGGCTTCAAAGTGATATTGAGAAAAGCCCCAGCTGTTTCCACTTTATCGATCCACTCAGGATTGGCTGCCGGCAAGGCAGCTGCGATTGAGCTGGCAATTTCAGGTGGCTTGCGCTTGAGGTCCTTTGCCAGTCGGAAACAAGGCAATGCATAGTCACCCAAATGCGCCTCAGGTGGACGCTCCAAAGCTGTGTAAAACAAGTTGGGAGTGATCGTTTCAGGAATGCTATCAGTCTGGGTGCTTTGCAGCGCCTTATACAAAGCCAGAGCCAAAGTCGCTCGGCCAAAATCAAGTTGAGTGGACGGTGTGAATGAAGCGGTCATGATACGTTTGATAACTCCAAGAGGTTCGGACAAGACAGGCCGAAAGGCCTCCTCAGCCTAGCATAAGGTCTGTGCGGATGTCAGTAAGGACGGGATGATGTCTGCTCCTTTTTCCTGACAAGGCAGTTAGGCTGCGCACTCAGGAGGAAATTCCCTATGCAGTCCCTCACACGAACCGCAGCCCTAGAGGGTGCCGACCCCATCATCATTGACGTGGAATCCTGCACAACCACCGGTTTTGCCGGGCTGCAGCTAGTCGGTAATACGGGCGAGCTCTTGCGAGATGGCAAAGAACGCGCCAAGACTGCACTAGAGCGTTTGGGCTTTCGTCTGGGCCACAAACGCATCCTTATCAATCTGGCGCCCGCTGACCTTCGCAAAGAAGGCAATCACTTCGATTTGCCCATCGCCGTGAGCCTTGCTTGTCTTGTTCATGACAAGCCGCCGATGCACCTGCCGGAGGAGTATCTTTTTGCAGCGGAACTCAGCTTGGATGGTCAGCTGCGACCTATACGAGCTGCGGTTCCTATGGCTCTGGCGGCAATGAAAGGCGGCTTGAAAGGTGTGGTCCTCGCCGCATCCAACGCACCAGAAATCCAGGCCATGCGTCGACTCTCAACAGGTGGACAGCGCGAGCTTGAATTTCTCTATTTCGATCATCTGAAGGATGTTTTGCTTTGGCTTTTTGATGATAGCAAACCCTTGGAGCTTCAAATAATTCCTGCCCATGAGGAGAAGATCGCCTCCTCTTTAAACTTCGATGACATGCATCTCAGCCCAGAGCTTCAGCAGTTAGCGATTTGTTGCGCAAGCGGCCGGCACAGCCTGCTCCTCCGTGGCAGTCCAGGTGCGGGGAAATCCATGTTTATAACGCGCCTGCCGTCGATTCTTCCGGATATGATCCCCAGCCAGCACTTTGCAGCCTTGCAAACCTACAGCATGCACGAGCATGAAGTGCCTCTGTCCATACTTGCCGGACGTCCTCCGTTTCGTCATCCACACCATAGTTCCAGCCCCCAGGCCCTGCTGGGCACGGCCACCACGCCCGGGGATATGAGCCTGGCCCATGGGGGAATATTATTTTTGGATGAATTGCCTGAATTTCGTCGCGATCTTTTGGAAGCTCTGCGGGAGCCTCTGGAAACGGGATCCATCATGATCTCAAGAGCTCAAAAGAAATGCCTCTGGCAGGCTCGCGTGCAATTTATGGCCGCCTGTAACAACTGCCCCTGCGGTTGGTATGGATCCTCGCGGCATGAGTGTCGATGTCCAACCATTCGTCTCACGGCTTACTGGGCGAAGCTATCAGGTCCGGTGTTGGATCGAATTGATATTCATTTCAATATGCCTGAATCCGATCAGCCAGCCATCCAGCTGTTTGCGCGGCCTGAACATTCCCCCATAGGTCAAACGCAAAGGCTTAGGGAGGCCGTTCTAAGCAGCCTCGCATTTGCTCAATGTCGCAACGAAAGCCTTGGCGTTCAGCACAACTCTGAACTCAGCGCCGACCTTATGCCTGCAGCAGCTGCCTGCACTCAGCAGCAATTTGACGATTTATTGGCTAATCTATTGCCGATGAGGCTTTCGAATCGAGCGATCCTTCGCTGCCTTCGCGTGGCCCGAAGTCTCGCTGATTGTGAGGCAAGCTCGTCTATAAAAGCAGGTCACGTTCGCCAGGCTGCATCCTGGCAATCCTCGGTGGCTGCCAGGGAACGTGGTGAGAAATAAATATATTTAAGGAGAGCTTAGACAAAACTTTTGCAACACCAGACGATTGACATCATTCAGTCGAAACGATTGTCCATTGCTGTCAGCGATCGTCGTCGCCAATTGAGATGGAATCACGGCTTCATCAAGCCAAACGAGCGAAATAGATATTTTCAATGTCTTGGCAACCGCCACCACCTTGCGACTCTTTTCAGCTGTCCAATCAGGGGCCGCTTTGAGAACAAGTAAAAGCGGCGTTCCCGCTAGAGTGTAGGAGATAAACTTCAACTCTTCAATATCATTCAATATAACTGACTTCGGTGACACACCCAGCATCTCAGAGAACAAGAAAGACGAGGACACGAATCGGGCTTCACCTCGTGTCACCACCGGCACAAACGGTGGCGTCGGCAGCGCGGTGAGAGCAGTCAGGTAAGCAGAGCTCTGCTCAAGTGCCTGGGATTGTTGCAAACAATCCGTCGGCGATTGGGCCATACCCGGCACAGACATCACAGCATACAAAAGGCCTAATATCCAAGAGCGACATCCACACAGCAGCTTCACAACAACCTCCAGCGCAAGACCTACAGGTCGGTGCTTTGCAATTTAGGGGCCAGCTGTGAGTAAATCCCTTCCATTGATTTTCAATGGTTAACATGGAATCATGAGGGAATCTGGATCGAGGCGCTTACGCCTGTCAAACTGCTGGACAAAATAGAGGTTGCGATGAGCCACCAAAACGAGCTTGAACCCTGGCGCCAAGGCATCCGGGACATTGATGCCAAAATTCTCGAACTACTCGCTGAGCGCATGCAGCTGGCGCAAAAAATAGGCTCCTATAAGCAGAAAAATAATCTTCCTGTCAAAGATTTTCGGGTGGAAAAGCAAATCATAGAAAAATCCCGAGACCAAGCGGCGCAACTAGGACTCTATCCGTCGCTGGCAGAAGATCTGATGACCACCATCATCAAATACTCCGTGCTAAGGCAGGATGAACTCAAACGAGAGAGTGTGACCATTCCTGCAGGACTAGGCCAGGAAGCTTTGATCATCGGTGGTGCTGGTCAAATGGGGCAGTGGTTTGCCCAGTACTACGAATCCATGGGTTTCGCCGTGTCTATCCATGATAGTCTGCAGAGCAATCCTAACAATTATCCCAACGTCGAAGATCTGGATGCCGAATTCGATCGTTTTGATTTGCTGGTCCTCGCCACTCCGATGAAGGTCACTGCGGATATTCTTGATCGACTCATCAAACTCAAACCACGCGGACTGATCATTGAGATTTGTTCGCTTAAATCACCCATCATCGATGCCTTGCTGGAAGCGGCTGCCCAAGGTCTTCGAGTTGCCTCCATCCATCCGATGTTTGGTCCTGATGCTGAAATTCTGGCTGGCAAGAATATTGTTTTCTGTACCAGTGCGGGTCTGCTCTCAGAGGAAGTCATGCAGCTGCATTTCCAACAGACTTCCGCTCAATTGATCTGCATGGACTTGCAAGAACATGATCGCGTGATGAGCTATGTCCTAGGATCGTCCCATCTGATCAATTTGCTCTATGCTGGGATATTAAGTGATTCGGGGGAAACTTTGCACAAGCTTCGCAGCATGGGTGGTACCACGTTTTTACAGCAAACCCAGGTGACCGGAAAAGTCGTCGCCGAGAATCAAGATCTCTACTACGATATTCAGGCTTTGAATGATGAAACGCCGATTTTGCTGCAGGAATTTCAGACTTTGCTGGATGCCTATAGAAAGGCTATTGAAGAAAAGGATCGCAAAGCGTTTCGCATGCTCATGGGTCGCGCCCAAAACTTCTTCGGAGAATCAAGCTGACTCGCCTATCATGCGCTGACCGATTTGTTTGGACAGTTTTTCCCAATATTTCGACTTATTGCCCTGGGCGCTGAGATTTTCAAATTTGGCTTGCCAAATGTTGCTACCTTCTTCCAGGCGCATAACACTGATGATACGGATTTCACTGGTTCCGCCCCACATTTCAATCAAACCCGCGTGCTGCAACGCCAATTTACTGCCGGGAACCAGTGGGAATTTCATTTGGACAATACCACCCGTCTCATCAAGCCCAAGGAGCTTGGCCGGCGTCTGGTATTGTATTTCCAAGTTTACACTTGCACCTTCAGCAAAATTGGTTTTGGATTTGATCGCTTGATCCATCGTCTCAACCAACATTCCCAGCCCGAAAGGCTTTTTAATGAATCGAATCTCTTTGGTCGATTTTGCATTGAGCGAGGTGGTCCAGGCAATCACCGCTGGTCTGGACCGTTCATTGATTTTGGCCACGGCTTCTTTGACGGCAATGCCGGCAGAATTACTTGGCAATTCATCAAGATAGACACAGCCCAAGCTACCATCTGATTCACGCACAATCATGGCAGCTGCTGATTGCAAGTTCCCAGCATAAACCAGCTCGAAATCATAGCCAGAGAGCACTTTCTTAAACTGTTCAAAACGTTCTGGCCTTGGATCATAGTACATCACCCTTCGACCTTCGGTATCACCTTGCATATGATCAAGGTTAATTTCTGGCAAGGAGGCAATCCATGTGCGACCGCTGCCACGCACGGCATTCATTGGAAACATATTATAGAGTGCGCCGGCCTTATGCACGTTGCTGCCCATTTTTAACAAAGCCGGACCTTTGGCTTTATCCAACGGCTGACAGAGCAAAGTAGCCTCGCCATCCACCTCGGACTCGGATTGGCAGATCATTTGGTCACCAACGCGGCCAATAACTTTGGCGTTAATGGCCAGAGTACAGTCTTCGGGCAATTGACACTGTTCTGAGCTGACAAAGAAGGGCGAAATATCACCGTGGCCTTCGAGGATTTCTTTGACCTTGGCCATCAAGGATGGACCATCGAATTTGCCCAGCATAAAGCCCGCGAACTTGCGTCCCTTGAGTGGGCCCAACTGTTCTTTGGTTTTGCTAGCCACCAGAACCAAAACGGGAATATCTTTAAACAAAGGCTGTTGCTGCATACGGTCGTAGAGATTGCCCGCTGTTCCATCTGGAATGATGGCATCACAGATAATAAGATGAGGCATCTCCTGATCGATCATCTTCAATGCTTCATAGAGACTGATGGCGCTGATGATTTTATAGTTCATTTTATTGAAAACGGCGCCTAACGTGACAATTTTCTCACGTTTGTCGACCAGAAAAAGCACTGTATGTGGCGTAAGTCCCTTGGCGAAATCCATTGCAGCCTCTCCCCTAACCAACTTGCTTTGCTGTCGCTTTACTCATAATCTTGCGAATAGCTGCTCGAATTTTATCAACTTTCTCATAGGGTCCACCAAATTCCTTCTCAGTTCGCGCAAGATACTGCAGGGCAACTTGATACTCTGCCATGCGATAACAGGCTAAGGCTGCATTCAAACTTATTTTGTACTGCAGCTCATGACGAACGATCTTATGGGCCTTTTTATAGAGAGCCATGGCACTCTTGCCCTTGCCCTGCTGTGAAAGTTTGATACCCATTTCGTTGAGTTTGGCGGCGAAAAATGGCCCAACATCACGGAGGTTGTCCATCATTTTAAAGGCTTCTCCGACTTTGCCTTCGACCAGCAGAATTTCCGCCCTGGCTTCAGCTATCCGGGGATGATCAGGTGAAAGAGCTTCCGCTTCCGCAAGGATGGCTTCAGCTTTGGCCTTCTCGCCTTTTTCCATATATGCCGTCGCTAAGTTGGCTTTTCGTTCTACATGCCGAGGATTTTGCTTTTCCAAGCGCTCCAATATTTCGATCGCTTCGTCTACTTTGCCAAGGACGAGTAAGCTCTCTCCCAAACCGTTGGAGGCTTGGCGAAACATCTTGTTAAGATTTTGGGAACTTCGAAACGCTTCGGCTGCTTCGTTAAATTTCCCAACGGCTTGCAAGGCATTTGCCTTCACATAGGCAGCGACGTAGTCCCAGTTATAGGAATCACCCAAGGCTTCCTGAGAGCTATTGATCTGTGCCTGATCGCCATAGGCAATGTTATGACAAAGTTTGATGGCTTTAGCCTCGACACTATCTTGATCCTGCAGCTTCGTCGCGACGTAATCACAGAGGTTTTTCGCTTCCAAAGCCCATTGGTCGGGAAGAAAATACTTCTCAACACCATACTCAAAAACTTCAGACATATACTCAGGATCGGGATCGGACGAAACTATGGCCTGAAATTCTGCGAGAGGCCCTACATATTTCTTGAAGAGATCCAGACAAGCCGTGGTGTCTGGATTTGAGCTTTCAGAAAAAATAATCATAGCGACCACCGAGCCCGTCTCGAACATCGGACGGACTTCTTCTTTGTTCACATAGCTGAGGGTCAAGGCAAAGCGGTGCCCTTCGGCACTCTCTGACCATGACTGGTCCAGTCCCTTGTGATCGATGTCAACTAATAGACAAACCTTGTCCATCGTCGGTTTAGCTCTCTTTAACTCTAGTGATCGTTACTTCCTATGCTATCGGGTGGTTTACGCGCAGAGTTTAGAAAGCTTTGCATTTACCTATAGATTTGGGACAATACAGGAGAGCAAAGAGTGCCGAGGCGAGAATATAAGTAGCTATACTGAAAGGAATAATTTTAAAAATCTGCTTCGGACCCTAGCTTCATTGATTCGATTTCGATCAATCTTACTTGCAGTCCTTTTCCAAAACCCGGGAGAAAAAGCGTGTCCATACAAATTTTGGTGGTGGAAGACAATGAAATGAATCGAGATATGCTGGTGAAGCGGCTCCAACGGCGAGATTTCAACATTCTCATCGCCACCAATGGTCAGGCAGCGCTGGACCTTCTCCAGACCGAGAGACCCGACATCGTTCTTATGGACATGCATATGCCGATCATGGATGGTTGGACCGCCATTGCAATTATTCAAGAAAATCAGATTCTTAGGAGTATTCCAATCATTGGAGTGAGCGCGAATGGATCAAGCGAAGATCGAAAGACTGCACTTGAGGCGGGCTGTGTCGCTTACGAAACCAAGCCGATTGATTTCAACCGTCTTCTGGCTTTGATTCAGCAATTCACTAAGAGGGCGAGTTGAGCGCTCGTTAGCCGGCGGCCTGATTTTGTCCATCCAATAAAAATTGCCGTCTTTCGCCAACTTGTTTGACTATTCGATCACAGGCTTCGATGGCTTTGCCTAGCCTTTCGATGACTTCCAAGCATTGAGGATCAGCTTCCTTCAAGGGATCCATCTTACGTAAAGCAATCTTGAGATTGCCATGAACGATGGAGAGAGGATTGGAAATATCATGGAGAAATTTTCGCTCGTCTTCGCAAGGCATGGGACTCCCCTCTACAAATAAAATTGCCCTAAAGAGAGCTTAGCCAAATGATGCGGTCCCAACAATTGGACGAGTCTGCCTCTTGCGTGAATGAAGGAACCAAGCTAGTTTGGAAGCACAGCCTTCTCTTCTTCCTCTGGCTGTGGCATAACCTAACGAAATATTTGAAATTTAGAAAGACTTTGCAAATTTGACGGGCTTACGCTATAAGGACTGCTCTTTCGGGAGGTCTCTCATGAATTCTTTGGGATGGCTAGCTCAAGATGCAGGGTCCATGATCACCTTGCGGTTTCCAAGATCTGGCTCCATGACCTACGTTAGCCTCTTTGAAAATAACAACTATATAAGGCTCCTCAACCAGATGCTGTTGATGGAGCTTGGTGCCGTTGAACTCTATCAACGCTGCGCTTTAGTTATGTCGGGAATCGATGCCGATTGCTTTGCCGCAGAACATCAGATGCATGCCCAGGGCCTCACATCGATGATCATAAGCAACCGTGGAATCCCGGATAAAGAAAAGTTTTCATTTCCTTCAGAAATTTCACTCTTCGCCTATCGCCTTGGTCGGGTTTTGCCAGACAACATGGCCCGGAAAACCAATCTCACAAATTGCGTCCGCTTGGAGAAATCCCTGCGCCGACGGTATCATCTCGCGCTCAATGCAGCCCCTTATAGAGATCGCGCCGCCTTGCATGAGCATCTGCGATGCATCAAAGGACATCTCAGTCTTCTGATCAACTGCCACTGAGTTAGAGGTCGAGCCAAAGCCCGACCTCGTACACTTTTCTTTACATCGTAACAGGCAGAAAATCCTCTTCCTCCATACTCGGCCCAAAATCGTTGACAACCGCCCGAGGCAATCGATCACCCGCGCTGGCTTTCCAACCTTTGGACATGGCTTCTGCGCCAAGCAAAATCATTTCCAATTGCTGTACCATGCGTTCAGCAAATTCAACGCGCTGCTTGGTCGGAAATTCCAGAGCTTCCATCCCTATGTTGAACACAACGGTAATCATGGTTTCAGCAACCAAGTCAGGATTGATAATTTCCCGACGTGACGCTCCAGATTCCTTCTGAATGTCTTCCGCCAGTTCTTCTACAAAGCGTCGGGTTTCTTTTTTGATTTCTTTGCGAAAGCCTTTTTGCTCACCCAAACGCTCGCCAATCAAGAGACGAAAATGCTGTTCATTGTGTTCCAGGTACTCCATGAACGTTTCGACTGATGTGCGAATCACACCTCGCCTGACGCGAGCTCTGCGACGGGCCTGACGCAAGAGTTGCCTGAGCGTCAGGGACACTTCGTCCACGAGAGCGAGCCCAAGATCTTCCATGTCTTTAAAGTGACGATAGAAAGATGTGGGCGCGATGCCCGCACTTCTCGTCACTTCACGCAGACTCAAACAAGCAAATCCATTGCTTGTGCTGAGTGAAAGCGCAGCCCCGATAATGTTTTTCCGCGTCTTTGCCTTTTTTTCAGCCCGAGTTCCCATGTAACCCCCTTAACGTGTGCGCTTCCACTTGACGATGACGCCAGGGGACCCCTCTCTGCCGTGCCGAGGTCTTAATCCTGGCCCTATGGAAACGCCGTGACCTGCTATTTGCTGAATTCTTATACAAAAATGAAGGGAAACACAAACAAACTCCGCAAACAGGCGTGCAAACCCCGCCGCTGTTCGCCGACACAAGACTATGCTTTTTTTGCTTACAATAATACCGATAGATTAATGGGAAGCCCTCGATAGAAATTCGGCTCAATACTGACCGAACCCTTACCAATCGAAATCTTTGTGGCAACTCGCTTCATCGAAAAAGCTAGCAGCCATATCACGAAAAATTGGCGGGCTGAGTCCGAGCCATTTCAGAAAATGATTGTGAACTCTTTTCAAGAAATGGGTGTTTTTGCCGCATTGTCGGCGATGGAGCGGGAACTCAAAGAAAACGTTCGCCGGCAGTGCCGGCGCCCAGACTTAGCTCACGGAGCTCGCGTATTCAAACTGAGGGCGTGAATCGGACCGTGCATCCACTCGCCCAAGGCTTTGTAGATCAGTTGATGCTGTTCGACCAGATTGAGGCCATCAAACTCCTTGGCCAGAACGGTCAACTGCCAATGGTCTCCCCCGCCAGTCATATCGTAGGCTTTGATCTCGGCTGAGGGGAGGCTTTCCCGAATTCTATTGATGATATCTTCGGCCTTCACGAGGACCTCCAGTTGATATAGCTTGGGAACCAAACGACCCCGTCCCAAGATGAAAGACCACCTAACAGCGGCTTTTCTACGGATCATGGATCGTCAAATCTAGCTTGTTTACCACAGCGGGAAGACCGGATGCCAACACTTTACTTAGCGACACGAAACCAGCATAAGGCAGAAGAAATTCAAGCTATCTTGGGAACAATATGGCGGGTCGCGACCAGCCGCGAACTGGACCCTGAGCTCGACTGGGACGAAAGCGGTACAACATTTCGCGCCAACGCCCTGATCAAAGCCCAAGCCCTGCGGACCAAGACCAGTTCACCCATCCTCGCCGATGATTCGGGTCTTGAAGTCGACATCCTGGAAGGCGTTCCAGGGGTCTACTCAGCTCGATACGCCGGCCCCGGAGCCAGTGACCAGGATAATCTCCTAAAATTGCTGCGTGTGCTGCATGGAGTACCAGCAGAGCTCCGTCGGGCACGATTTGTATGTGTGCTGTGTTACTTGGACGAAACGGGTAAGCCTCAATATTTTGAAGGGCGTTGCGAAGGTCACATCATAGAACAACCCAAAGGTGCGAGTGGCTTTGGCTATGATCCTGTGTTTGTGCCAGACGGTTATGAGAAAAGTTTTGCAGAATTGACTGCAGAGGAAAAAAACCGCATCAGCCATCGACAAAAAGCCATGCAATCCTTCCAAACGTATTTGAAGTCTCTTTGATCACTGAGGTTTGGCCAACGCGCGGGTCGCGGTATCTCGATAGTCAAGAAAAGCCTTGGACGTGCGTATATAACCAAAATCGGGATGATTGAACGATTCATTGATCTCTTTGCTGAATTTTTTGGGCTCGACCAGAAAACTTTGCAGGATCATCACCGATTCACCGGACCGCTCCATCATAGCGAGACAACGCGCATAAAGGAGCGTCCCACGCCTGATATAGGTTTCGTCATCGCTCCAGAAGTCGCTCCGCTCGAACCTTTGGTAGATTCCTTCCAAGAGTGGAACTGCTGCCGGACATTTATCCATATCCCGATAGGCTGCCGCCAGCAGATAGGAACCCTGCACATCCAATTGTTTGGCGGCCCGTAATTTTTCCAACAGGGCCGTTGCACCCTTATAATCACGTTGTCCTAGCAACTTCAGTGCTTGCCGATAATCAGGACGAGCTGCATTCCTCGCATCATTGTTTCCTGCTTTGGAATGTGCGCTGCCAATGACTTTGGCTTTTTTCAGGACCACACTCGATCCCAAGAGACAGGGTGCTTCGCCTCCACCCTCACAACACACTTCATCCGCAATCGCCTGAATACGTTTGCCGTGGACTTGCGTGCAGCTCAAGATTTGGGGCGGGATATAGGCTGTGATTGTTTCCCCCGAAAGCGCTCCTTGCTCAGGGCTGAGGCCGCTCCTTACGGCCAAGGAATAGGCAACCTTGGCTCTCACAGAAAGGCCCCGATACGAATCGAGAAAAGCCTTCCGCTGGGCTGGTGGTAAATCCCTGATGAAGTTATACTTAGGCTCATGTGAGCCAAAAGCTTGCTCTGGCGGAACATTGCTGCATGACTGAATATCGACAGTGATCTGGCCACGAACAAGGCTTGCACAGGTCGCACGCACTGTTTGACTGACAAAAGCAAGGCACAAGCACCACAGAACGCCGAAAATTTTCACTGAGCTTCTCCATGTCTTGGGAGCCTTTCTTGCATTATAGTCACAAAGACGCACAAAACCAATGCCGGCTTGCTGGAACTCAAGAAATCGTGCACACGCCCTATCACCCATGTCTGAGAAGCGGAGGCTGTTAAACTCGTGCCTGTTGTACCTGCAACCGCTCTCATCGGCGGAGTCGTCACCAAGACAGTCCGATTGGTCGGAGATTATTCCCTCTTCGTCATGCAATCCTTTTTGCGCATGGTGCATCCGGCGGTTAATCGCAAGTTGCTCTTTGCCCAGTTGGAATTCATTGGCAGTCGCAGTTTTGTGATCGCCCTCATGGCCGGTATCATGGTCGGCGGTATTTTCGGCTTTCAGTTGGGCGAAATTTTCGCCATTTTTGGCGCAGAATCGCTCATAGGAGCCTCGACCGGCTTTGCCCTCGCTCGCGAGCTGGCGCCTATGATTGGATCCTTCCTCGTCACGGCTAGGGCCGGTTCGGCCATGGCTGCGGAAATTGCATCCATGAAGGTCAATGAGCAGATCGATTCCATGCGCGTGATGTCGGTGGATCCGTTTTCTTATTTGATGGCCCCCCGCATCCTGGCCAGCATGCTGGCGATGCCCTTGATCAGCATTCTGATGGTTTTTTCCGGTGTCGTAACTTCGTTTGTGGTTGGTGTGACTTTTTATCAGATCGATGTCGCCGATTTTTTCTCCAAACTGGAGTGGATCGTCGATACCGAGGATCTCTTTATGGGCATGCAAAAAGCCGCTCTGTTTGGCCTTGTTTTCTCGTCGATTGGCTGCTTTGAAGGCTACCGGGCACGCGGTGGCGCCAAAGGGGTGGGTCGCGCGACCACGCAGGCGGTTGTGACCTCGTACGTCACCATCCTCATCTTGGATTTTTTCATCACCTATATCCAATTCAAATTTCAGCGGAATTGAAGGTCGGACTGAGTTCGCTCGGCATGATTCCTGGGCACCGTCACCTTGATGGATGCAGGGTCAAGCGGGCTCTGCTCGGACGTTTTAAGTCCCTTCAATCTATGTTAAGGTGGGCGACTAGACCCGAGATCGACCAAGGAGGCGGCATTTTAATGGAGCAGCATCAACACGACTACCAACCCAAATCTGTTGAAAAGAAATGGCAGGAGTTTTGGCTCAAGAACAAAACATTCAAAACCCCTGATCAATCGAGCAAGCCCAAGTACTACGTGCTTGATATGTTTCCCTATCCCTCAGGCGCCGGTCTTCATGTAGGGCATCCAGAAGGCTATACCGCCACCGATATCGTGGCTCGTTATAAACGCATGAAGGGCTTCAACGTCCTTCATCCAATGGGTTGGGATGCTTTTGGTTTGCCTGCCGAGCAACACGCAGTCAAAACTGGCACTCATCCGCGTGACACCACCAAACAAAATATTGATAATTTCCGGCGCCAGATTCAATCGATTGGACTTTCCTACGATTGGGATCGCGAGATCAATACCACCGATGCTCACTACTACAAGTGGACCCAGTGGATTTTCTTGAAACTCTACGAACGTGGCCTCGCCTACCAGGCTGAGCAGGCTGTGAACTGGTGTGAAGAACTCGGCACCGTCCTGGCAAATGAAGAAGTCATCGATGGAAAATCCGAAGTCGGAGGCTTTCCTGTTATCAAAAAGCCGATGCGGCAGTGGATCCTGCGCATCACCGCTTATGCGGAAAGACTTCTGGAAGACTTGGACGGATTGGATTGGCCGGAATCCATCAAAGAAATGCAGCGCAATTGGATTGGCAAAAGCGTGGGCGCCGAAATCGATTTTGCGATCGATGGCCACAAAGAAAAAATCAAAATATTTACCACCCGACCCGACACTCTCTTCGGAGCCACGTTCTTCGTATTAGCTCCGGAACATCCTGCTGTCGCTGAGATCACCAGCACCGCACAGCGTGCTGCGGTGGAAGCCTATGTGCACGATTCGCAAAGCAAAGCCGATCGTGAACGCATGGCCAACACCGAAAAAACAGGCGTTTTTACCGGTGCTTACGCAATCAATCCGGTCAATAACGAAAAGATTCCCATCTATATCGCTGACTACGTTTTGATTTCCTATGGCCATGGCGCGATCATGGCTGTTCCTGCCCATGATGAACGAGATCATGAATTTGCTAAGAAGTACGACATTAAAATTCTTCGCGTTCTTGAGGGCGGAGAAAAACCTATCGAAGAAGCAGCCCATACCGGCGAAGGTCAACTCGTCAACTCGGGTTTTCTCAATGGTCTTGGCAAAGGGGCCGCTATCGAAGCGATGTGCCAGCATTTGGAAAAACTCGGCCTTGGCAAGCGAACGGTGACCTATAAACTCCGTGATTGGTTATTCTCCAGGCAGCGTTACTGGGGCGAGCCTATCCCCATCGCCTTGGACAAAGACGGCAACGAAATCGCCATCAGCGATTCCGAACTGCCATTGATTCTGCCCGACCTTGATGATTTCAAGCCGTCGAAGACAGCCGAATCACCTTTATCTAAAGCCGAATCCTGGCTGCGCTACGAAAAAGATGGCAAGGTTTGGCGTCGAGAAACAAACACCATGCCTCAATGGGCAGGATCCTGCTGGTACTATCTGCGCTTCATTGACCCGCTGAACACCGAGGCGGCTTGGGATAAGAAAAAAGAAAATTACTGGATGCCCGTCGATCTCTACGTCGGCGGTGTTGAGCATGCTGTGTTGCATTTGCTCTATTCGCGCTTCTGGCACAAAGTGCTGTTTGATGCAGGATTGGTTTCAACCAAGGAGCCTTTCCAAAAACTGGTCAATCAAGGCATGATCCTCGGTGAAAACGGCGAGAAAATGTCCAAGAGCCGGGGCAATGTCGTCAATCCAGATGAAGTGATCGAGCAGTGGGGCGCTGATGCGTTCCGCCTCTATGAAATGTTTATGGGTCCTTTGGAAGCAGTAAAGCCTTGGAAATCCGATGGAATCGTCGGAACCCATCGTTTTCTCAGTCGCTTCTGGCGCCTTATGGTATCACCCGAAGGACAGCTCGCACAAAGCGCAGGCTCGATGAGCGAGGCCTTTGAAAAGCAGCTGCATAAGACCATCAGGAAAGTCGGTGAAGACACCGAAGCGATGCGTTTCAATACGGCTATCGCTGTCATGATGGAATTGGTCAACTCGGGATTGAAAGAGCCATCCATCGGACCCGTGGCGGCCAAGTCCATGATCCTGATGCTGGGTTCTTATGCTCCTCATATCGCCGAGGAGCTTTGGCAGCGCTATGGTGGGCGAGAATCGTTAAGCTACGAAGCATTCCCAGCCTACGATCCAGCGAAATGCATCGATGATTCCGTCACTCTCTCGATCCAGGTGAATGGCAAGCTGCGCGGAACTTTGGAAGTAGCAAAAACCGCCGATCAATCGCTGATTTTTGCCCAGGCCAAGGCTGTTGATGCTGTGGCGAAGCACATCAAAGACAAAGAGTTGATCAAAGAAATTTATGTCCCCGGTAAAATCATCAACTTCGTTGTGAAGTGATTGCATTTTTTACCAAGCGACCAAAAAGAGCTCCGATTGTTCGGAGCTTTTTTTTATGCCCCTTTCTGGAACATTCCTGCCCAGTCCCCCTCCGAATCTGGTCTGCTACACTTATGTTAGACATCTCCGTCTCTTTAGTTCGGACCCTTATGCGCAGAATTCCTCGCATACTGCTCATTTTCGCTGGACTGACGGCTTTATGCTTCAGCTTTCTGGCGTTTACCGTCTGGGTGAAACCTTTCTTAAAAACCTCCGCAACAAAGCAGCTCAGCATTTTGCTCAAACAGACAGATCTGCGCGTTCACTACCAGGATATCAGTGTGATCTGGGGTGGATTTCGTATTGAGGGCTTGGATTTTTCTTCATCCGCCTATCGAGCTTTTGGAACCGTCGAAGTTCATCTCAAACTCTGGCCTGGCAAAGGCTTTGGTCGACCCGATCGCATCACTTTAGATCGCATGCGGATCGCCGTCACAAGATCTCAGCTGGCGTCAGTGAACGATGTTCGTTCGCCAAGTAAGCCTTCTGCACCGAACAAAATGCCAACACCTCTTCTCACTCGATTGCAAAGCCTTTTGCAGTTGGGAGTGAACCTGGAATTAAAACGTGTCCGACTGGAAGTGATGGATGCCCAAAAGCTAGCGGTCCTCCGCGTCAATCGCTTGGATGCCTTTCTTTCTGCTACTGAACAGATTATGGAAATTAAACTGCAAGGTTTTCGGTACCGAGACAAAGAACTGTTACAGGGGCTGGATGGTCAATTGATCCTGCATGCTCAGCAGGGACGATTGCCATTCTTTGTTACCGCAAGGGAACAGGGCAGTGAGCCGTGGCAAGTTCAAGGCTCGGTCAGTGAAGACTTGGATTCGCTGGAATTGAGACACAAGCGAGTTGGTCTTCCACTCAGCTGGCGGCCTTTGCTGCATAGCATCGAACCTCAGGATCGCATAGAACTCTTACTTAAAGTCCAGGTCGATGGGCTGAAAAGAGCCCAAGATTTGGATTTCGATGTTCAGATCGCCAGCAACAATTTGGAAATCAATCACCCGCTCCTCAGCAGTGAGAAAGTTGGCCCTTGGCCCTTCACTATTAGAGCCCAAGGAAATTTCAGTCCCGAGCGGGGTTCATTCGAAGTTCGACGCGGCGTATTCTATGTCATGCAAAATGCCCAGAGTGCTCTTGTGAAAAGTCGCTTCACGATGAGCAAAAACGATCTCTTGCGCCCTATGACTCAGGATCCGTGGAAGATGAGCTGGCAATTGCCCGAAACAGATTGCCAGGCATTTCTTAAAATCCTTCCTCCAACGGCCTTTCCATTGCTGCATGGATTTGAACTATCGGGAACTGTCCAACTCGCAGCTGAGATCGAGCTCATGCCGCAAAGTGGTCGAGCCATCGAATTTCCCAGCCAAAGACAGAACTTTGCTTGCAAGATCGCGCGAGCCCCACAGATTTTCAGCAAGGACTGGATCAAGCAGAGGGTCAGTTTACCTTCCACAGAATTCATGCTACAAAATCCGTCTTTTCGAGCTTTTTTGTCAACGGACTACCAGCCGATCCGCAATATCTCCGAGGATTTTTTACGAGGCATTGTCGCCGCAGAAGATGCCAGCTTCTGGCAGCATGAGGGGGTTCGAACCAGTGCGCTCACCGCCGCCTTGCAAGCCAACCTGAAAGCGGGAAAAGTCCTGTTCGGCGGCTCGACGATCACCATGCAGATGGTCAAAAATCTCTACCTGAATCATGAAAAGGTCTTGAGTCGAAAACTTCAAGAATTGTTCGTCAGTTGGGCCATCGAGCAAACCTTGGACAAACAGGATATTATTGAGATCTATGCAAATATTATTGAATTCGGTCCCGGGATTTTCGGTATTCGGCAAGCCAGCCAAGCCTACTTTACCAAGGAGCCTTCCCAGCTGACGACCGCCGAATCGCTCTTCCTCGCCTCGCTCTTGCCGAGCCCTGGACGGGCTTACCGAGAGAGTTATTGCTCAGGACAATTGACTGAGGATATGCAGCAACGCATGCTCAAGGTTGCCACCGGCTTGGCTAGCATGCGACCGAGTGAACCGATGCTTGGGCTTTACCAAGAGTCTTTGAAGCGTTTGCAATTCCAGGGTCGAGGCCGCTGCCCATCCGATTTACGTTTCACCCGCAGTCGAATCCCACAGAATCGCAAGCCTTTTTGAGATCGAGCCTCACTCCGAATACTCAAGTTCCAAATCTTCTTGATCGGAACTGACGTCGCCGCTGATCGCACCAGCACGAGCCATCGCAGCGTCGACATCCCAAGGACGAAAATCGCGCATCACACCAATTTGATAGCCAAGTGCCCGAAGCACCTGGTTCACACTATCAAGTTGCACGGAGGCTTTATTCTTTTCCAGTTGGTACACAAAATTCAAGCCAACCCCTGACCGTGCTGCCAGTTGCTGCTGGGTCAAACCCTGACGCTTGCGTTCTGACCGCACAAAGCTGCCGATTTCCATGCAAGCTCCTCTTCAAGACCGGGTGGCGACTCAAGGGTCATTTTAGCCCAAGCTCTATTGTCGCAGATCCCCAGCCGGAGAAGAAGACTTCGCTGCAAGGATCAAAGCGGAAATCGCCGAAGGCTGGCCTGTTCCTCGATGGGGACATAGCGCTCCTTGGGGTCCTGTTTCACTTGGCTGGCGGCTGTGTGTGGGTCATGGGTAAAGAAGAGGTACCAATGCCCTGGCACGGCCTCACGGTAGAGGGCCTGCTTCTCATCGATGACCTGTTCTGCGAATCGATCGTAGCCCATCGTAATGGGCAGATGGACCCAAGCCTTCCCTGGTATCAGATCCCCAGCAAAGATCATGGTTCCGCTGCTGCCATGTACGACCGTGTGCATGTGTCCCGGGGTATGGCCATGACTGAATCGAAAGCTGAGTTGGTCTTTAGCAAAGCCATCAAGCGCTTCACCATCGACGATGATGAGGCGACCCGATTGCTCGAGCTTTTCCACCAGACCGGGAATAAAGGACGCTCGATCTCTTGCATGCGGATGACGAGCCCGGTCCCAAGCCTCGCGACCTACAACAAATTGGGCTTTGGGAAACACCAGCGCGTCACGACCTTGGGCGATGTCCGCATAGGCGGGAAGAAGACCACCGGCATGATCAAAATGCAGATGGGATAGAATCACGTAGTCGATATCGTCGGGTTTGATCCCTTGCTCCGCAAGGTTTACCAGCAGGCGATGGTCTGATTCAACGAGCCCATAACGCTCCGCGAGTGATGGCTCCATGTAGGTCCCAATCCCTGTTTCGCAGAGAACTTTAACCCCATCGAGTTCAACGAGCATACAGCGACAGGCCAAAGCTATCCGACCAAGTGAGTCCGGTTTGGACCAACGCTCCCAAAGCGGACGAGGAGCATTGCCAAACATCGCCCCCCCATCGAGCAGCTGGGAATTGCCAAGTACAGAAGACACACGGATTTCTGTGTAGCGCGGCATGACGCATACTCCTTCAGAATTGTCGGATTGAGGCAAGTGCGAGACTCACTTCAGAATTTATTAACACTTTGTGAGGCTTGATGGGAGAGGCTTTCAGATGGAGCAAGATGGCTGTGTAAAAATTCAGCTTTCCCACTGAGCGTAGACCCAACGGGGGGCACAGGTTCATAAACCCTGAATTATTCACAGACGCTGTGGATAATATAGGACGTTTACAAAGATAGACAGAACCTATATGACAATAGGTTGCTCCTGTTTCTTGGACTCCAAATTTTCTCTTGCCTAAGTGTGCGAATCATCTGGAATTTGGGTTGGT
This sequence comes from Oligoflexus sp., assembly GCA_041736645.1. Classification (GTDB taxonomy): domain Bacteria; phylum Bdellovibrionota_B; class Oligoflexia; order Oligoflexales; family Oligoflexaceae; genus Oligoflexus. The sequence goes on along the minus strand of JBGSTF010000345.1, from coordinate 58,072 downwards.
TTTTAACGGATCTACGAAATAAAGGCAAGACCTCAAACCATCTCTTCAATTTTCAGAAACTAGACAGCGCAAACACCCATCTGTCATGTCTTTAAACAGTCTTAACAATCAGGAATCGATTAAATCGCCTAAGATTTCACTTCATGCCATCAGGGCATAAAGCTTGCTCCCTCATAGCTGTCGTTGTCCCTATTCTTCTGTTGCACTGGAACTGTTGCTTTTGGGTGGAGTGGGTTATGAGTTTTACTAAATGTTTTGCAGGTTTAGCTCTTGTTTTAGGCGCATCGTCAGCCTTCGGTCAGTCGCACTCTTTGATCGACCGAAATCGTTCGTCTCAAACCAACAATGTCTTCCTCTTTCAAGGCGTTGATGGCGAATTCGGTAAGTTCTCTAAGACCTATAAAGGCAAAGCCGAACCCGTCGAGCAATCTTGGACAGGCTTTGGCATTCGTAATGGAATAGGTCTCGAGCTCTTTAAGTTTACTCAGTTCAGCATCTCGCACACGCTCTTGAACATGCGCTCGCGCGAAACAAGTTTGGAAAATATCCGCGGATCGAAGTTAGCTGGTGAGATCGCTTTTGCTTTTAGCGCTCCGATCGCCAACATTCAATTTGGTTTGGGTCTTTTGGCCACCCAAATGCAATATCAGGACTTCGACAAGAGCGCTTCGTTTGTCGGCAGTGGACATTATTATGATATGGGCTTGAACTACTTTTTTAGTCCCATGTTCTCCTTTCAAGTCATTGGCAAACATTCCGAAATCCGCCACACAGCTTCCGGTGGATCGCTGGATCTGCAAGAGATTCAATCCGGCACCGATAGCCTCAGCCTGGGAATTGCTATTTGGATTTGAGCTTATAAGAATTCATAATTGATTGGATTCACAGATTTCATCGGCCCTGTTGGAGTTAAATGCTTCACTCTCACTGATGAAATCTGCAAGTATTTGGATTGTAATAAATATTTCAGAATAAATCGGGTAGGCTTCCCGCCTAGTCCTCGCGGTGGCACTGAGCGGCGGTCGATTGCGCTTTAAAGAGCCGGTGATAGTTTTGCCAAACCTGCTGCTGAGCCTTCTCTTCCGTCCAACCGCGCAATTCCGCGAGCAGCTTGGTGATCCCCACGACATTGGCCGGTTCGTTCCTCTCGCCCCTGACTGGGGCGAGGTAGGGACAGTCCGTTTCGGGTGGTAGGAATTCCAAACATCATAAACCTTTTTCATCTATTAAAAGATATTCCGGTTAAATCGCCGTAATCTTCTTATTTCTCCCACGTAGAATCACCTTTTTTGAAACCAGAACCTTGTGCTCACAGCTTGAGAGGCAGGATATTTCGGTGTATTGCGCTGGCTTTAGACATTTGGACAAAGCCATTCAATCCAAGCTAGGCTCATTTCGACTCCCTCAGCACCACTCTCCACGCACGATCCTCATTTTGACTCCAGCCATGGCGGGCGGAGCAGCCGGCATACCTCTATGCTTGAGATAACACCCGATCTGGATGGGATCCAATACCGCGGCAATGATTTCCAGATCACTGCCGCAGCGATCGTGAAGCATCGATGGCGAAAACGCGCTTTAAGAGTCTCGCCCAGCTGCCAGATGTGACTTTGCTTTTCGCGGATTTTTCAGTGCCCTCTGGCCTCAGTGAGACCTTGCGTATACGCTTGCCCGGGACCAGGATTATTTCATCACGATGTTTGAAGTTCGGGGCGAACACTCAACCAAAACGTACGAGAGGGCTGCGCCGGGGAGGTATCAGAGCGATCAGTTTTTCGATCAGCTCTGACCGGCAATCACGGGAGCGGAAATTGGGGACGAAGATTAGAGCAGTAGACAATGCGAAAACGAAAAACGATTATGGTTGACCCGACCTTTGAACAACTCAAAATTGATCGTCAGAGCCTTGTACTGATATTGCGTCCGTGATAGAATGTCGCATGGGAAAAATCATTTAAACTATTTGATTCAGGCGGGTTGAGTATACGCTACTTGCTGTGGATAACTCTTTTTAGTTTAGCAGCTTGCAAGAGTCAAAGCTCGAAGCAGTCGGTGGCGGATCCCACTGCCTTGAAAGACTACGGGCTGGGCACAGGATCATCGGCTTTTGAATATATTATGCCTCTGAACCTCAAAGGCGTTGATCTGACCAAAGACCCTGAAATCACGCCCTGTGTGAATGTCACGAATAAGCAATTTTCCAATAGCGCCAGCGGTTTCATCGATCAGACGGTGCAACAAAGCTATTCCTATGATTGGACCGAAGCGAGCTTGGAAGCGTCTCTCAATATCGAAGCCAAGGTGCTTGGAATCCAGGTCGCTTCAGCCAAGGTCTATACTTCGTTTCGAGCGGCCAATATCAATTCAAAATTGAATTTTGCGTCGGTCACGAATTTTGAGTCCCGGGCCGTGAGCGTCGGCTTGAAAGACTATCAATGGGCTCCAAATGTCAAATCGCTGGTCGACGAGATCAACGCTTTGCAGCTATCGGGGAGTGATCCGAAAACTTTGGAACGCAAATCAATCGAGATGTTCCTTCGCTGCGGCGATAGGTTTGCGGCTCAGGTCAACCTTGGCTCCAAATTCAGCAGTTCGTTTCGAATCACCTTTAAAAACACACGCAATCTCCTGAACTTTCTGGTCAAAGCAGAAGCCCAAGTCGCTCAAGTTAAAAAAACACAGGAATCTTCCAAATACTATGATGACGTTCTTACGGATTCTGTTCTTGAAGTCTCGCTCTACCAAAAGGGCGGCAATCAAACAGAATTTGACAATTTCCAGGCGACGCTGGGTGAAGGAACGCCATCGGCATCGGGGCCGAGGCGCCTCAAATGCTTCACGGATCCCATTATTTTCGAAGACCTAGCTGATTTCCGAACCATCGTCGGTCGACAGTTGGAGCGCTGTTACAAGAGCTGGGCGCTCATCAATCAGTACCTTTCCAATCAGTTCTACAGCCAGATCAGCAAACCCAACTATGAATTCCTGGAACCACTGGATCAGGTCCTTCTGAAATACGATGAAGTAGGTCTGCTCGATAAACCGCTGGTCCTTCCACCTTTGCTCCTCAAGCGTCTTGAGCAGATCAACGAAGCTCTGAAAACCTATTTCAAGATCATGGTTCTGCTTGATAGCCTCCAGCATACGCTCAATGTCACCGAGCTGGCGACCGAGAAGGATCAGGATTGGAAAACCCCAGCGATCCTAGTCCTGCGGAACAAAGACAGCCTGAGTGCGATCTTTAAATCCTACAAGGACGCTGTCAATGCCTGTATCACTAGCACGCAAACAGACTATACCAAACCCTGTAACATTCCCGATATCGAATGGACGCAATTCAAGGATATCTTACTTTGAAAGAGAGGATGTTAGCCGTGAAGTTTCTCATCAGTTCTCTGTGTTTTCTCGCAATGTTGGACGCTTGTAAGTCCCGGAGGTCAACGCTATCGGATGAGGTTATCGGCATCTCACCTCGCGGAACCAAGAAAGCATTGTTTACTGGCTATGATCAAAACTCGCGGGAGTTCATCGACCGGATATGCATAGTCCCGTCGTTTGCAATGGATACCAAAAGCGGTCAGGTGATGGAGGAGTTTCTCGTTCCGGAAGTCTTTTCGGTGCTGAAACCGAACGAATTGGACGCCGCCGTCGCTAGGCTGAATGCAAACAATCCCAATGCGGTGTCCGTGAATACATTCAATAGCGCGAATCAGAGCGGCAGTATTGAATACTCCAAGGATGCAAGCAGCAGCGAGTTGCTCAATAAATTGGCTGGTGGATTCAATGTTAAAATGGACATGGCCGGCGGTGGTTCCCTAGAAGGCGGCGCAGAGATCGCGCTCAATTCTGGGATTTCCTCCCGTTCCACGAATCAGGTATTTATCGCCAAAATAACTGCGCGGAGCGTTCAAGTCAACGCAAAGACAGCGCAGGACAAATGGGTCCTCACCCGCTATGGGGAAACAGTGCGCGATGAAGTTCTAAAGTACGCGCCTGATTTGAACAAGCAACGCGAGATCATTGTCCAGAACTGCGGTTCCCACTATGTTTCGCAGGTGAATTTTGGTTCCTTGTTTATGGCGTCGCTTAAAGCCATTGCTAAGATGCAAAGTGACCTGGACCATATCGCCGGCAAACTGAAGATTAAGACATCAGGCGGAATCGAAGGAGGCGGCGATGCCTGTGTTGATAACAGCAAACTATCGAGCGATGTCAAAGTCGAACTGAAAATCTACCAGCAGGGTGGAAACCCTGTCAGTCTCCTAACTCTGTTTAGCAGCCAAGGACAAAAGCCTGCGCCGACTTTGAAATTGGCGGAGGACGCAGCAGCTGCCAAACCAGACAATCCAAGAGCGCCAAGCAATTGCCCGACTCCGTCGACTTTGCCCGATGATACATTGACAACCACACTTCCCGATGATGCTTTATCGAAGCTTATCAATTGCGATGCGAAAAGTATGAACGCCTGTCGCGAAGTGTTCTACAACATCCTCAAGTATTCGGTTGGCGCCAATAAGCTAACTGAAGTCATAACAAAAGGCCAGGGCGAGGACGGGAAACCGCTTGACGGAACAACAGTGGACCTTCTGAAACCTTATCTCGCCGATCAGTTGGGTTTCAACAATACAACCGGCTTCGTTGTCAATGGCTATTCCGCAGCTGAATACATGGTCGGTGACTTTGCGAGTGCCGGGATGTTTGGCGAAACCAAAAAGCCCGGCGACTCAAATTCCGGTGGTTCAACTGGTGGCACAACCGGCGGCACGCCCCCTCCAACTCCAATTACTGCCGAGCAAAAGACAGCTCCGATCGCATCCTTATCCATAAAGGTTGGTACGAAACTGTCATCAGCCGCCAACCTTCTGAAGGATATAATCGATGTTTGGGCTTATATCCGGGATGCCCAAAAGCTGATCAACAATACCAACAATAAATTGGATTTGGGCGCTCTCTATCGGAATCTCCTGAAGAATATCGGTGATATCCAGGCGACTTTTTCAGTCTGTCGCGATCAACCTTCCATCTGCGAAGCGGAAACTGACCGAGTTCTGGAAGCTTATGATGATACGGCATTGCTGAAAAGCTACATGGGAAAAGTCGAAAAGATTATCTTTGACGAGATCGCTGTCGGCGGATTCTACCAGTACTGCCAGCTGACCAGCCTCAGGCGCTTCAAAGATGAGGGCGAACTTTCACCCTGGCGTCAGTCGATGTTCGTTCTTGCTGATAGACTGGGCATGGGCCCTCCCAGTCGAGATTTTTTGACTTATAAAATGAAGACTGAAGACAATACAGTTTCGGACAAGGATCTTGCGGTCAATACCAAGGATTCGGAAGCTGTGAAGAAAATCAATGGCCTCTGCGATCCCCTCACCAAGCTTATTACGGCCACTGAATTGAACTATGAATCTTCGGATCCAGCTTATGCCAACTTGATTCTGGAACCGGTGACCTACATGCCTGCGCTTCGGAAGTTGACCTTCAACTATGCCTCCGGAACGAGCAATGTGTTCGAAAATCTGGTTCTTATGAAAAGTTTGCGAGATTTGGAAATCAAGAATGCCGTTGTCTTGAACCCTTACGTTCTGGCTCAGATTCCTTCGCTCTATAAAGTCAAATTCTCGGGCTATGGTATCGCGCAAACCGATAGCAGCAGTGAGTCGACCAGGAGAACTGTCACGAGTACCGGTCTAAGAGAATTGCTGCACAATCCCATTGTTCAGGATATTCAGTTTGATCGCAGTCCCGGCAATGCAACACCCGTGAATATCGACTTGAAAGAGTTCCCGAATGCTTACAAAAAAGGCTTCATAAACGAAGACAATCGAACCATTCTGAGGTTTGTAGCTAGCGGTGACTCGCAGTTCACCTACCAAGGGATCGATGAATTTTTCGGATTTTCTCAAGATCGAGTTAAGAAAACCTGCAATGAGGTCTATGACGCCTATACCGTCGGCACTTGGGCCGGTTTGGAATTTGGTTTGAGTTTGGGGCGAGCCGCCCGTCTGAAAGAAAGCCTGTGCTGTGCGAAGGTTAAGGCTCGCTGCGAAGAAGTGAAAGGCAACTTGGAAAAGGGTGACAGACTTGACTGTGAAATCACCTGCAAGCCGTAAGGCGAGCTTGACAGCTTTTTTGCGATCCGGAGGGAAGGGCTTGCCCTTTCTTCTCCTTTGTGTATTCATTCCAACTTTCTGGCTCAACTCTTGCGTAAAAGATAAAAAAGCGAGCCAACCAAAATCGCTCGTTCCTCCGGACGGGCAGCTGATCGCAGGCCTGGGGCAAGGTTATGACCCTATTTCCGGTCGAGTCTTGCCCCGGCCTTGTGTCAAGTGGGAAGGCGACCCGACGTTCCTGCAAATGGTGCCCGAATCCGCGGAGATCGTCCCGGGGAACAATGTCAGCACTGAAGAAGTCCTTAAGCTCCTCTCGGGCTCCTTGTCGCTGACCTATCCGGTTTATCCGGGAGTTACGGCAGGCGCCAACGTCAATCTTGCTATCAGCTCTTCGGCGACCAAGGTGTCGAAGAATGTTTCGCTCTATCAAAATGTTCGCTACGAAAAGAAACTTCCTGCCGAAACAAGCCTTTCTGAACAGGGGAAAGAAGTTGTCCGCCTCATCAAGAGCCGCAATTTGCAGGGTCTTGCCGCACGAGATTTCTTCTTCGAAAAGTGCGGCAGGGAATTTGTCAATCTAATTCACTATGGCGCAAACCTCCTGCTTCTCGTCGATTTCAATTTTGGGTCGGAGCTTAATAAAGCAAAATTTGGAGTGGGCCTCAAACTTGAACTGCTGGGTGGGATTGCCTCCATCGAGGTCGATGCCAACGTCCTAAAGGACAAATTCGCGGAAACAACAACCGTCGGCCTACATGTCAAGCAGAGTGGCGGTGATCCTAACCAAATAGCGAGAATATTCCCTGACGGTCTCCCCAAATGTCGATATAGCCTCGACGACAAAGCTTGGTCGACGGATTGTGCGAATACCATCACTGCTATACTCAACTACGCAACGGGTCGCCCAGATCCCAAGCTGCAAGGTGTCACGAGCTTTCATGACCAGCTGACGCTGGATAAACTGATTCCAATTGCTTATGAAACAATTCCCTATCTCAACGTGGAGGTGGACGGATTTATCAAGTCGGCTGGGCTGGTGGATAATCAGGAAATCGCCAAGCAAGTCGAAGGCCGAAAAATCGGAATCCAACTTCTATTCCAGGAATTGACTGAAGTGGGCGGCTTTATCCGAAGCCTTCAGGCTTCATTGGACAGCAATGCGGCTTATGCCGATATCAATGCTTATCCAGCCTACTTCGCCATCATGATAAAGCAGATTGGTATTGCGTCCGAGAAGCGGCGAGCGCTGGCTGGCGAGTTGGAATCCTGCTGGAAGGATCTGGTCTCCTGCCAGGAGGCAAGGGTTCAAACGAAGCTCAGTCAACTGCAAGAGAAATTTCCCTACGATCCGAAAGTAACTGAATACGGCGGTTCGATTCCGACGCTCTCGACCTGGTGCTCTCTCCTCGGAGGCAAAGGTCTCGGAGATTCGTTTCCACAGAATCAGATCATAAACGGCGATACCTTTCGAACCAGCCTGATGGCGCTCTTCACTTTCGCGAACGTCACGCCACCATCCACGAATGCGGATCCCCAGGCTCCAGCCCAGGATCTGGCAGAAAAATGCAACGAACTTCAGACGCGGGTGATGGCTCTTCCCGAACTAAATCTTACGGCAGGTAATACGGGCGAGCAGCCCATCCAGGATTTAAGGATCTTTGATCAAAACCCTGGATTGCGACTCTTGTCCGTAAAGAATCAAAGCATCAACGATATCCCTCGATTCTATGGCCTTCCGCGCCTGCAGGTCCTGGATCTGGGTGGCAATCCGTTCCCGCTTTCTGAGGCGAACTTGATCTCTCTCAGAGAAGTTTCGGCTAAGTTGAAATGCCTGGATATCACCAGTTTGACTCCGAAAGTGGCTCAATCACCACTCTTGACCTACCTCCGCAGCCAGGTGCTGATAGCCAGAAATCTTGGCTTGTCCAACTTTACGGACCTGGGTCAGGGGGCGACGACGATCATCGCTGACAGTCTCAGCAAAATTACAGCAAGCGAGTTGCAGACCCTTGGCAATACCATCAACGGAAGTCTGAAGATCTATGTTAGAAAGCCAATCGTTCCCTTGGGGACTTATGGCAAAATTTCGGTAGAAAATGATGACGGTTTGAAAACTTGTGCAACCTTATTCCCCGGGTAGGAGGATTTTATGCTGAAGATCTGCTGGCTTTTCGTTTTGGGATTAGCGTTTTTTTCCTGTAAGGCTGCTCGAAACCAAAGCGAGATCAAAGAAATCACTGACACAGCTTCTGACACGAAATTCAAATGTTGGGAAGGCGTACCGACCAGCAGCGAAGCCCCTCTGATCGCAATATTCAAATCAGTTGCGGAAAATTATGTCAGAGCCAAGAAAACGGACGTTTACTCTTGCGTGGATCTGAAAAATTTCCTCTCATCAGAAGAAGTCTTCCTTAACCTTTCCCATGGCGGATTTACTGATAAAGATTTGTCGGACAGTTTCCAATACTTGGCCTATCTTTTTCCAAAGGCGAAATTGATCGGCCTTGATTTGTCTTATAACAATCTAACGACTTACAAACCTTTCCTGATTCCGGGTCTTGTCGAAAACGCTACTCTTGTCTATCTGGATATCTCCTACAACCAATACTCAGGACAAATTTCCAGCGTGTTTCCGACTTCGGGAACGACCTATAAGCAATTGTTAATTCTGAACGTGGAAGGCAATAAATTCAGCGGTGACATAGACGAAGACTATTTCAGTACGATCTTCGGCAAGTTGATATTTTTCAACGCTCGGTCGAATAACCTTTCATCCTTCTCTCTCGACAATGTCTATCCAAACCTCAAGTATCTTGGTTTGGGCCTGAACGCACCCACCATGCTTATCTCGCTCTACATGGAGAAAGCGTCCCTCGACCTTATTCACTTTGATCATGAGGGTGCTAAAGTCTATTCGGCAGACAGACTGGCGAAGATTTTTTCAGGATTGGGCTCGTTCAACGGCAAGAGTGCGAAGACAGCCAATGGAGCGCCGGCCCCCCTTAACCTGAGTGCATCGTTCATTGATTTGAGAAACAGTTCGTTTGAGCTGTCGAATACCAGCGTTTACGATCAGGTTTGGCGCACAAAATGCCAGGGGCAGGCTAAATGCAATGATAACGCGACCGAAGAGCTTCCACTGGGCGGATGTGCAGCTTACAAAATCCTTGCCCCGCTCGCCCCTTTGTTGACTGAGGAAGCCGATAAGACAAACTTCGCGAGCTCGCTGGTTCCCTATAAGAAGTACTGCGCTATTTGAAATGATCTGTGCTGGCGATTTATGCTGCCAGCACGTCCCGCTATCGCAATCTTATTCCAGGCGCTCTGGAACTTTACGAGAAAAGCGCTGAATTTCCGCAGAAATTCGAGCAAGCGAAGCTGCAATTGGGTGGAGTGACGGCAGAGCTGCCGTGACAATGACCCAGGTTGTGGGCATTGTCATTTATAGAGACTTCCAGAATCTGAAAATAAAAAAGTCAAAAATATTGTACGGGCTGGTCATAGAGTTTAAGCTGGCCGCATAAATCCCCAGCAAAAAGCTAACACAGCGATTGAATATTATGCTTTAAAGAGCCGTTGATAGTTTTGCCAAACCTGCTGCTGAGCCTTCTCTTCCGTCCAACCGCGCAATTCCGCGAGCAGCTTGATGGTCCCCACGACATTGGCCGGTTCGTTCCTCTCGCCCCTGACTGGGGCGAGGTAAGGACAGTCCGTCTCGGTCAAAACCTGCTGCTCCGGCAACTCTTTGAGGAGCTTGCGGAAGGACTCATTATTCTTCGCATTGGCTGGTATTGAAAAATACCAGCCATGCTGCTCGGCGGCCTTGAGCGCCAGCTTGCTTTTGCCACCGTAGCAGTGGAAATCCACTCGCTTGACGCCATGCGCAGCGAGAATTTCCATAGCCCGCTCTTCACGCTTTCGAGTATGAATAATCAGTGGCTTATCGTATTCCAAGGCAATTTCAATCAGCTGTTCGAAAACTTTCTCTTGAGCCGCAAAGGTCTCGACCGAAACCCAATGTCCATCCAATCCGCATTCCCCAATGGCAAAGACTCGACCTGCAGCCACTTCACGGCGAATGCTAGCAATCTCTTCCTGAACATCGAATTGCTTCACCGGGAAAGGCAGATCCTTGACGATATTGTTGATCGCTTCAATCGGATAAATACCGAGCGCGGGTTTGATCACAGGATATTGGGCCGCGAGCTCCAAAATACGCCTGTTCGATTGCGGTTCCAAGCCATTGACGATAATTGCCGTGAGGCCGCTCTGCTCAGCTCTCGCGATCACGTCAGGCAGATCTTTGGCAAAGTCTTCATGCGTTAAATGACTATGGACATCAACGTACACCGGAGCACCCTCACTTCCTCACCACAGCTTTCGCTGCCAACTTGGAGGATATACGCTCACTGATAGCAATAGGTCGACCATTTTTTGCAGCCGAGGCTGTGGCGAAGGTCAGCGTCAGATTATCCTTCTTCGCTCGCTCGTCGAGACTCTGCAGAATCATTTTGAGTTTTGGCCAACTTTGAAAGGCCGTCTCGGCCGATAGACTGAGAGTGAAAATCTCACGGTGATTTGGATGCTCGATGCGATCCTTCACCAACCGATCGAATCGCGCCAAAATATCTTTCTGCTCATTCAATTCCAAGATACCACCCAACTGGGGAATAAAGCGGATCTTTGAACCGGACGGAATCAGCTGGGCATTGAATTCGGCATTTTCATCCAGCACGGTCCCCCAGCGCTGAGTCAGCCACGCGGCTATAGGAAACTCTTTGAGTTTTCGACTGACAAGTTCTGGATCAATCGGTGAAGCGTCGACCTGGTAGCCAAATGCCGCAGCCAAAGGAATGAGAAATGGAGCTTCCATCCAACCTCGAACAGCAAAGCTTCGCAGACCTGTAAAACCAGCCTTCAGCATGGTCTGATGAGCCACAGCAAAGATTCTCAAGACCTCCTCACGGTTGTAAACCGTCAGTGGCACATCGAGTCCACAGTCATCCTCACAGATTTCACCCTCGTCCATATATCCCCAGAACGATGGCTGCAATTTCAAAATGACCCCAGCCTCTCGAACCAAAGGCTCCATGGGCGCAAGGTAAAGTCCAACTTCATCATCCGACTGCATAACCGATTGCAAGGATTGCAATCGTTCGACTGTTTTTGATTCATCCAAAAAATAAGTAGGATTGATGAAATGTGTCAGAGGGATAGCTGGAAACGCTTTACGAAAATGAGCCAGCGCCTCGATATTGGGATCCCTTAATTCACGCCCTTCCCAATAGGCACTGACTTGCACATTGATTTCGGTACCGGCAAAACATAGGGATGGCATGAGACTGACCAAGGCCAATCCCAGGGCGACGCGTGCGCGCATTCCTCGGCTCCTCATTAGAGTGGAACAGTCAGTTCCACACGAATCTTAGCGAGTTATTCAACACTTCAAAACTGCTTGCATGAGTAGGATTCATCGTAGCAGGACAGCAAAAAACTGTCTATCTACCGTCGATTTCTTAAAAAGGAAGCCCTCCAGGCTTTTGCCAAGGGCTATGCTTAACAGAATTTTTGGACACGCTACCGAATTTAGTCTTTTCTTCGTGTTCGCCGAATGAAGGCAGGAGCCAATGGCAGGACAAAGAGAACGATAAAGGACCAGACTTGACCTTCGGCTGCCGATGCACCCAAAACTCCGCAAACGGATTTCTTAGAACTCTTGGAACTAGTGGTTGCAGGAATAACCGCGGTTCCTCCTGAGCCCGGCCCAGTAAGATCCTCTACATTTTTTGGATCGGGAGTCAGGGCTACGGTCGCGCAGCTGATATCGGAAAGAAACGTAGACAGTCCTCGTTCATTCGCCCGATTGAGAATGACTGAACAATTCTTGCCTTGGAACAGCGCATGGTCGGCCAGAAGCATACCGACGATAAGATGTTTGTAGCCACTGTCCTTAACGAGCAGATCAATCGATTTGAGCACCATATGGGTGACATCATTGAGCTCGATTCCATCCTTGCTATAGAGGTCCCAAAGGAGTCCAGAGATAAATTGGCTGCGTTGATGCGCTTCCCTAGGCAGATCAGAAGCTCCGTACTTTAAGGTATTCTCCGCGGTACGCAGACACTTCTTAGGCACATAGCAGATTTTGTTGCCATAAGCGGTGTCCGGACAGATACTTTCGCCGAGGCAGGCATTACCGGTTCTAGCGAAGTTGAAGTAATCCGCCAAACCCTCGTGGATCACCAGGGACTCACCGGCAATCTCTGTGACCGTATGATAAACCACATGATGGCCCAGTTCATGGCCAACAACATCCGAATCGGTGGCAAGGTTTTGCAAGACAGTTCCATCCCCATCACCCACATAAATCACATCATAGTTGGAGCCAGGCTGATAAAGCGCATTATTCGAATCCCCTTGGAAATCAGCATGCACAGCAATACGGATCGGAATCGTTCCAAAGTTGCTGTAGCCAACTGATTCCAACCACTCCAGGGCTCGATTAGCGTTGGTGAAGAGCGATACTTCCTCGAAGGAACTCGTCTGCGAGCTTGGATCGAAGGTGAAGTCGAGACTCATCACCTGAGCATAGTCAAATGGCGATTCCACAACTGTCACAAAGTACTTGTTCTCTAGATATCCTGTAGTTTTCATATCACGGAGTGGGAAAACTTGTGTGGCAGCGTCCAACACGTTGCTCGGATAGATAGTCGCTTTGCCATCGGCGTGAAAATGTTTGGCTTGGAACTTATAGCTGCGGCTCTCATCGGCCACCACCGTATAGTTGAGCTTATCAACTTCCACTTCCCAAACCCAAACAGGATGGAGGCTACCACCATCAGCCCAAAGACAGGCTTCGCCGCTATTTTTGGTGAACTGAGTGGAGATCCCATTTTCAGCCAAAGCATCGGCGACCGTGTTGCGAACCAAATCATCTGCCGGCCAATCACTCAAGTCGAACCGCTGATCCACAGCAATTTTTGGCATACGACCAAGGACAGCAAGCTTGCCATCCAAAGTTTCGTGAGATTTGATTTGATACTGGCAAAGGGGAAAACCATCGACGGAGAATCCATACTCGAGCGACTGGATTCGACGATCGCTCGCGAGATTGAAACCCACCGCACTCTTTTGTCGAGCAACAATCCGCGGGCTCAGGCCCCAGTCACGGAGCATGACGTCGGTCTTGCCCTTTAAGGTCAGGGGAATTCCGCTTTTGCCTTGCAGGGCAACCCCACGGTTGGCGAAATCAAAGGTAAATTTCGGATCAGCACCAAAGGGCTGGACGTAAACCTCTTCGTCTTCACTTGGGTCCGCAAGGACCGGGGTTGCCGAGGATAAAACACCAAGGATAACAAGGAGTTCTGTATGTTTCATAGGGCTTCCTGGGCAAAGTGCCTGACTAACCAAACACGTCAGATAACTTTCGGAAGCCTGAGGACAAATCTTTAGGCAAGCACGCAAAGGGAGCCAAAAAAACACATGGAGGCAGAAACTTCGCCTCCAGCGGATTTATCTTATTGATCTGATAGGATTTAAAAAGCTGTGATGAGGACGACCCGATGGGTCATCCCTCAGCGGAATCGAAGTTCAGCTCTGCTTGATGAAGGCGTCGCGCAAGGCACTGATTTTTTCCGCTGTAAGCCGCAGAGCTTGTTGGAGAATTTCAGTCTCCCAGGTATCACCTTTGGCGCAACCGGTCAAATCACGAAGCCAGACGGTTACCTCGTCCACATAGGCTTTGCGATCGTCTTTCATTGAATGGTCATAGGCATGATTGAGATATTCCATCCAATCTTTTTCAGGATTCGGCAGGAGGTTGACGAGATTATTCAGAAGGACCGTTCCTCCGTTTTCTTCCCATCCACCTGCTATGCGGAAAGGGTATTGATCCTTGTCGACGCGATGAAGCCAAAGTCGAGAATGACCACCCAATTCGAGCACTGAAAAATCCTGAGGCGCAGCCCCATGGAAACCATCAGGTCTCTTCCATATTAAATGCATGCTACTCCCCTTATTCCCTGCAACGTGGAGCATCCTAGCAAATCAGCGGGGGGTTTTCCAGGGACTGTTTGTTTGATGAGGACTGGCAAGGGACGCATCCTGGATGACCGGAAGCCCTGCTCCAACATGGCGAGCAAGGCCTGTCATCGATCAGCTCTGCGATCAGGCAGATTTTCCAGAAGGGTTCGTGCCTGGGTTTTGACTGCTGTAGCGATCCACGAACTTCTGCAGCAGAACTCGCTGTTCTGCTGTAAAGCTCTCAAATTGCACACCCATCCCAGGGGTCATATTCTTATCGGGCACTTCAGTTTGCACCCAAATAACCCGGCCCTTGGCTTCAAGAGTCTCTTTCGAGTCCGGCAGCGTGAAGGTCAACTCTACCGCGCTTCCATGACTCAGGGGATTGCGCGTCTCGATAAAGACTCCGCCCGCTCCTAAGTCTCGACAAAAATCGAAGAGATAATGACCGTTGGCGCGATAGTCGACCAAAAGTTGCACCGGAACCCGGTGATGGATGCGACCGTCCTTTCCATCCTTTGGTAATTCCTCCTCAGCTTTGGACGACTTTGCAGCCGCAGTTGGACTGCTCTTTTTCCCATTCTTGGTTTTGTTCGGCATGGTTGTCACCTCATCGTACGGCGTTCATCTGCCATTTTATTGTTTCTGTGAAGCTTGGATCAACTGCTTTACATAGACCTCATGCTGCGCCAAGGTCCGAGAGAAATGGTGCTGCTTCGTTCCATCTGTACCCAAGACATAAAAGCGATAGCCAAGTTGAGTCGGGTTCAGAATTGCTCGTAACGAAGTCATCGAAATGGCACCAATTGGTCCAGGTGGCAAGCCCTTATGGATACGCGTATTATAGGGATTTCTGGCATCTTTCAGGTGCACCGTTTTAATATCACCCTGGTAATCCACAATGCCATAAATCAGGGCTGCATCGATACCTAAAGGCTCGCCATCGCGCAGACGATTCCAAATCACTTCTGCAACCATCCGACGCTCTTCATCAATCTGTGTTTCTCGTTCGATCAAAGACGCAAAAATAACGGCTTGGTGCAGGGTCAGTTTAAAAGCTGCTAGTTCCTGTTCAATTCCTGGGGGAAGTTGCGCAAAAAAAGTATCGAGCATTTTTTCAAAAACGCCGCGAACAGTGGGCATCTTTATGAAGCTATAAGTGGCTGGATAAAGGTAACCCTCCACGTCACTCCCTTTAATCTGATACTTCTTGAGCAGCTCGCCATACTTCGACATGGCCTCCAATTCCCCGCGTGAGCCCACTTGATGAGCCTCCAGGCGATCGATCACCTGTTTCAGGGAAAAACCCTCTGGGATAACAAACTGCAGCTCCAGCGGCTGCCAAATCTTTCCAGCCTCTATGGTCTCAACAATATGCTTGGGCGACACCGCCCCTTCGAAGCGATACTGACCCGCCTGAAACCGACCGTAATTCCCATAGAACTTGATCCAGTAGCGAAAGCGCAGTCCGTGGTCGATGAGACCCTCCTGCTGGAGCCTCTTAGCAAGTTCATCCAAGCGACTGCCCCGCTCGAGTTTGACGACCACCGGCAGGGCAAGCTCCCGAGTCTTCTCTGACCATGCCGGCAGGGACTGATAAAACCAAAAGGCCCCGGCTGCGAAACCGAGGACAAGACCAAAGATAAGCAAAAGAAAGCGCTTCACGAAATCACCTGGGATAGAGAATGATTGTTCTACGAGTATAGCATGTTGCTGCGTGCTCGTTGTTGCCTGGCTTCCAAGTTATGCACCGCATAGAGCGAAACTCTCAAGAAAGTGTTGAATCTTTCCAATTCCTACCTATAATGGCGCATTCGAACACACAGGCCGCTCGCCAGCGATGGACTCCGGAGTTGTAATCATTGAATAATATTGAAGTAATGGATCTTGTCCAGGATGCTTTCCCGGCTCAGCTGCGGATGATGGAGCAACTTTGCCGTCGCATCCACTATGGATTCAAGAATCGCAGTCTGCTCCTCGAGTCGATGACCCACAGTTCTGCGGCCCGCTTCGTCCAGAAAAAGTATCAAAAAGTCATGCCTATGCCTTGGAACGAAAGACTTGAGTTCCTGGGCGACTCTGTCCTCAGTTTGGTTCTCAGCGCGGCCCTCCTGCAAAGGCCCGAAGGTTTCCCCGAAGGCCAGCTTTCGAAAATTCGAGCCTCCCTGGTCAATGAGAGCACTTTGGCGCGGATCAGTCGAGCACTCCAGATTGGCAATTGCCTTCTGCTAGCCCCAGGGGAAGAGCGGGCAGGCGGACGGGAAAAGGATTCTGTTCTGGCCGATGCTCTGGAAGCCTTTTTTGGCGCGATCTATTTGGACTCAGGATTTGACGCTGTGACTCGCGTCATTTTGGACTTGTATGCAGAAATTTTGACATCCTCCCTGACCGATTTGACCCAGCAGGACTACAAATCACGCCTCCAGGAACTGACACAGGGTGCGTTCAAAGAGGCTCCCGTGTATAAGGTTATCAAACGCGAAGGACCCGACCATCAGTTGGATTTCGCGGTGGAAGTCTTATTTCGCGGCAAGAGCCTGGGCATGGGACATGGCCCCTCCAAAAAATCCGCCTCGCAGGAAGCGGCCCGGGTCGCCTTACAAACATGGACAGAGTTTAAGCAATCAGGTTACGAGGGTATCTCCTGGTCCGGTGAACCAGCGAACGCCTAAGAGCAGGTGCATTCTTCCCACTCTCACGCATCGATTAGTAAAATCGATGCTTGGCATGGCAGCAGCAACTGATAGCAGCGCTTTCGTTTTTCACATCACTGGACGGACTTGAGCCAGGCTCAGGAAATGCCTTCGCCTCAATGGGAAAGGTTATCAGTATGATCGCAGGAATCGTCGCCATCGTCGGTCGGCCCAATGTCGGCAAGTCGACGTTGTTCAACAAGTTAACAAGGACCCAGCAGGCCATCGTTGATGACCGGCCAGGCGTGACTCGGGATCGGATCTATGGAACGGTTGGTTCCCTAGATGACGATGACT
Organism: Oligoflexus sp.; assembly: GCA_041736645.1. Taxonomy (GTDB): domain Bacteria; phylum Bdellovibrionota_B; class Oligoflexia; order Oligoflexales; family Oligoflexaceae; genus Oligoflexus. The sequence goes on along the minus strand of JBGSTF010000345.1, from coordinate 40,947 downwards.
CGGGCTATATTTTGGTCGATACCGGTGGATTTGAGACCGACGATCTTTACTACCAACCCTTCTCCAGCAACATCGTTTGGCAGCAAACCGAACAGGCCATCCGCGATGCAGATCTGGTCCTTATGGTGTTTGATGCGAAAACCGGCCTCCATCCCCACGATCGAGAGCTCGTGCAATTTCTCAAGCAACTCGGCAAGCGAGTGGTTTACGTCGTTAATAAAGTCGACGGCAACGAGCAGCAAAGCCAAGCTTTAGAATTCTATGAACTCGGCATCGAAAAGTATCATGCTGTCAGCGCCGCTCACAGCCGCGGTATTTGGGAAATGTCAGAAGAGGTCGAAGAGCTTCTCAAGGAATTCGGCGACCTCAAAACGATGAAGCTGCGCGAAGCCGGTGCAACTCGCATTGCTTTGATTGGTCGACCCAATGCCGGGAAGTCATCGATTCTGAACCGGATGTGTGGCGAAGAACGCTCACTGGTCAGTGAAATCGCTGGCACAACTCGCGATACGATCGATACACCTCTGATCTATAATAAGCAGCCTTACCTGCTGCTCGATACGGCTGGTATTCGCAAAAAAAAGAAGATCTTCGATAAAGTCGAAGGCATGAGCGTCCTCCGCAGCCTTCGCGCAATGGATGACGCTGACGTGGTGGTCCTGGTCCTGGATGCTCTTGAAGGATTATCTGAACAGGATTGTCGCCTGGCTCAGCTGGCTGCAGCTCAATTCAAGCCTATTCTCATCGTAGTCAACAAGTGGGATTTGGTTCCTGAAAAAGAAACCAATACCGCCAAGAACTACGAAACCAATATCCGCAATAAACTGCAGGATATGCCCTTTGTTCCTGTTCTTTTCGCTTCTTGCTTGGAAAACCAAAGGATCCACAAGATAATGGCCAAGGTGGAAGAACTAACGCTGGCTTACGGCAAACGTGTATCGACATCACAGATCAACGACTGTATGCAACGAGCGATTCAGGAGCATACTCCGGCTTTGGTGAAGAAATTCAACAAACGTGTGAAGTTCTATTTCGCAACTCAGGTGAGTTCTAAGCCGCCAACAATCGTGGTGAAGTGCAACGTCGCTGATGAAATTCAGGAATCCTATAAGCGATACATGATCAAACGATTCCGCCACGAGTTGGAATTTGGCGATGTGCCTCTGCGAGTTTTCTTCCGCGACAAAGCCGACGAAAAAGAATTCGCAGCTCAACAAGGACGTTAATGATCAGACTTGGGGGGATGAGCCGCGCAGGATGATTGATCCTGCATGATCAAAGGCTTTAAGCGCTCTTCGTGCTGCAGCCACCCCCGCACTAGGCTTTCTTCCAACCCATGCTCTTCCATCGTTTCCTGCAAAATCTTCTGCCGACGTTTGAAATGTGGCGGACGAATCGCAATCGACTGATGGGCAGGTCCTAGGGGCTTGCCTTTGTAGTTCTGTGGCCCACCCAGCATACTGCTGGCAAAGGCCACCTGCATCTGAACCAAATGTTGGTGATCCAAATTGATGAAAAAATGCGATAGCATGGGATCGATAAAGGCTTTGTTATAAAAATCCGTGACGATGGCTTTTAGCCGCTCTTGACCAATTTCTTCATAAATATTCACTTCTTATACCATACCCCAAAAGAAAGCAGGGCCCTCTCGCGAGCATAGCGGAAGCTCCAAAATACCGAAAGAAGCAATTTATGCTTAAGGGTTACGGCGAGCTACGTTGCCTTTTTCATTGGCCATAGCCCCTGCTTCGACCGTGAGAACAGGACTGCCGCGCTTGTTCTTAAACTGTTGCTTGCTCTGGGTTTCCAAAGTGAACAGTCGTTCGTCCCCGACCAGACGGCCTTGCAGAGGCAGAGTCCCGATAAACTCCTCCAACTCCTGCTCTTGACCATAACGCTTATAAAACTTCAACTCCACCTGCCAGCGTCTTGCATCTTTTTCCCATTTCATAGGGATCGTTTCGATATGCCAGTCTGCAAGATAAAAGTGATTGCTGCGATTGATCGTCGCTCTGAGGTTGTAACTAATAGGTGCCAGACTCTTGTGCTCGATGCGCCGCGTCCCTTGCTCACTTTGAACAACAATAGGTTCAAAGCGCGTGAGGCGCAATGGAACACGAACTCTTGCCACGTCCTTGGGTTCATTGATTGTTGTCAGAGCGCTCTCGCCTGTCTGAATCGTACTGATGTTGCCCGTTTCAACAGCAAAAAGAGATCGCGTGGCCAGTAGATATGCGCCTAAGCCGAGCGCTCGCATGAACTGTCCCATTGCACCGCCTTTTTCATTGTCTTCAATCAAGAATATGATACCGTTAGGAATGCATCCCCTTACCATTATACACAATCGGTTCCGTTCGGTCTGTCCTCGGCCGCAGAACCTTCATCTGAAACTGGGGTATTCACCAAGAGTCATGCAAAAAGCCCAATTCAGTCTCAGCTGGTTCGCCCCAATCCTTTGGATTGCACTTGCTTTTGGAGCAAGTCATGGCTTTTTACATTTCAATCGAACGAGGGCATCCATCACTGAAGCCAAGGTTTGGGTCGAACGATTTCAGAATGATTTCCATCGTCTACCGACCCATTTAGCTGAAGTCAGGGCTTTGGCTCGTTCCTATAAAACACCAATCGTCCCCTATGATAGCTATGGGATGCGACTTCAATATGTTGCTCTTACAGATACCGACTATCTTATCAAATCCTTCGGACGAGACGAACAAGAGAATCATCTCAATACCGCGGTTGATCCAACCTTCAGCACTCTGTCGAGCCAAGCCGAGACATTTGTCCAAGCGGAAAATTTCCAGGAAAGCGTACCCCAATTTTACCAAGCCGCGCTGCTGGATGGAAGTCAATCGCCTGAGTCAGGACTCATTGCCAGCCTTCAGCTCCAGGTTAAACTCAAAAATAGACAACTTTTAGTGCGAAGTCCCAAAAGTCCGGATTTTTTCATGATTGCGTTTCACGACAGGGTTGAAGAATTCCTTTGGCTGCCGGGTGGACAAGAACTGATCTTTAGTGCCACAGGATCTGATCGATATGAAGATGGTTTATTTTATTGGAACCTCAAAGATAATAGCATTCATAACCTCCTCCCCGATCTCAAAAAGCAGTTCTGGCCTGAGTTGCCTGACGATAGCCATTTTTTTATAGCGTTGTCACACATCAGTCAGGAACCTGCGCTGATCTATATTCTCCTCACTGCCGCCGAGTCCGAGGAGTTGAATCCCAAAATGTTCTATAGCTTTAAAAATCTTATCGCCCTTCCGATTGGTCAAGGTCTGGAAAGCAAGGTGACAGCTCAGCGAATTCAAACTGACCTCGCTTTCACTGCCTTCGACTATACATTCTCTCAAGAGCGTCTGCTCAAAACGGCAGAAATGGCTTCTCCGGTGCAGCAGGAATGGCTGGCGCTGAGCCTGGAGGGCGATACTGAAGAGCTGATCAGCCAGTGGCAGGACTTCAGTTCCAATCACGCCGAAAATCCCATGTGCGTCTATGGATTATGGTGGCTCTCGTCCGTTTACAACGACGCTTTCCGGCAACTTTCCCAACGCGGCTCACCCGAAGCTCACGCCATTCGAAATTTTGGGATAGAGATTTCTGAAGCTTTAGCTAGTATGCCAACGGCACCGGAATACCTGAGAGCCATGGGACGATTTTTGAAAAAGAATCTTCTGCTTTCCAGGGCTGCAGACTACAATGTCACATCTTTACCAGAGACTCCCTGACAGCTTTGGTTTCTTGCAAGGAGACGTCAATTGAAAAGCTTGCCCTCCCATGTATATGCAGTGGTCTTAGCTGGAGGCAGCGGCACACGATTTTGGCCGAAATCGCGGCATTTGGAACCCAAGCAACTCTGTAAAATTGGTTCCAGCGACTCAACCATGCTGGAACAAACCCTGAGACGATTGGATTCTTTGGTTCCTCCTGAACGTCGCCTCATTGTAACCCATCAAGATCAGATGGCAGCGACCCGCAAACTCGCAGCTGATCATTGTGAACATTTTCTTGCTGAACCAGCTGCAAAAAACACCGCGCACGCTCTGGTCCTGGCAGCCTTGGAAATCTCTCGCCTAGCTGCCAAAGATGGTCCTGCTCCTATCATGATTTCCGTCCATGCCGATGCCCTGATAAAAAATCCTGAAGCTTTTGAGCGCTCCGTCCAACATATGGTCGAGACAGCTCAGTTGGGTCGCCTGACACTTCTCGGTATCACGCCTGAATACGCAGAAACTGGCTATGGATATATCGAGAAAGGCGAAGCACTCATTTCAGGATCTTCCATCTTTCAGGTGGCTAGCTTTCGCGAAAAGCCTGATCAAGCCACTGCCAGCGCATACGTGAAAACCGGTCGGTTTCTTTGGAATTCTGGAATTTTCACTTTGCGAGTCGATACTTTGCTCAGTGAATTTGAGCTATGGATGCCCGAGTCGCTCAGCGTCCTAAAGCTGCTCCTGGAGTCCTACAATGCGGGCAGCTTCAATGAAGTCCCGACCGATGATTTAAACCGAGTCTATTCCCAGCTGCCGAGTGTCGCCATCGACAATGGAATATTGGAAAAAAGCCAGAAGGTCGCCGTAGTCGAAGCGGATATTGGCTGGAAAGATGTGGGTAGTTGGGATGCTCTGGACCAATGCTTTCCGACCGACAGCCTGGGCAATTTGTTCTACGGAGATGTCATTGCAATCGATAGCCAAGGCATGACCGTGGATAGCGATACCAAAATCGTAGCCTGCATTGGCGTAAAAGATTTGGTCATTGTTGTGTCCAAAGGAGCTGTCTTGGTCTGCCCTAAGAATCGGGCTCAGGAAGTGAAAAAAGTGGTTGAAGAATTGAAATCGCGAGGACGAAGCGAAATGACTTAAGGGCTGCCTCGGCAGCCCTCAGGCTCATCAGAACATCTTATATCCGTACAGCACTTTTAGTCCTGTGGCGAAATAGATCTGATCGTCAGCAACCACTGGCTGACGAGTTAAAACTCCCTGCAAATCATCATGCCAGATGAGCTGTCCGTTGGCTGAACCGACGGCTGTGACTCGACCTTGGCTTCCACCGACAAAAATTGTTTTTTCACCCATCGTGATCGTTTTGATCGTAGGGCCGATATTCACCTTCCAGATTTGCCGTCCGGTCGACGCCTGCAAGGCGATAAGGTCGCCATTAATGCAACCTATAACGAGAGTTCCATCACGATAGGCTGAACTGGTCACGCTTGGAAAATTTTCTTTCCAAAGAACATCGGAAGGCTTGTGCAGGGTATCGACACCAAACACCAAACCATCATAGCGAGCTACGTAGATCTGATGATTTCCGGTACCGATTTCGCCGACGATATCTTTGAATCGAAAATCTTCACGTCCCGGTTCGAGCTTCCAGTTCTCTTTGCCTGAGTTCAAACTCACAGAGCGAACATCGCCTTCCGTCGTGCCTATAAAGACTTCAGAACCTGAAACAACGGGCCCAACACCGGCGCGCAGCAACAGATTCGTGGCCGATCCGGTGTCGTAAACCCAAAGACTTTGACCAGTTTGAAAATCGATAGCATAAAGCTTTTGATCGACAGTATAGGCCAGCAAAACATTGCCAGAAAGAGTGGGCTTGGCCGCAATAAACCGGCTCAAACGCGATTCCCAGAGCTGCTTGCCCGTCTTGGTTTCCACTTTAATCAGCCGACCATCGCGCAAAGGCAAGATAGCCCAGCTGCCAAAAACTTCCGCCGGCGCGGTCAGACTTTCACTGACTTTTAGCCACCAGGCAAAGGTTTTCGTTTTGAGCTGATAGGCGCCCACCCATTGGGCATCGACCTCTCCGATTAAGACGTCGGTGGCCATCGTCCAGCCAGCCTCATCAATCGCGCCGAGCGGCTTCATACTATCTAGATCCGGTGCCAGCTTGATCATCCCAGTCCGAAAAGGCCGACATGACAGTTGAGCAGGACCCTCGCCACAAGCAGCGTCACTGCTCGAAGGTGCAAGATGGGAACACCCAGACAGCAGACCAAGCGATAGGAGAAAGAATGCAATAGAAAGGCTTTTCATCTGTAACCTTCGTTATTCCGGCAAGAGGCCCAGGAGACTCCGTGCCCGGTCGGCTTCTGGAGTATTGTCATAATCCGCAAGCAATTTGCTGGCTGTCTCTTTGGTATTCGCAAAATCTTTTTTGAAATAGTAAATCTGAGCTTTGCTCAGTAAGACGCGTGGCTTCAAATCAGCCGAGGCTGTTTTTTCCAATACATTGACCTGCTCCAAGGCTTTATCGAACTCGCCGCGATCTTCCAAGATCGAGATGAGCAGCAGCAAACCTTGCGTTTGCAATATTGCATGTCCTTGAGCATTTTTCGTGAGATCTTCTAGAATTTTCTGGGCATCTTCCAACTTGTTCTGCTCAGCGGCGAAGGAGGCATATTTCAAACCCGCAACCCAGCCTTCGGCATTTTTGGGATTGGCGACATAAAAGGTTTTGTACTGCTCGGAAGAAGCGGCATGATCCGGCTTAAGCTCTTTGATCTGAGCGTCCAAGGCCTTGATTTCGGGACCGTCCTCCTGGGGTTTGGCATCCTTGGCTTCAGCAGCCGGTTTCGGCTGAGCAGCTTTCAAGGTATCTCGCTTCTTCTCAAGAGCTTCGCGAGCCTTGTTGTAAGCCTTGCCTTCCTCTTCGAAGACTTGGTCGACCTTGGAAAGCTCGACGCGCCTGACTTCCTGCTTGTGTCCGATAAAATAACGGATGCCGTAACCAGCCAGCAAAGCGACCAGAAGAAATACCCCGAAACCTATGAGCGGTTTGGGATTTTGCACAAGTCCGGCGAGAAATTCGGCGACTTTTGCTTGAAAGACGTCAGGTCCCTTGAGCTTGATTTCTTCAGATTTGTGGCTGGACATAATTTCCTCTTTATTTCGGCCAAATTAACGCATAAAAGCGCTAGTTTGCAAAAATGTGATAGTATAGATCTTAAAGTTCTTTGCCTAGCATAATCCACCTGGAATCGTTCTGTAGACCGGTTTCTGCCTCGCTCAGGACGGCACGGTCTGCTGCGCCTCGACCCGGGATTTAAGGGGCAAAGGGCGTTTGACTCTGCACGAGACACTCATCCGCGCGAGGGACCCATGGGAGCATCCGGCCTAGGAGCCCTTCTTGTGAAAGAAGGATTTCTGACTGAGCAAGACCGCGTCACCATCACTAAGACCTGTGGGCAAGGGAGCTGGGCCTTTGCCAAGTGCATCCTCTCGACCGGTCTCCTAGATGAAGACGAGCTGTCGGCCTTTTTTGCTGAACGCACCAAATATGTCGTAGCACCGAAAAATCTACTCGATCGATTGGACCCCGGCATCACTGAACAAATCGATCGGCGTATGGTGTCACGCCTAGAAGTTCTCCCTCTGGAGATCGATCACCATCGAATCACGGTGGCCGTAGCCGACCCTTTGGACAAAAGCACAATCAAGCAACTGGAGTTCTTCACCGGTTTGGAAGTGGTACCCGTCATCGCCCCCCTTTCCCAAATCTATGAAGGCTTGAGTCGACTGAACCCAGAATTCCGCCCCCGTTTCACTGCCTTGTCAAATTTTCTTAGGAACCATGCGGGGACGGCTTGGATCAAGCAGAAGATTATCGAGGATGGGGATGTGGTGGAAGCACCCCAAGCTCGGAAAAGTTCACGCCAAGATTCTTTGGACTCCTATAATGAGGACGAAGTCGAGGAAGTCTCTCTGGATGACGATGATGAAGAGGATTCGTTCTCCGATGCTTCTGACGATTTGAATGATATCGATACATCAGGCTTGGATGAAGGCATTGGCAACAGCGATTTCGATGATATTGAACTGGACGATAGTAGCTCTGATCTTGATCTTTCGGCAGGTGATGATCCTGATGTGAAACCGAAAAAAGGTCCCGCTATCGACGACGAAGGATTGGATATCGACGATCCCTTCGACAGTTTTGAGGACTCCTCGGATAATACGCCCAAGGCCGCTGCCCCAGAAAAAGATCTGGATTTGGACGGATTGGAATCAGGTGGAGCCGATTCTGATGATCTCTGGCCCGACCTTGACGATGCACCCGCCAAGCCAGCAGCAAAGGCTGCAGCCAAACCAGCAGCAAAAGCTCCAACACCCAAACCAGCCCCACCGGTCATGGCTGACGATGATTTGGAAGCAGCAGACGCCTTGCCGGACGATTTTGGATTTGACGATGAGCCAGCAGCTCAAAGCAAAAAGCCAGCTGCGGCTGCCGAGTCCGATGGGTCGGACCTCCTGGATGACGACTCCTTCGGCCTGGATGAAGAGCCCGACTCGACCCCTATGGATAGCTCTGCATCTGAAGATCAGGACGAAATGGGCAGCGAAGAACCTGAAAATTTGCTTGCCGAGGAAGCCGACGATTCTCTCGACGCTCTGGATGATGCCTTCGGTGGCGCGAGCGGCGAAGACTCCTTGGAAGCCGAGAGCTCCCTTGAAAATGCCGCACTGGATGACAAACCATCTTTGGACGATGATGCCGCAGATCTTTTGGCCGGATTGGACGACGACGAGCCCATCATCGCGCAAGGTTCAGCGTCGGCTGATGAAGAGAGCTTTGATGAACCGCCATTCGATGAATCGCCTCCCACAAAATCCAAGCCCACTGCACCTAGAGCAGATTCGACTCGCATGGTATCCAAGCCCAATATGAGCGTGCCGGATTCAGACGAAGACGAATTGGAATTCGATAGTGAAGAAGAAACGAGCATTTCTCTGCGAAAAGCAGTCCATGCGGGAGGTAAATCTGCTGAATTTGCTGATCCGAGCTTCGACTCTGATGAGGAGGAAGAGACGAGAATCGATCTTCATGCAGCCATTGATGATGAACTTTCGTCAGACTTTGATGATGAGGTGAGTCTGGACAAGGATCGTGCTCCCATTTCATCGCGATCAAAAATCTCGCCCTCCCCGTCGCCCAAAAAGCCAGTGCTTGTGGCTAAAGAATTTGAAAGCGATGACGAGGAATTGGACGATCTCGCGCAAGGCCTGGACGACGCCGAAGCTATCGACGATCTCTTGAGTGAACCCGCACCAAGCGCTTCCAGCGGTCTAAGGGCCGAACCTCAAATTGGTGATTTAAATTCTGATGCTTTGCCTGGGCTTGAAGCCGATCTTGATCTACTGAGCGAGTCACCCGACCAACAGCCGCTGATTGACCTTGAACCATCTCAAAATAGTAAGGCACAGGCACCGCGATCCCCGGCAGCGAGAGCAGCGGCGCTATCGAACGGCAGTGCAGCCTCACTGACCGCCACAGCTAAAGCTAACGAAGCCCTTCTTCGCATGAGTCTATGCTTTGACAAAACGTCGGCTTTGGAGATTGCCCGTGAATACCTGCCGCAAATCAGCGCAACAGGTTGCTTGATCGAACTCGGCAAGACTACAGAGGCTCACGCGACCTGGCGAAGTGGAGCTCAATCAGCGAGTAAGACCAAGCAAGGCTCAGCGTTTCAACGCATGGCAAAGGATGCAAAACTTGGGGAATGGTCGCAGATTCCGGTCAACACAAAGGATGACTTGTTTGGCTCTGTAAAAACTATCAGCGTCTACAAAATCCAAAAATCCGATGGTCGAACTTTGCTTTTGGCTGGGGATTATCCATTGGGAGATGAGACTTTGCGGGATGCTTTGACGAGCTTTGCGGAGCAGCTCGGAGCGAAATGAGGACCGGGTTGGATGGAAGCTGGCTGAACTGAGAGGTTAGGGTCATGCAGCAGAGTCAGAAGAGCAATAAGAGCAGCAGCAACGGGGTAGTTTGAATACTTTTTCTCAAACCTTAGGGACAGTTCAGCCAACTTCCATCCGGGATGGTACCCGGCTGACCTTACTTATGCAGTCGCCGTGCCATGCAGGCAACTCATTGCAATGATAGAATTCTTTCCTGAAGGAAGATCCAAGTAGGCTGAGTTCCTTCGTAATTTCAAAAACTTACAGCGAAAACAGTTGAGCACCTGTCAAAAAAAATGACAAGCTCCAAGCGGACACTTTAACTCTGCAAAACAGCTTCGATGATGGACATGTAATACAAAGCAAATTGCGGATCGAGATTGACCACCGGAATGCCCCCATCCGACGCTTCCCGTATCCGTCTGTGCAAAGGAATACGACCAATGATCGGGATCTTGCGCTCTTCGGCAAAGCCATCGATCTGTGCCTGTCCAAAAATGTCATCGACATGCCCGCAGGAGCTACATTGAAAATGAGACATATTTTCGACGAGCCCAAGCACTGGAACCTTGAGCTTTTCAAACATGGAGAGGCCTTTATGGGCGTCTAATAAAGCGACAGCCTGAGGAGTGGAGACAACGATGCCGGCGTGCAAAGGAAGATTTTCAATCATCGTCAGCTGAACATCGCCCGTTCCCGGAGGGAGGTCGATCACCAAAAAATCCAATTCTCCCCATTCGGTTTGATAGAAGAGCTGCTCCAAAGCCTTTGCAATCATAGGACCGCGCCAAATAACAGGATGATAGGGATCCGACATAAAGCCAAAAGACATGACTTTGACGCCAAATTTCTCGATAGCTATCATTTTTTGATCAGCAGAAATGGGTAATGGGCCGGAAATTCCCATCATCATCGGCGCCGATGGCCCATAAAGATCCGCGTCCAACAGCCCAACTTTTTGACCTTGAGCAGCTAGGCCGGCAGCCAGATTCACCGACACGGTGGACTTGCCTACTCCGCCTTTACCCGAAGAAACAGCTATAATTTTTTTCACACCGGCAATGGGCTTGGTCCGCAGCTTGACTCCAAAGGGCCCTGTTCGATCCTGCGTTGACTGCTGAGCGCTGGGAGCCGGAGTCGTGAGTCGATCCCCAAACGATTGTTTGCGTTTGAAATATATCGTGGCAGACAACCCTTCTCTTGCCAGCTCCTTTTGTAGGAATTGTTCAAGCGAGCTTTTTTGATCCAAGTTCAGACCATCTGAGGCGATCTGAGCCACAGTTGCCTTTTCACCGTCTCCCAAACCCAGAAATCGCTCGCGGGCTTCCTCGGGGGTCTTGCCTAATACCTCGAATTCAGGCAGGAGAGAGGCTTGAGCCAATTTCTCCGAAATAAGAACAGACAAATTCTTGCTTTGACGATCATGGCTCATTAAAATTCCCTCATGGACGGCCCTGTAGAGTCCAAGGCGAAAGCAAATTCGGCTGACCCGCACGAGGTCACACCCCAAGTCCGTACCCCAAATCAGGATAAAATGCCATGCGAGAAGTCAAGATCTATACCACCAATGTCTGCACATTTTGCGTGCAGACAAAACGACTCCTAAAGCAGCTCAACGTGCCCTTTGAAGAGATTGGATTGGACGACAAACCCGAGCTTCGGCAAAAACTCTCTGAGGAAAACAATGGCTATCGGACTGTGCCCATGATCTTCGTTGATGGCAAATTTGTCGGGGGATACACAGACCTTTTGGCGCTACACAAGCAAGGCAAGCTCCTTGGCTAAATTCAGAGCGAATCTTCTCTGTGCAGCAATCAGCTATGTATCAGCCGTGATTACGACGGGCGATCAATCGTGGTCACGGGCTGGCCTTGCGCCCACGTCCCGGATCCAAGAAATATCACTCATCGGCTCGACTGTTTCTGGATCCCAGCTGCAGATGCAGGATGCGATTCGACTGGAGCATGCCCCCAGTTCACTGGCGGTTGATGCTGCAGCAGAGAAGGCGATTCGAAACCTCTTTCTACGCGGCGAATTTCCACTCGCGGATCAACTTGCAAAAAGTCAGCTCAATAGCACCACTTTGAGCCTCGAGTATAAGAACTGGCTCCGCACCCAATTGCCAATGATTAAACTTGGGTGGGCATGGGCCTTAATTCGGCAAAAAAATTGCGAGGAGGCTCTGCCTCTCTTAGAGTCCACTCAAGATCAGAGTGCTCAGTTTTTATCTTTGAAGGGAATTGGTTATTGTCTCCTTCAAAAGAAAGATTTCGCAGCCGCGAGTTCCTACTTGGAACGCTTTTTAGAGAAAAACAAAGCCGATCCCGAAGCCTACATTCTCTTGGCTGAGGCCAAAGAATCTCAAGGCGAGGCTACTGAAGCCCTGGAGCTCGCCCAGCAGGCCAGTGCTTTACAAAATCTCACCGACGACGAAAGCAGGGAGCTACAAAAGCGGGAGGAAAGCCTCAACGCCAAGGCCCAGGAAAGCTCCGGACAAACAGAGCTATCATCCGGCTTCATCCGGCTTCGCTATCAGGTCACTCAGCACCAGAATCTCGCCTCGCCGGCCATTCAAATTTTGCAAAAAACCATGGAAACACTCAATCTCCAGCTGAGTTTACCTTATCCTGCCGAGCCCATTGAAGTCATTCTGCACCAAGCCGAGAACTTCGGCAAAATTGCCCACAGCCCAACTTGGACAGCCGGACTTTACGATGGTCGAGTCAGGATACCTGTTCTAGAAGGGCAAGGTATGACAGAGGAATTTGCTCGAATTTTGCGCCATGAAATAACGCACGCCATGCTTTCAGAGCATGCCCTGCACAGAAATCTTCCAGCTTGGTTTCAGGAGGGCTTAGCCCAGGTCGCTGAATGCCCTGAATTCTGCTGGCACTATCGATTTGCTAGCACGAGCTTCCCTTTTTTGACCAGCCAATCCTTCGACAGTGGTTTTATGCGCCTCAATCGGGGCGAGGCCCAGGTCGCCTACAAACAAAGCTTCTATCTTATGCAGGTTCTTTACTACCAGTTCCATGGCATCGCAGGTATCAAACAAATCATCGAACAAATACCTCTGATTCAGGATCTCAGCTCTGATGGTTTGCTCGCCCAAATCGGCCAGGATTTTTCAGCTTTACATCAAAAAGCGCAGGAAAGTTGGTTATCCCAGCGGAGTTTTTAGCTTCGCAGGGAAAAGGAGCGAACAGCTAGGAAAAACTTGCATTGAGCCGCATTTCTTAACCCCTAAAACCATTTTTCATGCTGCTCAAGACTTAACATAATCCAGTCACAGCAATACATTAAAGATTTCTGTAAAAAGAAATGTCGGCCAGACTGGAAAACCGACTCACCTTCAACTATAATCAACATAAACTGACTTCATCTGTCGAATCATTTCTTGGAGTGCCCTCTATGAAATCTATGGTGGCTTCACACCGTGGGACAGCACGTCTCACAAGCAAGCTCCTGGTACTAGGACTGTGCCTTGGCTTCCACACAGGCCACTTGGGGGCACAAACAGAAGAAACCCCGGCGCCAGTTGAACCGTCCGCTGAACCTGCTCCACCCCCAGCACCAACGGAAACTCCTGCTGCCACGACCCCAACTCCTGAGCCAGGAGCGACCGAAGAAAAGAAACCAGAAGAGACCAAGCCTGAAGAGGAAGGTCTCGGCGAGAAAATTAAGGAAAAAGTTGACGAGATGAAGAAGTCTCGCAAGAAGAATCGTAAAGAAACTACCGATGCAATTATGAAGCGTCGAGGCAAAGATCCTGAAGTGGCCAAGTATGTAATGGTAGGTGAAGCCCAAACCTTGCCTGAAAAAGTTCTGCGCTTCAGATACGTCTTTCAAAACGTTGCAGGCGACCAAACCTTTGAACTGGGCGGTAATAAGAAAGACATCGGTATCGATGCTGTTATCAATGTCAATGCCTATGCCTTTGAGTATGGCTTGACTGATAAGATCTCTGTTCAGCTCTTGATTCCCTACATCAAGAACAACGATGTAACGATCAACGCCAACAAATTCCGTCAATCCAAGGTCTATGCTAAGAAGTATAAAGAGCTGATGGACGTTACCGTGCCTTTCCTGATCGGTCAGGGGCTTTGTACCGACGCAGATACCTGCTTGGAAAAGATCAATCGTGAAAAGGGCGACGATCCTCTGATCATTCCTATCAATGCCCCTCTGGTCCTTCCTACAGGTGAACTCTACACGGTCAAAGGATTGCCCGTGAAAGATGCCGCCGATTCACTGATCAATAGCGCCGCTAAGCCAGGTCCGGGCGCAACAGGATTGAGTGATATCACCGTTGCAGCTCTTTTCAGTGTCTATTCGAGTAAGTGGCAATCCTTTGCTGTCGGTACCGGTATACGCCTGCCGACTGGTAAAGGCGACGATGAAAAAAGCTTCAATCGGACTGGATCGGGAGCTACTTCACTCGGCATCGCTCTCAAGTATGACTACCGGATTTCGGATCCGTTGGTCGCTTCCTTAAGCAACACCACCGAGTTCTATGTGAAAGGCCCTCAGTACAAGCGTCATAGCCTTGTCGACCCGGACCAGCTCAACACAGCTGATCCCAACGTTATCGGCGCTGATATCGGCGCACCGGGTGATGGCGACAAAGTCTCTAATAACTACAAAGTCACACGCAAGGTCCCGCACAACGATGGCTACCTCCGCTTAGGCTACGCTCTGGGCGCTCTTCACCCATCACTGAGCACCTTGTCGGTTCTCGGTTACTATGGTTGGGCCTCCGACCCCGAACAATACTACGACGGCATTGCTCAGCAGAATCAGTCCAGGTCAACCAACGTGAGCTATGCTGTGTCTTTCGATGGATTGGGTCTTCAGCCGCGAATTCCAATCGGTCTCGCCGCCTCTCAAGCCCGCATGCTGACGGGTGACAACGCGGCTGTTGCAACCGTGACCACATCACTCAGCTTGTTTCTGTACTATAAGTTCTAAACGAGTAAGAACTCGACAGAGAGAGGGACCTTGGCAAAGGTCCCTTTTTTATTGTCTGCTTGCTGCTGCCCAAAAATTGCGCATGTCGTCTGGCATCTCGCTCCGTACTTCATAGACTTTGCCATCTTCAGGATGAACAAAGGCCAAAGCTTGCGCATGCAAAAGACACCGACGAAAGCCAGTCTGCTGCACAACATGATCGGTCAATCCATGGACAAACCACTCGAGAAAAACCTGTTCATCGGGATGAAAGAGGCGATCGCCTACCAAAGGAAGCCCTGCATAGGCCGCATGGATTCTAATTTGATTGGTGCGGCCCGTTTTCGGAATGGCTTTGAGAAGCGTATGATGGGGAGCGGATTCTAGCACTTGAAAATGAGTCTCAGCTGATTGCCCATCGGGCACAACCCATTTCTTGATGCGAATCTCACTCGTGGTCAAATCTCCGATCGGACCACTTTCAATCCATCGTTCTTCCTGGCTTTGGCCTCGAACCACCGCCAGATACTCTTTGTGCAAATTTCGCTCCGCCAGAGACCGAGCCAGCTGATTGCGCGCTTCGGTTGTCGCACCACACAAGACAATACCCGATGTCTCCCGGTCCAATCGGTGAACGGCTGACCACTCTGGCCCGAGCTCGGTTTTCACGAGCTCCGCAAAGGTATTTTTTCGATAGGGTCCATTTTCATGCATAGGCAGAGGGGCCGGCTTAAACACGGCCATAACAGCCCCTTTGCGCCAGATCGGATAAATCCCCCGATCGACCTCAGGCTCGACACTCGGTGGATGGTGCAGGGCCAAGAGCTCGCCTTCTTTCAATCGATAGGCAACCCCAACAGAATGGCCATCTACGACAACTTGACCTGACCGCAGCCTCTTCTGCCAGCCCGCTCGGGAGAGAAACGGAAAGTTCTTAGCCAAATATGCATCAGCCCGCTCCCCGACTTGAAAAGCCGAAATAGGCAGGCCAAGCGCACGATAAGCGCTGCTCTCTTCAGGATTTTCAGCTGGACTTTTGTGCATTTGGCTTTACATTGAGGGGTTGTTTCGAGTCTTTTTATCAAGAGAAAGTACCTAGCACATTATGGAAGCCAAGGGAATCAAAGTCATCGCCAGCAATAAGAAGGCTTTCCACGAGTACACGATTGGGGATAAGTACGAGGCCGGACTATCGCTGCAAGGCACTGAAGTGAAAGCCCTTCGCGACGGACGCGTGAATTTGAGTGATGGTTGGGTGGATCTATCGGAACATGAAGCCATATTGCGCGAAGTTCATATCGGACATTACTCCCACGGCAATATCATGAACCATATGGAAAGGCGACCACGACGCCTGCTCCTACATGCCAATGAGATTGCAAAGCTCGGCAGGGCTGTCAAAGAAAAAGGTTTTTCCTTGGTTCCTCTGAAGATCTATTTCAAAGGTAGCTACATCAAGATTGAAATCGGTCTGGGCAAAGGCAAGAAATCTCACGACAAGCGCGAAGCGTCGAAGGAAAAAGATGCCAAGCGTGAAATTCATCGGGTCATGAAAAACCAGCGTTAATCAATCTTTTTCTCTATTTTTTCAGGCTTTTCGGGAACTTTTTCCACCGCTTTTTCGGTGGGAGCTGGACTCACCGGCTCACGAATCACGGCGATCTCGCGCCAGTCTCCCGAACCCATGTCGCCAATGCGAAGCGACTGAACACTTTCGTCCTGCAAACTCCGACTCAGGATGAGGACCTTACGGTTCTTTTGCACAAACACAGCTTGGCTGAAATACTGGCCCTCTGGAGCCTTCAAGAGGCGATCGACCTGTGACTTGGCGCCATTGTAGAGGAGGACTTGCCGCAAATCCCTTTTCAAAGCTGGATTGGCTCCAGCAACCAAGCATAGGCCACTTCGAAAATCGATTTGAACACTGACTCGATCAGCCAGAAAACCTTCCGGCAGCTTTATGTCAATGCCACGAAAGGAATCCCCGGACCACCCCTTGATTTGCTTGATCTGTAGCACCTTGCCATCTTCCGCACCCGTCACGATTCCGAACAGCTCACCTTCTTGCACAATCCGCATGCTTTTCTTGAGTCGCAAAACTGCTGAAGGCTCAGATTCTTGAGCATCGTAGCGAACAAGCTCGTTTTGCTCCGTTCGAAATCCTGTCAATTGCAGAGGACTATTTTTCACAAACAAAGGAATGACTTTGTCGGCAAAGCTCACCAAGGTCCGCTTTTGAAAGGTGCTCAAGTCAATAATCTTAATATTGCGTTGATCCAAGTCGGCGAGAACTGGCGCCGTATCGGTGGGAACAATTTTATAATTGCCGAGCGGATAGGATTTAATGATCTTTTGCTGACCAATCCATTTAATTCCAACCCCGGCTGACACCCCCTCGCCGCATCCAGCCCGATTTTTATGAAAATCCATAACAGTCATGGCTTCCAGAGGCTGACCATGGCCGATCAAAGAGGCATTTTCCCCTGCTCGCAAGGAAACAATTCTTTTGCTTCGAAAATTCTCTAAATCCGCCTCATAGAGAAAGGCCTTTCCTTCCTGGCCTAACTCACCCGTCTGACGACTGAGAAAGTAAGCAAATTTTCCATCTTGGGTAAAGTGTATTTCGCCCGAGTTCGCGTTGGCTATATAGCTCGCGCAATCCAGTGGCTCAATCGCAGACGCTGTCTCCGGCACGACCATTTTATGTCCTGGAGCCGGAGTCTTGCCGCGCGGCAGAACTCCGTCATCTCCTATCGCTGGATAGGAAGTTGAACCAATTAAAGCCAGGAGCACAAAGAAACGCGCCTTCAATCTCATCGATTTACCACTCCATCCTTGCCGAGCTCATCAGCGCGAATGCGCTTCACCAGCCTATAAAGCTCCTTAGGCGGCGGCGCCAAAGGATCTCTTGGATACTTAGGAAAAAGCAACCAACCGTCAGCATCGGCTCGCAGTGGTTGTCCCTTCTTCGATCCAACTTCATCACCAACTTTGATATTTTGAAAGTTCACAAGGCCGTCTCGAAGCTGCATTCCTTCTTCATAAGCAATGACAGACTTCCAGGTATACAGTTCCTCATGCATCGCTGCTGGCAAATCCTGAGTCTCGATAAATTGCTTCATTCCATATTGTACCGCGGCAAGGGCCACTTGCAAGCCAACCCCGGTATGATAGGGATCAAATCCTTTTTGCCCAAGCTCAAGAGTCAGTCCTGTGCCGCCTTTATAGTTGACGAACTCATCGGTGCACATTCCATCCTTGGAAAAGGAAGGCCCCCAATGAGTCACTATGGGAATCTGCCTATGAAGAGCAGCGGCGAAAGCATAGGAAGATGCTGTGTAAGGAAAAATGAAAAATGGTCGATGAGTCGGCTCTATCGTTTGATGAAAATCGACAAATAAAGCGGTTTTCTCTAGCAGTGGCTCAAGCAGTCGCGCTCGCCTTTCTTCTTCCAAACCTTGAGCAGATTGTCCAAAAGAACGGTTCAAATCCCTTTCGACAAATCGTCGATTGGCCTTAATCCCAGCAGGATTGCCCAGCACAAAGGCAATCGGAAAAACCGGTTGTAAAACCTTTGCTCTGAGCAAGATCAGCACTTCCAGCAACACCTCGATGCCACCCACTTCATTGCCATGGGTCGCGGCTTGCAAGGTCACTGCGATCGGTTTTGGCAAAGAAGATAAAGATGTCTCAGGGTGCCAGACATAGGCATAGGGGGCCATTTTTTCCATTCGACCTGGCAGAGCTCGCCAGTTTTCACACAAGGATTCAAATTGAATTAAGACCTGTGCAATCCTGCTTTCCATTCAACGCCTCTTCGCATGTTGATCGCCAGAACCAAAGTTCTGGACAGGTTACACGAGAGGTTAGGCTTTGCTCCAGGTTTTTTCCGGCTAGGCTACGAAGCTGTCTTGCGCCTTTTACCAAGCTGTTCCTCTATCTGAGCTTTCGTTTTGATCGCTTTCTCAAACTTATCATTCAACTCGAGACAGCGGACCACGTAATCCTGAGCAATCTCGTAGTGACTGCGGGTTTTATAACTCAGGTGAGCCAAGGCAATATTGTAAAGAATTCGGTAGTTTTCCTTGAACTTGGGATAGAACCTGAGCGATCGCTCGTATTCCATGATCGCGCCTTCGATATTACCAGCTTTGGACAAGGCCACACCCTTGTTATTATAATGACGCACTACTTCCAGCGGGTCCGTTGTATCCTTGCAAAGACTGATGGCATAGTCATCGAATCCAAATTCCTGGAGCCTCGCGAACATATCGAATTTCACTTCGGGCTGGTCAGGATGGTAGCGGATCAATTCTCGCATCTGTTTGACCGACAGATCCGGCTTATTAGCCGCCAAATAGGCCATGGCCATCTCATTGATGCGAAGTATATTGTGCGGAGCCAGCTTATCGGCGTGCTCCATATACTTCAAAGCATCATCATGCCGTCCGAGTTTCAAAAGCAGTCGCCCTTTGTGATTGAGGGCATTGAGATTCTCTGGCCGCTGCAAGAGAATGCCATCAACCACTTCCATCGCCTTGGGCCAAGCCTTCTGGGCTTCATACATCTCACGCAAGAGATCATGACCACGAGGACCAAGGTCTTTTAAATTTGATTTCACAAACTCGATCGCCTGTTGCACGGTCTCCTGACGACTGGCCAACTTCATCGCCTGCGCCGAGACTTCAGCAAACCTTGCCCGTCGAGCTCGCGTGATCATGGCTTTCTTGAGAGTCGGAAGAATATGTATGGGATTGAGCGGTTTGTAGATGAGATCTATATCTTCCAGCTCTTCAATCAGCTTGGTTTGGCCAGGATCGTGGCCATCCCGATTGCCCGCTACGAGGATAAATGTCGCGCTCCTCTTATCAACCGTTTCGTGCGCACGCCAACGCTGAGCCAGAACTAAACCCGGTACTTCCTCAAAGCCCAATTCGATCAAAACCACAGGATATAGGTTTTGGTTGAACATATAGAGCGAGCTGCCTAAATCCGCAGCCGTATCGACTTTGATATTATGCTTTTCGAGAGCACCCTTGACTCCTTGTCCGACGGACTTGTCCGCGTCTACAATGAGTATTTTCTGGGGCAAGGTGTTATCGGCCACAGGCATCCCCTCGTTTTTGGTCGCCTTCTCCACGTGTCTCAGGTATCAAAAAGTGTATCATAGATCCTGGCGTAGCGTAGCAGGTTTTCAGGTGCCCAGACGAAGGAGATTCCCTTTGAAGATTGGCCTCAGCACTGGTGGTGGCGACTGTCCTGGTCTTAACAGTGTGATCCGTGCCGTGGTCCGGCATGCAGTCGGTGTCCTTGAGCATGAAGTCATCGGCATTGAAGATAGTTTCAATGGACTCATGGAGCGTCCTTATCGTATCAGGCCATTGGGGCTGAAAGATGTCTCGGGTATTCTCAACCGAGGCGGCACCATTTTGGGCACGACCAATGTTGGAAACCCTTTCAAAATCAAAATCGGCAGCAATCCAGCCACCTGCGATAAAAGTGCCCTTTTGCTCGAAGGCTATAAGGATCTGGGCCTCGATTGCATCATTGTGATCGGTGGAGATGGCACGCAGAGTATCGCTCACCAACTCACGCACATTGGCATCAATGTCATTGGCATTCCGAAAACCATTGACAATGACCTGCTGAATGCTGATGTCACAGTCGGCTTCGAAACCGCTGTTGAAGTGGCTAGCGACGCCATCCTTCGACTCCAATCAACCGCAGAATCACACGCCCGCATTATGGTCCTCGAAGTCATGGGCCGGCATGCAGGCCACATAGCCTTGCACAGCGGTATGGCGAGTGGAGCCCATGTGATTCTGCTGCCGGAAATACCTTTCGGCTATGACGCCATCATCAGTAAAATTCAGGAAAGACAGCGCCAGGGCATGAACTACAGCGTTATCGTTGTGGCTGAAGGGGCGATGGAAACGGGAGATGATCCTCTGTTTAAGGAAAGTCGCTCGGGTCGAAAGAATCTAGGCGGTATCGGTCAGATGGTGGCTGAGAAACTCAATCAGCTGACAGGAATCGATACTCGCATCACTGTGCTCGGTCACATCCAACGCGGAGGCCAACCCTGTCCACGCGATCGTGTGCTGGGAACTCTTTACGGTGTCAAAGCTGTGGATTTGGCAGTGAAAAAAGATTTTGGCAAGCTGGTGGTGATGCATCGAAACGAGATGCAGACCATCCCGTATTCCACGGTCGCCAGCAGCTTTCGTCCTGTTGCGCAGGACGACATGTATCTTCAAGCTGCTGAGGCCATTGGAATCTGCTTGGGGCGGTAAAGCCGGGAGCAAGAAAGGCAGGTGGAACGAGAGATCCCTAGAGGTCTTAGCGCAGGGTTCCGCCGCGTTTACCGTGCGAGCTGTGGCTCTTTCTGCGAACGACGCGCAGTTTCTTTTTCGCGCGGTATTTTGCGGTTTTGTTGCGTTTGCGCGGAGGACGATTTTTACGAACGATAGCCATGGTCTACTCCATATATCTAGCCGCTTCGGCCTGGGGCCAAAGCTGGACTTTTAAAATCCAAGACACGCACCGTCTGCAAGGCAAGCAGGCGCCTCAAATGAGTGCAAAAACTAAGGGGGAAGACCCCTAAAGTCAAGAGCTTTTTGACAAGCTAGAAAAAGCTGCTAGAATAGCCCTAAAATTATGACGCGGCATTACCAATGACACAAATGATTCTCGAGCAGCCTTTGCGAAGGACCGCTCGGACTCTTGTATGAGGTCGTCTTCAATGGAGAATTCCTTGCTGTCCCAGTTCAGTTGCCAGGATCCTTTGGATCAACTTTTATTGACTGAACGCTATGCCCTGTGCCCACTCAGAGCTCTAGAAGAAGCCGAGACAGTGGCGATGATTCAACAGACTTTGATGAGCTATCCGGACGAAGGTACCGTGCTGGCTTCCACCAAACGGCGTATTCCACGCTTTTTCGACAGCTATCAGGAAGAAGGCGCCGTCTATCTCGTTTTGCACGACCGCCGGGCTGGACAGATCATTGGCGGCGTTGGTGTTCGAACCTTTGCAGGTCTCGATCCCAAAGAGCACATTGGCGAGGTCCGTGAGCTCGTCATTAGTTCCAACTACCGAGGGCTTGGGCTGGGTCGAAAAATTCTCAATGCCAGCATCGAAAAAGCCCGAGAATTTGGCTATGCACGCCTTTATCTGGAGGCCACTTCAGAGATGCGCCATGCACAAAGTCTCTTCAGACGCTGCGGTTTTCGGCCTGTTGAATTCCAACAGAAAGAAGCTCCGAGCAACCGCAGCGAGATTTTTCCAAGCTATTTTGTCTTGGAAAATCAGGCCTGAATCAGCATTCAGAACCGGACGCGGGCACCGGCATAAAGCCCAGGGAAATTGAGCTGAAGATTGCCATTGTCCAGGTCATCGAAGCTCAAGTTAAAAAACCGGAAGCTGGCGCCGAAGAGAAAGTCCAGTGCTGGACTGGCGGGAAAAATGGTGTCCCACCCAATCATAGTGGCGACGCCGCTCGAGGTACCGCCATCAATTTTTTGACCTGCAATTTTGCCGTCGTAACTGGCGTCGACGATACCTGCGCCAATTCGAAATACTCCAAAAGCACTGTCGCCGAGACTATAGCCATAGCCAGCTTTGATCATGATCACGGAATTCAGGTCCAAGTTGACCTTAATATCACCGATGCTGCTCTTGTCGGTAAACGAGGCCTTGCCCTTGTCGAGCTCCAGGCCAATTTCAATGCGATTCCAGGTGTCTCGCTTGATGCCGTAGCCGACATCAGCCCCGACGAGATAAGCGGGACCTGAGGCACTATTGCCAACCTTCTGGCCCTGCCCAAGGACAAATTGGCCTCCCACGTAGGGTCCACCAAAATTTTTATCGACTGGATCATCCGCTCGAGCCTGACCCATAGCAAACAACAATGACATTACGGTACACACCTTGATCAGCCGCATATAAACTCCGCCAAAATATACAGATTAAAGACGAGGCCGGACTCTCCCATCATACCTAACAAGTGCACGAAGGCAATGGATCTGGCAGCATCGAAGCCAGTAAAACAACCGCTTCGGCTGGGCTTGCCGAGCTGACTGGGATAGCAGGCCTGCAACAAGCCTGATTTAGGCTGGACAGCCTCTGTGAATTCCACTAAGCTCCCCCGACCTATACGCTTAGGTTGACAGTCGAGAGGAAAAAACATGGCTTCACCGACCAAAAAATCCAAAGTTAGACGTGCAATGAACAAGGCTCGAGCCGGCAAAAAGCGCAAGAATAAGCTGCGCATCGTCGGGTCTACAGCTGCAAGTCTTCCGCTGAACGCTCCCAACGCTCAAGAACGCGCAAACAAGGCTGCTAAAGCCTAAGGTTCTTCGGAATCTTCGGTTTGAGTGGTCTGGGCTGGGGCTGAACAACCGCACATTCGCTTGGAAGCGTGCTGTCGTTCAGCCCCATTGCTTTTTCGGCTCGCCAAAATTCAAAAAGCTACGCGAAGCATTTGACGAAATGGCGTCAACACCTATATTCATTGCTGTATATAAATGATTGATTCAGTTGTTTCGTCCTTTTTTCCAGATAGGTGCTGTGATGGCGTCCAATGATTTGCATGTCAATCTCATATCGGAAGCCCTTCAATCGAGGTCGCTTGATCTTGTCGTGTCAGGTTCGATTGGAGCCGTGGAAAGCGTGCGTTTTATACGTGCCCTCCGTCGCCTCGGAGCTCGAGCCTTCCCTTGGCTGACCCAAGGCGGTGCTCTCTTCACTACGGAAACAGCTCTGTCTTGGGCGGCAGCCGAGCCGACTCGAACAGGTTTTACAGGGGATGCCTCTCACATCGCCATGCATGATGCCTGCATCATCGCACCAGCATCGGCCAGCATGATCGGTAAGATTGCTCAAGGCCTCACGGACTCTCCTGCCAGTGCTTTGGTCGCCTCGTACCTGGGACAGAAAAAACCGGTCATTTTAGTGCCCAATATGCACGACAGTCTTTTGGAAAGCCCTATGGTAGCGGCAAACTTGCAAAAAATTAGCGCCTTTTGCACTGTGCTTTCGGCACGAGAGGAGGAGGGAAAACAAAAATTCCCCGATCCGAAACAGCTCGCCGATCAAATTGCCCACCTGCTCAATCAGGCTCATAGCCGGAAAATTCTTATCACCATGGGCACCACGCGCGGGCCTATCGATGACGTGCGCTACATATCTAATTATTCCTCCGGCGCCTTAGGCAGTCTTATTGCCGAAGAGTTCTATCGCTGTGGCCATCGCGTCCATGTCGTTGCTGGACCGTCGGTGGTAAGACCGCAAAGCTATTCAAGCCTCGCCGATGTGGTCACCAATGATGGAATGGCGGAAGCTGTCCGCACAATATCAGGCGCAGGCATTGATGGTGCAATCTTCGCCGCCTCCGTATTGGACTTCATTCCCGCGCAAAAACTCAGCGGTAAAGTCCGAAGTAAGGACGAGCTTAAAGTTGACTTTGTGCGAACCCCGAAAATTATCAGCGAAGTCAAGCAAGCTCTGGCTTTCAAAGTTGGCTTTAAACTCGAAGTGTCCAGCGATAGCCATGAGCAAGATGCCATCGTCAAAGATTACCTGCAGAAGTATCGCCTCTCGCATCTGGTTTACAACCAACTGCAGGATGTCAATCAAACGGATCACAAAGCTTTAATTTTCGCAGGAAATCACGAAAAGCCACAATCACTCTTGGGCAAATCGAAGATAGCGCAATATCTCGTCCAAGAAGCTGGGAGAGCCTTACATGACCAACCAACCTGAAATCATAAACAAGCAATTGAATGGCTATGCCGAAGCTTTTCCAGGCCAGGACTATCTTCGTGCTTTTGCGTTTTGGTCCCTCTTCTGCCTTACGACGGTTGCTCATTATGTCCTGCTCGTAGCGATCGGCTTCTGGAAAAAATTGTTTGATCCCGATCGCCTCAGCCATGGCGCCCACTGGCTCGCTACACTCTGGGCACGTTCGATCATGCATGCGGCTCCCGGTTGGCGCTGGAGCTACAGTGGCTTTGAAAATCTACCACGCGAAGGCGAGCCACCCGTCGTCCTTGTTGCCAACCACCAAAGCTCGGCTGATATCGGTTCCATCTATCTCACCCGAGCTCAGTTCCGTTGGTTATCGAAAGATACCGTTTTTCGAATTCCAATGCTCGGCACAGCCATGCGATGGGCAGGATATGTTTCGATCAAGCGCGGCGATCGCAACAGTCACGTTTCAGCCTTACGCGACAGCGCTCAATGGATCAGACGTGGCGTATCCATGTTCTATTTTCCTGAGGGAACGCGCAGTGAAGATGGTCGTTTGCGTGAATTCAAAGTGGGAGCTTTCAGGTTGGCAATCGAAGAGGGCGTGGCGGTGACTCCCGTCGTACTCTGCGGAACGCGAGAGATGATGCTAAAAAATTCGGGGGTTCCGAGGCCGGCTCACCTTATGCTCGACGTTATGCCGAAAGTATGGCCAGCCCCATCGGAAACCGCCGAACAATTTGCGGCGCGCGTTCGATCGATCATCGAAGCGCGCCTACGTTACCTAGAGTCGATCCGTTAATTCATCCTATTAGCGCTTCATGTTCACCACTTCTTCAATCATACTATCGGTCGTGGTGATCGAACGGGAGTTCGCTTGGAAACCCCGCTGCGCGCGAATCATTTCGACAAATTGTTGGGCCATGTCGACGTTGGATTCTTCCAAAGTCGAAGCATAGATGGAGCCTCGAACGCCAGATTGGGGAAGCCCGATGCGCGGCGAACCCGAGTCGTTGGTTGCATAGAATTGATTTCGACCTGCCTTCATCAACCCATCTACATTCTCAAAGGTCGCTAAAGCCATTGAGCCTAGCAATCGCTCGATACCATTGGTGTAGTAACCTTTGATCTTGCCATCCAAATCTATTTTCAAAGACTTGATGTTACCCGCTTCATACCCATTCTGACTGTGAAAGACTGTGATCGACGAGGAAGCTGTGCTGGTCGAGGCCCCAACGCCATTGCCTTCTTCAGTGCCAATATTTTTTCCAAAATCGATGAGGATTTTTTGTCCGGCGATCGCACCTTTATTAAAGTTTGCGCTCGACTCATCATACTGCTCCTCAAGCAGATTGCCTTTGGCGTCAAACTTGACAGTTCCACCAGCAATTTGCTTAATTTTCTCACCATCTGCATCCGTCACGTCTTTACCATCGACCGTTGCAAACCATTGCCAAGAAATTCCTTCATCATCAGGAATGCGTTTGAAATACGTGGTCATAGCATGCTTGGTACCATGGCTATCAAAGATGTTGACCGTAGTTCCAAAATTACTCGTCTTGACCGGATTGTTGATATCAAAATCGCCTGGCTCCACCTCAGCACGTGAATCGAGGTTGAGATTCATCACAACTTTTTCCGTCTGCTGCGGAGGAATATTGTTGGTCACAATACGGATATCAGACAGCTTGGTCGAAAGCACTCCATCATTATCCGCTTCATAGCCTTGCAAATGGCCGCCGGTCGGATCAGATAGAAAACCATCTTTATCAAAGTTGAAAGCTCCAACCCTCGTGTAGAAGAGTCCTCCAGCTTCTTGCTTTTCCCCTTTGGGATTGTTCACGACAAAAAAGCCGTTTCCTTGCACCGCGAGGTCAGTCAAGCGATCTGTCACCGACAAACCACCTTGTGTCTGGATGGTGCGCACTCGACTCAATCTTGCACCACGACCAAGCTGCGATGTTCCAGCAGCACTACCCAAGTCAAGAGACAAAAGATCATCAAACTCGACCCTGTCGAACTTGAAGCCCTTGGCGTTAGCGTTGGCCAGGTTGTTCGCCACGACAGCCATGCTATCAGACATGACGGACAAACCGGTTACACCTGTGTAGAGCGACTGAGAAATTGCCATAGAACCCCCTCTGAAAAGCTATCGAAGTCATGACGATCCTCGATTCTTATTCAGATTAACACGCAGATGAGGGCTGGGATGATTGTTGAGAAAACACATACATCTGGGGATGAGGAGGCAGAATAGTCCCGGCAATTTAAGACCGGGATATCACGTCCGCAAAGCGATGAGCCAAAAGACTTTCAGGCCATATACTTCAATTTTTGTTGAGCATTTCCCTGGGTTGCTTCCTGATTCGCGCCCTGCTTCATCGAAGCATTGCCATTGGCTTCCACCCATTTTTTGTATTCTTCCGGCTGCAATTTCGGCGAGGGAACACCGTCAGGTCTTGGATTTTCCACAACGTCCTGCCAGGCTGAATAGAGCGTTCGCAAAAGACTTTCAACCGACCTCAAACATTCAACATCATTATTGATATTGCCTTCGATGAGCTTATCGATCATGAAGACATAAAGGTTTTCCAAATCAATCGCAAGCTGGCCGCCGACCTTAAAATCCAAAGTCGCCATGAGCTCGGAAAGGATGGCCGTTGCCTTGCTAATTTGCTTGCCTTTTTCTGCTATCTTTTTCTCTAACATCGCAACTTCTGCGTGTTTGACAAAGCGGATAGCACCTTCATAAAGCATCAAAAGGACTTTTTCACGACTGGCGGTCGTGATGTGAGTCTTCTGATAGGCCTTGTAGGGATTGTTCATCTTGAATCAGCTCCTTACTGGTTGTTGTTATTGTTCGCCGCAAACCGCTGCGCGATAAAATCACCTTGTGCCTTCATACCGGACAGCTGCGATTCAAGGTTGGTAAACCGTCGTTTGATTGTTTCCTCTTTCCTTGCCATCGCTGCCTCTTTTTTGGCTATACCGGTGTCCTGGTCTTTGATGATATTGTCCAGGGCTCTGGTCTTGCTCTTGAGTATCCCGTTTTGGGCGTCCCGCAACCCTTTGATCAGCTCGGAGAGTCTTGCGGCCACTCCCATAGCCTCTTTGCCTCGAATAAATATCTTGGCGACACCTTCGTAGTCTTCGGCCAATGCTGCTTTTACTTTAGTTTCAGCATAGTCGAGCTCGCCTGTCTTCGGGTTGGTCGTTATCCCAATATCAGCCAAAGTTCGATACTTTCCACCCGTGAATACCGGATCAGAAATTCCAGTCCTTAGGGTCCGCATCACCGTTTTAATGGTTCCATCTGCAGCTAAGATTCCTGCTCTCCCGGTCTTTTGATCAACAACAAACTGGCCGTTGATGAATTTGCTGACTTCGTTATATTTCTTAACGAATTCAGCGATGGCTTCCACTGTTTTATCGACATCATAGGCGACTGAGACCTGAATCCTGGTTCCAGGCTCGGAACGCTTCACATCGAAGACAACGCCATCCACCAATTCCTTGAGCTGATTGGTTTCATCGGTTACAGGAACATCTTCAAAAAGAACATCAAGGTTGCGACCGGCTACCTGCTCCTTGAACTCTAAAAAGGTTGTATCTTCATCGATGCGAATCCGGGATTCTTTGCCTGATTTTTCGCTGATGACGAGCAACCGAAACGAGTCCGGTTGATACTTCGTGTTTATGACCATAGCTTTGACGCCGCCATCGGCATCATTGATACGATCAGCGACATCTTTAAGAGTTGCGCCTGGATCGATGGTGATATCCAGATCATCTTGACCTTCTCGTTCAATCACCATGTAGCCAAATCCTACTGGCGTTTGATCCTTGTCAGGAAATCCATAGGCCAGCTGCTTTTCTGATTTCGCCATGCCGCGAACTTCAAATTCATAGCTTCCAGGCAAAGAAAACCCAGTCACCGTCCCATCCAGAATATCGGGATGGGAAGATTCCAGTTTCATCTTATAAAAGTCGGTTTTGGTCTTGATCTTGTTAAGAGTGCTGTCCAGGTTGTTGACCATGTCAGTCAGCTTCTTGAATTCATCTCTTTCGGTGACCACCGTTTCTTTACGCTTTTTGGCGCTTTCAATCGGTATCTTTTCAACCTCAATTAAACCCTCTACAATTCTAGGGTCGAACAGGCCAGTGGTCGCACCCGGCATGCTGCGTATTCCCATAAGCGTTCTCCCTTATTGACAGGAAATGGAAAAGGCCAATGACGCTCTATCATCCGAATGAATCAAAGCATTTTCAGCTGAGAAATGAACTTTTGCAAACCTGCCTGCGACCCGATCCCCTACCCTTCCCGATCGAAAGCGAGTATCCCATAGTCCTGGCTCCGGAGGGTCGCCAATTCAGTTTTTGCCATGACTATCAAAACCAACTCTGCTCTCACGCAAATCTCTGGCCTCGCAAGGTTTTGGATACCCTGGGCAAAGAACAATTTCCGATCGGTCTGGTGGGCAACGTTGCCACGGATCCCCGCTGGAGGGGGCATGGACATATGCGTAGTCTGCTCACAGCAGTGGAAGAAGTCGCTCGTGAAAGCCAATTGGAGGCTCTCTTTTTGTGGAGCGACCTAAGTTCATTCTACCAGAAGCTGGGTTTCCTGTCACTGGGACAAGAATTCCACTTCCATTTCCTCGAATCACGTCCAGCAAAGAAACAAAAAACCGAAGTCCGTCTGGTCCATTGTGATAGGCAGCAGATCAGCGATGACATGCTCATGCAAATGCTGGAACTCCGACACAAGGTCTCATTTACTTTGGAAAGAAGTATCGAAGAATTCCGGCAGATGCTGCAGATACCTTGGCTGGATCTTTTCGTCGCCTATGACATGACAGATATTGTCGCCTATGCGCTGGTGGGCAAGGGCTACGACATGATGGGAGTGATCCATGAGTGGGGAGCCAAAGAATCAATCTTTCTTTTGGATCTCATCAACTTCATTCGCCGCGACATGTCCCTTCCTCAGTGCATGCTCCTTGCCCCATCTGATCTCAAGGGTTCATGGCATCACGATATTCTAGAGCAAGCAACGGCGGTGGAAACCGTACCCATGGCATTAGTGAAAATCTTGAACGAAAAAAGAAGTAAAGAAGAGCTGCAAAAGCTCTTTATTTGGGGACTGGATTCTATTTAAGCATTTTGCAGCAAACTCAGAGCCATTTTTGGGATGGAGTTGGCTTGCTGAAGGACGGCAGTACCGGCCTGCATGAGAATATTGTTTCGAGTCAACTCAGATGTTTCCACCGCGACGTCCACATCTTTGATTCGAGAGTTGGCAGCCGTGAGGTTTTCGATCGAAACAGATAGGTTACGGATGGTCGAAGTCAGTCGGTTATCGATCGCACCCAACTCACCCCGAATCGACGAAACGTCTTCTATCGCATTGTCCAAAATACTCAAGCTTCGTTGAGCATTTACTTTGCTATCAATGGACAGTTCTTCCAGTCCTAGTTTGTCAGCATTGACATCAGACTTGAAAGCATCAAAGGTGATACGGTCAACCCCAAGCAAGTTCTGTCCACCGGTATTGACTTGAAAGTCTAGACTTCCACCGGTTCCATCCAAGAGAACTGTGCCGTTGAATTCCGTCACATTCGCAATTCGATCCACTTCTTCTTTAAGTGACTGATACTCTTCGTTCAAATATCGTCGTTCTTGGCCACCAATGGTATCCGAAGCGGCTTGAACGCCAAGTTCTCGTAAGCGAACCAAAATATTCTGAATTTCTTCAAGACCGCCTTCAGCGACTTGAATGAGGGAGATACCATCCGATGCGTTACGCTGCGCTTGAATCAAGCCTCGTGTTTTCGCTCGCAACTTCTCCGAAATGGCCAAGCCAGCGGCGTCGTCGCCCGCTTTGTTGATGCGATAACCGCTCGACAAACGTTCCAAGGAACGATCGAGCAATCTTCGAGTGTTAATCAAGTGCCTTTGAGCAGTGAGCGCAGAGACGTTGGTCGCGATGCGCAAACCCATGAATTACCCTCCGAAACACTCCGAAGAAACGCCTTCGAGTGAAGAACCACTTCAACCAGGCTTAAGATGCATCCTCTCCTATGCCTGCACACTCGCTCTCTTATATAAGATAGCCAGCACGTGGCAACCAATGCCCAAAGGCACTGGATTCAACTGACCATTTTCCGATCTTTTTAAGCTCGGATCGGGATCAGATAGGAATGGAAGGCTGCTCTTTTTTATTCTAGCACACGCTCTCTTCAGCATTCAATGCAGCGACACGCATACTTGAGGGGAAATCTTTGCCGGGTATTGCAGGGCGGACCGGCAAAGGATGGGGCCGGACCGCCCGAAGTCTTGAGTATTAGGGGACCAAAGCTTTTAAATCATTAAGAAGAACAGGGACCTTGGTCGCATCGATCAGAACCGGAACTGGCAGTTTCATAGTCTTGAGCCAGTATTTGCTTGGAGTTCCTGGCTCTTCGAGAATCGACCAAGTATCAAGCTGCTCCCTATCGCTTTTCAATTGCAGGGTGAATTTTGGTTCCAACTTGCCCAAAGTCTCTTTTTGGGCATCGTCTGGGTATCCTTCGACGCGCAATTTCAAAAGTTTATCCAACCAATTGCGGAAGGCCTCGGAAGGAGCATCTTTTTTGCTTTCGGCAAACCAGTTCTTATTCTCAGCCTGCTGCTTTCGGAAAAATTTTTCAGACTTCTTATCCACACTCAACTGAGCCTCAGCAAGATCAGCTTCGGCAAAGCTGAAGGGCTTCACCAGTGCCATCCGCGCCTTAGGCTTTTCGAGCAAGCTCATGACTTTCCGCTCGACCAGTAGCACCATGTTTTTTTCCTTATCTAGGACAAAGACGTGTGGCGACTGAAAGCTCCTCTTGCCAATAGAAAGACTAAAGGTCTTACCTTCTCCATACTGAACTTCGAAGGTTCCGGTTGGTTTATCCAAACCGAAATCGGCGAGATTGACTTTATCCGCTTCGCCGATCAACTTTTCGGCTCGAAAGGGAGTCAAGCCACTGAGCAGTTCATTCAACCTTTCACCAACGAGGTAGCGCTCTTTAACCTCGACTTCCTGCTCTCCTTCCTTTTTCTTCTCTGTCGAATCAATCCAAAATGCATCGAAAGCTCCTGCATCTTTGGTCACCGTCACCTTGGAAGTTTCGTCTGAGTAGGAGATCTTTTGAATGCTGGCCCTATTGAGACTCAACCATTCCTTGCCTGCTGCATCACTTTCTGATGTCGGCTTGGATGCATACCAAGCAAAGGCCAGTGAGGCCAAAAAGAACACAATGTAGGGTAGGATTTTAACTTTCATGCACGCCCCCTCTTTCGACGATTGGCAAAGAATCCCAGTCCCAAAACCAGAAAGGGTGCCAAGTAGATCGAACCGTGAAAGACAATAAGTTCCCGACCTTTGGAATGCTGGATCTTCACATCTTCCTCGGACTCTATGGCGCCTGCTGTGTTCATGCGATCGGTTAGCCAACGAAAGGAATCCAAAGCCATCCATTGATTCCCATTGTAGTAAAGCGGTGGATCCGCCAGCATACTGGCATCGGCAAGGACAATCACTCGGGCCTTCTTGCCTTCGGGTAAGACCTTCTCCGCAGCAGCCACAATCGGATAGGCGGCGCGAATCTCGTCCGGATCATATTCAAAGTTTTTGTTTTTATCGACGAAGGTGCTGCGTAAGGTCATGACAGTTGAAGTAGACTGCCAGCCTTTCGTGGCTTGTTCAACGACCAGATAACCCGACTGCAAAGCAAGGACATTCAGCTTCTCATCATTGCGTGTCAAAGTTGAAACGGACTCATGACTGCCGAAGCTGTTCGTGTAGAGGAAAAGATGGTCGAACTTTTGCCGAGTTGAGCGCACGTACTCACGATCATTGGCCAGACGCTCCTTCTTGAACTGAATTCCAAGTTCGGAAAGCAAACCCTGCAGTTCATTTTGCTCGGCAACAATCGAATCTTCAGCCTGCTCTCCGGCTGATTCCACATCGAGCGCGATCAAAAGCTTTCCACCCTTGTTGAGATACTCACGAAGAGTCTCCACTTCTTCTTTAGTAAAACCAGATGTCGGCCCGACCACAGCCACCGCAGCGGCATCTTCCGGAATCGCTGTGAAAGTGTTGGAGAGAGACTTTGGACTCAAATTTTGTGAACGTAGCACAGTCTCCAAATTCTTCAAAGACCGGAGGGGAGCATGTCGATCAATACTCCAGCCCATTTCACCGTGACTGGCAGTGAAATAGATATTGCTTTGTTCGGACGTGAGTTGGAGTAGGGCCTTCTGAAACTGACTATCCAAGGTCTTTAATTTTTTCCGAGCATTTTCGAGCTTGTCGCCAACATCAATGCGCTGACGCTTCTGATCTCTGGAAAGAACGATTTGCCCATTCTTCGAGACCCGAAATTCTTCTGCCTGAGCTGGATAGAAATCTTTGTCATAATATTCTAGCTGCAGGTTGGGATTTCTTTTGCCCAAGATGTCCAGATACTCTTTCGCAAAACTGGCGACTTCGCTATCCTTCGCAAAAAAGACGCCGACCTTGACGGGCGCTGTCAGTCCATCAACTATTTTCAAAGTAGACTCACCGGGCTTGGTCGATTTGAAGTAAGACAGGTCAAAGACTTTATCTTTCTTGGCTGATCCGTAGTTGAGAGCCGCCAAGCCCATGAAGAGCAGCCCAATACACACCCAGATTTTAGCGCTATAGGCCAGCCGATGAGGCTCCGCGTTCTCACCTTCACCATTGCTGCGGCGGCTGAGTTCCACTCCCAAGCCCATGAAGCTGCCGAGAAAGACGGCGCTGAGCCAAAGCACCAGCAAGAACTTCAAGCCGATTGAATCCGGATTGAGACTTGTGCCAATCCGCCATCGGTAAACAAAAAAGAGTCCAATTCCGACCATGACAAGCACTTTCCACGCCAAGGCCAGAAGCCATGACTTGGCCTCTGCGGGAAAGCCTTGAGCCAAGGATCTTTTATATAGAAGGAAAGTCAGCAGCGTGGCCAACAGTTCGACGAAAAGTCCAGCACCGATGACCCACCTATAAAAGCCGTAGGTCCCCAAATACCGTTCAGCAATGAATACAATCACAGAACCCAATAGAAAGAGAGGTATGCGCAGTGCGCTGAGTCCATTCATTAGCCTTGCAACCTCCGTGTCTCAAGTGATTTGATCGAACATTCGAGAAAGAAGAACATCATACTTAAGTAATAAATCACATCTTTTGTATGCAACACTCCCGTCGAAAACGGTCGAAACCTTTCATTGTGAATCGCCATATATGCAAATATCTCCCGAAAGGGTTCGTCGACTCGGTACGACAAGAGCCAGAGGAGCAGGAAGAAAACGGTCATGGCAGCTGCCGAAATTCCAGCAATCAATTGATTCGGCGACACCACAGAGGCAAAGAGCGAAACGGAAAGTACGCCGGCCCCCAGAAGGGTTACGCCCAAGTATCCTGCTAGAACATGACCAAACGAAACCTTTCCCTCGAGGAAAATCAAACTGGGCAGATAGATGCTGAGGACTTGCAGAATGATAAACATCAAGAGTGAGGAAAGAAATTTACCATAGACGAGCTGTCGCTCGCTAATAGGAGAGGTATAGAAGAGAACGATGGTCCCTGTCTGCTTTTCTTCGGCGAGCAGTCTCATCGCCAGAAAAATCGCCGCCACCATGCCAATGCCGCTGGAAAAGAAGAAAAAATCTTTCAAAACATCGCTTGAAAACTTAGCTTCATCACCAATGGCAAAGGTATTGAACAGCAGACCGTCAATCAAGAGCGCTGCAAAAATGATGATGTAGCCCATCCAGGTCGTGAAGTAGGAGACCAGCTCCCTTTGGGCGATCAACCAGATTTTATTCATGGCTTTGCTCCATCCGTCTTGATCAGTTTGAGGAACAAGGTCTCCAATTCCGCCTCTTTTTTACCCAAGGCAATGAGCCTTCCTCCGGCCTGCACCACAGTCTTTGCTATGTCGACCCGAATATCGCTGGCGCAGTGTATGTCCAAATAAATACCAACACTCCGTTCTTCACGAATATCCACAACGCCGCCCAAACTGCGCAAAGCCTGCGCAACAGCTGCATCGTAGGTTTCCAATTCAACCCGGACCTCCAGACCTTGCTTGACCTGACCACGCAGCTGGGACTCGGTCCCCTCTGCCACAAGGCGGCCCCGATCGAGCACGAGGATGCGATCACAGGTTTTCGTGATTTCAGACAGGATATGACTGGAAAGAATTACGGTATGCTGTCCTTTCAAGGACAGAATCATGTCGCGCATCTCAACAATTTGAATGGGGTCCAAACCGTTGATGGGCTCGTCCAGAATCAATACGCGGGGTTTATGGACCAAAGCTTGGGCAATACCTACCCTTTGCCGAAAGCCATGAGAAAGCTCGCCCAAACGAACATCGGCCACTTCATGAAGATTGGTTTTCTTCATGGCTTCTTCGACGAACGACGGAACCTGCTCGGAGGCTACGTTTTTCAAGCGTGCCACAAAGTTTAGATAGCTCCTGGTGCGCATCTCGTTGTAGAGCGGCGGTGTATCAGGCAGGTACCCAATCATGCGACGGACCTCATCGGGAGCATCCAAAACTGACGAGCCACCCACCCTGGCATCACCATGGGATGGGACAAGGAAGCAACCAAGCACCTTGAGAATCGTGCTTTTGCCTGCCCCATTCAAACCGAGCAGACCGACGATTTCACCATCATTGATGGTAAAGCTCAGTCCCTCGACTGCTCGCATGTTGCCGTAAAACTTACTGATCGAACGAACTTCAATCATGAGAAAATTCCTTGAAGAGGTCATGTGACTGACATCAATCTTCAAAGATAGCAAAAAGATGAGGCAATGCAAGGCTGGGTGTGGAGAAGGCGAGCAATTGTGGCCACGGCGCGGGATGCGCCGTGATCTTTGATGTCTTATTTATAGACTAGAAGTGGTGTCCGCTCGCGGTATGAGCCGATACTCAGGATCTTGTCAAACTGAGGTTGCCAGCTGTTCAAGGCGAGTGCAGCTCCCACCAACAGGACTCCATCGCGCCCCCTAGGTGAACAAGGACGATCCAAGTCACATTCTTCTTTGACGAAGCCACGATTCCTCTTTTCAAATTGACCGGACCAAGCTCGCGGCATAGGAACCTCTGCTTTAGGCTCTGGCTCTACTTTCGCTGCGGCTATTTCAGTCGACTCTGAGGACACAGGGCTTGTCTTCACTGACTTCCGAGCCTGTGCTCGACGAGACTTGACTGGCAACGGCTTGTTCAGCACCTGAGTAGGCTGAAGCTCTTGCTTCTCAAAGTCTTGAGTGAGGTTTGCAGGGGCAGCGAGCGGGGCATTCTTCTGAGCCGACTTAGCGTTGTTTCGCAGGTCGTAGGCGAGCCATGCGCCATAGGTCAGACTTCCAAGGACAAGAGCAGATAAGATTCTTTTTTTGTTCATGAGCAACTCCGCAGAAAGAGGGGGGGAAGATCCACGGGCCCAATATAAGTCATTTTGGCGATATTTGGTACAACTTTTTGGCTTAGATCAAGGAAATTTTGATTCAGACCCCCATTTTCTTTCTTTTATATTAAATATCAATTACTTATGAATTTATTTTCGCTTCACGAAAAGGCCTTAGGGCATACCCCGTCCTCCTTTCCAGCATCTGAGGCACTGCAACTGGCTCCGTCCCCAGGACAATCGTTGCCTTTCTACCCAGATATCCGTATTGGAATGACCTGCAGCTCGCGGCATTCTTATCCCGAACCTGCGGTGCTATTAGGACATATTGCGAGGAACAGTCCTCAGGAGCCTGATACTTGGGAGCCCTTACACGCCACCTTCCGCATGCTCGACTGGGCGCTACAGCCTTTTTTGTGGCTGTCTTCGTCCTGTCGTGGTCATTTGGTGGAGCCAAGGCCTATCCTTGGAACCTCGTGCCGCTAGGCGGAAGTGACGATGAAATGCTGCGACGTATCCTCCTGGATATTCGACTCCCAAGGGTGTTGGCGGCATGTTTAGTTGGTGGCGCCTTGGCCGCTGCCGGAGTATTGACTCAGGGACTTTTTCGCAATCCACTTGCCAGCCCCTCAGTGATCGGTATCAGTAGCGGCGGCGTTCTGGGAGCTATCCTGGCTTTTTTTTGGGGCTTGAACAGCCTGAGCCCTTGGTCTTTGCCCATCTTTGCCATGATGGGATGCTTGGGAACAACTGTCCTCTTGCTTCGATTTGTGCGCGACACACGAAGCTTCCCCATTGAGGACCTGCTCCTGGTTGGATTTGCTCTGAGCGGGATCTTGACCGCATTGACCTCCTTCGTTTTGTCGCTGTCACTGAATGATTTTGATAAAGCGCCAGCAATGATGAATTGGATGCTCGGGACTCTCAGCGGCAAGACCTGGGATCACGTGATGGTAGCTGCTTCACCCATTATCCTCGGCATTGTCTGGGCTCGTCGACTCGCCTATCGATTCAATATACTCAGCCTGGGCACCGACATCGCTCAAACTTTGGGTCTTGACCTCAAGCGACTACGAACAGAGGCTGTGATTTTGATTTCCGTGCTCGTTGCAAGTTCGGTCTCCCTTGCCGGAATGATGCCATTCATCGGGCTCGTCGTTCCCCATCTGAGTCGCATAATGGTTGGCCCCGATCACCGGCATCTCCTCAGTCTCTCCGTTATCAATGGCATGAGCCTTTTGATGCTCGCCGACCTTTTAGCCCGCATTATTATCCCACCCCAAGAGATTCAGGTGGGCGTGCTCATTTCACTTCTGGGATCACCTTTCTTTCTGTGGATGCTGTATCAGCGTCGAAGGAAAAGTGCATTATGATCGCAGCTCTTCAGGTAAAAAACCTAAGCCTCTCAGCATCAGGCCGGCCTTTATTGGATCGACTCCAATTAATCCTGCCCCAGGGGGAAATTAGCCTGATCTTAGGGCCCAATGGAGCTGGCAAAACATTGCTCCTGCGTTGCTTGGCTGGAGTTTTGGAAGCACACAGTGGCGAGGTGTTCATCGGTCATCCGGGAGAATCCCTCAGCCGAAAACCAAGGCACGATACGGCTAAACTGCTGACCTGGATGCCCCTCAGCTCGTCCCTTCCATTTGCCTTTACCGTTTGGGATATGCTGATCATGGGACGCTACCCCCATCATCAAGGTTTTCCGGGGGCTGATGACAAGCGTTTCGCCCAGGATGCTCTTGAGCGCCTCGGCTTGCAGAAGTTTGCCAAGCGGGTGTACAACAGCCTAAGTCGCGGGGAACAAACCCGAGTGGATATTGCCAGGGCACTGGCCACCAACACACCCATCATGCTTTTTGACGAGCCCTTTGCCAATCTCGACATTGATGCGAGTTTGCAGATGATCCGTCTGTTCCAAGATATGCGCAGGGAAGGCAAAACTCTCATTCTTTCCCATCACGATCTCTACTCAGCACGGGATCTGGCCACTCACATGGTCTTTCTGCGCAAAGGCCAGTTGATTGCCAGTGGCTCCAGTCCTGAAATTTTCACTCCGGACATCATTCGCCAAACCTATGAAGTCGAAGCTCGCGTTCGCGAGGACGCCCTTTCTGGAGAATGGTTTGTCCGCTTTGATCATCTCTCGCTTTAGTTATTCTTGCCCAATTCCAGTGATCGCAGAGTGGCTTTTTCCACGGCGCTTACGAACATAGATCGTAGACCCCGCTCCTCCAACTCGTGCAAGGCTGAAATCGTAGTGCCAGCTGGAGTCGTCACCTGATCCTTGAGAATGGCAGGATGCAAACCTGTGGCTTTCACCATGGCTGCTGCCCCCAACACGGTCTGGGTCGCGAGCTTAAGCGCTAGGTCTTTCGGCATCCCCATTTTGAGGCCACCGTCGGCCAAGGCTTCAATCACCATATAGATATAAGCAGGACCGCTGCCGGACAGACCCGTGACGGCATCCATTAGGATTTCCTTGGTCCAGTAGGCTTCACCAACGGCTTTAAAGATCTGTTCGGCGTAATTTTTATGCTTGCTGTCAGAGGCTTCATTCGCACACATCCCTGTCGCGGCTTCGCCTATCACTGCAGCAATATTGGGCATAGCACGAACAATAGGACCCTCATAACGGAGCTCTTCGGCTATCGTGCTGGTTCTTTTGCCCGCGAGAATAGAGATAATCAGATTGTCTTTATCCAATTGTCCTGAAAAGGCTTTGGACACGGTTGGCAAATCCTGAGGTTTTACGCAAAGAATCAGAATGTTTCGGTGCTTTTGCGCGTCGCTGAGCTGCTTAAGGCCTTTGACCGGTCCGGGACCCACAACTTGGTCGATTCGCTGCTGATCCACATCGAAAACGTCGATGGGCAAAGGGATTTTTTCTGCGGATTTCTGCAGACCGCGAACCAGGGCTGCTCCCATGTTTCCCAGACCAACAACCGTGATCTTTTCCATAAATGCTCCATGGATCGTTTGCGCAGTGGGCTTTTTTTTCTTATCCTGGAGAATATCAATACCGCGCAACTGGTTTCTTGGAGGCTCCCCGTGACGTGCCGAACGCTGTTCGCCCTCATCAGCGCTGCCATGGGCTGGCTTTTGCTACCACAGTCCCGTCTTTTCTGTCAGGAGTCCTCTCCGGGTGATATCATTCTGGCCCAGGCAAAGCAAGGCGACAGCGAAGCTCCTGGGCCGCCACCAACAGATGGGGAGGATTCGGCCCCAGAGTCAGGCGATGCGCCTGTGGTTCAGATGCAGGCCAAGAAATCTCCCCCGAAAAAACCGGTGAAGTCCAAGAAAGTTATCAAGCCTGCTAAACCCAGCAAAGCAAAAAAGCCAGCCCCGGTCGTACGCGCTGCTCCGGCAAAATCTACTCCGTTTGCGCCAGCTGTGGCGCCCATTCCAACCCCAGCACCGCGGGTGGTTCAGCCTCCACCACCCCGTCCAACAACAGCACCGATTCCAACGCCAAACAGCCGTTTTCAAGTGCCAATCCCTGAAGAAAAGGGGGATCTCAATATTTGGGGAGACGATCCTTTTGCTGTGCCAGTGGCGAGGCCGATTGCCCATCAATTTGGATTGCTAGGTATTGTGAACTATTTGGGTGCTGGCATCGGGGCAGAATACATCCACCGTCAGCTGACATGGATGGACTGGGGCGCGCAGGTGACAAAGACTCAGGCCAAGCTTACCGAATCAAAGAATCCCGAGACCGATGAATTTCTTCGCTCAGACCTAACGCATGTCAAAGCCCTCGCCCGTTTCTTTAGCAATCGTCGGCTCTATGCAACGGCGGGCCTGAGTTTCAGTCAAGTCACAGGTTCCTATGGTTGGGAAGGAGCTGGCGTTGAGGATGGTTCGATTTCCAGCGATTTCAAAGCGCAGCTGATCCAACTGGAAATTTCCATAGGCAGCGAGTGGGAAATTTGGAAAGGTGTGTACTTGGGAGTCGATTGGCTCGGTGTCGGACTTCCCCTCTCTACATCAATCAACTACCAAAGCAACAGTGATCTCGATGATATCACCAAATTTCTTACAGGTTCGACGACTGATAAGCGAATTCAGACTGAACTGGATGCCCAGTTCCGGCCTTACTATGGAATCATTCGGATTGGCTACAGTCTTTAAGATCTCTTTGGCCTGATCTTTCATGAAAACAGAGAGACCTTATTATCATGTTATAATCAGCGGCAGTAGGTGAGCTGGCGATTTCGAAAACCGTACACACTTGGGTAGAACCAACCAATGACCAAACTCTTGCACAAGATTGCCCGAAATCTCAAGAAAAGCTGGTATCTCATCGCGATTTGCTTTGTGATCATCGCCGGGAGCGAGTTTGCTTTGTTGAACCATTATCGGCATCTCGGGGCTAAAAAGGTTTTTGGCACCGACGACCTTATCTACCTGATAGAAGCCAAAGTGCTTGATTTAAAGTTCAAGTACCGAGGTCCAGACAAATCGCCAACGAAAGTCGGAATTCTGGCGATTGATGCCAAATCGCTCGTTCAGTTTGGACGATTTCCCTTTTCTCGGCGCTATTATGGTCAGGCCTTCGCTAACTTGAAAAAGTTAGGAGTCAAATGGATTGGCTTCGACGTGACTTGGTCTGAGCCTGAGAGGGCGATGATAGAAGATTTTTCAAACAATATGGAATCTCTCAACCCTAAAAACATCGAACCTGCCAAAGTCATATTTCGAAGCATGCTTGAAACGTCCCCAGGCGATCAGAGTCTTGCCCTCGCCATCAAAGAATTTTCCAATATAGTCTTGGGTTTTATGTATTACCAAGAGAAGTGGGAAGCGAAAGAGTACTCTCGAAATAAGGAAAACCCCTTTGAAGGTCTCGATGATATTGCTGGATCCGCCATTCAAGGTCTGATTATGCCCGAAGGCAAGCAGCTCAGCGACTACCCACTCATCAGCCAAGCCTATGGAATTATTCCAAATATACCCATACAATCGCAGGCCACGCAGCACTCAGCCTATTTTGTAAATACTCCCGATTTTGATGCCGTTATTCGCTGGAGCCCTAGAACCAGAAAGCTATAAGCATTTTTAATAGCATTTTCCTGAACAGCATTGGCCATTTCCGGTACAAGCATTTCC